>CAWHKI010000040.1:0-11819 GCA_963829765.1 uncultured Isosphaeraceae bacterium | reverse complement strand
GGTCCAGCGTGCCCTCCCGGTCGTATAGGAATCGGGCCCGTTGGTCCAGTAGGGCCAGTCCGTGCCGTACATCACCTTGTCCGCCCCCACGGTGCGGGACGAGACGCTCCAGGAATGCCGGCCCTGTGTAGCCGGTGGCCATCGCCAGGTCGCAGGAAACGTTGGGATGGTCGGCAAGCAGTTGGAAGATCGCCTCGTAATCCGCCTCGGTGCGCGGTTCCCGCGTGGGCCAGCGAAAAGGGAACCTCGGGAAACTGGCGAAAAATGGGCGACATCAGTTTCGCATAGTCCGCATAGGTTTTGACCATTGCACGCCGCTGTGGAGTTTCTTTGGCCGCGGGCATAAATTCCAGGTACCAGTACGAAACATCGGTGATCACGGGCTTCTTGTGCTTCCGGCACAGTTCATAAACGGGGAGGAACCCAGGGTGGTCCATGAAGAAGCCGTGAAAAACGGACAGAAGCTTGATTCCCGAGGCGCCCATCTCCAGGTCTCGCTCCAGGTCATCGAGATAGCCCGGTCGCGAGGGGTCGATATGGTCGGGGAACCAGTAAAACAGGTCCGGATACTTCTTCCAGGTGGCGATGAAATAGTCTTTGCTGTAGAGCGGCAAGAGGCTTTTGGGGTCGACACCCTTGGGAATCTGCTGGTGGATGTCAACCGAGGTGTAGGAGATCAGGAACGCCTTGTCGACACCCCCGCGCCGGAGGGCGTCGACGGTGGCTTCGGCGGTCGCCATGTTGTAGATGATGCCACCGAAATGAGCCGGCAGCTTGGTGTGCGTGTTGAACAGGTGGAGGTGTGTGTCTATGATGCGATAAGGCTTGTGCGACCGCGATGCGTCGTCTGCTTTGGTCACGCGCGATGCCATCGAAGCGGCCAAAGACGAATTGCCGATTGTCTCAAGGAAAGTCCGACGGCGGCATGAGTACCTCCAGTTTATTTCATCATAACGGCTGCCGTACGGGCGGAGCGAGTGCCCGCCCGGGATTCATGCTTGGCCAAAAGCGTGTTTGCAACCAGCCTCGTCTCGCAACGGCGGCTATGGTCTCCTTAACCACTGCCTGAGGCTTTGGACACAATACCAGGAGCGGACCGTTGTGGAAGGGATCGCGATTTGGTAGCTAATGGAATTCAAGAACTCAAAGTGAACGGGTGATGAGACGATTTCGGTCGTTTTGTCCATCAATTCTCAAGTGGGTGTGCGGAGAGAAATATCTTGCTCGTCACGACAACGTTTACAATCGAAGGTCACGAAATCGTATCGTACAAGGGCATTGTCCGCGGAATCATTGTACGCTCACCGACAATTGCCCAGGGAATCGCAGGTAGCTTAAAGAGTATTGTTGGCGGGCAAATAGGTGCCTATACTAAAATGTGCAAGCAAGCACGACAGCAGGCTTATGATTCATTATTAGAGCACGCACTCGAACTTGGTGCAAATGCCATCGTCGGTATGCGATATGATACTTCCGAGGTGGCGAATAGATCGTCGTCGTCCACCGAAGTGCTTTGCTATGGAACAGCGGTCGTGGTCCGCCCACTGGGTCGAATGCTGCATTGCCGCCGATAATCTCCAATTGAGACACGCCACCTGGTGTGGGTTTTTGGGCCAGGGGAGATCAGTTCGATTTTCGGATAACGGCGGAGCTGCGGCCGGGTCCACGCACGAGCTTCCAGACGTCGGGCTCCATGTTGTTGCCGGCGACCATCCAAAGGGTGCCGTCGAAGACGAACACGCTTGCGGCGTGGCGCGGCCGCCAGGGAGTGGCGGGAGCTTCGTACCAGTTGTTTCCGTCGTCCGAGTACCAGACATCGTTGCGGTTCGCTGGCGCGATACCCTCCAAGACCCACATGCGGCCGTCAAAGACGGCGGTGTCGTGATACTGCCGCGCTGCCCAGGGGGCCTCCTCGACGTGTCGCTCCCAGACGATCCCCTCGGGGCTGCTCCAGACATCGCTATAGTACCGCCGCGCGGGAGTCGTGGGCGTGTCGTAGGTGCCGCCGCCTAAGACCCACATTCGGTTGTTTAAAACGACCGACCCGCCGATCATTCCGCGCCGCCGGCCAGAAGGGCTCCGCGGGAGTGACTCGGGCCCAGTCGCGCCTGTCTGCGCTTATCCAAATGTCTCGATAGAAGACCTCCGGCGACGCCGCGAAGCGCGGCATCGTTTGGCCCCCCATGACCCAGATTCGGTCACGGAACGCGACCGTATAGTGGAGCGCCCGCGGGCTCCACGGGACCGACCGGCCGGGATTGACGAGCGTCCATGTCGCGCGTCGGCCGAGTTCCAGACGTCCGACTGGTAGTGTCCCTGGTTCACGTCGCCACCGATGATCCAGAGCTTATCCTTGAAGACGACGTAGCCCGCCGTGTGCCGGCCTTCCCAGTCGGCCGTCGGGTCGAACGTGTGGTCGCGGAAGGTGTTGGGCTTGACCAGGGCCCAGTGGTTGCCGTCGGCAGAGGACCACACGTCATTGCTGCAGATCCGTGGAAAGTGCTCCTTGTCGCTAGGGTTCCAGCCCCCAAGAAGCCACATCTTGCCCCGGAAGGTCAACGCCCCGGCACCGTCGCGCGGCGCGAAGGACGCCCGTCTATTCACCTGTACCCAGCGGTAACCATGAACCTCGCGTGAGGGGGCGATCCGAAAGGGCTGGGACTCGCCGGCCTGCGTCGACCCACTGGCAACGACCCTGAGGCGGCAGGAGTCAGAGACCCGATCAGGGACGACCCACGAGAACTTCCCCGAGCCGGCGGCCGTGTCCCCGACGTGGTACCAGGTGCGGCCGTCGCCAAGAAAGTAGGTCAATCGGACCGTGGGCGTGGGCGTGGGCGCCGGGTCGAACGTCCAGGAGACAATATGCGTGCTGCCCGCGCACCAGGTGTCGCCGCCGCGCGGGGACTTTACCGTGATCGGCCGGGCGGCCGCTGCCGGGCTGGCCAGCGAGAAGAGCGTGAGCACCAGCCACGCGAACGGGCGTCGACGACGGCATTGGGCCATGGCGTAATCTCCCGCGGCGTATAGGCCTTTCATGCTCGCTGGGGATTGTAGCACCCGCGGGCGCCGACCACGACGGCACGGAACCGTCGATGGCGAAGTCTACCGTGGTCGGTTAGAATAATTTCACAAAGAGCACCAGGGGGAATCATGACAAAGACACTGCACGGCAGAATCCACGGCAAGACCATCGAACTCGATGAAGACCTGGGCGTGGCTGAGGGCCAAGAGGTCGAGGTCCACGTGACTGTCGTGCAACCGGCACCCCCGATCGCCGCGCCAATGAGTGAAGGGCTCGCAAAGATCTACGAGATTTTGGGTAGGCGGCATAGCTCGGGGTGTACCGATACTGCCGAGCGCCATAACGAGCATCAGCCATGAACGAAGTGTTCCTGGATACGGTCGGAATGATCGCCGTCTGGGACGACACTGACCAATGGCACATCGGAGCCAGGACCGCTTACTCAATGTTGCTCCGCCAAGGTCGAAGGCTGGTCACGACTCCCCTTGTGCTGTACGAGTGTGGAAACGCTTCGGCCAGGCGAACGTATCGTTCCGATGTGTGCGGATTGCTCAATCCCGCCGCCGCCGCCCGCCGAGCAAGCCGGACTGGACGAGAAAATAGAGCAACTGCAACACGCTGGTCAGCGTCGCCGCGACATAAGTCCAGGCTGCCGCGTTCAACACGTTGCCAACCACTTGATCTTCGTCGGCGCTGATGATTCCGGTGGATTGAAGAATCCGCCGCCCCCGGCGGCTGGCGTCGAACTCGACCGGTAGGTTGACGAGCTGAAAGAGAACAGTCAACGAAAAGAGGCCGATTCCCAGCACAACCAGCTTCATCAGGCCCAGCGCGAGCCCCGCCATGACGGGTACCCAAAAGAGCATCGAGCCGATACTGGCCATCGGCACGATCAGGTTGCGAACGACCAGGCCGGGGTAATGGGAAGCGTCTTGGATTGCATGCCCAGCCTCGTGGGCGGCGATTCCCACCGCCGCGAGCGACCGGCTGCCATAAACGCCGGGCGAGAGCCGCAGGACCTTCCCACCCGGATCGTAGTGATCGCTCAGCTCGCCAGCAATCGGCTCGATCGTTACGCCCGTGCGCCGCCCGCCTTCATGACCATCGCGGCGGCCTCGGCACCGGTCACTCCGGCTCGCGCGGGAATTTGCGATCCTCGGGCATAAGCACTCGAAATCCTCGCCTGCGCCCACAGCGACAAAGCCATGCCGGGAATTACGAGCAAGAAATAGTTGTTATCCAAGAACATCATCGTCTCCTGAGCGCCCGCGACAGGAAAGGAGCATACCCGCGGTCTGTTCGCCGCCGACGATTCCCAACCGCCTTGTCCACTTTTGTTCAAGCTGGATGAGCCGAGATCCGCATTGCTCCATGTCCGTGCCGGCGGCCATGAGCGTCATGACAGGCTCCCCGGGGTTGATGATCGTTCCCGGCCAGGGAATATCGGCGATCGACCGAACAACAAAGAGGCCGTCCTCTTGATCTTCCTCCGGAACGATTTCCGGAGCAACCAGTCTCCGGGATGCATGGAGGATCCATTTCGCGATCACGCGCCGAGCGGCATATCCACGCGAGCCGGCGCTGCGCTTGACTGCATCAGTGTATCACAGACGTGCCGGTGCAAAGGCAGCAGCGCCCGGCCCGAGGCCAGCTCGTAAATCTCGACCGACGCCGTGTAGCGAGGGTTGACTTCGACGGGCCAGGGAATCCCGTCGCGCAGAATGAAGTCGACTCCAAACCAACCGGCCAGGCCGAACGCGGACGTCACGACGCCGCCCAGCGATTCAAGCCGTGATGCAAGCCGCTCAGTCATGGGCACAGGCCCGATGCTTCCCAGATAGCCGAAAGAGGAGCCCTCGATCCTTCCAATAAACTGCCTGGTGACACCGATTAACCTCGCCCGTGAATGGTCGCCGATATACAGCGCCGAGAAACTGGGGCCGTCGATTCTTTCCTGGAAATAGCAGGTCGATGTCGCTGGCCCTGTGTCGGTTTGGTCGATCAGCGGTTCAATGCCGCGACCTCCTCCCGAGGCCAGCGGCTTCTTAAACCAGCTTCCATCGCGTGGTAGGCTGGCCGGGTCAGTGTACACCTGGGGACAAGAGAGGCCGTTTCGAGTCAGGACGTCGGCGACCCGGCGGGGATCTCGGACCGCGAGCAGGGTCTCAGCGCCCGCGCCCCATAGCGTGTGCCTGCGCGAAATCTGCTCGACACACTCCGGATCGTTTTCCAAGCCGCCGGTGTAAAACCAGGGTGATGCCGGCAGGGATTCCGCGAACTCGACAAACTCGCGACGGCGGCGGTGGACATCGATTCGATCGACCGGACAGACGGCGGCGAGGTCGCGATCGGCGAAATAATCGGCGCACCGAGGCTGGAAACCGCATCGGAGCGAGGAGAACGCGGCGGCCCGGGTGCTCGCGCCAGGATCAGCAGGTCATGTGGCAAGTGAGTGCAAAAAAATACCTCGACAGGCCGGGCGGCCTGCCGAGGGGAGGGGGACTCGGCGATCGTGGGCCGCGGCCGTCCACGGCGGGCAGAGGAACTGACCGTATCGAAAAAAGATCTTACTCCTTCTCGATCGTCTCGGCGGTCACCACGAGCTTGTCGTCTATCTTCTCGCAGGTGCCCGTGACCTTGACCTTAATTGGCTCGTCCTTTTTCGCCCCGCAGAATCCCAGTTTCGCGTGGGCCTTCTTGGACTCACCCTCGTGTACGAGGTAATAAGTTGTCTTCGTGTCGCCCTTGGTGACGATGACGACGTTCTGGCAGGACTTGGTTTCCTTGAGGGCGCACTTGGCGCACATGCCGTCACCCTGGATCGTGACCTTGGTGCCCTTGTCCTCAGCCTTTACGAGGGCAAAACCGCAGACAAGCACGCCCGCGATCGCAAGCATCATCAACTTCCGCATGATTGGTCTCCCAAACAGAGTCAGAACCACATCCATCAATTCAAGCTCGCTCTTCCGGCACCCGACGGCGCCCATTCAACCATTATTGAACCACTTTCCCGAGTCAATGGCAACCACTTGGCAAAGTAAAATGTCACACGTTCGGCCCAGGCGGGGGTTGCCCCGAGACGCCGGTCCGTCTATGATCCCAGTCTCATTACAGCGTCCCATTCGCCAGCGATGGCGAGACCTTCGCGTGTTCGATTTTGTGAGTTAAGATCGGCTGACTGACCATTTGACGACGATTAGACAACAGGAGAACCAGGCCATGGCCAATGACATCGTGATGAATATTGGTGAAGCCCTCGTCGGCGAGGGGAATGAGATTGCGCACATCGATCTGATGATCGGCAGCAAGACGGGACCGGTAGGTGCCGCCTTTGCCAACGCATTGGCCAACCAGTCGGAAGGGCACACGAACCTTCTTGCTGTTCTCACCCCCAACCTGCTTGCCAAGCCGGCGACGATGCTCGTCACCAAGGTGACGATCAAGGGAATGAAGCAAGCCGTCCAAATGTTCGGGCCGGCCCAGTATGCCGTGGCCAAGGCCGTTGCCGACAGCGTCGCCGATGGGACGATCCCCAGCAGCGCGGCCGACGAATTGGTGATTATTTGCGGCGTGTTTATCCACCCCGCCGCCGAAGACAACGCCAAGATCCTCAAGTTCAACTACGAGGCGACCAAGCTGTCGATCCTCCGCGCCATGAAGAACCAGCCGACCGCGGCCGAAATCGCGGCGCAGAAGGATACGGTCAAGCACCCCTTTGCCGGTTAAGCGATCGATCCGCCGATGAAACCGAAGATATTGATCCAGCTCGACACCGATCCGCAGCCCAGCGTGTTCGACGGCGTCGTGGCCGTCGACGCGGGTGTCGAGCATCTATTTCGTCATGGTGGAGTGACGCCGGAGAATGTTCGCGACCTGGTTTATGGGGCTCTCTTCACGCGTGGCCCCGCCGACCTTTTGGCAACGGCCATCTTCATCGGCGGTTCCAACGTGGTGGCCGGCGAGGCGGTGCTGGAACAGGTTCAGAAGACGTTTTTCGGGCCGTTCCGGGTCTCGGTTTTGTTCGATGCGAATGGAGCCAACACGACGGCGGCCGCCGCCGTCATGGCGGCGCTGGCGAGCCAAGGCGGATCGCTCGATGGGGTGACGACCGCCGTGCTGGCGGCGACCGGGCCAGTCGGCCAGCGCGTGGCTCGCTTGCTGTGCCGGCTGGGCGCGAAGGTAGCCGTCGGCTCGCGGAGCGTTGACCGCGCGGCCGCCTTGGCGGAGAGTCTCCGCCAGACGGTGGGCGCGGCGGTTACGCCATTTGCCGTATCCAGCGAGTCCGAGTTGGCCAATGTGATTAGCGATTGCGTCGTCGTCGTCAGCGCGGGCGCCGCGGGCGTCACGCTGCTGCCGGCTTCCGTTTGGCGGAATCTGCCGAAACTCAGGGCCCTGATCGACCTGAACGCCGTTCCTCCCATGGGCATCGAGGGGATCGAGGCCACCGACAAGAATACGGCCCGCGACCACTTTCGAGTCTCGGGCGCCCTCGGGGTCGGCGGCACCAAGATGAAGATCCACAGGAAAGCGATTCAAGAGCTGTTCACGTCTAACGATAAGGTTTTGGACGCCGAGCAGGTGCTTGAGTTGGGGCGGTCTCTCGGTTAATGCGTTTTCACGCCGACAGCACACGATTCCCACGAACCCGAAGTGCCAGCAAGAGTTCGTTCGATGGCGGTCCCCTCGTTGGCGCGTCGGGTTAATTCCGGAGAACGTTGCCGTGGCTCTATGAACGCATTGTGAAGGCGTTCGGGGCTGTCGTCATGAGGACCGTGTCGAACGGGATTACGAATAACCGCCAGGGGCTCCTGAAACACGGTGAGCGAACGAGCGGGATGATTCAACTCCCGAAACCGTATATCATGTACTTTGGGAATGACTCGGAGCAGCCATTGGGAATGCGATGGATAAATTCTCGATAGAGTCCACGGCAAGCAGTGCCTTCGATTAAGTTTCACGCGATCGAACAGACGCCTATCGACGGGGACATCACTGTGTCTACGATTATGCCAACGCAATCCATCGTTTCGCCGGCAGGCAGGGCGGCGCCGCCCTTGGCGGATGTGTACCGCATGGACATCGAAGAGTTCGAGCGCGTCGCTGACTTGCTCAAGGCTGAACGGGTGGAATTAATTGACGGGTTCATCGTCGAGAGAGGTCCTATGGACCCACCCCATGTGCTTTCATCAGAGAAATTACGGCGTAAGCTCGACCGAATGTTGCCCGGCGGCTGGTTCGTCCGAGAAGATAAGCCGGTTCAGGTGCATTCAACCTATGAACCATTGCCTGATCTGGCTGTCGTCGAAGGTGATCCCGATACCTATGCGAATCGCCACCCCGCGCCCGCCGACGTCGCGATCGTTGTAGAGATTTCGGATTCGACCCTTGCGAAGGACCGTGGCGAGAAACAGGTTAACTATGCGCGCGGCGGCGTATCCGCCTATTGGATCGTCAACCTGATCGACCGCCAAATCGAGGTCTACACAGGTCTGAGCTCGGACGGTTATTCTTCGTGCCTCATCTATCAACCCGGGCAGTCCGTACCGGTCATCATCGGTGGCGTCGAGGTCGGTCAGATCGCCGTCGCTGAAATCCTGGCTCGGGTCGTGCCGCCGGCCGCGACCAACGGCGCCTGATTCGCGACGCGACCGCCATTCCTAAGTGGGACTGCGGGAACCCTGATGTAGGTCAGGCTTTCCTCCCTGACATTCTGTGCTGTGCGCCCGGGCGTCAGGCTAGAAAGCCTGACCTACACCGCGAGACGACTTCAGCGGGTCCATTTAGTGAAGCTTAGCCACGCGTGTCTCATCAAGAATGCCTGGCAGGTCCAGACCGCGTTCCCTGGCGCATTCGATCGCCAGCGAGTATCCCGCGTCGGCGTGGCGCATGACGCCGGTCGCCGGGTCGTTCCAAAGCACGCGTTCCAATCTCCTCGCGGCCGCGGGGCTGCCATCGGCCACAATCACCATGCCGGCGTGTTGGGAATAGCCCATGCCGACCCCGCCGCCGTGGTGGAGCGACACCCAGGTGGCGCCCGAGGCGCAATTCAAAAGCGCATTGAGCATCGGCCAGTCCGAGACGGCGTCGGAACCGTCCTTCATCCCCTCGGTTTCGCGATTGGGCGAGGCGACCGAGCCGGAATCGAGGTGGTCGCGGCCGATGACGATGGGCGCTTTCAACTCACCCCGGGCGACCATCTCGTTAAATGCGAGCCCCAGCCGATGCCGGTCGCCCAGGCCCACCCAGCAGATCCGGGCGGGCAGGCCCTGGAACTGGATCTTCTGGCGGGCCAGGTCGAGCCAGTGATGGAGGTGTTTGTCGTCGGGCAGAAGTTCCTTCACCTTTTCGTCAGTTCGATAGATATCTTCCGCATCGCCAGAGAGGGCGACCCACCGAAAAGGGCCGATCCCGCGGCAGAACAGCGGGCGGATGTAGGCCGGCACGAAACCAGGAAAGTCGAACGCATCGGCGACGCCGTCGTCCTTGGCCATCTGGCGGATGTTGTTGCCGTAGTCGAACGTCGGCACGCCCGGACTTGTGAAATTCGAGCATCGATCGCGACTTCTTCGGCCATGGAGTGCCTGGCCGCGCGCTCGACCTCGTCGGGGGCATGCTCGCGGGCCCATGCCCATTTTTCGAGCGTCCAGCCCTTGGGCAAATAGCCATTGATCGGGTCGTGCGCCGAGGTCTGATCGGTCACGGCGTCGGGACGGATTCCCCGGCGGACAAGCTCGGGATAGATATCGGCGGCGTTGCCCAGCAGCCCCACGGAGACCGGCGACTTCTCGCGGCACGACCGGGCGATGATTGTCGAGGGCCTCATCCAGGCTGTTCGTTTGTCGGTCGAGGTAGCCGGTTTTCAGACGCATCGCGATGCGGGAGGGCTGGCATTCGACGGCCAGGCATGAGGCGCCTGCCATCACCGCCGCCAGCGGCTGGGCGCCCCCCATGCCGCCGAGACCGGCCGTCAAGATCCATCGGCCGGCGAAATCGCCGCCGTAATGTTGACGCGCGACTTCGACGAATGTCTCGTAGGTCCCCTGGACGATTCCCTGGCTGCCGATGTAGATCCAACTGCCCGCGGTCATCTGGCCGTACATCATCAGGCCCTTGCGGTCGAGCTCATGAAAATGATGCCAGTTGGCCCAGGCCGGCACGAGGTTGGAATTGGCGATCAGAACGCGCGGCGCGTCGGCGTGCGTGCGAAACACGCCGACCGGCTTTCCCGACTGGATGAGCAACGTCTGGTCGTCCTCGAGCCGCCGCAGTGTCTGCGACGATCTGATCGAAACTCTCCCAGTCGCGCGCGGCCCGGCCGATCCCGCCGTAGACGACCAGCTCCTCGGAACGCTCGGCCACTTCGTGATCGAGGTTGTTCATCAGCATTCGCAACGGCGCCTCGGTCTGCCAGCTTTTGGCACTGATCGCCGCGCCCCGTGGGGCACGGACGATGCGAGTCTTATCGATGCGAGTCATCAGACGGCTCCTGGGGTCATTGAGGCCGCGAATTGGACGGTCAGCCTGCGGTTCATGGGATCGCTTCCGTAACCGAGGGCAGCGGGAGCTGCAAGCCAGCGAACAACCCCCCCTCGCATACCAGGGCGGTCGCCGCCATCAGGTCGGGGTTGAGCAGGCGGTCGTGATCGAGGTGAGGTACGCGACTCCGAATCGCGGCGCGGACAAGTTCGAGGTCGTCGCTGCTCTTTAAGGGTGCGTGGAAGTCGCAGCCCTGAGCGGCGGCCAGGAGCTCGATCCCCACGATCGCGGCGGCATTCTCCGCCATTGCCATCAGCCGCGCGCGGCGTGTGCGGACATCGATACGTGGTCTTCCTGGTTCGCACTGGTGGGAATCGAGTCAACGCTGGCCGGAAAGCGGCGCTGCTTGTTCTCGGCAACGAGGGCCGCCGCGGTGACTTGCGGGATCATGAAGCCTGAGTTCAGGCCGGGCAAAGGCGTCAGGAATGCCGGCAGGCCCGATAGCGCCGGGTCCACCAGCATGGCGGTTCGACGCTCCGACAGCGAGCCGATCTCGCAAATCGCCATGGCGATCATGTCCGCGGCGAAGGCGACCGGCTCGGCGTGGAAGTTGCCGCCGGAGAGCACCTCGTCACCGCCGTCATCGTTTGCCGGAAACACCAGCGGGTTGTCGGACACGCCATTCGACTCAATTCGCAGGGTCTCGGCCGCCTGGCGGAGCAGGTCGAGGACCGCCCCCATCACCTGCGGCTGGCAGCGGAGGCAATACGGGTCTTGCACGCGCGCGTCGTTCGTCAGATGCAAGGCGCGGATCGCCGAGCCGGCCATGAGCCTGCGGATCGCCTCGGCCACCTCGATCTGGCCGCGGTGGGCCCGAAGGTTGTGGATGCGGGGGTCGAACGGCGTATCCGAGCCCTTGGCCGCCTCGGTCGATAACGCTCCCGCGACCACGGCACTTTTGAATAGATTCTCAACTTCGAACAGGCCGGCAAGCGCGTAGGCCGTCGAGAACTGTGTGCCATTCAAAAGTGCCAATCCTTCCTTGGGACCGAGTGTGAGCGGCACAAGGCCGGACTCGGCAAGGGCCCTGGCGGCCGGCACAGGTCGGCCTCTGACGAGGATCTGGCTCTCCCCGATCATCGCGGCGGCCATATGAGCCAGGGGGGCCAGGTCACCCGATGCACCCGCGGAGCCTTGGGACGGCACGACCGGAATCAAATCTTTTTCGAGCAGGGTCTCGAGCATGGCGACCGTTTCCGGCCGGACGCCGGAGGCGCCTTGGGCCAGGTTCGCGAGCTTGAGTGCCATCATCAGCCGAACG
>CAWHKI010000039.1:0-5014 GCA_963829765.1 uncultured Isosphaeraceae bacterium | reverse complement strand
GTTATCTGCATCTACTCGTTCAGCATATGCTGGCAACGCCATCATAAACTGATAACCCCCTCATTCCAAACACATGAACTCGGCTGCCGCGAGGCCGGCGTGTACCGCGCAGATAGGACCAGCGCTTGCTTACTGAAGAAGATTGGTCGCGAGGTGCGCGTGGGCCGTGGCCGCAGAAATCACATATCACCTGGCCATGCAGCTTTGCAAATTCTGGGGGGATCAGGCGAGGTGGCAATGCGCGTTTCCAGAAAGAATGGGTTACCGGCCGGGAAAGTGTGGGCGGGGTCCAAGGCTTTCACTTGGAATAACATTGGCAGCTCAAGTTCTGGCGCTGGCGATGTTGGGCGCATCGGGCTTGCGGGCCCAGACGCCATGGTTTGACGCGCGCGAGGATTCTCCGGCCGGTACCGCACCAGCAATCCATCGCCGTCGGCGATTTCAACGGCGACGGTGTGCCCGATGAGGCTGTAGCCGACTCCGCCTCGAATGACGATGCGTCCTGGCGCTGCCGCTGCCGTGCTTGGCTCGGTTGGTCTTGCTTTCATCACGATGTCGCTCAAGATCTTCGACGACACGCCCAGCCGCGCTTCTCCTTCGCGCCCGCTCGCCGTGATGAAAGTCACGTAGAGAATCGTCGACTTGGGGCCGACGAAGTTGCGCGTGTCCATCTCGGCCTCGATGACCGCGCTCTGCCCGGGACCGACCTGCGACGCACTCGCACGCCCGCTCGTGCAACCGCACGAGGGCCTCAGGTTCAAGATCGTGATCGACTCCCCCAGGCGGTTCACCATCAGAAAGTCATGCTTGACCTTCACGCCCCGGGGAACCATGCCGAAGTCATGCTGGCTTTCGGGAAAAAAGCGTCGGTCCAGGCATCCGCTCGCGCCGATCCCGCCCCGAACCCGACCAAGAGCCAGCTACCGAGCACAGACCCAAAAAACCGGCCGAGCCATCGTCGCCTCCTGCGATATTCGCGCATCCGTTCCTCGGCGGCCCGCGCGCCGCCCCAACGGCCGTCCCCTATCCTATCGTCAACACAACCCCACGCGCTCAGTTTTCAGCCGCAACGCAGCTACGCCAGTGCCTCTCAACATGCGTTCATTTTCACTAGTTCGCCTATTTGGCCACATCGCGGATAAACTTGTGGCACTGGACGCAACTCATGGTGAGTTTGAGGTATGCGAGTGTGGCACCGTCGATATTCTTGGCTTTGGCTTGCTTAACGAGATCGTCGGCGTGGCGTTGAAAGTCGGTGGTCAGCATGACGTAATCAGTGGCATTGGGAATTGTGGTGACTTCCCACTCGGCGCCCTCGCTCAGTTTCTTGAGGGCTTTTCCCGCGTTTTCGATGGCGGTGTACCGTTCGAGAGCAAGGCCTTCCAGCACGTCCTTGGAGTAATTGAGCTTCTCACGCATGAATTCAGCCCGGGAGCGTTTCCGTTGCGGCTGGCCGGCCCCGGTGGCGTTCCATGCGAGAAGTAGCCCGCCAAGTGTTGCTAAACCCAGGCAAACAGATCGCGCGGTCGTGCGTGTCATTATGTCTTTCGGTGGGGGGATGGAAGAAATACGATTCGTCTTACGCGTTCTTTGTTTCTAATGGCGATAAGGTCATAAAGCAAGGCCGCCGTGGCGGCCAACGAGGCGTGCCGAGCAATCTCCTGCACACGATCGAGCGGTTCAGACAGACTTGGAACGTGATGACTACAAGGCCATCGGAAAGGCGATCGCGAAATTCAAACCGGGTTGGATCAGAGGGGGACGTTATGAGCGAACGGAAACTATCTTCCAGGGGCGCCCGCATCGTGACGGCCCTCAATCAGTTCGCCGACGACCTCGGCGCGGGCACTCCAATCGAGGCCAAGTACACGGTCCGGCAGGTTCGGGTGCTTCCAAAGCCTTCCCTGTATCCCCCCGCCCGGGTGCGAGCGGTCCGTGGAGCTGATTGGAGCAAGCCAAGAAGTTTTCGCGCAATTATTGGCAGTGAGTCCGATGACAATCCGATCATGGGAACAGGGGTCACGGCAGCCCTCCCCGATCGCGCGGCGATTCCTTGACGAAATCGAGATGGCGCCGGGCCACTTCCGGGGACGCATTCTCGCGTCAATGGCCGACGCAGCACCGTCAAACTCGAACCAGCCATCCAGCAGCCGCGCAAAAACCAACTGAGAGGGAGTTTGGAAACTTGATCTTCACGGAAGCGAATCCCATCTTCCGGGATCACCCGGTCCTTACGAATGCGAAGCTCGGTCTGACTCACGTGCTCGATGATAATCGCCGTTTTCAATGAAAATCAAAACATTGCGCCTGCGTAGGTCTTCCCGGACTCTCTCGTTATGATGAAACGGACGAAGGCGTGGACGGCTCTACGCCCGAGATACGTGCTGTCAGTTCGTTGGAGGTTGACCCATGGATTTCCAAACGGTGCTCACGGAGGTGGATGCCTGGCCGGTCGGAGGTCGCATCCGACTCGTGAATGAGGTCTGGGATCGACTCGTGGAACAGGGCCACGAGCCAGAGCTCAGCGACGAGACGAGAGCCGAGCTCGACCGCCGGCTCGCGGAGGACGAGGCGGCGCCGGACGACGCCGTTTCATGGGGGGAAGTCAAAGCCCAAGCTCTCGCTCGGATTGCCCCAGCATTTGGAAATCCCGAGCCTGACCAACGGATGCCGGCGATCGACTGACGCGCGGATCCGGATGCGAACTCATGAACGAACTCGAGACGCAAAGGCCCCCTTTGCCGGCACGGGCCATGAGCCTGCCCGCCAGGTATTACGTCGACCTGGAGTATTATCGCTCCGAGCTCGAGTGGTTTTTCTTCGGAATGTGGGTCCACGCGGGACGCGCCGACGAGATCCCGAGCGCCGGCGATTTCGTGGTACGCGAGGTCGCCGGCGAGAGCCTGATCGTGGTCCGAAACGATGACGGTGGCTTACGCGCGTTTTACAACGTCTGCCGCCACCGTGGCACTCGGTTGACAGAAAAACAAAGTCGGCCGGTTCGCCTCGACCATCCAGTGCCCGTATCACGCCTGGACGTACGACCTCAAGGGCTGTCTGCTGGCCGCCCCGCAGATGGAGCGAGCCACCGGTTTCCGCCTCGACGACTATCCGCTTCATCAGGTCGCCGTCGACACCTGGGAAGGCCACGTGTTTCTCAACCTGAGCGAAAAGCCCGCACCGCTTGAGCAACAGCTCCACGGTCTGGACGAGCGATTCGGCGCTTGGCGGATGGAGCAGCTTCGACGAGGGGGCCGGATCGTTTACGACGTCGCCGCCAACTGGAAGATGATCATCCATAACTATTCGGAATGTCTCCATTGTCCTGGCGTTCACCCCGCGCTTCAGAAACTGTCGCATTACTTAAGCGGTGAAAACGAACCGGCTGAGCCAGGCGTTCTCGGGGGCCGAATGCGGCTGCGCGAGGGCATCGACACCCTTTCGTTTGACGGCCGCTTGCGCCGCCCGTGCCTGCCCGGCCTGGGGGCCGACGAATGCCGCTACGTGTACTACTATGCATCCCTGCCCAACCTGCTCTTAAGCTTGCACCCCGATTATGTGATGACACATACGCTCTGGCCGCGCGGGGTTGACCGCACGGAGATCGTCTGCGAATGGTTGTTTCACCCCGACGCGATGGCCGCGGCGGGCTTGATCCCGACGACGCGGTCGCGTTTTGGGACCTGACCAACCGCCAAGACTGGCACGTGTGCGAGCAGATGCAGCTCGGCCTAAAATCAAGGGCCTACCAGCCCGGTCCGTACTCCCATCGCGAGGACCTTCTCCACGGCTTCGATCAGCTCATCCTCGAGGTCGAACGAAAGGCGAGACATCTCGGCTGCACGCGTTCGTAGCTCGCTTAAGTGAATGATCCATCGCTGCCGATGGCCTCGACGGGGCATTCGTCGAGCGCGGCCGTGCAGGCGGCCTCCTGGGCCGGATCAGTGGGCTGGTGATAAACGTAGCTACGGCGACCCGCGTCGTCGCGCTGAAAGTTGAGAGGTGCCGTCTCGCGGCAAAGGTCGCAGTCGATGCAGGTGACGTCGACATAGAAGCGGCCGGGGACGTTTTCGGGCACCTTGTGCAAGCGGTCGGCCATGGCGTTCGGGAACCTCGTCTCATCGTCCCGACGAAAAAGAATAAGGGACTGCCCCGGCGGACACGGAGCGAGTCCCTTGGATCTAGTGTAATTTCTTCGTCGAGATCTACCTAGACCGCTGCACTGGATGACGACCTCCGCGCAGGCCATGGGCTGCCGTCGACCGCGAAGCTCGTCGCCCGCCAACGAGGACCGAAGCTTTTCGATCGCTCGATCCTGGATCTGGCGTACACGCTCTTTGGATACGCCAAGAACCTTGCTCACCTGGAGGAGCGTCCGCGGCGGCTCGCCCCCCAGGCCAAACCTTAGCCTCAGGGTGATCTGCTCCCGAGGGCCCAAGGTTTTGATCAGGTCGGCCACCGAGTGATCGGCTAGATCGCTTTCTGTGTCTTCGTCATCCGTCGAAGACGAGGAACCTACCGATGGTCGTGGAGCCGTCGAACCGGCTGGGTGCGTCGAGTGAGACCACCGGCCGGATGGCCGCGAACACGTGCTCGATCGTTGGTGAGAAAGCCGGTCGCGGCAGGTCTGAACGCGTTTTTCGTTCTCTGCCGCCGCCGCCTGACCCGGTCATCGCTTGCGCCCGGGCCAGTTGGTGGAGCTGCCTGGGGTTCAACCGGACGGGATAGGCCCCCCCCGCGACCGCCTGCTGAATCGCCTGGCGAATCCACCAGATGGCATAAGTCGCCAACCGTGTTTCGTTGGCGATGTCGAAGCGATCGATGGCCACCAAGAGCGCACAGAAGCCGTCCTGGATCAGATCGCCATAGGGTATTCCCCGGTCGTGATACCGCTTGGCGATGTGGGCCACCAGCCGCACGTTCGCCATGGCCAGCTTGGCCCTGATCTCCTGATAGCGGCGAGCCAGCGGCTGGAGTGCCTGGGCACGCCCATCGGTGCTTTTTACATCGGGTT
>CAWHKI010000038.1:0-30144 GCA_963829765.1 uncultured Isosphaeraceae bacterium | reverse complement strand
GCCAACAATCACAGCCCCGCTCGCATCTTTGACAGAGCCGGTGAGTACCGCTGTCGCCTCTTGAGCAACCAGCAAGTTTCTGCTCAGAAACGCCAGCACCAAAACCAGGGCTAAAGTGAACGTTGCAGAGGGGGCGAGCAGTTTGATGGCACAAGAAATGCGCGGTGCGTGAGTGACACGCATGAGGAATCTCCTTGCACACAAGGCTTTACCGTCAACATTAGGGCCCAGGATCACAAGCGGGGTAAACCTGAAGCGCCATTGGGCCGAAATAATGCAGGCAGCAGATGGCGATGTTCAAGATGAATTTTCAGTTTGGGCGCAGCTCATAATTTAATTTTTAGCTGAGTCCGATCGATAGGTCGGAAGCGGGACAGGGCTGCGGCACCAGGCGGGCCCCCTGGGAAACTACGGCGGACTGACCGAGACCATACAGCTCCAGATCGGCAGCCCGGCCATCGGCGCGGGGAGCAGCTCGATTTCGGGGGTCACCATCCCGCCCAACGACCAGCGCGGCGATTCGGCCGACACGCCTCCCGACATCGGCGCCTTTCAAACCCAGCACTCACTCGTCGCGAGCAGTATCGAGCCATTCACTCACGACATGAACAGTCCTGTCTCGAGTATCGACGTCACCTTCAACGAACCGATCCTCACTAGCAACTTCAACTCGAGTGCTCTGGTGCTGACCGACTATGCCTCCCTCACCGCGGGCGAGCGCCCTGAGCAATAACGGAGTGGCGACCCCGCTCAGCAACGTGAGCCGCCACGCTCGTCTCGGGCTCGGGAACGGCCTGGACTTACGCGATCGGCGGCAGCGGTCTCACCAGCTTGGAGGAGACGAACGGGCAAGTGAACGACGGGTTCTACACCCTGACCGTCAATACTACCGAACTTTATGGCGCCGAACGACTACGCCGTGGGCACCACGTCAGTGTCCACCTCGTGGGGTCTGGGCACGATCGATCAGATCGACGTGCCGAGTGGAGATACCATCAACCTGCCCTTCAACCTGACCGTCGGGGCCCTGGGCCCGGGTGCCGGCACGATCGATCTGGACGGCAATACCTTGACAATCGACAGTACCGACATCACCGCCGCCACGTTCGACGGCGCCATCGCCGACGGATCGGCGCGGCTCCGTCGTGAAGTCCGGCACCGTCACGCAGACGCTCGCGGGCGCCGACACCTACACGGGCGGGACGACGATCAGCCAAGGCACGCTGGAAATCGGCTCGTACGAACGCGCTGGGCACCGGGACCGGTCACCCTGAACGACGCCAACACGGGGAACAATAATACGGCCCTGTTGGCCGACTTCCCGCTGAGCGGCACCACCATGTCGATCCCGAACAACATCACCGTGGCCAAGGATGGCACCGGGACCGCCACGCTCGGCACGGCCCAATTCACCGGCTAAGCGCCACCGTATTCGCGGGGGATGTGACCCTGGACCAAGGCGTGACCATCCAGGGGGGAACTCGGAAGGGACCGATTGGGACGGTGCGATCTCCGCGCTCACTCAAGTGGATGTGCAGGTGAATTCCTCCGCTTCCGGTGATCCGACAACACTCAGCGCAGGGCGGCACGTTCACGGGCTCCGTCAGCCTGATCGCCAGCGGGACGCTCCTGCAAACGACAGATACCGCACCACCGGATTCGGTCTCCGGTTTCGGGGGAGCGGCACGGGCTGGCAGACGAACAAGGCCGGCGGCTTCACCGACACCACGCCGATCGCTAGCAACGTGCTCACGCTGACCGACGGCAACAAAAGCGAGGCGACGAGCGCCTTCTATACCACACCCGTGCCGACCACGGACGACTTCGAGGCCAGTTTCACCTACCAGCCCAACGCGGGCAAGGTCACCAACCCCGCGGACGGCATCGCATTCGTGATCCAGGATGCGACCAGCTCGTCCAGCGGTGGGTCGGGCACCAAGGCCTTGGGAAACGCGGGAGGTAACCTCGGCTACTCCGGGATCGTCGGGCCCAGCCTGGCGGTCGATTTCAGCATTTACTCCGGCACCACGATCGGGACCAGCCGTTCGACCGATGGCACCATTGCTTCCTATATGTCTCTGTCGGGGAGCTCGGTTACGCTCAATGACAGCAGCCAGAAGGTCGTGACGCTCGTCTATAATGCCGCCGCCCAGACCTTGACCGAGACCATCGTCGAGGTGAACACGAATAATCCCTTCACCTATACCTACACGGGTGTTAACCTCAACAGCCTCTTCGGCGGCAGCACCGCCTACATCGGCTTCACCGGTGCCTCGGGAGCTGCGACCGCCACGCAACAGATCAGCAACTTCAGCTTTTCCGCGGCGAACACGCCCTTGGCCGTGAACCTCACAGGGAGTTATAACCGTAACGGGATCGTCGCGGATGGGACGACCTTCCCCGCCAACGGCGGCCTCGACGGCGTCGGCAATGCGCTGTCCGCCGACCTCCTGGGCTCGTCAGTCGCCTGGGACGGCCAGAACTTCAGTATCGGGCCAGTTGAGACATCCGATGTGGTCTCGGCCAGCGGCCAGACCATCGCGCCGACGTTGGGGTCGTATTCACAACTCCTGCTTCTGGCCACCGCGGTCAACGGCATACAGACCGGCTTGACCTTCAAGGTCACCTACACCGACGAAACCACATCCACGTTCACGCAGAGCTTCAGCGACTGGAGCTTACCGCGGGACTACGCGGGCGAATCGATTGCAGTGGAGACGTCATACCGCGACACGAGAACTGGCGGGACCCAGATGACGCCGTTCGGCCTGCCGTGGGAAGTCTACGGGTATTCCTTCGACCTGGACGCCGGCAAGACGGTCGCGAGCATCACCTTGCCCAACGACACCGACCTCGAGATCCTGGCCATGGACCTCGTGCCCTCGTCTAACCAGGTGAGCATGTCGCCCGGCTCTGTCTGGAGTCTCGGTAGCTCCATGACCGAAGGAGCGCTGGCGGGGAGTGGCACCGTCGACTTGGATGGTTCTTCGCTCACGATCGGAGACGCCAACAGCCTTTCATCCACGTTCAGCGGCACGATCGCGAATGGCTTGGAAACCGGCGGCAGCCTGGTAAAGGCCGGCATGGGGACGTTGACCCTCTCCGGCGACAACAAATTTACCGGGACGACCACGGTCAGCGCCGGGACGCTACAAGTGGGCAACGCCAGTGCGCCGGAGCCCTGGACCAGTCCCACGACGATTGATAGCGGCGCCACGGCCAGCTTCACGGACCTGAATATCACGGGCGTCCAGACGACCAACCTCGGCGCGGCGACGTTCACTGATTGCACGATTAGCGGCGATAGGGCCAGCAGCAAGGGGGGTGGCTTGTCCAATAGCGGCACGGCGACCCTCACCGGCTGCACGCTCAGCGGCAACTCGGCCCAGTACGGCGGCGGTGTGATGAGTGACGGAACGCTGACCATCAACGACAGCACGCTCTACGGCAACACGGCCAGCGGCGATGGCGGGGCCATCTACTCCAACGGCGGTTCGCTGACCGTCAACGATTGCACGATTACCTCGAATACCGCGGGCACCGCGGCGAGCAGTGGGGGCGGCCTCTATGAGAAGAGCGTTACCGCGACGCTCACCGACACGATCGTCGCCGGCAATACCCTCAGCAACAGCACCAAGACCGCGAGCGACATCGCCGGTCAGAGCGCCTCCAACGTATCCGGAACGTTTAACTTGATCGGAACGGGCGGCTCTGGCGGACTGAGCACGGCTTCAACCGCTCACAACCAGATCGGCATCGCCACCCCGGGCCTCGGTACGCTGGGGGATTACGGCGGGCCGACCGAGACTGTTGCCCTGCTGACCGGCAGCCCGGCTATCGGGGCGGGCATCGCCGTCAGCGGCATCACCACCGATCAGCGCGGCGTGCCGCGCGGCACGTCAGTCGACATCGGCGCCTTCCAGTCCTCCGTGATCGTCGAGTCGACTCAAGGATCGTACGGTTCCACGGACACCGCCGCCAAACTGACCCTGCCCGACGCCATCGCGCTGGCGTCTGAGGATCTGCTCTACTCGATCACGTTCGATCCCTCAGTCTTCGCCACCACGCAGACCATCAACCTGATCAGCGGCACGCTCATGCTCAACCCAACCGTTGCCGAAACGATCTCGATCACCGGACCGACCGCGGGTGTGATCGTCGATGGCGGCGGCAAGGGTAGCGCCCTGGTGGTCGGGGGCACCGTCAACGCCACGGTCTCCAACGTGACGATTTTGGGCGGCTCGACCTCCGGCAACGGCGGCGGCATCGATAACTACGGCACGCTCGCCCTGACCGACTGCGCGGTGGCCGGGAACACGGCGGCCGAATCGGGCGGCGGCATCTACAGCAACGTCGGCACCCTCAGCCTCATCGATTGCACGATCACCGGCAACACGGCGGCCGACGGCGGCGGCATCGATAACGACGGCACGCTTGCACTGACCGACTGCACGGTGAGCGGGAACACGGCGGCCGAATCGGGCGGCGGCATCTACAGCAACGTCGGCACCCTCAGCCTCATCGATTGCACGATCGCCGGCAACACGGCGGCCGACGGGGGCGGGGTCGCCCTGACCAGCGGCACGGCGACGATCCAGGCGGCGACGATCGTGGGTAACGAGGCCGACGCCGGCGGCGGCCTGTGGGTCGCCTCCACCGCCGCGGCCCCGACGCTCATCGACACCATCGTGGGGGGCAATACCCAGGGTACCACAACCACGGCTAGCGACATCAGCGGCACCGTCGCGGGCACGAACAACCTGATCGGGACGGGCGGATCGGGCTCGCTGTCCGGCGGCGCGCTGGGCGACAACGTCGTCGGGAAGTCGGTCGCCGACCTCGGTCTCGGCACGCTGGGCGACTACGGTGGGCCGACGCCGACCATCCCCCTCTTGCCCGGCAGCCCCGCCATCGGCGCCGGCACGGCGATCGGCGGCATCACCACCGATCAGCGCGGCGTGATCCGCGGCAGCGCGGTTGACATCGGCGCCTTCCAGACCTACACCCTGGTGATCGAGTCCAATGCCGGCTCGGTCAACACCACCGCGTCCGGCCTCACCCTGCCCGGCGCCGTCAGCCTGGCGGATGAATTCGCTCGGGCGAGCATCACCTTCGATCCCAACGTTTTCACAAGCTCCCAGATCATCTCGCTCGGCGGCAATTCGCTGGAGCTGAGCAACACCGCTTTGTACACATCGATCACCGCCCCGGCCGCGGGCGTGACGATCAGTGGTGGCGGCCCGAGCGGGCTCCTCCAGATCGACGGCGGCGTGACGGCCACGCTCGTCGGTGGGATTAGCCTGGGCGCCGGCATCATCATCAACGACGGCAGCCTCATCCTCGACCGGAGCGACAGCACCACCGTCTCCAACTCGATCGTCGGCACCGGCTCGCTCACCGTGGAGGGCGGGGGCTCCATTACCCTCTCCGGCGACAACTCGTTCACCGGGACAACGACGGTCAGCGCCGGCACCCTGATCGTGAACGGCTCGCCTTCCCAGGACCCCTGGAGCAGTCCCACCACGATCGCCAGCGGCGTCAGCGCGAGCTTGACGGATCTGACGGTCACAGACGCTCCGCTCTTTAACGACGGCACGCTGATGCTGGCCGACTGCACGATCAGCGGCGACACGACCAGCGGCAATGGCGGCGGCCTGTACAACAGCGGCACAGCGACGCTCATCGACTGCACGTTCTCGGGGGATCAAGCTGGCGGCTCTGGCGGTGCCATCTTCACCGAGGGGGGGAATCTCAGCCTGACCGACTGCACGATTGCTTGGAACACGGCGGGCCAGTCGGGCGGCGGGTTGTACGACGCGAATGGCACGATGACCCTCACGGACACGATCGTTGCCGGCAACATCGCGAGTGGCGGCAGCGCCAGCGACATCGGCGGTAACGGTGCCTCCGGCGTCACGGGCTGTTTTAACCTGATCGGCACGGGCGGCTCGGGGGGACTCAGCGCCGCGAACCATAACTTGCTCAACGCCGCCAGCCCGCGCCTGGGCTCTCTGGGCGATTACGGTGGGCCGACCCCGACCACCTCCCTCCTGCCCGGCAGCCCGGCCATCGGCGCGGGCGAGATCGCCGATTACCCGGGCACGAGCATGCCGATTACCACCGACCAGCGCGGCTTCCCCCTCGATTCGCCCAACCCCGCCATCGGCGCGTTCCAGACCAATCCGCTGATGGTCAACACCACCCTCGACGGGAGCGGCACGCCCTCCGGCGACCTGAGCCTGCGCCAGGCCGTCAACCTGGCGATTGTCCTGGGCGGGACCGAGTCCATCACGTTCGATCCGACCGACTTCGCCACGGCGCAGACGATCACCCTGAGCGCGGGCCAGCTCGAGCTCAGCGCCGGGACCGTGACCATCACCGGTCCGACCGCGGGCGTGACGATCAGTGGCGGCGGCGCCAGCCGCGTCTTCCAGATCGACTCGGGCACAACGGTCACGCTCTCGGGCCTGACCATCACCGGCGGCCATGCCACCGGAGACGGCGGCGGCGTGTTGATCGACGGCGGGACCGTGGTGATGTCGGACGTGACCGTGACGGGCAACACGGCGGTGGGCTCTCAGGGAGATGACGGGTCTGCCGGCCAGGCCGGCGGCGTGGGCGGCGATGCTCGGGGCGGCGGCATCTCCATGAGTGGCGGCATCCTCACGCTCAAGAGCGACCTGATCCAGGGCAACACGGCTCTCGGCGGTGCCGGCGGTGCGGGCGGCGTTGGGGCCGGTGGCGGGACGGGGGGCGGCGGCTCCGGCGGCGGCCTCTATGTCGGCGCGGGCAGCGTGTCGATCGACAACACCAACTTCGATCAGAACCAGGCCGTCGGCGGTCCAGGCGGCCAGGGCGGCCAGGGCCTCCCCGGTCGTGCGGGCGCTCCCGGCTTGCAGGGAGAAAATGGCACACAAATCATGGTAGGCGGCGGGGGGAGGCAGGGTTACACGGGGGGCCGGGGCGTCATGGGGGGCCGGGGCGGCGTTGGCGGCGTGGGCCGCGGTGGTGGTGTCTTTGTCGCGAGCGGGACTGTGACTTTCATCGCGGGATCGGCGAGCCAGAACGCCGCCAGGGGTGGCCAGGGCGGGTCCGGCGGCGCGGGCGGCACCGGTGGGGATGGCGGGGGTGGCGGCGCGGGCGGCGACGAGTTTTACGAGTGGCAGAATGGTTACTATAATGGCAGCGGGGGTGGCTCCCACTTCGCCGGCTCCGGCGGTGGCGGCGGCCAGGGCGGGACCGGTGGCAAGGGCGGGGCCGGTGGCCAGGGCGGGACCGGCGGCGCGGGCCAAGGCGGCGGCTTCTTCGTTGCGGGCGGGACTTTGAGCGTCCTCGGCGGCTCGATCGGCGAGAATCAGGCCCAGGGTGGCCAAGGCGGCCAGGGCAATGCGGGCGGCGCGGGTGGCCAGGGCGGGGGTGGCGGCGCGGGCGGCTCGGACCACGGAACCATCAGGGGGGGGCCCACCCCCACCGGCGGGTACGGTGGTGGCGGCGGCCGGGGCGGGACCGGTGGCCAGGGCGGGATCGGTGGCCAGGGCGGGACCGGCGGCGCGGGCCAAGGCGGCGGCTTCTTCGTTGCGGGCGGGACTTTGAGCGTCCTCGGCGGCTCGATCGGCGAGAATCAGGCCCAGGGTGGCCAAGGCGGCCAAGGCGATGCGGGCGGCGCGGGTGGCCAGGGCGGGGGTGGTGGCGGGGGCGGCTCTGCCACCGGACCCGGCAACAGTTACGCCGGCGGCGGGGGTGGCGGAGGCACCGGCGGGCGCGGGGCTGGCGGCGGTCAGGGAGGGATCGGGGGCGCGGGCCAGGGCGGCGGCTTCTTCGTTGCGGGCGGGACTTTGAGCGTCCTTGGCGGCTCGATCGGCGAGAATCAGGCCCAGGGCGGCCATGGCGGCCAAGGCAATGCGGGCGGCGCGGGTGGCCAGGGCGGGGGTGGCGGCGGGGGCGGCTACGGCAACTACGATGCCGGTGGCGGTGGTGGCGGAGGCGCCGGCGGGGGCGGGGGTGTCGGCGGCCAGGGGGGGATCGGGGCGCGGGGCAAGGCGGCGGCGGCTTCGTTGCGGGCGGGACTTTGAGCGTCCTCAGCAGTTCGATCCGCGAGAATCAGGCCCGTGGGGGCCAAGGCGGCCAAGGCAGTGCGGGCGGCGCGGGTGGCCAGGGCGGCGGTGGCGGCGGAAATGGCCACGTTGGGGACGGCAACGGAGGTTGGGGCACGGGTGGCGGAGGCACCGGCGGGGGCGGAGGTGGCGGCGGCCAGGGGGGGATCGGGGGCGCGGGTGAGGGTGGCGGCTTGCTGGTCGCGGGCGGGACTGCGCGTGTCCTCAATGACCTCATCAGCCAGGACTCCGCCTTGGGCGGCTCGGGCGGCCTCGGCGGCCGAGGCGGCTCGGGGGGCCCCATCTTTGGCAAAGCCCCAGGCTACGCCGACGACGGGCCCGGGGGTGGCGGAGGCAACGGTGGTCCCGGCGGCTCGGCTCAGGGCGGGGGTATCTTCGTCGCCTCCGGCTCACTTGGCGTCGAGACCTCGACCATCACCGCGAACTCGCTCGTCGCCGGCGCGGGCGCGAGTGGCGGACAGGGCGGCGCGGGCAGAGCGGGCCCCAAGGGGAACCCCGGGGCAGACGCGGGGCCGGGCGAGCTGTCCGGCGGTGGTCTGTACGTCTATTCCGGCCAGGTCACGCTCGAAAGCGTGACCATCGCTGACAACCCGAGTGGTGTCGTGCAGGTCGGCGGCACCGTTCAGGCCACCGACGCGCTCCTGGCCGACAACGGATATAGCGGCACCGGAGGCACCGCGGGCGCCGACTACAGCAACACCGGCACCGGCAGCGCCGTGGCCACTTTCAGCCTCTTCGGCACCACTCCCGTCAGTGTCACCACCGATGCGACGGACCTGATCGGCGTCAATCCTCTGCTATCCCCGCTAGGGGACTACGGCGGGCCGACCGAGACCATCGCCCTCTTGCCCGGCAGCCCCGCGATCGGAGCTGGCACGGCGATCAGCGGCATCACCACCGATCAGCGAGGTTTGCCCCTCGATTCGCCCAATCCCGACATCGGCGCGTTCCAGAGCCAGGGATTCACCCTCGCCCTCGTCCGTGGCAGTTCGCCGCAAGCCGGGCTCACCGGTTGGGCTTTCGCCAACCCGCTGGCGGTCACCGTCAGGGCCAATAACCCGGTCGAGCCATTGGCCGGAGGCATCATCCGTTTCAGCGCTCCCGTGAGCGGGGCCTCGGCCGTCCTCTCCAGCGGCGCGGCCACGATTGGCAGCAATGGCGCGGCCGCGATCACCGCGACCGCCAATGAGACCACCGGCAGCTACACCGTCACGGCGTCGGCGACCGGAGCGGCCATGCCGGCTTCGTTCGCATTGACGAACGCGACTATGTTGCTGGTGGTCGCGACGCAGCCGCCGGCGGGTGTGTTGGCTGGCCATGCCTTCAGTTTAACCGTCGACGTGCTCGATTTGCAGGATCAAATCGATCGCTCATACGACGGCACTCTGACGGTTTCGTTCGCGAATAACCCGGGCGCCAGCGTGCTGGGCGGTAGCGCAACGGCTCCGGTCGTGAACGGGGTCGCCACGTTCTCTGGGTTGACGATCAGCAATCCGGGCTTGGCCTACGCGTTGCAGGTGTCGGCGACGGGCGTCGGCAGCGCCACAACCGCAAACATTGACGTGGCCGGTTACCAACTGGTCGCGAGTGGCGCTTCCGAGAATCTGGTTTGGTATGGCACCTCGGGCAGTGACCAGGTCCAGTTCGCGCAGCCGGCCGCCGGTACGGTCCAGATCACGGTGAGCGAGTTAGCCGGCATCGCGACCAGTTTCACGGCAACCATCACGGGCGTGACCGGGAGTGTCGTGGCCAACGAGTATGATGTCGCCGGCGACGCCGACGTGGTCGACGGCAGCGGCCTCACCACGATCCCAAGTACCCTCACCGTGGGTAATGGCAACGACACCGTGATCGGCGGCGGGGGCGCCAACACCATCATCGCGGGCGACGGCGACAACACGATCTATGGCAACGGCATCGGCAACAGCCCCAACGCTTCCGGCGTCGAAGACCCGAGTAACACGATCACCGTCGGCAACGGCAACAACATCATTTACGGCAACTACAGCGGCAGGGGATATCAAGGCGGCAATAACACGATTACGGCCGGCGACGGCAACAACACGATCTATGGCAACTATGGTGAAGGCGGTCGTCAGAGCTTTGCCTTCGGCGAGCCATTCTTCGACGGCGCGGAGGGAAGCAACAACACGATCAAGGTCGGCAACGGCGACAACACGATCTACGGCAATTACGGAACCGCCGACGGCGGCGAAGGCGGGAGTAACACCATCATCGCCGGCAATGGCAACGACGTCATCTTTGGAAATGCCGGCGGCAGCGACCCGCAGCGCCTGTGTGGCAGCAACTTCATCCAGGTGGGAAACGGCAATGACACCATTTATGGAAACCTCGGCGGCGACGGCGGCGAAGGGGGTAATAACACCATCCTCACCGGCAGCGGCCAAGACACGATCTACGGCAATTTCGGCGGCGACGGCGGCGAAGGAGGCAATAACCTGATCGTGGCCGGGCGGCGGCAACGACACGATCTATGCCCACTGCGGCCTGCCAGCCACCAGCCACACCAGCGGCACGACGGCTGAGGGCCAGGATCTCATCATCGGCGGCTCGGGCACCGACACAGTCTACGGCTGGCCCGCCGGGTATACCTTAGGCAGCAATACGGGCGACCTATTCATTGCCGGGACGACCAACCTCAGCCTCAGCGCGCTCGATGCGGTGCTGGCGGAATGGGACTCGGCCGACAGTTACGCCACGCGGCGGGCCGACTTGAGCGGTGCCAACGGTCCGGTGGGTGCGAATGGCAGCAACTACCTGATCCCGGGCACGACGGTGATTGGCAGCACGGCCGTCGACGAGATCTTCGGCATGGTCGGCTTAGACGACGACTGGTACCTGGTTACCAGTAATGACGTGCTGAACAACATCGAACAGAACGAGGTCACGTTGATCGACTGATCCAAACGGACCCGAACAACTCCTGAAGCGACGCCATTGATCCTCGCAGCCCAAGTGTGGATATGGTGACGCCGACGCCTGGGGGCAAGGTGCCGACGGGGGACACGCAGCTCACGATCAATGCCTCGCTTATTCACGACGCGGAGGGCCGTGAGCTCGACGGCAATGATGACGGGCAGCCGCGCGGGAATTATGTGGCGACTTTGAACAACCAGGGTGTGATTAGCGCGGCGATCTCGACGGCTCGCACCCGCCGAATTTCCGCGCGGGCGGTCGACGCGTTGTTGCTCGACGGGCATTTCGATGTAAAGACCGACTTGTGCGATCTGAGGTTAGACTCGGTACAATCGATACAGGACATCCCAGGCGAAGAAGTCGTCCCACCGATGGCCCTACTTTCTATTGAAGTTTTTGTGAATTCCGTTGACCATAGAGCTTTTGCTCGGCTCCAGTCGATACTGGACGAACCCTAGACCTTTCCGGAGACTACAACATGGCCACAGCATCCAAGACCCCGAACAAGACGAGTTTCGTCAAGGCGTTTCTTAAGAACCATCCCCAAGGCAACGTCGCTGCCGTGAACGAGGCTTGGACGGCCGCGGGGATGAATGGGACAATCGGCGCCAGCCTTATCCAAGACATGAGGGCGCAGATGGGACTAGCCGGTAATCTGCGTCCCCAGTCCAAGCCCACAGCAGGCGCCAAGGCCGTACCAGCGAAAAAGCCCTCCAAGCCGATCGTCAATCAAGGCAAGGCCAGCTTCGTCAAGGAGTTTCTCCAAAAGAACCCTCGAAGCAACAACCGAGCGGTGAACGAGGCATGGACGGCTGCCGGTATGAAGGGGACGATCAGTCACCCTGTTATCAGTAGGGGCCGCCAGGCATTGGGGTTGATCAATCAGCCGCGGAAGCCCAAAAAACGCGCCCAGACAAAGGTTGCCGCGAGAATCTCCAAGCCGGTCGTCAACCCAGGCAAATCGATGTTTGTCAAAGAGTTCCTGATTGACAATCCTCAAGGCAACGTAGCTGCCGTCAACGAGGCATGGCGGGCTGGCGGATTCGACGGGAAGATCAGCGACACTCTAGTCAACAAGATGCGAGCATCCTTGGGATTGGCGGGAAACCTTCGTGGCACTACCAAGAAACCGGCGGTCACGGAGACACCTCGTAAGGAATCCGCCGCCGCGGTTAAGGCGCAATCACAAGGCAACGGGGTGATGGTGCTGCACGATCTGGAAGCCGAAATCGATCGGCTGATGTTCAAGGTGATGGGGATGGGCAATCTCAGTGAGATCGAAGATTCATTGAGGCAGGCAAGAAGACTGCTCTACACCGTATTGAACCGAAGCTGAGCTGATTTCGATCGACACAACAAACGGATTCTCTACACGCCGGCGTTCGCTCCCCGGCGTGTTTTGTTTCATGTCCGCGCAGAGACAGGGACCTTCTAATTTCAACGACCCGACACCGGCTAGAAACGTCGCCGGACAGAGCCGGCTCCTACAGGATTTGTAGGAGGGAGCTCCGTCTCCCGATCCCCGATCTAGCCTTGTGTCGGGTCGTTGTTTAGTTTCAGCTCGGACCGGGTTTTCTTTTTCCCCCGTCACCGCGTCGTGTGACCGGGAACGGGCTTTAAAACCCGGCAATACAACCCGCCTCCAGTCATTGCCCCGGCGATCGGCGCGACGATATAGACAGTGAGAAAACCAGTCCCGCGCGGGCCGGGCAAGGCGACCGCTCCCCAGCCGGCGAGAAAGGCGAACAACCTCGGGCCAAAATCCCTCGCGGGATTGAAGCACGCCTGTGTTAAGGGCGCGATGACAGAGATCAATGCCGCCACCGTGAGACCGATAAAAACCGCGGCCAGGCCGGCGGGAGGGGCTGCCAGATTGCGCGGGTCGGTCACCGCGAAGACGACCAGTGCCAGAATCAAGGTTCCCAAAAACTCGGCCAGGAAGGCTGTCGGCTCGGAGACGAAGGAATTGAGTCGTTCATGGGTGTCCACCGAGTACGGCCCAGGTGAGTTTGATAGCGGACCGGGGCTGGGGAAGTACTCACCGTAACACATCGCGGTGATTTCGCTCCCCGGTGCGCCTCGGATGACCTGCTTCTCTTGCTCTCTGGCCTTTAAATAAGGGCTGAAAAGCGCGAATAGCGTCGCCGACGCGATGAATGCGCCGCCGAGCTGGGCGATGATGTAGGGCAAAACGGATCGCGAAGAGAAGCCGCCCCAAACCGCGAATGCCAGAGTGATCGCCGGATTGATATGGGCGCCGCTGATCGCCCCCACGGTGTAAGAGGCCAGCATGATCGCGATTCCCCAAACGATCGCCACTTGCCAGAGCCCGCTCTGGGCACCAGTAAGGACCGCCGCATGGACGGCCCCACAGCCGATCAACACGAGAAGATACGTTCCCACGAACTCTGCCAGGCACTTTTTCACGAGAGAGGGATTACCGTCACTCACGGTCACTCCTTGTTTTACATCGAGCCCGAACGGCTAAACGTGAGGGCGGTGAAACGCCATGCGGGCACAGCCGGCCGCGCCGATGAATCCCGCGTCGCCGCCCAGTTGGGCGTATTCGATCCGCGTCTTCGCCGCGGGCACCGGGAACGCCATGGCACGAATATCCGTGCGGATATCTTCAAGAAACGGTTGGCCGGCGGCGATCATTCCGCCGCCGAAGAGCACAACGTCGGGGTCGATCGTGTGCATGAGCGAGACAGCGGCGACCGCGAGGTAATGCGCGGTCTGCCGCATGAGATGACGAGCCAGCCCATCGCCCGCGTCCGCTGCCTGCGAGATCGCCCGGCTGGTGAGCTCGTCGGGGTTCAGATCTCGTAGCAGACTGGGATTGGTGTTGCCGTCGAGGGCTTCGTGGGCCCGCTTCACCAGCGCCGTCGCCGAGGCGTATCCTTCCAAATGCCCATAGGCGCCGCACGAACAGAGCCGGCCGTTTTCCATCTCGATGATGATGTGCCCGCACTCGGCGCCGTGGCTGTGGCGCCCTTCGATGATCATGCCATCGACCACGATTCCGCACCCGATCCCGGTTCCCAAGGTGAACATCACCAGGCTGCGGTCGTCTTTCGCGCCTCCTACCCAGAATTCGCCATAAGACGCGGCGTTGGCGTCGTTCTGAAAAGTCACCGGTTTCTTGAGCCGGTCCGCCAGGAGCTGGCGAATCGGCAGGTTACTCCATCCGGGCAGATTCGGAGGATCGAGGAGCATACCGGCCGCCAAGTCCATGGTTCCGGGCGAGCCCAGTCCGACGGCGGCGATTCGATCCCAATCGAGACCGCTTTTCTTAACCGCCTGGTTCGCCGCCGCGACGAGATGATCGAGGCCCACCTCGGGCCCTTTGTCGGCGTGCGTCTCGACGCTGACCGACGACATCGGCCGGCCGTCGTTGTCAACCACTCCGCTCTTGATGTTGGTGCCGCCCAAGTCGATCCCGACGAAGAATGGCGGCGAATAGCGGACGGAGCTCATTAAACAACACCTGGCGAGATGGCGACTCAGTGGTTTGGCCGTGAATTCTTAAGGCTCCCCAAGTTGCCTGTCGCCACGGCCAGTGGCGGATCGGCATCAGTGGACCGCCGCGGGGAATTGTCGAACTTAATCCGCTGTGCGGCCCGAGGCCGGGCGAGGTCGAAAAACTCGCGCAGGGTGTAGATGTGCCGTTCGCCGAGGAAGCGAGGCACGGGATCGACCGGGACGACCACGTCGTCCTCGTCATCGACCGCTCTGAGCCACACGACCGAGACGTTGATGCCCGGAATTTCGAGGAACCCTGGCCGAAATCTCCGGCCCCGGAGCGGCTCGGCGGTCTCCGCGTCGGTCAGGGCCTGGCCAGACGATGCGACCTGTGGACCCCGGCTGTAGCCCAAGAATCGCGCCAGGCCCGTTCCTCCGGCGGGGACGGCCACATCGGCCACGCCCATTGGTTCGTTACGGGCGTCCATCACGAATACACGCCAACTCTCGGGCTCGGCACTGGACAGCCCGGCGTCCCAAGGGCCGGAAACCCGCGTCAGTACATCGAGCCGAAGCGAATACACTGGCAGCGGAGTATCGCTGACCGAGGACTGGGCCAATGGCGACCGCCCTCCCTTTGCGTCCGGCACGGCGGCCAATTCGCCCAACGTGCTCCTTGCCACGCTCACAACCCCGGCAGGCACGGTCCGATCAAAAATCAACGCCATGGTCCGCCCACCTCCCCTCAGGGCTGGGTCCAGTACGAGTGGGTCCAAGTCCCGGTCAATGTGCCAGTGGCCGAGTATTTAGAGACACAATCATTATACGGCAAAGTGCGCCCGCCGTAATAGGGATCGGCGACGACGACGAATTCCGTGCCCGAAGCAGTCTTTTCCCACCCGTGGAACACAACAAAGTGGCCTCCGCCGCCAACCCACTCAACGCGGACCGCCATCGGACGATTTCCATCAAGCAGCGCCGTAAGATCAGGGAATTCGACAACCCCTGCTCGAACATCGAGCAGGTTGGACGTTGCATTCAGGGCTTCGTCGAGATACCACTCCTTGTCGCAAGCGGCGTGCGAGCCCTCTGCGCAGCAGTCCACTCCGCTGGGGCGGGGCAGGATGCTGTTGGCGACTCTGCATTGGCTCCATCCGCTGGCCGCGTTGTAATGAAGAGAGGTACTCGTCGCGACAGCCGCCCAGCACCAGTTATCCTCGGTCTGCGTCTGCATTGTAAATGCAAAGCCGCCTCTTCCGGCGGCCACCGCCGCTGCGCCCCCGGCCGGCGCGGCTGCGGCTCTCGTCGGCGCGAGTCCCCCCGATGGTACTACCGGGCTCCCAGCCAGCAATGCGTGGGGTAATGGCATCGGCACACGTCATCTCAAACTGGGACAAGATTTTTGACGTCGACCATCCACGGTATAACAACTGGAGGAGGCGGTCCAGTCAACGCGGGGTGGAACAAACGGACTTCGCGACCGATCGGAACATGATTGTCATCAAACGCACCTCCTGAGCTAGAATAGCTCAAGAGCAGAACCTGGTAGGCGAGGCGATCGGCGCAACAACCCGGGAAACAAGGCCCATGGTGCAACGACATCCATTACGCCAAAGCGGTGCCAGCCACGAGTGTTTCGCTCGTCTGTCACGGCGTTCGTGGCTCATCGGCGCCTTTCTGGGTGTATCCGGGATCACGGTTGCGCCCACCGCGCCTGGTCCATGGAAAAAAAGGAGGACGCCAGCGATGATACCCAGGAGATCGCCCTCGTGCGGGCGATCGCAAAAAAAGCCGGGTTGGGGCCATTCTCGAACAGTCACACCGAGCATTTTCTCGGGCTCGGCGACGCCGATGACCGATTCCGTGCGACAGCCCTGAAGATTTGCGAATCACTGGCGCCGGTCTTCCTTCAGCATTTCCGCGATAAAGGCTTCGAGCTGGCGTTGCCAAAGAATCGAATGACCGTGATCACGCTCAAGGGCCGAGAGTCTTATCAAGCTTTTACCGGGGAAGACCCCGGCACGATCGGCGGCGGGCACTACGACCTCGACACCAATCGGCTGGTGATGTTCGATTTTCGGCCTGACGGCGCGAAGCCGGCGGTCGTGAACGATCCGCGGCGGGTTAACCTGATGACGCTCGTTCACGAAGCGACCCATCAGCTTTGCTTTAATACCGGACTTCTCTCGCGACAGGTGGCCGTACCCGCATGGGCGAGCGAAGGGCTGGCGACTTATGTCGAGCGCTGGCAGAAAAAAACGACGAAGATTGGTGAAATCAACGGCCCGTGGTTGGTTTGCCTACGTGAGGCAAAGCAGACCGACAAGCCCTGGATTCCGATCGCGGACCTCGTTGCCGACGACAAATTCTTCGACGACGAAAAAACCGCGCAACTCGCGTACGCCGAGAGTTGGCTCGTGGTCCACTTCCTGATGAAGGGACCCCAACTGGCAAGATTCCGCGGCTACCTGCGGGGACTCGCGACCGCGGAGGCCGCGGCCAAGCGGGTCGCGTATGCCGAACGCCATCTTGGTTTGCTCAAGGACCTCGATCACGATGTTGCGCGTTATCTCAAGCGGATCTCCCGGTAGCGCGAGGCGTGGCGATGTTTGGACTGTTAACCGAGCACCGGATTGAGTCCCATGTTCCTGCGCATCTCGGCCCGCTGCTTTTCGTAATGCATCAGGAGTTTGCGATCGCGGAAATGCTGGCGTTCTTTCTTGCGCTGGGCGGCGACGAAAAAGCGGCGCATGCGGAGGCTGGTGAGCTCACCAGAACCACCCAAGCGCTTGCGGATTCGCTGGGCCGGTTTTTCGCCGAAGGCCTCGATGATCTCGTCGTCAAGGGAGATGAAGAATTGCGACACGCCCGGATCTCCCTGGCGGGCGCAGCGGCCGGAAAGCTGGCGGTCAATCCGCCGCGCCTCGTGCCGCTCGGTGCCGATGACGTGTAGCCCGCCCAGCTCGGCGACGCCGTCGCCCAGCTTGATGTCGGTTCCGCGGCCCGCCATATTGGTGGCGACCGTCACGCGGCCCTTTTGGCCTGCCTGCGCTACGATTTGGGCCTCGATCTCGTGGTTCTTGGCGTTCAAGATCTGGTGTTCGATGCCCTGCGCTTCCAAAAGGGCGCTCAACCGTTCGGACTTTTCAATGGAACGCGTACCGACGAGCACGGGAACGCCCTTCTTGTTCCACTCAACGATCTGGAGGGCCACCGCCTGGAACCGCTCTTCCGAATTGGAAAAGATCCGGTCGGGGAACCAGACCCGGCGGCCAGGCCGGTTGGTCGGCACCTTGAACACGCCGACCTTATAAATTCGCCGCAGCTCGGCGGAGTCCGACGAGGCCGTACCTGTCATGCCGGCGAGCTTGTTGTAACGCTTGAAGAAGTCTTGGACCGTCACGCGGGCCGCGGTGATCGTTTCCAGCGTGATCTCCAGCCGCTCTTTGGCCTGGATGGCCTGATGCAGCCCATCCTGCCACTGGCGCCCAGGCATCATACGGCCGGTGAACTCGTCAACAATGATCACCTCGCCGTCGACAGCGACGTAATCTCGGTCTTTCAGGTACGCGATCTGGGCGCGGAGCGAGCGCTCGACGTATTCGTAGAGCCCATCGACCGTCAGGCTCACGAACGCCGGGTTGGCCGCGACCGCCTGAACCTTACGCCGCCCGGGCGCCGTCAGCTCGGCCTTGCGCTCCAGAGGATCGTACTTGTAATCCTTCACCCGGACCAAAGTCGCCGCGAGCTGGTCGGCGCCATAGTATGCCGCAGCCTCTTCCTGAGTAGGCTGGTTGTTGGCACCGATGATCAGCGGCGTCCGGGCCTCGTCGATGAGGATACTATCGGCCTCGTCGACGATCGCGAAATGGTGAGTACGCTGAACGGGCAGTTGCCCCTCGAATGCACCTCCCCGCCCCAAGTACACTTCCTCGAATGATTTGCGGTGGCCATCCCCGCCGAGCTGCAGCTTTTTCAGCTCGTCGCGCAAGAAGTCGAATCCCAACTCTTTGGACGTGCCGTAGGTAATGTCGCAGGCGTAGGCACTCCGGCGGACGGCGTCGGTCTGGCCGGTTTGAATGCAGCCGACCGTCAAGCCGAGCATCTGATAGATTGGTCCCATCCATTCGTTGTCGCGGCGGGCGAGGTAGTCATTGACGGTGACGATATGAACGCCTTTGCCGCTGAGGGCGTTCAAAAATGCGGGCATGGTGGCCACCAGCGTTTTCCCTTCGCCGGTCTCGAGCTCGGCGATGCAGCGGTTGTGGATGGCGATACCGCCAACGACCTGGACGTCGAATTGGCGCTGGCCGATCGCGCGCTTGGCCGCTTCTCGTGCCAGGGCAAAGGCTTCGACCAATAGGCTGTTCAAGGAGTCACCCTGCCGCGCGCATGCGGAAGCCGTGGGCACGCGCTTTCAGCTCTTCGGGACTCAATACCTCGTAAAGCGGTTCGAGTGCGTTGATTCGTTCCACCAAAACAGAGTAACGACCCAGCCGGCCGGCATGGGTCGGCCCGGCGAGCTGCGAAACTCGATTCAACCACAATGGGCCTAGGCGACTGGCCATGGCGTGTCTTTCTCCTCTTCGATTTTGCCAGCACGATGATTCGCCGGGAACCGCGTTGTTTTACCAGTTTGAACAGGCGCGAACCGACCGCGCTTCGAACCTTTCCCATATAACGGGACACCATCGGCGGCGATTATCCCGAGAGCCGAGATTTCGCGGTGCCATTGGCCCGCTGACCCTGAGTCGGGGACGACGATGTCCTGGGTTTGTGGGGATCGGCCTTATGCGGACACTTGTGCAGAAGCCCGGATTTGGAAATGGACCAAAAATCTCCTGGCTCGAGAAATCGCGCGGGGGCCGTCTCTGCCCAGCGACGAAGAACAGCCCATTTTTCCTCCGGGCTGAGCTCTCCGCGATCTCCGAGGCTTGGCCCATCTCCCCAGAGGATCGGCGTACCTTCGTCATTAACCACGAACAATCCGCGGCGCTCAAAATCGCTGACGATGATCTGCGTGAACTTGAGCGCGGTCGATCGCTGGGCGTCAGCCGCCCGCGGTTCGCGAAGCAGAAAGCCCGCGAGCTTGGCCGCGGCCAGGATTCCCGCGTCAACGACTTCGAGCTCATCTCCGGTCGCCTTTGATTTCCACTTCTCACCATATTGCGTGGCGGACGGGCGGGCGAGACCGCCGGCACCAGTGATTTTGATCACCCGGCCGAGGGCGGCCACGTCGATGTCTTCGGTCGGCAGAACGGTCCCTTCCTCGTCGACAAGGAGCTGGTCGGCGTCGCGAAGCTGGACCCACGCGACGGGCCGCCGATAACGGAGCTCGACGCGCACTCGCCCGGGGCCGTACGCGACTCGGGTCACCTCGTTGACCCAGGCGTACTTCTGGAACGCTGACTTCAGATTGTCCGGCAAGCCCCCCAGGACGGAGAACGTGGTCGGGCTCGCGTGAACTTTTGCGCACCGCTTCAAGAAAGGCCCGTGATCCCCCCTCGTACCACTTTGGCGGTTCGGGCACCAGCTCGATGCGGTCGAAGGGGATCTGGTATTGCGGCTGATCGGCGAGCCACTCGAGCGCGGCCCGCCGCGCTCGTTCGGTAAGGTAGAGCGTGCAACCCGCCAGGACCACTCCCAAGACGACCAGCACACCCGCGCGGGGATAGTCGATCGTGCGCCGGTTGCCTGCCGCATCAAACCGGGCAGCCGAAACCCCTTGACCCTATGTCCGGCAGCGTCGTCGAACGGGAACTCTTCCGAGCCGATTTGAGGAGCTTCGCGGTGTTCCATCACCATGAGTCCTCCGTCGGCCCTATCGTCCGACATGTTTTCGCCTGCTCTCAATTTGCAGCCGCAGTCCGAACGAAGTGGATCACACTTAGGTTCTCGATAATACGCAGTTTACCAAACTTGGATCTGAAGGTCCAACTCGTAACCGAACTGCTGCCAGACGCGTTGGCGAATGCGATCGATCAGTTGGAGCACGTCGGAGGACTTGGTGCCGGGATGGGCGACGATGAAGTTGGCGTGCCGGTCGGATACTTCGGCGGCGCCGACGCGTGTGCCCCGAAGGCCTGCCTGATCGATCAGGGCCCCGGCGGTGACGTCGGGGGACGGGTTCTTGAAGATGCAGCCCGACGACTGATGGCCATAGGGCTGGTTTTCCTTCTTGATGATCCAGATGCGCCGCATGCGGCGGACAACGGATTCGGGTTCCTCGGGCGTGAGCTCAAACTCGGCCGAGAGGATGACGGGCTCGTCGAGGTTAGAGTCGCGATCGGCGAAGCTGAGGTCGTCGCGCTCGCGGACCTGAACTTCGTCGGCCGGGTCGAGGACGGTGGCCTGACGGACAAACGGACCGATGGCTCCCTGCCGGCCACCGGCGTTACCGCGTAGCGCTCCCCCGACCGTGCCGGGAATGCCGGTCAAAACCTCGAGGCCGCCCAGCCCCGCCCGAGCGGAGTGCGATATCAAGGCCGTCAGCGGCACCGCCGCCCCCGCCTCGACGATATTGTCGCGAACGCTAAGGTCAGCGAAAAATGGGCTTTCCAGGTGGATCACCAGCGCGTTCACCCCCTCGTCGGGAACCAAAACGTTGGACCCGCCCCCCAAGATCTTGAACGGAAATCCCTCTTGCCGGCACCTCTTTAACAGAGCGATCAGCTCGTCGAGCTGATGCGGGCTGGCAAAATAAGCCGCCGGTCCTCCCAGACGGAACCACAAAAGCGGAGCCAACGGAACCGCCGGTTTCACAGCTCCGCCAAAGTCTTCGAATAAGTGCATCGGCTTGGATTCCCCACCTCGCAAGAGGTTGCGCTCATCCGCGCCCGCTTGTTAGGGTGGTCCCAACGGTAGTCGGTCCAGAACCACTTTGTCGACCTAAGTCTATTAATCGCAACATCGTAGCCTCAAGTGCCGTCGTCGTCAAGCGACGTCGTCGCCGTCGCCGGCGAGCGTTGTTTCCGTGCGACATCACCGTCATGGCACAGCCTTGCCGGCGAACGTCTTGGTTCCATCCAGCAGCCAGTTTCCCCAGAGATCTTTGCTCCAAAAGAGAGGGACCTCGAGGCTCTCCTTGGCTTTGGACAGACTCGGGTTCGGCTGAACCATGTCCGAGAAAATGGAACCATCTAAGCGCATTCCCTCCTTGGAGAAAATCAGGTCGACCTCGGCCGTCCCCCAGAGGCGCCCGGCCGAGGGCTGATCTTCACGCCAGGATCCTGGTTGCCGAAGGCACGCCTTAAATCACTATATTCGTTGAACGTAGCGCTGTACCATCGAATTGTGTCCATCTCCGTACCCGGCACGGAAAGGGCGACGACCGGCGTCATGTCGATCTTGACGAAGGATCGGGCCACGTCTTGCGCAGTTTTCTCGAGCGTTTGCCGCGACAAAATCCAGTAGCCGAGCCCCGAAAACAGGGCGATGCCCGCGATCGCGGCAACGACTCTGAGGTCAATCCGCGGTAACTTCATACTCGAAAGTTTCGATGTCATGTCATCGATTTTCGAGACCGTGTCATGGTGTGCCCCGCCGCGCGAGGGGTGTGGTTGAGATGCGTTCTTGGCGGGAGCGGGTTCGCCGAGCACACTTTGCCCGTTGCCGTTGACGTGAAAGACCCTCAGGCATTTCTTGCACACGAGCCGCGTACCAACCTTCTCGCCAGGTATTCGTCCGCCGGCCCCACAGCTCGGGCACTTCATATCAATCATCGGAACGACTCCTTCGCGATCGGTTCATGGAGTGTGTCGGCATCGGCTCTCGCCTTCACCAGAGCCCTCCAGCCGAGCAAGCAACTGGGCCTAGACTCAAGCTACCCCTATGTCGCCGGATTCGCAACGCTGATACGTGCGAGATGACGAAAAAGCATGGCGGCGTCGCACTCAGGGTGTTCACCGTCCCCCGAAAACAGGCACGAGAGTTCATACATCGCGGGCGATGACGGGAATCATCTGGCGCCGAATCATTGCTCGTCGTCGTTCGCGGCGTTTGAATCAGTTGATCGACGTGACTTCGCTCGGGTTGACGTTGTTCAGTACGTCGTCGCTCGTGACCAGGTACCAGTCGTCGGTTGAGTCGGCCGTGCCGAAGATCTGGTCGACCGCCGTGCTGCCAAACACCGTCGTGCCCGAGATCAGGTAGTTGGCGCCGTTGGCGCCACCATGCCGTTAACACCGCTCAAATCGGCCACGCGCGTGGCATAACTATCTGATGAGTCCCATTCCGCCAGCACCGCGTCGAGCGCGCTTAAGCTCAGGTTGGTCGTCCCGGCGATGAATAGGTCGCCTGTATTGGCGCCTAAGGTATACCCGGCGGGCCAACCGTAGACGGTGTCGGCTCCCGTGCCGCCGATGATGAGATCCTGTCCCTCGGCCGTCTTGCCGCTGGTGCTGCTGCTGACCGGCAGGGCGAGTGGGCATAGATCGTGTCGTTACCGCCGCCGGCCACGATCAGGTTATTGCCTCCTTCGCCACCGTCGCCGCCGAAATTGCCATAGATGGTGTCTTGGCCGCTGCCGGTGAGGATGGTGTTATTGCCCCCTTCGCCGCCGTCGCCGCCGAAGTTTCCATAAATGGTGTCATTGCCGTTGCCCACCTGGATGAAGTTGCTGCCGCACTTCCGCTGCGGGTCGTTGCCACCGGCATTTCCGTAGATGACGTCGTTACCATTGCCGGCGATAATGGTGTTACTCCCCCCTTCGCCGCCGTCGGCGATCCCATCATTGCCGTAGATCGTGTTGGCGCCGTTGCCGACCGTGATGGTGTTGTTGCTTCCCTCGGCACCGTCATGATAGCCGCCATTTCCATAGTTGCCATAAATGGTGTTGTTGCCGTCGCCGGCCGTAATCGTGTTATTGCCGCCTTGATATCCGCTGCCGCTGTAGTTGCCGTAAATGATGTTGTTGCCGTTACCGACGGTAATCGTGTTACTCGGATCTTCGACGCCGGATGCGTTGGGGCTGTTGCCGATGCCGTTGCCGTAGATCGTGTCGTCGCCGTTGCCCGCGATGATGGTGTTGGCGCCCCCGCCGCCGATGAGTGTGTCGTTGCCATCACCCACGGCGATATCACTTGGGATCGTGGTAAGGCCGCTGCCGTCCACCACGTCCGCGTCGCCGGCGACATCATACTCGTTAGCCACGACACTCCCGGTCACGCCCGTGATGGTTGCCGTGAAACTGGTCGCGATTCCGCCTAACTCGCTCACCGTGATCTGGACCGTACCGGCGGCCGTCTGCGTGAACTGCACCTGGTCGCTGCCCGAGGTGCCAAACCAATCCAGATTCTCGGCCGTGCCGTTGGCGACCAGTTGATACCCGGCCACGTCGAACGGCGTGGTCGTGATGGCATAGGTACCTGTGGCCGAAACTTGCAGCGTGTAGGCCAGGCCCGGGTTGCTGATCGTGAGCCCAGAGAACGTGGCCACACCGTTCACGGCCTGGACGGTCAGTGTGCCCCCCAACGTGCTGTTGCCTGGGTTGCTCGCCAGCGACACCGTCACGCTGCCATTGTAAGAGGTATCGATCTGATTCTGCACGTTGAGCTCATCGACCGTGAGCCCGAACGTACTACCGGCCAACACCCCCGGCGGTGGCTGGGTCGCGATCACTGTTGTCGGTGGTGCCGTGATCACGCCCGTGTCGTTGGGCAACTAGTGACAGCGTAGTTATTACCGCTGTTGCCATCGTTGACCGTATAGGTCGCCACGGTCAAGGTATCGCCCGTACCCACGTTGGCGGTGGCGTAGGCTTCGGTCAGGTTCTTCACCGTGTCGCTCCCCATCAGGCCCGAGACGGTCGGAATGGCGGCCGCGCTGGTGGTACCATCGTAGGCTTTCGTGTTCGTGACGGCCGTGAGCGTGAGCGGAGCCTGGGTGATGTTCGCCGTGGTCGTGGCAGTAGAGTTAAAGGTGTAGTTGCTCGCACTTGGCCCGCTGATGCTAATAGCGCTCACGTTCACCGTTTTGGCTGTTCCCACGTTTTGATTGACGAAGAGAGCACTGGCGTAGGTGTCGGTGAACGTGTCGCCAGCGACCCGATTATCGGAGAGAATCACCGTCGCGTCGGTGGTGCCGTCGTAGACCTTGTTCACGCCCGTGGCGGTGATTGTCAAGGCCATGGGACTGACCGTTTGACTCATACTCCTCGAGCTGCCCACGAAATTCCCAGCCGGACTGTAAATCGCAGTAATCGAAGAATGGGTGCCCGCCGTCAGACTCGAGGTGGTAAACGTTGAGCTCGCGCTCTCTCCACTGCCGCTGAGGGCCGATCCAGGCCCGAGTTCGGTTGATCCGTCATAGAATTCGACACTGCCCGTGGGCAGATCACCGCTGGCGTCACTAACGGTCGCCGTGAACGTCACCGACTGGCAATAAGTGGACGCGTTATTCGAGGAGCCGATGGTTGTGACGGTGGACACGGGCGGCGGCGGGTCAAAAAACAAACCGCTCAGGACAGCGTTCGCGGGGCCTGTGTTCGTGATCGTGATGAGCACGTTCCCTGAAATTGTCCAGTTCAAGTAAGCCCCATCCTCGAAATTCGCCACGTTTTCCGTGCTCAGCACTGTACCTGTGGCCGCGTTCGTGAGTTTGATCGACTCAGTTCGGTCGTCGGGCTCGTAATCGAGCACGTACAGCTCCATCTCGTACGACCGGCCGTTGGCGACATTGACATCCACCGTAAAACTGCCGCCGTACCAGCACGCGGCAATGCGAGTCGTGCCACTGGGAGGAACTTAGAGCACCTGCGGGACGTTCGCGGTCCCCCATAGATACAAAGCATTACCAGCCGGAGTAATCGTGATGTTCGAGGGGAGGCTGGTGCCGCTGTCGATGACGTCGTAACCTTGAGTCCCGTACGTGCCGATCCAGTTGCCCTCCGTCGTCGTATTCTCACGGACGAAAACGGCCGACGCAGACCGCAAGTCGAAGAACAGGCCGCTGAGAACGGCACTGGTCCCGGAAAGGTTCGTGATCGTGATCAGCAAGTTTCCAGTCGCCGCCCACTCGAGGTAAACGCCCGAGTGGAACGATGAGACGGTCTCGGGTGCTCAACACCGCACCCGTGGCCGCATTGCTAAACGTGACCTGCTCGCTTCGGGTGGTGCTGTCCCAATCGACGAAGTAGAGTTCCAGTATGTGCGTCTGACCGTTTGTCATGTCGACATTCACCGTGAAGCTGGTGGCCGAAGCCCACGCGGCGGCAATGCGGCCGATCCCACTGGCTGTTTCGAGCGCGCGTGGGTCAGTCGTGGTAGCGGCCCAGACATCGGTGGTCTCTCCCGACGGCGTGACGGTGGCATAACTGGGAATGCCGGCCGCATTGCCGATGACGTCGTAGCCCTGCGTGCCGTACGTTCCTAGCCAGTTCCCTTCCGTCGTCGTATCCTGCTCGATGAATACGGCCGTCGGGTTCGGGACCACCGTCGTACTGGCGGTCCCCTTGATACTCGAAATCACGGTGTCGGTCGCGGTGATCGTCTGTGTTCCCGCCGATTCAAACGTGGCAACGAACGTGGACGTCCCCTGCTGCTCAGGGCTGATCGTTTCATTCTCGGGGAGACTTGCCTGGCTGTCGCTACTGGTGAATTGCAAGGTGCCGGCGTAGCTGGTGGCCACGTTGCCGTACGCGTCGTATGCGGTGACGGTGAACGTCGTCGGTAAACCGGTGGCCGTGGTGGTCGGCAAGCCCGTGACTTTCAGCGATCTCGCGGTAGCGGCCTGGACGATGATGTTGTCCTCGGTGCCGATGATGGCGCCATTCGCGGTATCGGTTGCCGTGATCGCCTGAGTGCCAGCGGTCTTGAACGTGGTGGTGAACGTAGCAGCACCCGCATCGCCAGCATTGAAGGTAAAGCTGGCCGGCAGACCAGCCTGCGAGTCGGTGCTGGAAAACTGAATCGTGCCCATGAAACTGGTGTCGATGCCGCCATTGGGGCTCAGAGCCGTGACGGTGAAAGTCTCGGCGGTCCCCGCGGTAACTGCCTCGGGAATGCCGGTAATGCTGAGGAGGTCAGTCGAGCCAGGGGCGGTCTGCCGGATGGTCTCGACAAACGCATCGGACGCCTCGCCGTTGACCCCGTTGCGGTTCTGGTTCAGGTCGTTGCCGTACCAGTCCTGAAGCGTCGGGGCAACTGTCAGGGTGTATGTACCGGCGGCGTTCTGGGTGGGGAACGAGATGGTGAAGTCGTGGTCGTTGGAGCCGGAGACCGCCGTGACAGTCACCCCGCTGATTGTTCCGCCGGGACCGTTGAGAGTCACCTCTGAAGGCGTAAAGGTCGCCGGATTGATCTCCTCATTGAAGCTCAGTGTCACGGAGCTGAGCCCCGCGCTGTTGTTGACCGAGCCGTCGGGAGTGGCGGAGACGACGTAGGGGCCGTCGGTATTAGCGACGGCGGCCGCCGCGTTGACGATGCCGCCGGTGGTAACCTTGCCCACGAGGCTCGGATCGGAGGTGGTTGTGTCGAGGACCGCGTCGATGACCTGGCTCATCGACCAGGTCGGGTGGGCGGCCTCCACCAGTGCGATCGTGCCAGCAACCAGGGGCGAGGCCATCGAGGTGCCACTGTCGTAGCCGTACGTGCCGTTGGTCTCGACTCCATAGACATTTACCCCGGGGGCAGCCAACTGGACAGAGGCGACGCCGTAGTCGGACCAGGACGCCAAGTCTCCGTTAGTGTCAGTGGCGGCTACTGAAATCAAGTTGGGATAGTCAACCGAATATGAGGCCGGGGAGAACCATGTGCTGCTGTCATCGTCGTCCGTACCGTTGTTGCCGGCGGCCGCGACGATGATCACACCATGCTCGTCCGCATACTGGATCGCGGTACCGATGGTGGGGTCCATCCCGCTGCCTCCCCAACTGGCGTTGATGACCTTGGCGCCGCTGTTGACCGCGTACTCGATTGCCAGCGCGGCCGCGGTATCGGTTCCATCGCCCGATGAATCGAGGAACTGGACCGGCATGATTTGCACGTTCCAGACAACCCCGGCGACGCCGACGCCATTGTTGCCAACGGCACCAATCTCTCCCGCGGTGAACGTACCGTGGCCGTTCTGATCAATCGGGTTGTTGGTGCCGTTGGGAGTGCTGGTGCTGATCGCGGCGAAGTTCCAGCCGACCAGGTCGTCAGGGTACAGGGTGTTACCGTCCTGAGTCGAGCCGTCGGCCCATCCACCGGCACTCGTCGGGGCGAGCAAGTCGGTTGCCGTGATGATACCGTCGCCGTTGGTATTCTCGATCTTACCTGGCCCCTGGTTGACGGCCACTCCGTTCACAACGGCGTTCAGGTCGGTAAATGTAATGACGCCGTCGTCGTAGACATCCGTTAGATTGGGGAGCACGCTTGACGGGATCTCAGCTTGGTTGATCCACACATTATCATACAGGTCGGGATCGTTGTACGCGATGCCGGTATCGGTGTCGGCGACAATCACTTCATCCGAGCCGGTGGTGACGTTCCAGGCACCGGGAACATTGATGCCCCAGGTGCCATTGAGCTGCCACTCGTCGCCGTTGGTGTAGTCTGGGTCGTTGGGCGCCGCCAAGTCGGTGACGGTCTGCACCGGATCAGCGTACTGGATGGCTGGGCTGGCGGAAAGCGCGAGGGCCAGTTGACTCATATTCGCGGCGGGGCCCTGAACCTGGTAAAGGCCGTCAATCATCGTAGCCTGGATCGTCGCCCCCTCAGCCGTGATCAGCGGCATCAACCCCGACAACGACCCGGCCGCGCCGACTGAAACTGCACATTGAGCGTCTCCTCCGTCGCGGCCGGCGTGGTCGACGCCGAAGCTATCGGACCGATTTCGGCCGACCCCGACAGTAACGTCCGGGTCTCTAACGCAAAGAGGCTCAGACCGATTGTCTCGCCACGGTGACGACGCGTAGCGGACCACCTGGCGTGACAATCTTTACCCCGCCACTCCCTAAACCGACGAAAACTGATCATCCGATTTGAAGCAAGGCTAGAACGACGCCCCATAATTGGTGCTCTCTTCCATGCGTGGGTTCGCTTGCGGCAATGAGGTCAGCCCCAACGGTCGCCGTTGTTTGGATCAGTTGATCGACGTGACTTCGGTCGGGTTGACGTTGTTCAGTATGTCGTCGCTCGTGACCAGGTACCAGTCGTCGGTTGAGTCGGCCGTGCCGAAGATCTGGTCGACCGCCGTGCTGCCAAACACCGTCGTGCCCGAGATCAGATAGTTGGCGCCGTTGGCGCCGACCATGCCGTTAACACCGCTCAAATCGGCCACGCGCGTGGCATAACTATCTGATGAGTCCCATTCCGCCAGCACCGCGTCGAGCGCGCTTAGGCTCAGGTTGGTCGTCCCGGCGATGAATAGGTCGCCCGTATTGGCGCCCAAGGTATAGCCGGCGGGCCAACCGTAGACGGTGTCGGCTCCCGTGCCGCCGATGATGAGATCCTGTCCCTCGGCCGTCTTGCCGCTGGTGCTGCTGGTGACCGGCAGGCGCATGCGCATAGATCGTGTCGTTACCACCGCCCGCCACGATCAGGTTATTGCCTCCTTCGCCACCGTCGCCGCCGAAATTGCCATAGATGATGTCTTGGCCGCTTCCCGTGAGGATGGTGTTACTGCCCCCTTCGCCGCCGTCGCCCCCGAGGTTTCCATAAATGGTGTCATTGCCGTTGCCCACCTGGATGAGGTTGCTGCCGCACTTCCGCTGCGGGTCGTTGCCACCGGCATTTCCGTAGATGACGTCGTTACCATTGCCGGCGATAATGGTGTTACTCCCCCCTTCGCCGCCGTCGGCGATCCCGTAATTGCCGTAGATCGTGTTGGCGCCGTTGCCGACCGTGATGGTGTTGTTGCTTCCCTCGGCGCCGTCATGATAGCCGCCATTTCCATAGTTGCCATAAATGGTGTTGTTGCCGTCGCCGGCCGTAATCGTGTTATTGCCGCCTTGATATCCGCTGCCGCTGTAGTTGCCGTAAATGATGTTGTTGCCGTTACCGACGGTAATCGTGTTACTCGGATCTTCGACGCCGGATGCGTTGGGGCTGTTGCCGATGCCGTTGCCGTAGATCGTGTCGTTGCCGTTGCCCGCGATGATCGTGTTGGCGCCCCCGCCGCCGATGAGCGTGTCGGTGCCGCCACCCACGGTTATCCAGCTCGATATGGTCGTTAGGCCGCTGCCGTCGACCACGTCGGCGTCGCTGGCGACGTCATACTCGTTAGCCACGACACTCCCAGTCACGCCCGTGATAGTTGCCGTGAAACTGGTCGCGATTCCGCCCAGCTCGCTCACGGTAATCTGGACCGTACCGGCGGCCGTCTGCGTGAACTGCACCTGGTCGCTGCCCGAGGTGCCAAACCAATCGAGGTTATCGGCCGTGCCGTTGGCGACTAGTTGATACCCGGCCACGTCGAACTTCGCGGTCGTGATGGCGTAGGTGTCCGCGGCCGAAACCTGCAGCGTGTAGGCCAGGCCCGGGTTGCTGATCGTGAGCCCAGAGAACGTCGCCACGCCGTTTACGGCCTGGACGGTCAAGGTGCCCCCCAACGTGCTGTTGCCTGGGTTGCTCGCTAGCGAAACCGTCACGCTGCCATTGTAAGAGGTATCGATCTGATCCTGCGCGTCGAGCTCATCGACCGTGAGCCCGAA
>CAWHKI010000037.1:0-7961 GCA_963829765.1 uncultured Isosphaeraceae bacterium | reverse complement strand
GGCCACAAACAGGATGACCAGACCGCCAAGTCGAAGACCCCCGCAGGGAGCTGCTCGCGGATTCTGGATCAGAGCCTGGGGCCAACGCGAGCCCGCTCTTCAAGGAACCGGCCGCTCGAATCACCCAGCACAATGGCTGGGCTTGTTCGAGGGTTGGCTGGACGATCCCCGCCATTCACGCCAAAACTAACTCACTTCGCATCGAACACCCGATCCGAACGTTGACGTACCGCGCTTAGGTCACTCGTCGGGCGAATCAGGATCTTTATCTTTCATGCGAGAACTGTCTCCTTGAATAACGATGCCCACCCCGTGATTAATCAGCCGGTCGATCAAGGCCGTGGCCAGGGTGTTGTCCACATCAAAGAGTTTGCCCCATTCCCGGAAGGCTCGGTTCGTGGTAATCACGATCGATCCAAACTCATAACGGACGGCGACAACCTGGAACAACAAATCGGCGCTACGCTTGTCGATGGGCAGATAGCCCAGCTCATCGAGGACGAGACGAAAACGGATGTATTCACCAAGCACTATCAATACACGAATTAGACGGCGCTTACCAGTGCACCGCGATCATGGGAAAAACACCAAGAACAAGACGCTTGCTTGCCAGTCGATCGTCTTCTCGAGAACAAGACAGAGAGACAAACGGTCTTCTCAACGCGCCGGGAACAAGAACCCCGAGCGCTGCTCACCAGACGATCGTCTTCTCGAGAACAAGACAAAGAGATAAACGGTCTCGTCTGACACGCTGGGAACAAGAACTCAGAGCGCCGCTCACCAAGTGATCGAAAGCGCTGCCGAATCCGAGATCGGTCCCAGAAGGCGGATGAAGAGCGACCACTGTTGGCTCCGTGGCCCATCGCGCGCCTCGCGACTGGACCGCTCGCGTGAATCGGCCGTTCGGACCGAAGGAGGAGGCGGCGGTATGCCGAAGCATTCAGCGGGGCCAGCCGTTCGGTTCGCCCTCGTGGCAGGCGTCGGTAGCCGCCCGGCTCGGGCTGGAGTCGCTGTTCCGTCCTCGGGGTCGTCCACGAAAGGAGCCCTTAAATGGTTCCTGACCCCTTTCTTAAATGGTTCCTGACCCCTTTTCCCTTTCCCCTTTTCCCCTTTTCTAAATGGTTCCTGGCCCCTTTTCCCTCTTAGCGAGCGACATCTCCATGTCGGCCGCAGTTCGTCAGATCCGTCGCGCTGGCAGACACGGCCTCTGGGTCACGTCGACAAGCTCCTCGGCCGAAAATGGCGCCCGCCATTTTTCTCGCCCTCGGGCACAAGAATGTCGGCTGACATAAAAGCAGCTAAATCAATGGATTGCGTCTATGTGTCTTGGCTCCAGTGACCGAAAAATGGCGCTTTTGGCCTTCGAAAGAGCGCCATTCTCCGCCATTTTTTCCCTGTCTATTCAGATGAGCAGCAACCACGTCAATGTGGCGCCTGAGACGGCCGATGGCGCAATCGTTGCGGGCCAAAGACCTAAATCGTGTTTTGCCTATGAGATCGGCAATGGAAGCCTCTGAAAAAGCGCCAAAAAGCACCACGCTTTCCCGACCCTTTGCGTCATACCGGCCACAGAATCGCCCGAATTCGTAGCAGCCGGTCGGGCGCGGTTTCCGTTTCAAATGCCTCAAGCGGGAGGTCCCTGACGCGTGCTCGCTGGTACCGAGTCCCCAAACGCTGTAAGGTTGACTCGGGAAGAGCAGGCGTCTCTTCGGTCGTGCGCGGTGCCGTGCAAAGTGAGGGGCAAGAAACTGATGAGCCGGCGAATCTACCTTTTGGTTGCGTGTTGCGGCTTGCTGCCGATGACGTCTGCTCGCGGGGACGAACCGGTGAACGGGCAAAAACCGACGTTGTGGGTCATCCCCCACACCCACTGGGAAGGGGCGGTCTTCAAGACGCGCGAAGAATATCTGGAGGTCGGCCTGCCCAACATTGTCAAGGCGATGCGGCTTTTGAAAGAGCAGCCGGGCTTTCGATTCACGCTCGACCAGGTCGCCTATGTGCGGCCGTTCCTCGAGCGATATCCCGCGCTGGAGCCCGATTTTCGCCGCTTCCTCGCGGAAGGAAGGCTGCAACTGGTCGGGCGCGCTCGACGTCATGCCCGACGACAACATGCCCGGCGGCGAAACGTTCATTCGCCAGATGCAATACGGCAAGGGGTACTATCGCGACAAGCTCGGTGTCGACGTCACGGCCGGGTGGCTCATCGATACGTTCGGCCACCACGCCCAGTTGCCGCAATTATTGACAAAGGGTGGGTTCAAGACGTTCTGGTTCGTGCGCGGAGTGCCGCGCAGGATTTCCCGTCCGAATTTTTCTGGGAGGGGATCGACGGCACCCGCATCGCATCGATTTATTTGCCGCACAGCTATGCCATTATGTACGGATCGCCCAACGATAAGGCCAAGTTCAAGGCTTTCGCCCAGTCGCGGTTTAACATGCTCTCGCCAAATTCATTTGGGCCGGACCGGGTCGGTCTGTCGGGGCCCGACGTCGCCGAGCCGGAGGAGCAGCTCGCGCCCGGGTCGAAGAATTTAATCGCGACCCCAAGGCCCCGTTCGCGATGCGGATGGCCGTGCCCGCCGACTTCGAGGCGGCCATCGCCGGGCGAACCGACCGGCCGGTCTTCAAGGGTGAGTTCAACCCCATCTTTCAGGGAATCTACAGCAGCCGGATCGAGCTGAAGGCCTGGATGCGGCTGATGGAACGGCAGTTGCTCACCGCCGAAAAATTGAGCGCGCTGGCGGCCTGGCTCGGGTCGCCCGCTGATCTAGGCGGCGATCTGGGCCGGCTGGGAGCCGGTTCTGTTCAATCAAACGCACGACCTGGCATCGGGCGTCATGACCGACCACGTCTATGAAGACACGATTCGCGGCTACGAGTTCGCCAAACGCCGGGCCGAGGCGATCATCGACGCCAAGTGGGACGTGCTCACCTCCAAGATCGACACCCGCGGGCCAGGTGCGGCGGCGGTCGTGTTCAATCCGCTGGGCTGGCCGCGCTCCGATATTGCCGAGATGAATGTCGGTTTTGATGAAGGAGGCGTAGGAGGCGTCGTCCTAACCGACCCCGACGGGCGAAAGGTCCCGTGTCAGATCCTAGAGTCGACCCGTTACGCCGACGGCGGACTCAAGACGGCCCGGGTCGCGTTCATTGCACGCGATGTGCCGGCCATGGGATATGCGACGTATCACGTTTCGCCTGTGCGTGACGGCGACGCCGGGCACCGTCATGGTCGCCCGGCGGCCTCGGCGGGCTCGCAGGTTCAGTTCGAGAATGAAGCATTACCGCGTCGCTCTCGATCGCATGACCGGGGCCATTACCCGCCTGCGCGTCAAGCGGGGTGACTGGGAAGCCCTCTCCGGGCCCGGCAATGTCGTGGCGCGCGAGCAAGACCGCGGCGACCTCTGGGAACTTTACAAGGGCCTCGACGGCGGCAGCCGGGTCGCCATGACGACGCAGCAAAAGGTGCCCGCGCGCGGGCGGGCCGTCTTCAGCGACGAGGGCAAGGGAGATCCCGGGGCGGTGATCACCGGACCGGTTTTCTCCGAATTGCGAGTCGCGCGGCCGTTCGGCTCGGGCCGGTTTGCGACGACCGTTCGGGTTTACGCCGAGTCTGCGCCGTATCGAGGTCACGACCCGCTTGATCAACCAGGAAAAGTATGTCCGCTACCAGGCGCTTTTCCCGACGACGATCAAGCAGGGAAAGAGCACGCACGAAATCCCGTTCGGCTCGATCGATCGCCCCCACGCGATCGAGTTCCCAGCGCAGAACTGGGTCGACTACGGCGACGGCCGCCACGGGCTGGCCGTGCTTAATATCGGCCTGCCGGGCAACCTTGTCACCGATGATACGATGATGGTCTCGTTGCTGCGCGCCCACACTCTGGGTGCCTATGGCTTCGGCGGAGGCTACGAGCCGGGAATGTCTTCCGATTCGGGGCTGCAACTGGGCCAGGAGCGGACGATGAAATACGCCCTGGTTCCTCACCTGGGCGACTGGCGTGAGGCCCGCGTATTTCGCGACGGTTTGGAGTTCAATCATCCGCTCATCTGCCGCAACGTGCTCGCTCACGCTGGCTCCTTGCCCAACCGGTGGGGCCTGCTTGAGGTCTCTGATCCCAACGTTGTCGTGTCGTCGTTGAAACCGACCCGAGACGGCGAGCTAGCGCTGCGTGTTTACGAGGCCGCGGGCCAGCCGGCCCCGGGCGTGATGATCAAGCTTCGGGCCAATGTGCTTTCGGCGCGCGAGGCCAATCTGCTCGAAGACGTGGGTGCCGAGTTGAAGACCGAGGGCAACACGGTGCGGCTCGATTTGACGCCCTTTGAGATCAGGACGATCCGGCTGCGGTTGGGCGCCAGATGAGCCTCGAGAAAACGTGTGATTTCGCGGATCGCCGCTCTGTGCCGTCTGGTGCTACGGAACTTCTGTTGAGGAAAACACCATGAAAACGCCCCCAAGCCGTCGTGGATTTCTGGGCCGCTCCGCGGCGACTCGCTGGCGGATCACTTCTGGCATCCATCGCGTCAGCGGCCCCGCAACCGCAACAACGGAACTCCAAACCGTCAGGTGCAGTCGTACCGCGAGTGAAAGTGGTGGTATGGGACGAGCAACAGCCCGCCCAGAAGCAAGCGTACGGCAACTTCCTCGGCAATCAGATCGCCGAGCATCTGGCTGCTCAAGCCGGCGATCTCGGTGCGATCGGTCAGCATCAATGATGCCGGCCAGGGGCTTGGCGACGGCGTGCTCGACGACTGTCAGGTCTTGATCTGGTGGGGCCATGTGCGCAATGGCGAGATCGCGCCGGAGGTGGGCCAGTCGATCGTGGCGAAGATCAAAGCCGGCCGACTCTCCCTGATCGCCCTCCACTCGGCCCACTGGTCGACGCCGTTCGTGGAAGCCATGTACGAGCGAACGCGGCTGGATACCGCCGCAATGCTATCCGCCGTGAAGCGCGATCGCATCGAGGTCAGTTACGTCCCGCCACCTCAGAGATACACGGTGCCCAAGGCCAGACGCACGTGTCACGCCTTATGTTTGGTGGCGCAAATTCCCCGACGGTGTCGCCAAGGCGGCGGTTCATCTCCCTTATTGCTGCTTCCCGGCGTATCGGGAAGATGGCAAGCCGAGTACGATGAGGGTGCTGCGGCCGGACCATCCGATTGTCGCGGGAGTTCCGCTGGAGTTCCAGCTTCCCGCGACTGAGATGTATGACGAACCATTTCACGTGCCCGACCCCGACGAGGTAATCCTCGAGGACGCTGGGCGTCCGGAGAGTGGTTCCGCAGCGGCGCCGTCTGGAAGCTCGGCCACGGGCGTGTTTTTTACTTCCGCCCCGGGCACGAGACGTTTCCCGTCTATAAGCAACCGGTCCCGCTCCAGATTCTGACGAACGCCGTGCGCTGGCTGGCGTCAGCGCCGGGATGATTCAGGGCGAAGCACTCATCCAGGTTCGGGACGAGCGAGCGTTCTACCTTAATCTACAGCGACCGCTATGAAAGACAACGATGAAGGGTCGCCGCGCTATCCCAGCAGCTCATAAACGGGCGTCCCTGTGCAAATCGGGAACGGGCGCCCTGTCTGGTCGGTCTCGTAGTCGTGGTGGGCGATGCCCAGGCTGTGGAAAATCGTCGCGGCGAGGTCGGCCGGGGCGACTGGGCTGGCGGAGGGAAACGCGGCGAAACGGTCGGACGCGCCATGGACATATCCTCCGCGCACGCCGGCGCCCGCGATTACGACGGACGAGCAAAACGACCAGTGATCGCGGCCCGCGGCTTTGTTGATGCGAGGCGTGCGCCCCATGTCCCCCATCCAGACGACGAGCGTCTCGTCGAGCATGCCGCGGCCGTAAAGGTCTTTCAGCAGCGCGGACAGCCCGCGGTCGAGCGTGGGGAGCAGCGTCTCCTTCAAGGTCTTGAAATTGTCCTGGTGAGTGTCCCAGTCGCGATTGCCGACCGAGTAGACGGTGACGATCGGCACCCCCGCCTCAACAAGCCGCCGCGCGAGCAGGCAGTTCCGCGCGAACGGAGTGGGGCCGTACGCGTCGCGCACGGCTTGAGGCTCCTGTTCCAGCTCGAACGCGTCGCGGCTCGCCGGCGAGGCGAGCAGCTCGTACGCTCGTCGCGCTGCGTGATCGAGGGTGCTCGTCTCGGCCATCGCACGCAAGAGGGGGGTCGCCGCCGCCAGCTCTTCTGAAAGCCGCCTCCGCCGCGCGAGCTGCACCCCCGGGACGTGCCCGATGAGCGACCTGGCACCGTCGACGTCGAGGCTGCCATCCAAGGGCCGAACGAAGGGGACCGTGAAGGGGTCGTGGGCCTTGCCCAGGCAGCCGGCGTTCTGGCCCATGCTGTCGTGGTTTCCGAAGTGGCGCAGGTCGCCGAGCGTGACGTAGGGGAATATTGGCTTGCCCACCTCTTTTCGCTTGCCGACCACCGAACCGATCGAGGGCAAGTCTTGTGGGCTCGCGGGGGGCTCGATGCCGAGAATGTCGTGCTTGGGGTGGCTGTGCCCGGTGAGTGCCAAGTAGGCCCCAATGGCGTGGTCGTTGTCGCGGTGAGTGACCGAGCGAATCACGGCATAGCGATCGGCCATCGCGGCGAGGCGCGGAAGATGCTCGCAAACGAGCGTCCCCGGCACGCTGGACGCGATCGGGTCGAACTCGCCGCGGACCTCGCGAGGCGCGTCTGGCTTCATGTCCCACGTGTCGAGGTGCGACGGGCCGCCGTAGTTGAAGATCACGATGCAGGACCTAGCCTTGCCGGACGCCGTCCCCGCCGACGCCCGCCGCACGCAGCAGGTCGGACCACGTCAGGCCCGTGAACGCCAGGCCTCCGATGCGCAGGGCCTCGCGACGGGTGATCCCGTCGCACAGGCGGGTACGCCCTCCCATGACGGAAAGCATCAGCGACCTCCCTTCGGGTCGTGCTTGCCGAGGTCTCAGGTCAACCGACTCTAAGAATACCGGCGCGCACTACGCTAAAGCAACGGGGAACGCGGGGGGAGCTTGGTACGGTACGCCGCCAGGAAATCGGACGCGGTTGCTCTGGCATCTCAACCGTATGGAGGGTTATGTCGGAGCGGGCGCGATGCCGTCGGGCGTTACGAGAAAGGGCCGGGGAGTAATGGGATAGCCCGACGTGCGATGATCCTTGCGCAATTGACGCTCGGTCTGCTGCCTGATGCGGCGCCGGTCGGAATAGAGAACGAGGGTATCTCGATCCGGAATGCCGGCCCTAAACGGGCTGCCGAGGGGGCCGCAGAACAGCCGGTGCAGGTCGGGATGAAGGAGTCGGCTCGACGCCAACCCGTCGCTGGTTGCGACGACGATCACTCGTCCCCCGTCCCGCTGCCGCGCCCCTTCCAGCTTCGTCGGCCAGGAGAGCCGGCACAGGTTGGCGACGGCCACTTCGTGAAGGGCCTCGGCATCGGTCTGCCAGCGGTCCGCATCGGCGGTGGTCACGAACCGGAAGATGTCTTTGGTCCGGAGGGCGTAACAGATCACCACATTCGAGAGCCATTCATTCACAAGCGAATTCCGCGCGGCGGAATCAGAATCGAGGTAGGCGCGAGGCTTCAGAAGGGGGAGTAAGCGAGCTTGCGCATCTTCCCAGGTTTCCTGCCCCAGCGGCAAATCGATCGATTGACCCAGGCCCTGCACGAAATGCCGAATGATTTGGGCCCGCTGGTTAGGAGCCCCGCGCACCTCCCGGTAGAGGTTGCTCAGAAACACGACGCGGTTGTGCCCACGAATCCCTTTGTCGTCGACTTGGAAGTCTTGCTCGGGATGTTGTTGCCGCAAGAGCGTCAGCACCTCGTTGGTCAGTTGTCGCAGGAGCAGTTCTTCGTCGCGCGTAATCTCCAGCGTGGCCATGACGTGCTCAAAGGGCGGGTTCCAAATGTGGCACTCCGCCGCGGGGAGCTGGGTGCTGGCAAAGAGCAGCACGTCACCCCCCGCGATCAGCCA
>CAWHKI010000036.1:0-47440 GCA_963829765.1 uncultured Isosphaeraceae bacterium | reverse complement strand
AGATGGCCGCCATGTCGCGTTTGCCCGCGCAGGCCGAGCTGGGAATGTCGAGATTTGGGAAAACTGCACACCACAAGGCTGGCGAGGAGTTTTTCTTGTAAGCAGGGTTTCATGTACGCTGTCTGGCTCAGCAAGACTGGGCAGCAATTAGCGACTGGCGGTGAGGATGCGACGGTGCGAGTTTGGGATCTGACTCAAGGTGGTCCACTATCCCCGGTCATCCTCCGTGGGCACGAGGGAAGGGTCACCGGGTTAGCGCCGAGTGAAGATGGCAAGATGCTAGTGAGTTGCAGCTTGGATGGTACGGCCCGGAAATGGGATCTCGACCTGGAGTCCCTCCATAAGAAGGTGAGGGAAACCGCGGGCCGCGATCTGTCGGAGACGGAAACCCTGCAGTATGATGTGAAGTGATCGGCGAAGTGAAGTCGGGCCCCAGGCTCTCGGGAGAATAGTCGACTAGACTCGACCACCAGACCGTTTTCCCTCCAAGGTCGGCGTGCGGACTCGGTGTGCGAGGCATGCCAAGCACGGCCCGTATGCGGCTGCCGTCATTCGATGATTGCCCGACTCGGCCGGTTAGGCCGGGCGGATGGGTACCATCCGGCCCGATTCGGACCTCGCATCTTCTTCGGTTGAAACCGAAAAAAACGGGGATATAGCGGGACCGAAAATGAAGAAGGTTGGCCCGAATTACCTCGCCCAACCGATCAAATCATTAACGGCCATTTCGGTCGTTCGCCAATCACCAACCTGTTTACTCCAAGCAGCGACGCCATCCGGATAACCCAAATTCGCATGCTTGGCGGGCCGGACGTAGGCAAACGCGGGAATATCTGCGCTACCTTGGCCTGGTAGGGATTGAACACCCACTGACCGACGAGCCTACCCTCGTAATACACGGAATGACGTCGCTCGCCATCGACGGCGACGGATGCCTGATTCCGGGACACCACAGATTCCGGGATTCCGGGGACACCATACATAATGGATTCCGGGCTTCCGGGGACACCGTACATAATCACCGACTGGGATTCCGGATTCAGGGGACACCATACATAATTACCGACTGGAGCGGAAACCGTTCGGAGCGGAAACCGTTCGCGTCCCGGTTTCATTCCCTTCGATGTCATCACATCAGACGAGGGCAGGCAACGACGCTGCAGCGTCAGCACAGGGGCCAACGGGGTCATCGGGCAAGGGCGGCTTCGATCTGTCGTGCACGCTCAGCAACCGGGGATTCCGGATTCCGGGATTCCGTGGACACCATACATAATTACCGACTGGAGCGGAAACCGTTCGGAGCGGAAACCGTTCGCGTCCCGGTTTCATTCCCTTCGATGCTATCGCATCAGACGAGGGCAGCCAACGACGCTGTAGCGTTAGTAACGCACAAGGGCCAATGGGGTCATCGGGCAAGGGCGTCTGGATCTGTCGTGCACGCTCAGCAACCGGCTGAAATCGCCTTCCGGTTGGCCGCTCGTATCGTTCGGCTCGCGTAAACCAGAGTGCCAGCCCCCCCGTGTTGTGGTAATCGCCAGGCGTGGTTGTACGGGGCGTTACATTGGTCCGAACTCCAAGTGATCCCTTTCGCCCTGTCGTGCACCATCCGTGATTCTCCATGACAATCCTCACGGCAACGCCCACCGCTTGGCGAAAGCGGGTGGTGGTGTGGCCATCGTGGCCTAGGAAAAAATTATGCACATCTGTGCTGCTCTCTAATTCACAGATAACGCCGGCTAATGCTGGCCGATCGTGGTGTTCTTCACTCTCGATCATGCGGCGTTGACGATCGGGGTTATCGAGGAATTCCAGAATTTCTGGGAATGCGATGCGAGTATCCGCCATCACGTCAATGAATCGACGACCTTGGCCGTCCTGAGCAAAGAGTTCAGCTAGAGGCATGAGGGTTCTCTTTTGCACCTACAAAAATTGTGCGTCCCGATTATACCTGTTTGAGAACATGTCAAGGGGTAAGGGTTTAGGGGGGGGTGTAAAACGCACTTCGCAATGGCAGCGGATAGGATTATCTTGTCAAGGTCGCTTTCCCAATACTCCTCGATTCGTAAGTTCAAGGATGGACAAACGATGGCCTTCAAGAAGAACCAATCCCAGGGGACGGAAACACGGACGCGAATAGTTAATGGCGAATAGTTAATGGCGCCGAACTACCGTTCGCGCCTTGTGACGTCGCCCCCATCCGGGGGCTCCGGCCATGCGGATGAAATCCCGTTTCGGTCCTGAAGCGACATCGCCAGGCCGTATGATTCCGCGCAATCCGGGGCTCAGGAAGCGATGCCTCGACTGTCAACGAAACCGGCATGAGCGCACCCTCCCTTTGTCAAACTCAACTTTTCGCCACGCCAGAGCGAACATCCGTATATTGTTGCGATATTATGCGGTTAATCGAACAGAACCCTTGAGACATCGCCTTTACTTGGCCGATATATCCAGACAGTCGCCGTCGGCGCGAGGCTTCGCCCCGCTTCCGCAACCAACCAAACACTGCGTGTACGTGAGAAAGGAAGGCATGCCATGGCGCACTTTTGGAATAAATCGTTCGACGACTGGTGCCACATCGCGGCACGGGCCAGCAAGGGAATGTCGAGATCCACTATCCATGGAATGCCGAGCATGAAATCCTTGGTCAGAACGGCGAGGGATGTACGAACTCTAAATCAAGATTTCTCAGGGTCTGTGCCGATTGTGGCGAGACGATCGCCAGAATCGGACGCGGTGCGATTGAAGAGGAAGTGAGGAACAACCCGGCCCTTGTGACCGCGGAGATCCCGGGATTCAGTCCGTACTTCAAGCCAGACGTTAACTGAGACAGGCGCCGGCGAGGGACATGAGGTCATCCCAAAGATGACAACGCACCGGGCCCTGGGTCCCCGATCGGCTCATTTCGCGCCCGCTTTTTGTTACAACGACCCGTCAATCGCGGGGGTCGGGGACAAGTTTTTTCGTTGCCGTCCGATCATCCCGTCGTATGGCGTTTTGCCGAATTGCTCGTCTCCCGACTTGTGGTCCGACGGAGACTTCTCCCCTGGCCGGATTCCGGCTGCAAGCTACCGAGGAAAGTTTCGGTGCCGGCCCGAAAAAGCTGAAAAAAGTCAGCCCGGGTGAAATCGCGATCGTGTCGGAGGGATTGGTCACCGCGAATGCCCCGGAAGATCCGGAGTGAGAAAACGGGGCGAAATACGAGGGACCGGCCCGCGTTGCCAGCGGCGGCGTCCCGCGCCCCCACCGCCGGCCGCGGCTTACGTGCGAATTGCAGAAATGAAGATTGCCCCGTCGACCCGGTCTGCCAGGTCGTCGGACCAACGGCAAAAGGCGTAAATACTCTGAAACGCCGGCCGATGTTCACGAGGAGTTAGCCAGGTGACGACGCTGAAGTTTTCGTAATGCGTTGACGTTAAGCGCGAATAGGCCAATGCATCGTCATGAGACACGCCCACCGATCTGTCCGGGCCGAACCGACGGAGGTCTTCAGAAAAGGTCATGAATGGGCTTCGCTTCCGTCACCGCGGCCGATTCTTGCGACGCGCCGCCTTCTGTTGTTTCCGCTTCTGTTTGGCCCACTCGCCCCGCGGGTTCGTCATGCCGCCCTCAAATCGAGCGGACGAGGGGCCCGAAGCACGCCCGGCTGCCTTCGCCAATCGGTAATGCCGCCTGAGGCGTTCGTTGTATTCTGCATCAATGACCATCTCCTTGAACATCGCGAGGATCGTCCAACCTTCGCGATTCCCTCGCGGCAACCTCCGGAAATAAACGGTGGAACGCCTCGATCATGGCCTAGCCTCCTTTGCCAGACGTGATTCTGATCAATTCCTTCGGATCGTTCTGATCGTATCTTTCCATGATCGCCGGGAGGGTCATTGACCAACCCCGAAACCGGCATCAAAATCGAATCGCAACGGCCAGTATTCTAACAACGCCGGGCGCCGGCTGCAAAACCCTTATCAAGGGAGTTTGTAGCCGGTCGTTCGCCCTCGAACCAAGTGCAAGGAACTCTCCCATGATTCGATCATTCCGCCAGGTCGCCACGCTCTCGGTCTTCCTTGCTGCCGCGGTCGGTCCAGCGGCGGTGAGTCTCTCGGCCCAAGAATCCGCGGGATTTCGCCCACTCTTTAACGGCAAGGACCTGACGGGCTGGGTCACGCCGGAAGACAAGTCGCTTTTCACGGTAGAAAACGGTGAAATCGTCGGTCGGACGACCGACAAACCGCTCAAGAAAAACGAATTCCTGGTGACCGACAAGAGCTACGGCGATTTCGTGCTCAAGGCCAAGGTGAAGATTCGCAACGGCAATTCGGGCATCCAGTTTCGTAGCGAGCGCAGGCCGAATGGAGTCGTCTTGGGCCCTCAGGCCGACGTGGCCGACGACCAGTGGGGGCTGCTCTACGAAGAGCGGCGGCGCGGTATCCTCCAGCGGTATCCTCTCGACGAAGCCAAAAAACTGCTCAAGGAAGACGGCTGGAACGAGTTCGTAATCACCGCCAAAGGTTCGCACGTCACGATCGACTTGAATGGCACGCGGATCATCGACCGCGATGACCCGAAGTTTGACAAGCAGGGAATTATCGCGCTCCAGATTCACGTTTGGAAAGAGCCGATGGAAGTGCGGTTCAAGGAGCTCGAGATCAAGGAATTGACCCCATAGAGGGGGGGCTGCCACGCGGGATCGAGATGATGCTTGCGTGTCGCGATGGCGATCAACGGTGTCGGTCCAACAGGCCGTGGCGAATAGCGTGAATCGCGCGGTAGTAACGGGCGTAGGCGGCGACAGTTCGGTACCTAAGAATTTATGCGGTAAAGGAATCAGGTGAGCCCCCGGACGAACCCGATCATGAATACGAGCCGGTATTGAGAGCGATCCTCAAGCCGCGCTGGCGAAAAGCCGATAACTGATCTGGTACTCCTCGTCCACACCTAGTAAAAGGGGCTCACCGCGGTGAACGCGAACCCCTCGGGATCTCGCGCACCCTCGACCGGATGTTGGGGGGAGTTTGAGGCCAGGAGGGAGCTTGCGGCAACGACGGGACCGTCGCCGGGCATTCGCCCTATCGACGCCTGTGCTGGATTGTCCGGCCAGGTGATTCGAAGGATGAATCGTTCGAACGGCGGGTCACGGCGCGCCACGACGGTGCGTCGTGGGGCCCTCAGCCTGAGGTGCGCCGCCCAAGGAAGGGTCGGGGACCAATTCGCTCCCCGGCATGTCGCCCGTCATCTCGTGCCACATCGGCTTCTTTCGGCGAAAACGTCCGCCCCGGCGGACACGGTCCGTCCACGCCATCTTCTCGGGAGCTGGTACAGGCTCTGGAAGGTGTCGATGGTCCGGAACGCCGCCTCACGGCCAAAGGCCCAACCAGCAGATTGTCGCATTCCTCGTGATGGGGCCGGCGACACCGTGTTAGTCCAGCCTGGCCAAGACGTTGCCCTGGCGTCGGACTTTGCGGAATCCCGAGGGAAAGGAGTCCTGGCGGCATGACCATCGCCTCTTTATTGCTCGCTCTCTTGACCGTAACCAACAGCCCGGCGGGCGATCGCAACGGGCCTGCCCTGCTCGACTTCCACGCCGAATGGTGCGGGCCGTGCCACAAGATTCGCCCGGCCGTCGAGCAGTTGGTCCGTAGCGGATATCCGATCAAGACGATCGACATCGACCAGGAGGCCCAACTCAGGCAGCGATATCATGTCGACAGTGTTCCGACGTTCATCGTTGTCGACGCCACCGGTGCGAGCTCGACCGAACGTCCGGTCTGCAGTCAGCCGCGGAGCTGGCGCGGTTCTATAAGGCGGCGGCGGCGAAGGCGCAGCCGCCAGCCCAATCCAAAGCCCACGTCGGATCCAGTGAAGACGCCAGCGCCGGGGCCGACGACAACGACGATCAGAGCGATAAAAGACCGAAGACTCGCCAAACCAACGACGGCGATCGCGAGGAAGACGATGGTGAGCCGACCGTCACGAATCCCAAGCCGTGGGAAACGGTCGTCCGAATCCGCGTCCTGAGCAACCGCTCGACGGGATTCGGCTCGGGGACGATCATCCACAGTTCGCCCGAGGAGTCACTCATTATAACCTGCGCATATCTTTAAACTGGAACGGCAGAAGCAAGTCGCGCCCGCTCAATTTCCGCGCCGGATCATGATCGACCTGTTCGATGGCAACCTGCAAGGGACCAAACCCGCCAAGGTCCATTTTCTCGAAGCCGTCGAGGGTTGGGCGGTCGATTACGATTTCACCCGCGATGTGGGCCTGATTCGAATCAAGCCGGGCCGCCGGTTACCGTCGTGCCGCGTCGTGCCGGCGCACTGGCATCCACAACCGCGCATGCAGGTCCTCACGGTCGGGTGTTCGGAAGGACACGACGCCACGGCATGGCGCACCACGATCACCAAGGCACGCATACAAAATTTCTTGCAGGGGAACCCAACTTATGAAGCGATCGAATGCGATGTCGCCCCCAAGCAGGGACGCTCAGGTGGGGGCCTGTTCACGGACGACGGCTATCTCGCGGGCATCTGCAACTTCGCGGAACCGCAAGGAAATCACGGCCTTTACGCCACGCCGCGGTCAATTTACAAGCTGCTCGATCGTAACAACTTGATGGCGCTTTACGCACCGGTGTCGCGCGGGCCCGACACACTGCTGGCTGACGGCGAACGGGCTTCGCGGCCCCAGCGGAAGGCCCCAGTGGCCGTCGCCCGAGCCCAGTCGCCAGACCAGGAAGAGACCGCCCGGAACCGCGGCGGCGACGACGAAATCATTGTCCCGCACCCCAGTCGTCTGCGTATCCCCGATCCGATCAACGCGCAAGCCGAAAGCTCGCCGCAGCCCGCGTCGAACACCACCAGGCGCATCGCCTGGCAGCCGCGGCCCGTCCCGCGGGCCGAGCCAACCGACTTGAATTTGGACCCATCCGCCGATCATGACCGTTTCGGTCCGTTTCCCACCGACTCGCGTAACGAGGGAGACGCAGGCGACCGAAGGGACGCGATTTCTCACTCCACGCCCGCGGCGATCCCCGGCCTGACTTCCCGCGGCCGATGGCGGCCCGTCAAGGTGGCGACGGAGAATCAAGACTCACTCAGTGGCGAAAAATGACGTGATGACCGCTCGATGCGCAGTGTGGCCTCCCCCACTCTCGCTGAGTTTCGCTCTGTGCGCGATCGCACTGGCGTTCCCTCAAGCGATTTCATTCGCGCAGGCTCCCTCACCATCCTCGTCGCTTGCTGCTGGCAAAGCTCCGGCCGAGGCGCCGAGCTCGACAAGCTCGAGTCACAAACCGAGCAAGGCCGGCGATCCCAAGCCGGCAGGGCCCGCGACTCCCGCCGAATGTCTCATCGACGAGGCGATTCAACAGATGGCCACGCTCGATTCCGCAACGGCCGAGATGGTCGAAACCGTCGAGTTGCTCAATCAAAAATTCGCGATCAAAGGTCGGTACTTGAAGGCGCCGGGCTGGCGCGTTTACCTTCGGCTCACCGTGGATGGCGTCGATGAAACGAGAATCACGAATCTCCAAGTCTGCGACGGCGAGTCATTGTGGAACTTTCAGAAAGCGCTGGACTGGCGGGTCTTCACCAAAGTGAGCATCAAGCCCATCCTGGAACGACTCGCCTCGCCAGATCTTGACCGCAAGACTAAGGAACAGACAATCACCGAGATGGGGCTCGTCGGAACGGAATCGCTGCTTTCCGGTTTGCGGAAACACTATCGGTTCGACGAGATCGAAAAGGACGAAAAGGCAATCGACGGTCATACCGTCATGATCTTGCACGGGAAGTGGAAAACCAGCCCGGACGTCGTCTCGCCCGACTCACACCCCGTAAGCCCTCGTGGTTTCGCGCCGCCATACATTCCCGGTTTAGTCACGCTTTACCTGGGCAAGTTGGACTACTGGCCCTACAAGCTGGTTCTTGAGGGGGAACAGTCCGTCGTGCCACTCGACACACGTCGCCGCGGCGTGAACGGCGAACCGATCGGCGGCGAAGCTCGATCGAAAAGCTGGAACCGACTCGCATCGTGCTGACCTATTCTCATGTGGAGCTACACCCGACAATCTCCGAAGATGAGTTCAAGCCCCCGGCACCCAAGGACGTCGTCGCGGACGATCGCACAGCGCCGCTCATGAAGGCCCTCGACCAAGCTCTCAGTGTCGAAATCGAACGGAAGAAACGTGAGTCGGCTCGAGACGAACCACCGGCCCAAGCGACGCCGATCGAGATTGAGCTCCCGCCAATGGAAGCCCCACTCCCTCGTTAAGTTCTCGATCAGGAACGCTCACACTTCCAGGGTGATCCCCAACTCCTCTAATGCCTTCTGGAGTGGTACCAGGCTTCGCTCAGCGATTTCCACGGCGACTGGTCCAAGTCGCCGGCCAAGCAGGGGACTTGTGGCGGGATGCTGCAGCAGGCCGTCTAAGCAGCGCCGACGTCGGCAGGTTGAGGACCACCATGCGGACGGCCTCAATCGGGGGGATGCGTGACGTCTTGGCGAGGAGCAAGAGTCGTACGGCGGGGGGGACGCCGCTGCCGGTTCGCCTAACGTACCATTCGACGATCTGATCCGCCGACATGCCTCGGGTCGTTCCTCGACGTAGGGAAGCCGGGGTGACGATGAACTGCCGCCGCTGCGGTGGCCTTGCTGGTTCCCGCTCGGAGTGCGCCGGCGGCAAAAGGTCGGCGAATCGCGCCAGTTCGGCTTCCACCAAGAGGTCTGAGCGAGCCGGGTCGAGCGCCAGTGTCACGCCTTCGGGCTGGACAATCGCGCAAATCTCCGGCGGCCTGCGATAATCGCGCGAGCTGGTCAGGCGAAGGCGGTCGAACGGGACGGTTTTCTCGTTCTCGACCAGGAGGAACCTCTCGGCGACCATGATGGGCGCGGTCTCGTGGCACGTGGGCCAGAAGGCGATCGCGGCGTCGCGCTCGGACGACGAGCCAAACTCAATCAAAGTAGCGGCCGCGTAATAGGTGACGCGTTCGCGGCGGCTCGCCCAATTCAGCACGGCATCCGTGACACCTGGTGGCAGCGGTCTTTGGCTGTGTCTCGTCAAGAGATCGAGGATCGTCTCGGCCGTCAGTTCCCAGTCCAGTCCGAGAACAATGGATTCGCGGGTGAGCTTGAGCTCGAGCGCGGCCCCGATTTGCGACCACCAGGCGAACCGGCTCAGTCGCCCCACCAACAAAGGGGTGAGCCCCTGGCGATAGGCGATCACCTCAAAGTTGGGCTGCACAAACAGGAACTGCTCGAAGGTCGGACGGGGAGATGGCGCCGGCGCAACCGCCAGGACATAGCGTCCTCAGATCCGTGAGCTGCACGACGAGTCGTCCGCTCCCTTCTTCCTCGGCCACACGCACCAAACCCAGCGGATAGGCCGCGCCGAGCAAGACCGTTTCCAAGACGGATATCCCGCGCGGCCTCTGGGTCCCGGTCCGCCCTCTGGCACGGCCCCGTCGCCCCGCCTTGGCGCGGCGTGGGCAGGCCCACGTCGGGCTGTTCCTCAAACGACAACCGATCCCACGCCGGCCAGCGCCTCCGAGAGCTGACTCGCCAGCTCATCGAGAGGGGCCCAATCCGATTCACCCAGCGCCGAGAGCTGAAGCAACAAGGCAAAGCGGAGGAACGGCAGCGCCCTGCCCGCCGTGTTCGCATCCGCCGTGGTTGGTTCTAGCTCTTGCCAAGACTGAAGCCCCATCCACGCCGTGGCGATCATCTGCGGCAAATGGACCGCGTTGTCGGCCCAGAATTCAGCAGACGCGGCGATAAGTCGTTCTCCCACCGGGTCTTGTTCAATGAGACCAAGATCGCACGCCAACTCCAGCCAGAGCTCGGGCAACCGGGCCAGCGGTTTAGCCCATCGGCGACCGCGCACGCCAGAACAGGGTCTTCGGCGAGCCGGTCGCGGTCGCGCTTGTAAAGCGTGCCTTGCTGGGTTTGGCCAGCGGTTCGGCACCCACCCGCTGCCACACGCCCCAGCCGGAGGATCGCCTCTAACCCATCGGACTCGCGAACTTGCCGCACCGCTCCCGAGGCCTTGGGCGGCGCGACGACCGGCCGCGCCGTTCGAATCCCCTTGGCCACCGCCGGGTGGGCCCTTAGCAGCAACCGTGTCGGGCTGGCGAACTGGAGGACCGTCCGGAAGTCATCGACCGGTCCCAGCCCGGGAATGGGCTCGATCGCCACTAACCCCAGTTCCAGCAGTTTGACGATCGACTCCATCGGCTCGGCCCCGAGTATGCCCAAGCTGTGCAAAAGGCCCGCCAGCGAAACCGATGTGGCGTCGATGAGGGCGAAATAGCTCAGGGCCATTCGTGATCCAGCGCCGAGTCTCGCAACAAGGGCGTCGATCGCCGATGGTTGGTCGAGGTGTTCCGTGATTTCGTCTGCATTACCCATAGGCCGTATCCGCTCACCATTGGGTGGAGCCCCTTGCGCAGGCGGATCGCCGCCAAACGCCCCCCCTTGTAGCGGCCAAGCGCGGTCCGGAAAGCCAAGCGCGGCTCCGCTTTAGCCGGCTCGGCCGCGACCCTCGGGGGAGCAGCGCGACCTTCGGCCACGTTCTGGAACGGCGGCGACTGTGATTCGGCGGACATCTAAGCCGGTTCCTCTACATAGCCTTGCGTGATTCCGGGAGGGCGAGGCTCTGTCCGAGCCGTATCGCGGCATGGCTCGCCGGGAGGCTCTCCCCTCCCAGGATTATGCAAACGCATTTAGCGCACCACGCGCGGAGTGTGGCCCATTCGGCGAAGCTCTTCGATCACGCCATCCGCCTCATCCGGCCGAACGAGCAACACCGTGTCCGCGAGCCTTCCGACCACCCATCGTGCCAGAGTCTTGCGCGCCAGCAGTTCCTCGGCCAGGATCGGCTCGGTGGTGCGGATCAGGGTCACATTCTTGTGCAATTTCACACCAATTCGAGCATTCGAGAGTTTCATTGTCGCCCAGCCGATGCGTTGATGTCGCCAGTCCCCCTGCTCTCGCCAAACTGAAGCCGGTCCGATCCCTTCATACCGTAGCCGTTGGCCCGATCGCCTCACTGAGTGCAAGGTTGGATTCGTCGAGGATTTCGTAGTTGTAGCCCTGCTCGGTGAGGAAAAGCTGGCGATGGTGGGCGAAATCCATCTCGCGAGTATCCCGACTCACGAGCGAGTAGAACCTCGCAGGCTCTTCGCCTTCTTTGGGCCGCAGAATCCGCCCAAGCCGTTGGGCTTCCTCCTGGCGACTGCCGAAGGTGCCAGAAACCTGAATCATCAGGTTGGCGTCGGGCAGATCGATCGCGAAGTTGCCGACCTTGGAGAGGATCAGTCTCCGCAGCATCGCCACGGCGGAACTTGCCATAAAGATCTTCTCGCTCGGAGTTGGGTGTCTGGCCGGTGATGAGCGGAATGTCGAACCGCTCGGCAATGCGCCGCAGTTGCTTCAGGTACTGACCAATGATCAAAACCCGATCGTCCGGCCCATCGAACCGCTCGAGCAGAACGGCCACCAGCTCGTCCTTGCTCGGGTTTTCACTGGCCAGCCGGAATTTTTCCCGCCACTCGGCCAGGGCGTACTCCATGCGCAACGGGTCGGGCAAGCCGAGCCGCACTTCATGGCAGCTGCGCCTCGGCGATCCACCCTTTTGACTCAAGCACTCGCCAGGGCACGTCGTACTTCTTGGGCCCGATCAAGCTGAAGACGTCTTCCTCGCGATTGTCCTCGCGGACCAGAGTCGCGGTCAGCCCCAGGCGGCGGCGAGCCTGAATGTCCGCCGTGATCCGGAACACCGGCGCGGGGAGCAAGTGAACTTCGTCGTAGATGATCAGGCCCCAGTCGCGCTGGTCGAAGAGATGAAAGTGGGGGAAATCACCATCCTTCTTCGGCCTGTAAGTCACGATTTGGTACGTGGCCAGGGTCACCGGCGCCATCGTCTTGGAATCACCCGTGTATGTGCCGATGAGCTCTGGGTCGAGGTCGGTCTTGTCGAGGATCTCCCGCTTCCACTGCTCCACGGCCGTCGTGCTGGTCGTGAGGATCAGGGTCTCGGCCTTGAGTGCCCCCATCGCCGCCAGTCCGACGATCGTCTTGCCGGCTCCGCACGGCAAAACGATCACGCCGGAGCCGCCTCGAACATCGCCGCCGGCGTAAAAGGCTGCGACGGCCCCTTCCTGATAGTCGCGGACCTGAAACGGCCGGCCCGCTCGCGTCGTCTGGCGGACCGCGATTCGCAGTGAAGCACCGCTGGTATAGCCCGCCAGGTCTTCAGCGGGATAGCCGACCGAGATCAGGGCCTGCTTAAGGACCCCACGATTGACGTCGTCGATGGCGAAGCTCGTCTCGTCGACTCGCTCGCCCAGATAATCGCGCACTCCCCGCTGCCGCGCCAGCTCTTCGAGTAAGGGGCGGTCCTGAGTGATCAGTCGAAGCTGCCCATCAATTCGCGCCAACCGCACTCGGCCGTACCGGCTCACCATTTCGCGCAGGTCCGCCGGCACGTTGGACGGCAGCGGGAACTTCGAGAAGGTCTCAAGTGCCTCGATCATCGTTTCCGCCGGCATGCCGGCGGCCGCCGCGTTCCAGAGTGAAAGCGGCGTCAGACGATAGGTGTGAATGTGCTCTGGGCTTTTCTCCAGCTCCGCGAAAGGCGCGATCGCATCACGGGCCTCGGCATAACGGTGATTGTCAACCTCAAGCAGGATCGTTTTGTCGCCCTGCACGATCAACGGATTGGCGGGATTATATTGCATGGGCTCCTTGCCGCTTCAGGGACAGACCAGGGGCCGGCGCATTCCAGTTCGGGGCGTTCCCACGCCTCGAGCGCGAACATTCGATCGTAGACGTCGCAAAGCATTCTCGCAAGGCTAGCCCGTCCACTATAACCAAATCGGTAAGCCGGCCCCCCACGCGACTTGGGGCCCGCTTGGTCAAGCTGGCCTCGGATTTCGCAACAGTTCGGTTTGGCCACGATCTCAATCTTCTTCATCCGCGCCCTTCAAATCGACCTCCGCCAGGCCCATTTGTTTGGCGATCGCACTCAACTGATCTCGCATCTCGAACATGCTGGCGGGCCGTCGCGATGGATCGAGGCTCAGGCTGGCGACAATCAGCTCACTCAGAGCGGCGGGAATGCCCGGGTTCAACTTTTGGGGGGAAACGAGCTTGCGGTCTTCCCCGGGCTTGAGAATGCCCTGCTGGGCAAACCGGCCAGTGAACATGCGGTACATTGTCGCGCCTAGGTTGTAGATGTCCGTCTTCTCGTCGACAACTTTCTCGGTTGCCTGTTCAGGCGCGATGAAACTCGGCGTCCCCTGGATCCGGTTCTTTGCCTGGCCGCGAACCCAGGCCGTGCCAAAGTCGATCAACTTTACCTGGCCATTTTTGGCTAACATGATGTTCGCCGGCTTCAGATCGCCGTGATAAACCCCTCTGCGATGCATGTGCGTGAGCGCGGACGCAACCTGGCAGAAAATCAGCACGAGCTGACCCAGCTCGGCGCCTCGATCTCGTCGAGCGTCTTGCCATCGACGTATTCCAGCAGCAGTTCCACCCCGGTCGTCTTGAACCACGACTTCTTCGTCCGGCAATCAAAGACCTTGGCAATGGCCGGATGGTTGAGCTTCTTGGCTGCCTCGAATTCGGTCTTCGCTTGCTGGACGTAAATCTCGTCTTCGGGGTCGTGCTTTCGAACCACCTTCGAGAGCGTACCGTTTACCGCCTGTCGTCTTATCGCTGATCAGAAGGACGGTGCTTCCGGCTCCATTTCCAAGCGTATTAACCACGCGGTATTTCATGCCTGCGAACTTGGGTGCGGTCGACACATTGGCCATGCGGTTCCTCATTGATTACTAATACTTATTTACTTAATTCTGACCAGTTCGACCTCGAAGATCAGCGTGGACATGGGTGGGATTTTGGGCGGTGCTCCCTTCGCACCATAGGCCATCTGCGGTGGAATCGTCAACTTGCGAACTTCACCGACCTTCATACCTGGAATCGCCTCATCCCAACCCTTGATCACTGCCCCCGTGCCAATCGTGACGACGAAGGGCTCACTAGGGATATTCGACCGACTTGAATCAAAGATCTTTCCGTCTGCGAGTTTCCCTTCATAATGAATTTCGGCCGTCTGACCAGGCTTAAGCTCAGGGCCGGTTCCCTGTTTGAGAGTCTCATACTTTACGCCGCCGGCGGTTGTTTTGATCTCGCCCTTAGCCGTGGCCAGCGCCGGCTTGATGTTTTGCGCCTTCTTCTCGCGCGAGGCGGGCTTGTTGGAAGGCGGGGCTGTTTCACCCTGCGCCTGGGCCGCTTCGGCATCGGGGGACACTTTGGGGATTTGCGCCCCCGGAGGCGTGACCGGAACAATATCGGGAGGCTCGTTGCAACCGCAAGCTGTGAGGGCGACGAAAGCAGCAACACGCCTGATTTGTCCCATCTTCATGGAAAATCCTTAAAGAGGCAGAGACTGGATGATGAATGAGCGAGCCCGTGGCCCCATTAACATCGAGACCCTCCGGACAAGCCATGGTCTGCTCGGCGCGGGGCCAAGATGCTACTATTATGGCGGTGAGCCGCTCCATCGGCCAGAGCTTCTCCAGCGGCTCCGCAACCTGGCGGATTGGCGATCTGAGGGGGGGAGACAGCGCGTCTCGGTCGCGGGATTTGCGGTTTTCTGATCCGATGAGGCGTGCAAGACCCATTTTCGCCGGACTTTGAGGCGTCTCACCCGCGAACCACGCGGAGCCGGGCCGAGACGCTGGTCGCTTGATCGAGGAGGGGCGCAGCAATGTGGCAAAGTGGCACAAAGTGGCAGTTTTTGTGAAACGTTTTTGTGCCACGTCTATCGCTTGTTTGTGGTTGTAACCATCCATTCATAAAGATCTTGCGTCATGGGCCAAACTCGCCGCCCGAGTGGCAGGGAGACAGAACTGCGCCACGGCCTGCCGTGGGCCGATTTTTGGTCGTGGCGGCACGTCCTGACGACGGCGCAGCCGACGTCTTCCTGGCCGCCGGCGTGAGTCGTTGCGGACACCTCCACTGATTCACCTCGGTTGCGCTGACGTTTCCAACAAGGGAGTTGGCGATTGACCGGCTTGGAAGATGGCAGACGATCCGTGCGCCCTTCGGAAGGTGGCAGTGCCGCCCTTCGAAGGTGGCACGAAGATGCCGAAGATTGCAGCCGTTGGCGCGTGCCATGTTCGTTGCGGTCCAGCGGCACCTTGGGGCGAACAGGATGAAGGTAACGATCGGAATCAAGGAGACGATTAGGAACAAAAACGACCCGATCCTGCGTTCAAGCGATCGTAGCAATCCAGCACGCTTTCCGAGAAAAAAAGTGACGTCACGTTCGGGGAGGACGCAAGCCGGCACGATTGGCGAATACACGAACTCCGGCACGACGGTGAACGCCTCGCTCGTCACGGGTTGACCGCCAAGACGCGAAGAGCGCAACCAGGTCGTCCGATGCGTCATCTAGCCGGGTCGATCGCGCGGCGGTGATGTCGGCAAGCGGATCGGGTCGCCGGCAACCCGGACCGAGGTCACGGCGATCCCTCCGCTAAAGCAAATGTCCACGTCGGAACCCGGCACTCGTCCCCGCGTTTGGTAATCTCCCGCGTACATCGAACGATCGCCGTCGACGTTGTAGCGAAGAGGGAGAGGGGAAGGGTCGACGGGACAAAAAATGACAGCCGGCTCGGGCTGTTCGGATGCGGGGTGGGGAAGATTGACGTTCCAGAATGTGCCCGGCTCCCATGGTTGCGCCATCAACTTCAGTAGGACCGCCGTAGCCCAGCGTCCCGCGCGGTCCCAGTCCACGACCCGACCGCGGGCGATATAATGCGAAAAGGCGATTGCGGGAATGCCGTGAATGGCTGCTTCGCGAACGGCCGCGACAGTGCCAGAGTAGTGAATGTCTGTACCCAGGTTGCCTCCGGCGTTGATCCCCGCCAAGACCCAGCTCGGCCAGGGTGCCAGGTGATGCAGCGCGAGCCGCACGCAATCCGCGGGGGTACCCGCGACGGCCACGTGCCCCTCGCGCGGCCGGGTCACCTCGACCGGCCCGTGGGTGGTGACGCGGTGCCCACATCCCGACATAGGCCCGACGGGCGCGACAATATGGCACAGTCCGAACGCGGCCGCCGCCTGCCGCAACGCAGCCAGGCCCGGGGCGTCCCAGCCGTCGTCGTTCGTCAAAATCAGGATCGGCTCGGTTTTGCGCGAGGGGCCTTCATTCAATGGCACTGAAATTCCCTGCTCGAAAATAACCTCTTGAAAGTTGCGCCTGAAAAAGGTCGATGAACTGACGGATCATGTCCGACATCTTACGCAACTTCAAGTGTGGCCAACAAACGGGCTACGTGATAACTTGGTTCCATCGAGGACGCAAGGTGCGAGGTGGAATCGCAATTCGGGTTGGACGATGACGCAATTCTTTCGGTTGGACGGTCAAGCGGCGCTGGTAACGGGAGGGGCCCGCGGGATTGGGGCCGGCATCGCCCGCCGCCTGCATGCGGCCGGGGCCCGAATCGCCGTGTTCGACCACGATCACGCAATGGCTCAGGCTGTCGCCGAAGAACTCGAAGGATTACCACTCTTCGGCGATGTATGCTCACAGGATCAAGTCGCCGCCGCGGTCGATCTGGCCGAGCGGAAGCTCGGTCCTCTGTCGATTTTGGTCAACAATGCCGGGATCACCGGCCGCACCGACCTGACCTGGAACCTCGATGTCGAAGAGGTCCGGGCGGTCTTCGAGGTCAATCTCATCGGCCCTTTTCTGTTCTGCAAGGCTTTGGTGCCGCGGCTCTTGCAACGGGGCTACGGACGCATTGTCAACGTGGGCTCGATCGCCGGCAAGGAGGGCAATCCCACACTCATGCCCTACTCGGCGTCGAAGGCGGCGGTGATCGCGCTCTCCAAATCGCTGGCGAAGGAGCTCGCCGGCAAAGGCGACATCACGGTTAACGCCATCTCGCCGGCGGTCATTCGCACGGCGATTCTGGACGGAGTTGCGCCCAGCACAGTCGAGTACATGATTTCCAAGATCCCCATGGGCCGAACCGGTACGATCGATGAGGTCGCCGCCCTTGTCCATTATCTGGTGAGCCCAGAGGCGAGTTTCACAACCGGCCAGTGCTACGATATCAGTGGCGGCCGGGCCACTTACTGAAAAGTCCCCGACCCGATGATCGATGATTCCGGCGGGCCGATGAAAGAAGCCGAGGCTCGGTCTGGCCCCTCATCATGACCATGACGGAGCGACGTATGCCCGAACACACTCAACCAAGTCCCCAGCGACGCGTCCAAAACCGTGACGGCGAGATCGTCACGCGTCGAACGGATGGCGACCTGATCACCCCGTCGCAGCCGGTCGCCGTCCGGCCCCCCTCCCCCGCGGGTCGATTCGAGCCCCCCGTCTCGGCCCTCGGGCCGCTGTTTATTCACCGCTTGGAGCGTATTCACACGTGCTGGGTCGCGTTCCACCTCGACGTCAATTCACGGCCGACTCAGCGCGTATTGGGCGGCTACTACCGGACGAAGCGCCTGGTCAGAGTCTATTCGCACGACAGCGTCGATGGCCGCCGACCGATCGAAGAACTTTTCGGCACGTTCCTCCACGAAGTCGCACACCATCTCGAATACACCGAGCCATTCACGTTTGGATCACGAGCGTGCCGGCGTGTTCCGGGCCTGATGCACAGCAAGCTGTTCTGGCGAATCTTGAGCAAGCTCAAATGGCGCTGGGCGGAGGTGAAAGTCCAGCGCCCCCGCTCTTAAAAATGCTTTTGCGCGATACTGGGAGGGCGAGCCTCCTGGCGAGCCGCAGCACCATCCGGCTCGGACGGAGCCTCGCCCTCCCGGAATCACGCAAGTTCATTTAAAGCCTGGCGTCGCGACGACATACGTCGTTTGCAGCCGCCCCGCGAACCATTAGTCGGAAGCCAGGCCCAGCTCTTTCACCTTGGCGGCCATGTTTTCACCGGCCTGTACCGCGTTAACCTTCTTGTCGATCTCCTTGATGATCCCCTCTTTGTCAATGTAGAAAGTCCAGCGATTGGCCATGCCGCGCGCGTTCAAAACGCCGTACTCTTTGGCGACATTTTTTCCGGGATCGCTCAAAATAGGGTAATCGAGATCGAGCGATTTGGCGAACCTAGCGTTCTCTTCGGGAGTGTCCACACTGGCCGTGAAATAGGCGACCTTCAGCTCGCGGAGCGGCTTACTGTTGGCACGTAGCGACTTACATTCCTTTGTGCATCCGCCCGTAAACGCCTTAGGAAACCACGCGATCACGACCGCCGACTTTCCTTTAAACTGATCCAATGTATATGTTTTGCCATCGGAGCCCTCGAGCGAAAACGCGGGCGCAGGAGCACCGACTTTCAGGTCATCTCCGGCCCATCCCCCGCCGATCAAGAGCGACATGACCGAGAATCCCAGGATCGCCAATCGACTTCCCATGCTTCGAGCCCTCATCGCGTCCTCCCGCTTTGTCTTGGTCGTGGAAGCCCCGGACATCACAGCCGTTCGGGGAGTCCCTCGAAGCCTAACAGCCCACAGGGGCCAATGCAACCGACTGAACCTCCGACTGAACCTGCGGGGACGTTGTTCCGTGAGCGACAACCGGCCCCTCGATGTGGTTTTTTTACCACGTAAAACGATCTTTTGCCGGTCCTTACTTGCAAACCCAGGAAATCTGCGTTCAATAGAAGTAGTACAGCAGAACGTCGCTAGGTCGCGGCGGGGGGCCTTGAGTTGAGTGTTCGTTGTTGGCGTATAGGGCTCCGTGGGGCCAGCGTTGTGGTCGTGCTGGCAATGGCGGGATGTTCCGCGAGCGAATTATTAGATCGTTAGCCTATGTCTGGCTTTGTGACCGTCGACGGTCGGCCGCTTAAGAGCGGATACCAACTCAATCGTTACGATTGAGATCAAGGAAACCGCGATCAAGGAATTGATGATCCATCTTGATTCCAAGTAAACCGTCGAGGTCCTCCGGGAGCGAAAAAAAACGTCGCGATCTTTTCCTGCTTCTCGACGAAACATGATGTAAACTTGAACGCGCCGCGAACAGGCTTCGATGGCATCGACTGGCACCGACACGTGGACTACGCACCTTGATCGACATCCTTAGACACCACAAAAGGCGGCGGCGCGAGCTGCGTCCGGTTTGGGACCGGCTTGACGATCGCTGCTTGCTTTCGGGTCTGTCACCGGCCGAGATTACAGCCGCCTATGGTCTTAATGGAGTGAGCTTCACCTCGCCGACCGGATCGGCCGTCGCCGGCGACGGCGCGGGCGAGACGATCGCATTGATCGAAGCTTATCACGACCCAACCATCGGTTCGGACTTGCAGACGTTCGACCAGGCTTACGGTCTGCCCAACCCGGTTCTGACCGTCGACAACCTGGCGGGGAACCAGACCAACACTGGCTGGGCCCTCGAGGAATCGCTCGACGTCGAGTGGGCTCATGCCATCGCCCCGGCCGCCAACATTCTGGTCGTGGAAGCCAGCTCGCAGTCGCTACAGGCGTTGCTCACCGCCGTGAACACGGCCCGCGACACACCGGGCGTCGTGGCGATCTCGATGAGCTGGGGATTCAACGACTTCGCTGGAGAAGACGCGTACAACTCAACCTTCACCACCCCTGCCGGACACACCGGCATCACGTTTCTCGCCTCAAGTGGAGACAGTGGCTGGGCGGCAGGGCCCGAGTGGCCATCGTCTGCCCCGGGCGTGGTGGCTGTCGGCGGGACCACGCTCATCCTTGGCGGCGCGGGACAATACCAGCTCGAGTTGCCCTGGAACGGCAGCAGCGGCGGCTATTCCAAATACGAGCCCGAGCCCGATTATCAGCGGTCGACACAAAACACCGGCAGGCGCAGAACCCCCGACGTGTCATTCGACGGCGATCCCAACACCGGCGTCAGCGTCTATGAGACCTCTCTCAACACGGGGCAGGGCCAGTGGGAGGTCGTGGGCGGAACGAGCGTCGGCACACCGGCATGGGCGGCCATCATCGCCATCACCGACCAGGGGCGGGCCATCCTTGGACAAGAATCCTTGAACGGGCCCACCCAGACCTTGCCGACGCTCTACGCCTTGCCTTCCAGCGATTTTCACACAGTTTACTCTTTCACTCGGCGGCGGAGGCTCTCAGCCACCGCGACCGCCAACACCGTCACGGGCCGTGGAACGCCCGTCGGGCGGCGCCTGATCGACGCTCTGGTCATGAGCGAGGTTGACTCACAGCTCACAACAAACGCTCGCATCGATCGTGTCGTCTCGAAGGCCGCACACGCCAAGGTCCACCGGAAAATCGCTCTCGAGGTTGATCAACGGGCCGGCAGCCCGGCTGATTCCCGCAGGTTATAGCGAATGGTCCGGGTGTTCCCCGACTCAAATCATCGTGCATGCTTCGCCGCGCCACCCGCTGGCCATCGGCGGGCTTCTTTCTTCACCTACGGATTACCTGACCATTGAAATGCACACCAAGGAAAGTGGTCCGCCGTGCGCAAACGCCGTCATCGCTTTCGTCCTGAGTGCGATCAACTCGATCCGCGTTGTTTGTTGTCAGGCTTCTCGCCATTCTCATCGAACGGCTACACCCCCTCACAGATAACGAGCGCCTACGGATTGAATGCGATCACGTTCACGTCGTCAAACGGAACAACCGTAAAGGGGAACGGCACGGGCGAGACGATCGCCTTGATCGAATTGAATAGCAACCCCAACCTCCAGTCAGACCTTGAGACGTTTGACGCCCAGTACGGCCTGCCCAATCCGACGCTCACGGTCGTGAATCTGGCGGGCGGTCAAACCGACCCTTCCTGGACGGTCGAGCAATCACTGGATGTCGAGTGGGCGCATGCGATTGCACCGGGCGCCAATCTCTTGGTGGTCGAGGCCGCCCCATCCGGTTTGGCGACCCAGGAGCTGCAAAACCTGCTGGCCGCGGTAAACGTGGCCCGCAGCACGCCAGGCGTCGTGGCGGTGTCGATGAGTTGGGGATTCAACGAGATGCCCAACGAGTCTTCGTACGACAGTTATTTTACGACGCCGGCGGGCAACACCGGCATCACGTTCATCGCGGCCAGCGGAGACAACGGTAGCGTCGAATATCCGTCGGCGTCCCCGAATGTCCTGGCCGTCGGCGGGACCACGCTCAACCTGAGTAGTTCGGGCACCTACGGTTCCGAGACCGCCTGGATTGGCAGCGGGGGCGGCTATAGCCAGTACGAGCCCGAGCCGAGCTATCAAGAGTCTGTCCAGCAGACGGGAATGAGGAGCACGCCTGACGTCGCGTTTGACGGCGACCCGAATACGGGCGTGGAGGTCTACGCGACCGCACCGGGCGCGAGCCAGGGGGCGTGGCAGGTTGTCGGTGGAACGAGCCTGGGCGCCCGGCCTGGGCCGGAATCATCGCGATCGTCGACCAGGGTCGCGCCACTCGACGGCATGCCGAGTCTGGACGGCCCCACGCAGACCCTGCCCTCGCTCTACGCGGCCGCATCGACCGACTTTAACGCCGTCGGGACCTCAGATGGCGGCGGCGGAAATCCCATCGGCGGCTTCCTCCCGTTCGCGAAAACCTTGTCCTCCTTGGCCAATGGCTATGGCTTCGGGGGCGGTACGTCAGGAACGACATCCACCGGGGCGACCGCTAACACCGCTACCGGCCTCGGCTCGCCGGTCGGCCCGTTATTCATCAGCGACCTGGTGACCAGCACCCTGACCGTGCCGCTAACGACGAGTGAAAGTACCGCAAGCGTTGCGCCGAAGCACGCCAAAAAGCATCATAAGCACCGCGCACATGCGCTCAAGCGTGCCAAAACCCACGCGGCGTCCTCGCATGGGGCAAAACGCGCCAAGCTGGAAAGAAGGACGGCCCCCGGGGACCGGTCAGTCCACGATACAAAGCGGTCGTGATCGATGATTGAGCCACTCTCCCTGCGTCTCCCGACTCACCGGCGAGTCTGACAGCGCCCAGCGTGCTGGGGCTGAGGCCCCAGACCCGGGTGCGATCAATCTGTCGCGGCTGATCAGTGAGTTCGTCGGCTATTTACGCCGTGAGGAAGGAGTATCGTTTCCACGGGGGGAACTCGCAAGGCAGCACTTGTATCGCTATTTCATGCAGCGGCACGAGGGCAACCTCGATCCCCGCCCGAGCATGCTGGAGCAGGCCATGAACCCCAAAAAGAAACTGCCGAAGCCGCCCCGGCCGGCCCACCCCCTTTGCCCTGAGCGTGTCACGCTCGACCTTTACCTCGCTCGAATGATGGGCATGATGGCCGGGCTGTACCACCCCGCGGCGGCCCTGTTTCAGGCCATGCCCGCCTGGCTGCGTTTCCTCGAGGCCCGGGGGCTGATCGACGCCGGCACGAGCAAGAAAGTGACGGCGGACTTGGCCCGCTTGCACGCCGCGCTACTGCGGTTCTGGGAGGGGTTCACCGACGACCCGCTTCTGTTTCGCCAAGGGCAAGAGTGGCCGGCCTCACCGTAGCCGATGGACGATCCAGTAACCCCTTGACGGCTCGACAGAGAATGAGGAATCTATACGCCATGATCACCGGAACGGTCAGCCCGCAGCGAGCAGAAACTTGAAAAACGGGCAACATTTCGCTCGTTCCTGCGAGTAAACGTAAGGAGACGATCGGGATTCTGCACCAACGGTCTATCAGCATGACGACTCGCAAAACACCGCCGTGTTAGGGGGATCCGGGTTGAGGTTTGCATATCGGTGCGACAGGCGCGTTTCTCGATCCGCCATCTTGGTGGGAATAGACATGGCGATCGCTGAGGCCCTTCCGGCCCACGGGCACGGGCCCATCCGAACACTATGGATCGCCGCCAGGCCGGCGGTTCTTCCGGTGGGCTTGCTGGTGCTTGGGCACGCCCCATTGTTGGCAATGCGTGCGCATGCGCTCTGGCGCGCCCGCAGCTCGCTGACTTTCACCTGGCGGTCATCGCGGGGCTGGTGCTGGCCTGGAGGGGGGCCCGCGGGCTCGGTCCACTCGAGCCCGGTTCGCGGTCGTGGTCGATCGCGGCCGTCGGGCTTGGTATGGCGGTGCTTGTCGTGGCCGGGTTTTCGGCCTGGCCGTGGCTGGGGGCGGCCGCGGCGATGACAATGCTGCTGGCCGGTGCGTACGGGCTTGGCGGCACCAGGCTACTGCGTGCGGTGCTGCCGGCCTGGGTGTTCGTTGCCCTGGTCGTGCTCGCGCCCGTCGGGGAGGTGCTCTGGTTGATCGGCGCGTTGCAAACGCTGGTCACCGCCTGCGCACGACGCCGTCCTGGATGTGCTTGGGTTGATCCATCTGACGGAAGGCAATGTGATCAAGATCACGAGCCGGCCGCTGATGGTCGAGGAGGCGTGCAGCGGCGTATCGTCGCTGTTCGCCGTCGTTGGCGTCACGCTATTTTACGTTCTGTGGACCGGGCGAAAGCCGGTCGCGGCGGCGCTCCTGGTCTTGGCGGCATCATTCTGGGTGGTGCTGGGCAACATCGCGCGGGTCGTGGCGGTGGTGTTCGCGGAGGCAACCTGGGGGATCGACCTGGCGAGCGATTGGCGACACGAGGTTGGGGGGTTTGTCATCTTCGCCGCGGTCCTGGGGCTGACCCTGAGCACCGACCGGTTGTTGCGGTTCCTCGCGGCCCTGACGACGATTCGGTTCTCCCGTCCGTCGGTCAGGGAGTCGAAACGGGCTCGGTCTGGCTCGGATTCCCGATCGAGCGCCTAACCGTTTGCCGCCGACGGAGCATACTGTCATTAAACTATTGTCGCCGACCGAGTTTCCCGATATCGGCCGGACCTGGCTCGCATCACGGCGGATCGGGTCTATCTTCGCGGTGCTGGGGCTGTTGCAGGTGGTCTGGCTGTGGCCGCTGCTGGCCGAAGCCGTTTCGGGATATTCTCTCGCTCTCCCGCTCGAGTCGTTGGTTGTCAGGCTCCAGTCTCTGAAGGAGAGCGACATGCCCGACCGCGTGGGGCGATATGCGCAGCGGTTCGAGACCAAGACGCGCGGCCGCGAGAGCTCATTCGGCGAGTTCTCGCGGATGTGGCACTACCGGTCCGATCGGGTGCCGGCCGCCGCGGCAGTCGACTTTCCATTCCGCGGCTGGCACGAGTTGACCGAGTGCTACAAGAGCGTCGGTTGGACGCTGAAGGAACGCACCGTCCGGACGGCCGATGGCCCGAAGGGGGGAAGCGGTGGCGCGGGCGCGCGTCGAGGCTGTGTTCGAGCGGCCGCCTGGCGTGCACGCGGCTCTGATCTATGCCATCGATGACATGCGTGGGAACGATCTGCAGCCGCCCCCCACCCGAGATCCGCGCCGCTTGGCGGACGCCTCGACATCCTCCGCTTTGCTCGGCGCCGACTGGCGGCGCTGGTGGATTTGGAGGATCAAACGATGACGGACGATTACCAGGTGCAGTTGTTGATCCAGACGGCCGCTCCGCCCTCGCCTGATCAGTGGACCCAGGCGCGGGCATTCTTTGAGCAAATCCGCCAGGACGTGAGGCGTCGGGTCAGCTTGGAGACCGGACAGCACGCAGACAAAGGCAAATAAACGTGGCTAAAGAAATCACTAGGCGAATAGGGCGCTGGAAGTGGCTGGTCAGCGAGCTTCGGCGCGTGCTCGCCGGCAATCGCTCGTTACTGGTGGGCTCGCTGCCAGCGCTTTTGATCGGTGGCTCGGTGTGCGTGTTCGCGTCGTATGTCGCGACGATCCCGGCTGACCAGCGACTGAAGCCGTATATCGAGGGCGCCGCTCTCGGAGCTAAGCCCGGCAAACACGATTTGGTGCTCCTTTGCACCGAGCGCCTGATTCAGGAACGGGAGGCTGATCCCATGCCTCGCTATGCGTATGCGATGATCCTCCAGGCGGATGGCGACCTGGCTGGGGCCGAGGCGATCCTCTCGCGGTTGGCGCCGATCGACAAGGACGGATACCCGCCCGCGCACCTGGCGCTTGCCCGCTCGCTGCTGGGGGGCGCGCGACGCGCCGACGATGCGTGCTATCGAGCGACATCTGGAGCACGCCCTGAAGGGGCCGGACGTCGCCGACGAGGCCCGTATTCTGTTGGGGATGATGTACGTGGCGACGGGGCGGGGTGGCCAGGCCAAAGTCCATCTGCGTGCCGCCGCGAATCGGCGTCCGGAGGTATTGCTCGTTCTGGCCCGCCTGGAGAGCGAACAGGGAAACGAACTAGCGGCGAGGGTGGACCTGGATAGGGCGATCGGGACGTTCCAAACCCGAGCCGAGCGCGGCTCGACGATATCGAGGCGCGCCTGCTGTGGGCCAATGCCGTCTCGGTTCGTTCCGACTTCCCCGGCGCGATCGGGATCCTCGAGCAGGGCCTGGCGCGTTTGCCCGACCCGCGCGTATCATCGGGCGCTGGCCCAGACTTATGCGAACTGGGCCAAGAGCGTGGTGGGGAACGATTCGTCAGCGATCGTTAAGCGTCTCGCGTTGCTGGAGCGCGGGCTCGGGCACGCCCCCAATAACCCGGTACTCCTCGACAAGTTGGCGGGAATCATTCTGGTGGGGGGCTCCGAGGTCGGACGGATCCGGTCGATATTGCAGGCCCAGCTTACCGACGGCAAGGCAACCGCGACGATCCATTTCCTGCTGGGGCTCGACGCGTTTTCACGCGGGCGAAGCGATGAGGCTCGACTTCACTGGGAGCAAGCCCTCCGGCTCGACCCCAATGCGGCGATAGTCGCCAACAATCTGGCCTGGGTGCTTGCCAACGCCGAGTCCCCCAACCTGACCCGCGCGCTTGAACTGGCCGAACGGGCCGTCGAGGCCAGGCCGAAGCAACCGAGTTTCCGCGGCACCCGGGGGATCGTACTGATGAAGCTCAGGCGCTGGCCCGAGGCGCTGACGGACCTGGAAGCCGCCCTGGCGGGTGACCCCAACTCGGGCGAGCTGCATGTGGTGCTGGCACAGGTTTACGAAAAGCTGGGTTCCCCCGAGCTCGCGTCCCAGCATCGCGACCGGGCCACCCGCCTCAAACAAGCCGTCGGCCAGGCCCCGGCCGCGAAGGGGACACCGGCGGGGGCAGGCCCGCCCAACCCACCCAAGGGCGCCGCCAAGGGGCGAGGCTCTCCATGAGGTGTTGCAGTCCGTGGATCCGTGTCGCCGTAGCTCAGAGCCCAAAGACGAAGATGGCGTAGCCCGAGGCGATGGCGATTCGCTCTGCTTTGTCGATCGTGAAGCCGATCGGATTCGAGCGTACGGCACCACCGGAATGGAACTGCCAGCGCACTTCTCCGCTGACGGCGTCGAGCGCGAAAATCTGCCCCTCGTTGGTGCCGCCGAACACGAGTCCGCCCGCGGTGGAAAGACAGCCCGACCACGGCGGCGAGTGTAGGCGAAACTCCCATTTCTGCTTGCCTGTCTCGGCCTCGATCGCGCGAATCGCGCCATAGGCCTTGTCGCCAGTGAGCGCCTGCTCGCCGCCGGCCATGAACGGTTCCCCCGGTACGTAATCGGTCTCGAACTTGAAGTAGTAGGAGCCCATCTCCCGAACCGCCACGTCGAAAAGCCCGGTCTTGGGGCCTGACGAGGGCTGAACCAGTTGGTGCGCGCCCTGCAAACTCGGGTAGACGAGAGTTCCCTTGACACTGGGTTCGGTGCCCGGAAGAACGATTGGCCGACCCTGCTCGTCAAGGCCCTTCGCCAGGTCTGCTTGGCGTAAGGGGTGCCGAGCAGAAACTTCACCGGTCTCTCGGTCGAGCAGGTAGTAAAACGCATTCCGGTTCGCCATCGCCACGACCCTCTTCGGACGCCCTTGACCGTGCCGTCGAAGAGCACGGGAATCTCGTTGGCGTCCCAGTCGTGGACGTCGTGGGGGTGAACTGGAAGTGCCATTTCCTCCGGCCGGTGGTCGGCATCGATCGCCACAAGCGAACAGGTGTATAGATTGTCTCCAGGGTGAACGTCGCCGTTCCAGTCTGGCCCTGGGTTACCGACGCCCCAGTAGAGTAGCTTGCAGTGCCGGGTCGTAGGAACCGGTCAGCCAGGTCGGTCCTCCGCCGGTCTTCCAACTGTCTTTGCTCCAGGTCTCATGCCCTGGCTCGCCTGGGCCGGGGATCGTGTAGTATCGCCAGTCGCGGCCACCCGTAGTGGCGTCGTAGGCGTCGAGAAAGCCCCGAATCCCAGCCTCGCCGCCGCTCACGCCGATCACGATCTTGCCATCGACGGCCAGTGGGGCCGAGGTGATGGCGTAGCCCAGCGCGTTGTCAGCGACTGCCGCGTCCCAGCGCAGGGCGCCGGTCTTGGCATCGAGCGACACCAACCGGGCGTCCAGCGTCCCCACGTAGACGGACCCGCCGAGCAGGGCGACACCGCGATTGACCTTGGGGAAGCCGATCGCCTTGATACCCTTGGGCAATGGCCGCGACCACCTCCAGAGCAACCGGCCGGAACGAAGGTCGAGAGCGGCGACCGTGCTGGGGGGCTCGGTGACATACATCACTCCGTCGGCGACCAGCGGCGTGGTCTCGATCAACCCAGGGTCCCTGATCTGGTGGACCCAGATCGGCTTGAGCCGGGCCACATTTCCGGGTGTGATCTCGTCGAGTGGCGAGTAGCGATGACCAGCGTAATTGCCAGAATAGGTCAGCCACGAGCCCGGCTCCTTCGAGGTGCTCACGATCCGGTCGTAAGAGACCTGGCCCAACGCGGCCGAGGGAAACGCGACCATTGCGAGACAAAAGAGGAGACGTGCCTGCGTCATCATTCACCTCGGAGACTCGCCAGGTAGGCGACAAGATTGTCGAGATCGTCCGCTGTAAGTATCGTTGCGTAGGACGGCATGAGGCTGGACTTTAGCTCCCGCTTCGTCTCGGCGAGTTCCTGCTTGTCGAACGAGTGGAGGCGTCTGTCGGAGTCGAGAATCTGAGGCTGAACGAGTCTTCATTGACACGCAACCCTCGCACGACGCGACCGTCGCGAACGGCGACCTGGATCGGAAGGTACGCAAGAAAGCCGAAGCTATCTTCGACCCTCGCCGCGGCCGGGTCGACCAGAACCTGGCGCAGGTGAGCCGCCCCGCCGCGCGGTCCACTTCGGTGAGCTCGGTCCATCCCAGCACCTCGTCCGCGCGTCACGTGACACCCGGAGCAGCTATGCTTGTCGAACAAGACCTTGCCCTTTGCCGGGTCGCCGGGAGGGGCTTGGCTTCCATTCGACCGAGCGAGCGGACGTAGCTGGCGACCTGGCGAATATCGCGGTCGCTCAACTGCCAGTTCTCGGTCATCTCGCTGCCCGGGACACCTTCCTTGATCAGATTGAAAGTGCCTCGTCATCGGCATGCGCGGCGAAGGCGTGCGCGGTCGAGTCCGGGGCCGATTCCTCCCGTCCCTCTTTACGCCATGGCACCGCGCGAATTGCGCTTCAAACACGCGTTGTCCGCGGTCCGCGTCTTTCCCGGTCGAGGCGGGACCCGGTTGTTGAACGAGCGTCGAGACCAAGACGAGAAATGCGACATGGGATCATGGCATGAAGTGGCATGGTCACTCGTTCCCTGATAAAGAAGCGGCCGAAATCGTGGGGATGAGCATCGCGCCGGGCTCGCCCCTGGAGCTGGGTATGTTTGGTCGCGGTTCGCTTACCCGTCGGACGGGTTGATTCGCATCGTATTCTAGCTGTCCCGTCAGCCGTTGTCACGAACGAAATAAGGCCCTTCGAATCGGCCACAATTCCTGGGGTTCGACGCATCTGGTGCGTTGCTGGATGGGCGTGACAACTGTAAGATGAATTTCCAATTGCGTGCTCAGTCTTGCTTCGGGAAAACTGGGACGGGCGTATCGCATCGATTTCCAGCGGTCGGAGGCCGACATTAATCTTGCGCCCGACGCAACTTTATCCACCAAAGGCAGACCGATGATCAGATTCGCACGCGGGGCGGTGGTGGCCTCGATGGTCCTGTTTGCCGGCCAGGCGATCGCGGGCGAGCCGGATGGCGCCGAGGGCCTGATCGCGAAACTCAAAGCATCGCTCAGGGGCATCGAGTCGGTATAAGGCATGTACCGCACCTTTTTCCCACCGCGCACGCCCGGCGCGGCATCGATCGAGCACGAGGGTCATCCCGTACCTGGAGCGATTGCCGGGCCTGACGGCCAAGTACTCTATTCCGAGTACGACTGGGCCTGGCAGGCCACGCCCTACCGCGAGGCGATCGACGGCAAGTGGCGTTACGTCCACGAGAATCGAATGCACTATGTGAGGGACGCCTTCTTCTTCGACGGAGCGATTCTTCGCACGCTCAACCGTGAAACAGAGGCCGGATTGATCAAGCCGCTCGACCGTACCTTCATCGACCGGAGGAATCCGCTCCACCTGATCGGCATAGCATTCGGGATCAAGCCTCGACGCAATCTCGATGCGCTGCTCGCCGGTGCCGCGCTGACCTCGCTCCCCGACACTCCGGCGCACGTTAAGGTCCTGCGAAACGGGTTTCGAGATTACGATCAGGATCTGGAGCTGACCGTCTGGATCGACACGATGCACGGTCACCTCCCGCGCCGCATCGAGGTGTTCGAAGAGCACGCCGCTTCGTCACCTGGCGGATCGTCAATGACCAGATCCATCAAGTGGCCCCAGGCGTCTGGATGGTCCTTCGTGGGTCTGAGACCGGCTTCTATGTGGCTGATTTCATCCTGCCGCCGGGGATGACATGGGATCGACTCCAGACGCTGGACCCCGGGACCCGTGCCGCAGTGATGACAAAGGCTTCCGTGGTTCCCGGGACGCTCGGCCTGGGCACACAGACATGGATCGTCGACCCTCAAAGCCTACGCCTCAACCGGACGATCCCTCCCGAGCGGTTTGTCCTTAAGTATCCCGCGGGGACGAACCTTTTCGACACGACGCATGACCCTCCGTTGCAATACAAGTTCAAGTCTGACCGAACGCCCGAGGAATGGCGCGAGATCGTCGCCAAGGGCAGGGAGCGGGCCAAGGACGACAAGATCCGGCGGGCTGCTCAGCAGGCTTTGATCGGCCAAGCCGCCGGAGATTTTCCGGCGAACTCCGTTTGGATCAACAGCAAGCCGCTCAAGTCCGCCGATCTGGCTGGCAAGGTGATCCTTCTCGATTTCTGGGCCGAATGGTGCGGCCCCTGCCGCAACGACCTACCGGGGCTCGTCGCTTTGCACAAACGGCGCAACGAGACCGGCGTCACGGTCATCGGCGTCCACCCAACGGGCAGCGATCTGGCAGCGATCACCAAAGTGATTGGTGAGTTTCATCTTGATTATCCCGTTGTGGTCGACACCCCAGCTCCGGAAGGCGTCCGCAGTTGGGGGACGCTCTTCGGCCGTTATGCCGTGAGTGCCATCCCTCACGCGGTGCTGATCGACCGGCACGGCAAGATCGTCGCGACCGGTGAACCGGGCGAGTTGTTCACCAAGGCCCGGCAGGTCGCCGCCGAATAGCGGGTCGAGAACGCGCCACTGGGCGAGTTAGGGCGGTGCCGACGAAAGACTTGTCCGAAACCTCCCAATCTGCTCATGATAGCTAAAGCAAGCCCTTGATCAAGAGCGCCGACGGGTCGGTGCCCGGGGCCTGTTTGATGACTGACGTCGTGCTGATACTTGCGATTTGCATTCCGCGCGACCAACCGCGTGGGATACCGTCTTTCGAGTTGATCGCCAACACCCATCTAATGAGGAGCATCACGATGTCTGAACTCCAGCGCCGGGAATTCTTGACGGGGGCCGCCGGCTTCGCGGCCGCCGCGACCGCGGCACTTGGCGGGGCCGGGCAGGCCACAGGCGACGAACCGCCGCCGCAACCGGTTCGCGGCGACAAGGGAGCGCCGATCATCGGCCCGTCAAACCCCTCGCGCCAGGCCCAGAGTCCGGACCGGGTCAGTCCGCCCGTAACGGATAGCGGCACGCTCCCCACCTTGCGGTGGTCGTTCAGCGACAGCCACATCAAGATGCGGGAAGGAGGCTGGGCGCGGCAGACGACGATCCGCGAGATCCCGGTCTCCACCGACCTCGCCTTGGTCAACATGCGGCTCACGGCCGGCGGGGTCCGCGAGTTGCACTGGCACAAGCCGGCCGAGTGGGCCTTTATGCTCAAGGGCCGCGCGCGAATCACGGCGGTCGACGCGGAAGGCCGCGCCTTCCAAGACGACGTCAGCGAAGGGGACCTGTGGAATTTCCCATCCGGCATCCCGCACTCGATCCAGGGCCTTGAAGGGGACGGCTGTGAGTTCCTGCTCGTCTTCGACGACGGGAATTTCAGCGAAGACAGCACGTTTTCGGTCACCGATTGGGTGGCCCATACGCCGCGCGAAGTTCTGGCCAAGAATTTCGGCGTGCCCGAGAGCGCTTTCGCCGGCATCCCCGAAAAGGAACTCTTTATCTTCCAGTCGAAGGTGCCGGGCCCGTTCGCCGCGGACCGCGTCGTCGGCGCCGGGCCGTTGCCGATGTCGTTCAGCTACCGGCTTTTGGCCCAGGAACCGGTCCGCACCGCGGGAGGCACGGTCCGCATCTCCGATTCGACCTCGTTCCCCGTGGCGACGACGATCGCCGCCGCATTCGTTGAAGTCGAGCCAGGCGCCATGCGCGAGATGCACTGGCACCCCAACGCGAACGAGGCACAGTATTACATCTCCGGCCAGGCGCGAATGACGGTGTTCGCCGCCGACGCGACGGCCGGAACCTTCGACTACCAGCCAGGCGACGTCGGCTTCGTCCCGCGGAACATGGGTCACTACATCGAAAACACGGGCACGACGAAGCTGCGGTTCCTCGAGCTGTGGAGGACCGACAAGTTCGCCGACGTCTCGCTCCGCCAGTGGCTGGCCTTTACGCCGTCTGATTTGGTCCAGGCGAATCTGAAGATCGACAAGTCGATCCTGGCGAAAATCCCCACGAATAAAACGCCGGTGGTACCTGTTTAACTTGGTTCCCAGCCAATCATCGACTTTGGCTTCACCACTTTTAAACTTCCGACGGGGATGATTTGCATCCGAATTGCAATACGATCACTCGGGGCTCCCCCGAATTCCAAAAGCTCACGGCGGGCCGTAATCACCATCGGACCACCACCGGACGATTTGACGCCAGCCCTGACTCCCGATACAGTACTCTCTCGGGTCGTTGCTCGGAATTTCAATTTTAGCAAGGTCGCCTCGCGCACGTTGCCCGGGGAGTTGCGGCCGGATTTTGCACGAAATCAACCGGAGGATCCTGAGTGTCGCTCGTTGTCAAAGATTTTATTGAGGCAGGGGTTCACTATGGTCACCGCGCCAGCCGCTGGAACCCCAAGATGAAGCCGTACATCTACGGCAAGCGGAACCTGATTCATATTATCGACTTGAAAGAAACGGTCCGCGGGCTGCTGCGCGGCATCAAGTTCTTCAACCGCGTGGCCGCGGGCAATGGCCTGATCCTGTTCGTCGGCACCAAGCGTCAGGCGGCCGAGACGATCATCGAGCAGTGCAACCGCGCTGGCATGCCCTACGTGACCGAGCGATGGCTGGGAGGGACTCTTACCAACTTTCGGACCATCCGTAGCCGGCTCCAGCGGCTCGAAGAGCTCGAACAAACGCTGGACAGCGAGCAAGCCCTGTCCTATTCCAAGAAGATGATCTCGACCTTGACCCGCGAGCGGCGGAAAATCGAGCGGAACTTGAGCGGAATCCGGCACATGAATCGGCTGCCCGAGGCACTCTTGGTCGTCGACCCGCGGCGCGAGCACATTGCCGTCGCCGAAGCGAGAAAGCTCGGCATCAAGGTCGTCGCCCTGCTCGACACTGACTGTGATCCCGATGTGGTCGACCTGCCCATCCCTGGCAACGACGACAGCATGCGATCGATCGAGCTGGTCATCAAGCGGCTGTGCGATGCAATCATGGAGGGCAAGGCGTCCGCACCGACGGAACCGACTCCGCCGGCCGATACGGGGCAAGGGCGCGGCGGTGGTGATCGCGACCGCGGCGGCCGCCGCGGAACCGGCCGTGGCGACGGAATTCGTGGTGCGGTTAAGCATCGTGACGCCGAATCCAAGCCTGCCGTCGCCGCGTCTGAAACGCCGGCCGAGCCAGAACAACCGTCGCCCGAAACCGAAGCCGACAAAGCGGTCCCGAGTGTTCCCGGCGAGCCCGAAGCCGCCACACCGGCCCACGCCCAGTGAGCAACGGCCAGTGACCGGCAAGCCCTGCAACGGGGCGAGGCTCTCGACCATGATGACTCGAAGCCCTGCCCTGACGTTACACCTTCATACACCCGGCCAAAAGGGGCGGGGCGATCCCAATCAGCAATGCGTTCGTTGAGTTCCGTTGGTAATCTATAGAGTGAATCTGTTTGCACCCCCGCAAGGGCTACCCAGGGGCGGCGTCGCGCAATTCTTCGCGCAGCGGCCGCACGAGAACCAGGAGTCGCGCCGATGGCCGAAATCACGGCTCAGGCTGTCAATGAATTTCGCAAGAAAACCGGGCTGGGACTGATGGAGTGCAAGGCACTCTTAAAGGAAGCCGACGGCGACCTCAAAAAGGCGGAAACGCTGGCCAAGGAGCGAGGCCTGAAGCAAGCCGAGCTTCGCGCCGGTCGCGCCGCCGGGGCAGGTCGAATCGAATTCTATATCCACCACGACGCCAAGTCGGGCACAATGGTCGAGCTCAATTGCGAGACCGACTTCGTCGCGCGGAACGACGAATTCAAGCAACTGGCCAAAGACCTGGCGCTCCATATCATGGCGGCCAATCCGCTGTGCGTCCGCCGTGAAGACGTGCCAGACGAGATCATCGCGGAGCAGAAGCGGATCTTCATGTCGCAGGTGGCCGACAAACCGCCCAACATCCAAGAGAAAATCGCCGAGGGAAAACTCAACGCCTGGTTCGGGGAAAGCGTCTTGCTCGACCAGAAGTTCGTCAAGGACGAGACCAAGACTGTCCGCGAAGTCATCCTGGCCGTTAACTCGCGCACCGGCGAAAACATCTCGGTGGCCCGGTTCGCTCGTTTCAAGGTCGGCGAGGGGCGGTAAAAAAAGAGCCGGGCCGAGTGAAAAACCGATCGGATCGCCAGCGTTCATCGCGGATGCCGTTGCCGAAAATAAGCGATTCGAGAATCCCCATCACGAGGAATCAGCTTCATGGACCCTAGCGTGACCGCCGGGCAGCCGATCTTCCGCCGAGTCCTGCTCAAGCTCTCGGGTGAGAGTTTTTGCCGGCCCGGCCAGGGGGGCATTAGTGTCGAGGAAGTCAGCCGGATCGCCCGGCAAACGTCGCGGATCGCGGCGCGGGGGGTTCAGCTCGCGATCGTCGTGGGGGGAGGAAACATCCTCCGCGGCGCAGCTTTCCCGCGGCTCGAATGTGATCAAGGAGGCGACGGCACATTACATGGGCATGACCGCGACGGTAATCAACGGTCTGGCCCTGCAAGACGCGCTCGAGCACGAGGGATGCGCGACCCGGCTGTTGACCACGATCCGCATGGACGAAGTGGCCGAGCCGTTCATCCGCCGCCGGGCCTTGGCCCACCTCGACAAAGGGCGAGTGGTCATCCTGGCGACGGGAACCGGCAGCCCTTTCGTCACGACTGATACAGCGGCGGCGCTCCGCGGCAAGGAACTGGGTGCCGAAGCGTTACTCAAGGCAACTCGCGTTGACGGCATCTATTCGGCCGATCCCGAGAAGAACCCACACGCCGTCCTGTACGAGCACCTCACCTTCGAGCAGGTCATGCGCGACGAGCTCAAGGTCATGGACATGACGGCCATCGGCATGTGCCTCGAAAACCAGTTGCCGATTTTGGTGTTCAACTTTAAGAGAGAGGGAAACATCGAACGGGCCATCGAAGGGGAACCGATCGGCACCTGGGTCAGCAGTAGCCCGCGTCCCAGAGCGGTCTCATGAACCTTGCTGATCGATCCCCAGGGACGGTCCGGTCCGTTCGTCCGAGGGAGCATCCGCTGAGATTGGCCCATTCCGATCGGTTGACATAATGGTTAAGATGAGATCGGGGTCAAACGGCCTGACCGCCGCGGCGCACGAAAACGGCATGCGGGCCATTGGCTTAGTCCCTTTTCTAGAGGGTGTACCGACCATGAGCATTGAAGAAATTACACTCGAAGCGGAAGAGCGGATGGAAAAGAGCGTGAGTTTGCTTAGCGAGCAAATGCGCGGCATTCGGACCGGCCGGGCCAATGTGGGCCTGGTCGAATCGATCCGCGTCGACTACTACGGCTCGTCGACGCCGCTCAAGCAGATGGCGAATCTCAGCACGCCCGAGCCCCAGCAGATCTTGATTCGCCCTTTCGATCACTCGGTTTTGGGCGACATCGTCAAGGCGATCCAGACCAGCGACTTGGGCCTCTCGCCCAGTTCCGACGGCAAGGTCGTCCGCCTGAACGTCCCCCCCCTATCTGTCGAACAGCGCAAGAAGCTGGCGAGTCGGGTGAAAGAGCTCGCCGAGGAGGCCCGCGTGGCGATCCGCAACATCCGCCGCGACGGCAACAAACAGGCCGACCTCGAGCAGACTGAGAAAGTCCTCACCGAAGACGATGTGAAGACCTGCAAGGCGGAAGTGCAGGAGCTCACCAAGAAGTTCGAGGCGAAGGTCAACGAACTGGCCGACAAAAAGTCCGCCGAGATCATGGAGGTTTGACAAATCCACCGGCTTGACTGATTGGCCGTCATTCATCTATAACTGCGAATAGGAACGAAGGGCGATTAGCTCAGTTGGCTAGAGCGCATGCTCGACACGCATGAGGTCACAGGTTCGAGCCCTGTATCGCCCACTTTGACTGGTAGTAAGCCGGGTGGTAGACGAGTGGAATCATCTGGATATCGAAAGCTCAATATCGCGACCGCAGGCTTCCTGGCTACCGCGTCTTATTTTGGGGCTCAACCGGGTCAGAAAACATTGCGTCGAGCTGGGTCTCGTTGTTGATCAAAGCAAAATTTTCGAACTGCGCCGAAAACGGCTTTGCCGAGATGTTCGACGCCGATAAGCCAATTTTGATCTTCTTGGGCAGATCGAGTTCAACAAGTTTGATCGGCCGGGGCGGGCTGCTGAGATTCGCACTTACCCCACACCACACGCGTCCCTTGCGCCGCATCAGCAGGAGACAAACCGGCCCCTCTCGCACGGCCGGGTAGCTCTGGTTCGGCACTTGCCGGCCGTCTTTGACGACCTCGAACAATATTCTGTGGACCGGCTGGAGCGTCCGGATCGCGACGCCGGCCGATCGCTCGAGCCGTACGAAATTATCCTTATCCTGATAGAGAAGCAGGCCGGCGCTCTGAAAGGTGAACGGTACGTTGTTCCCTTGACGATTCTTGGGCAATGTCGTGCCGGCGCTGATCTCCCCGGTCACCTCGACCATCGCCGCGAAGTCGCCTTCCACGTCAATCAAAGTCATCGGAGCATTGTGCAGCGGCTTTTTCTTGTTGGTGCGTTGGACGACGTACGGCGCGAGCGAGCGAATCTTGTTACCCGGAATCTCGATCTGGATCTTCAAACTATCGTCGGACTTAATGAGCGAGCAGTCCTTCTCCGGGTCGACCAAAGGACCCAGCATCGAGAGGCTCTTGCGCTGAACCGACTTCAGCAGCCGGAGCACCTGGCTGGACGCCATGATCCGCCCCGGCTTCTCGGGCAACTCGATCTCTCTTGGCTTCGAGTAAACAAGTTGCCCACGTGTATCGCGGTGGGCAGTCTGGATCAGGATTTTACGCGAGGCCGGGCCCGCTCCGCTTAAGGCAACCTGGACCTGCCCCGAGGCCACCCCCGCTTTGGGATCGCGCTGTAGTTCAACCGCCGTGGTATTGGGCAACGGCGGATAAGTGCCGTCGCCACTGGGACTGATCGAACCGGCGGACGCCGCGGCGACGCGCACCAGCACCGCCTGGACGGCTCGTCTGGGGTCGATGATCTGGGCCTTGATCTCGAGGTTTGCCGACTCTTTGGAAATGCCCTTCAGAGTAAGGTCGAGGGCGCCGATTCGCCCGGCCAGCGTCCGGCGCAGTTGTTCGGCGGGCACGACAAACCCGATCGTGTCGACAGAGCCGACTTTGGCCACGGCCACTCCGATGAGCTTTCCCGTTTTCTCTTCGACGATTGGGCCGCCGCTGTTGCCCGGCTGGAGCGAGCCGTCAACCTGGAACAAATCAAGCTGGCCCTGCTCGTCGGTCACCAGGCGGGCAATCCCGCCACGCGTGATGGTCACCGACGGATTACCTTTGCTGTCGTTGATCGTGCTGAGCATGCCGCCTAGCGGAAAGCCCGCGCCGGTATAGGCCATTCCCTCGGTGGTCTCCGATTTCACGGACACGTTGATCGGCTTGGGAGGATTCCTGACGCCCTTGACCGTGAGAATCGCCAGGTCGGTCGTGAAGGAGTCGGTCGCGTCCGCCGCGATGATCTGGGCCGGCAGAGCTTGCTCTTTCTGAGCCGCCTTGGCCGCTACGAAACACGGCCTCAAGCTCGACTTTCGCTCCCTTGCGCACAAGGCTGGGCGGTACCTGTGAGGGATCGAGGACCGCCACGTGCCGATTGGTCGCCAGCACGACGGTGTCGCCCCGGACCTCGATTACAAAGCCCGTGCCAGACGTGATCGGCCTGCCGCCGATCTTATTCTTGATGTAAACCGTCGCTTCCTTGAGACGGCGAACGATCTCTGGGCCGTCAATGACCAAAGGCGCGGGCGACGGAGCGGGTGTCACCGGTGTTTCGGCTGGGTTCACCGCGACAATCGGCTCAATCACTGGAGCGGAAGCAGCGGCAGCAGGGGGAGCAACGGCGGGAGCGCGAGCAACGGCAGGAGCAGGCGGGTCGTTCTGAACCACTTCGGGCCGGTTGGCCTTGGCTGGCGGTTCCCCGCCTCCGCGCGTCAGCACGACAATGAGGACAACGCCCAGCATCACCACGGCGAGCCCGCCAACCCCCAGCGCGGCGTAGAGCATCGGAGATGGTGATTGGCCCGATGCGCCGCGAGCCTGTGGCACACCGCCCGATGGTGGCTGTGAGCCCGCGCTGGCGACCGGCGGGAGCGGCGGCGCCACCTTGCCCGGATCGCGCAACGCCGTCAGCGGCCGGGTCGAGCCGGCGGGCTGCTTGGCCGGCTCTGTAATCGACTGCATCGCCGTCTTGACGTCGAAGACTTCTTTACATCTGGGGCAGCGAATGCGCTTTGCCGGAACCTCGTCGGGAATCGACCCCTGGTACTGGCACGATGGGCAGGTCACAACCTTGGCCACGGCAAGCTCCTATACATGTTCCTCGCCCCAAGTCGTAGCGCAACGGCAGCAACATGTTCACGGCTTGCCTTCACCGGTGATGTGCCCGCCAATGAGGTGAGAGCCGCGCAAGGTCAACCTATATTAGCTGAGGAAAACGCCCATGACTACCGATTGAGCCGAAATTAGCAGCAGTGCCCTGGGATGTCAGAAGGAGAAACAATCGGTGAAACGGCACTTTTCGGCAAAGTGGCACGGTTTCAGAGGGGCTCTGTCTAAGAAGGTCAATCTTGGGAACGAGTTGCAAGAATTCGGCAAACGAGCAGGCGCAATCGTGTTCGCGGGCACAAAAAACAGCTTCTTGCTATGGTTTGGGGTCGGATCACGCCAACCACTTGGCATAACCCGACAACTCCCCGGCGACCTCTGATGGGCACTGAGCACAGTTCGCCCACACTCCCTACATACAATATAACATGGTTTGCAAATTTCGTTAATGCACCTATGCCGGTTTTCGGGTGACTTTCGATCGCAACATGCTGTTGTGAATTCAGTTAAAAAATTTTCCAAACTTTTTGTCCGCGATCATTGCGCGCGGCAGCACAGCCAGAGGGCACCGGCACATCGCAAAAACTCGGCAAGACCGTGGGAGCCGCGATGGCCGGAAGAATCCTTCTGACCGGCCCTCCGCCGGTGGTGAACGTCGGCGTGTCCTTCCTTATGACTATTCAGTTACCTCCTGAGCGGGAAAGCTCGGTCCGTGCCGAAGCCTTGAGCGGGCACTTTGCCAGCGAGGACAAGGAGCGTGCTGAGCGCCGAGCGAGTGAACAAACGGAGTCGCCAACACCTCTCAAACCTCGGAAAGGAAAATCATGAAAACGAAAACCCATGAACGACAGCCCGTCGAGCTTTTTGAGATTGGCAAGAAGGTCGAGATTTCAGCGCCGATCGAAATCGCATTCGAGGCCATGATGGAACAACTTGGTCCGGAAGGGCAGATGCCTGACGGCAAGCCGTTCCCGATAGGAATCGAGCCGTGGCCTGGCGGACGCTGGTACCGCGACCTCGGCAACAGTTCCGGCCACCTTTGGGGCCATGTACAGGTCATCAAGCCGCCGACACTCCTGGAGATCTGCGGGCCGCTCATGATGTCGCACCCGGCGGTCAATCACGTGCAGTAACGCTTCAACGCGCCGGGGGGGCGTGACGCGCCTTGTTTTCCTCCACCGGGCCGTGGGCTCGATCCTGCCCGAACATCGCGACGGTTTGCTTCGGGGCTGGCAGTACTGGCTGGAGCGCATTCGCGAGCGAGCGGAACGCGAATATCGGAAGCAGACGCCACGATGAGCACTCGCGGTGACTTCCGATCGCGTGTCGATCAAGGAGATGTTAAGGAAGTCGCTCGAACCGCTGAAGCTCGACTACGTTGTCAAAGATGGATTTCTCATGGTCACGTCGATGAAGGCCGCGAACCTCGCGCTCGACAAAAACCCGAAGGAAGCCTGGCATCCTTGAGTGGACCCGCGGAAGTCGTCGTGTGGTGTAAGGCAGGCTTTCTAGCCTGACGACTTTCGGCCCGGTAAAAATGTCAATCGGCCGGGTTGAAAACGTTCCTGAACTCGGCCAAGTTACGCAGGGCAACAATGAACGGTACTTGCCTTATCCAAAGGGTGCGAAGTGAAGTGGCCCAATCGTCGAAAGAAGTCCGCCAGTTGACTCGAATAAAAGGTGGCAACAACCGGGCGAGGATTAACGCCGTGTGCAATCTGATGGCAATTCCCATCGGAAGCTGACCCGAGGCGTCATAAAGGTGGTCGGCATCGCGCAGCAGTGGGAGCAGATGCCCAGTAAAAACACTTGACGCCAATCTAAAAGCCCCACGATCGCAGAGGCGTCATCACCGCTTTCGCAGTTTGACCTTCTTGATAATCGTGAACTTTGCGAGCGAGATCGATGACCTTGTGCGCAGCCTCCAGGAGTGTCATGTTCCCCCTCCTTCCCGCGACGGCGATGTTCCCAAAAAGACGCGCAAACTCCGGTCACCATCAACCCACCTTACCATACGGTAACCAGCGCAGAAAGCTCGTCGGTCCGACACAAGAACTCCGTTCAACGAGATTGTATCCGACAGGCCGAAACTGGCCTGGCTGGAGGTGACAACCGTGTCCCCGTAAGTGCCGGATGAGATCCTGTCGCTTCACGACAGGGCCCCGGTCGGAACCTCTCGCACACCCGCGCTGGCACGTAGGTGCAAATAGATCGGCTCTTCGATGTCCATTTCCGCATCGAAAACGTCCGGGGCGGGCACTGGTAAAGGCAGACCAGACTCCACAGCCGCCTCGGCCACGTCGACAAGGGCGATCCCCAGCAGTCGCCGGGCCTCCGCCAAGTCGCCAGCGCAAGTGATGGCGGCCGGAAAGTCGAGCACTTGGGCGTGGACGCCGCCATCGACGAATTTATAACCGGCCTTGTACCGCAACATTGGCCACTCCTTGCGATATTTCATCGAACTGCGAGCGCCCTCAACTCTACCAAGAAGTGCGGTCGTTTCCAACGAGGCTGAAACAACAACTGCTGAAACAACAACGAGGCTGAAACAACAATCCTACCAGCGTAGCTTAGAGTTGGTATAAATCATGATCGGTTTCGTTGCTGGCCCTTGCAGGGCACCAATGTGACAGACCGGCACGTATCAGCCGGCGTGGGTTCTTGACGGCGAAAGCGAGACGCTGATCGCTGGACCGCACCGTGGCAGGAAGGGGAAGGAAGGATAAAGAGGGAATGAAGACACCATCGCGTACATTGCGCACCGGCGCTCACCCCGAATCTCCCGCAAGAAAAATCGCTCCTCGCCCGCATCTGCTTGCGAGTTCTTGAGTTCCGCCTCAGGCGCCCGCGTAATCGGAGGTTCGAAAAACCGCTGCAAGTCTTTGTAAATTATGAACTTGTGCCTAGGCGCCGGAATAGCCGACAAATCTTGACATCGCAGTATATCCCTTTAAGAAACATGATGTTACAGCTAGGTACCAGAATAATCAGCATGGTTTACCAAGTTAACATATACCTAATCGTGCCAGTGGGTTAGGATAAGGCGCCGGATTAATCCGCATAAAGCAACCTGGCACAGCGTTTCAACGTAGGGCATTCTCTGCTATGGAGTTACTGTTAGGCGCCGGAATGATCCGACCGAGCGTCACAACCGCGACATTCTCATGAGCTTCGCGCCCTGCGAGCGACCAGGAATCAGTTACCCGTCGCGTGCTGTTCGCTGTTCCCCGATTGAGCTAATATCACGGGAGTGAACGTTCCCCGCAAGGCGTGTCCTCCGCGCTACCGCGCCCTTTTCGCTGCTGTCGCCCACGTGGCGGTGCTGGAGGTCCTTGACGCACGGGGTGACATGCGCCGGGCTGCTCCGCCCCCTGGGCGGCGGCGAGTGGACATTCCGGCGTTCACGCCGCCTCCCGCTCGTCCACGTGCGCGAGGACCTGATTCGGACAGACCGAAAACCAAAAAACGCGGTTTGCCCTGTCGGGCGGCGCCGGCGGTGCCGCCCCGGTTTGACCGCGTCGGGCGGCATCAGCGGTGCCGCCTTAGCGAACGTGGGTGCGGTGCTTGTGTGTAGCCCAGTCTTGAATGGCGTGCCGTTGAGCGGCGGCCCGTGAGGTTTTCACAACCCTGGAAAATTCCACTTCGGTTCCCAACTCGGCGTGTGATCGGCCTTCATGAGCGCGGCCGCCTTGGCGGCGATGACTGGGTATTGCGCGGCCACGTTGGTGGTCTCGCCGGGGTCGGTCGCGAGATTGTACAGCTCCGGTGTTTTGCGCGGGGCTTTTTGTACGTCGGTACGCACCCCTTTCCAGTCGCCGAAGCGTACGGCCTGCAAGCCGCCGCCGCCATGGTATTCCCAATAGAGATGATCGTGCTGGCGCTGGCCGGGCTGGCCCAGCAGCGTGGGGACGATGCTGATCCCGTCGGTATCGGCCGGGGCCGCCGTGCCGGCGAGCTCGCACAATGTGGGCAGCACGTCCCAGAACGCACCGATGAAATCGTTGGTCGATCCCGCCTTGATCCGGCCCGGCCAACGCGCGAGGAAAGGCGTGCGGATGCCCCCTTCGTAAAGGTCCTGCTTAAATCCACGGAGGCCTCCGGTGCTATTGAAGAATGCGGGGTCGGTGCCGCTTAGCGGGAAGACCGCGCCATTATCGCTGCCAAATAGCACCAGCGTGTTGTCGTCGAGGCCGAGCTCTTTGAGCAAGGCCATCAGTCGGCCGATGTCGCGATCCATCCGGGTAATCATCCCGGCATAAGCGGCGCGTGGGTTGTCTTGATTGCTGTAGTGCTTCGTATTGGTGAACGGCGTCTCGGGCCACCGTCCGCGGTATTCCGCCAGGGAGTCGTCGGGGACCTGAAGCGACAGGTGCGGGATGGTGAAGGCCAGATAGAGGAAAAAGCGATCGTCCTTATGGCTGCGCACCCAGTGGAGGGTGTCGGCGGCCATCAGGTCGTGCGAGTAAGTCGTGCCCTCGGTCTGAATCGGCTCCCGCCGGCCGTAGGAGTACGGCGGGTTGCCCGCCAGCGGCTCCTGCCGGTCGTCGCGCCATAGATAAGGAGGATAAAACGTGTGGGCCATCCCCTGGCAGAGGTAGCCGTAGTGATGGTCGAAGCCGAACTGGAGTGGGCCACTGTGCTCCTCCGGCATTCCCAGGCCCCATTTGCCCACGATGGCCGTGGCGTAGCCGGCTTTCTTCAAGAGCTGCGCGACCGTGACGGTTCCCGGCTCCATGCGGTGCTGGCCTTCCTTGCCCGGTGCGCGTTGCATGTTGTTGCGAACGGTTGCATGGCCGAGATGTTTACCAGTCATCAGCGTGCAACGACTAGGCGCGAGACGGTGCATCCCGAGTAGAAATTGGTGAATTTCATTCCCTCGGCCGCGATTCGATCGAGGTGCGGCGTCTTGATCTTCGTCTGTCCGTAGCAACCGAGATCACCCCGGCCGAGATCGTCAGCCAGAATGAAGACGATATTGGGCCTGATCGACCCGGCGGCATTCGCGACCGGTGCCCAACTGACAGTTAACGCAGCGAGCATTAACGGCGATCTGAATCTCATAACGCGGGCCCATTTCCAACAAAATCATTGAGCTCGACGCCGGTTGAACCTAAGGTGCGACGAGCGGACCAGCCGGCGAGTCCTAGTCTACCAACTCCATGCGCAGGCAGAAACGACGCACAGCCGACGATCACGATCACGGAAAGCCAGTATCCGCGCCCCCAGCGTGTCTGGCCTACTGCCTCCTGCCCAATCACTTCCACCTGCTGTTTCTCTTTGGGGACGTCATTCTTTCCGAATATTCCGATTGTTCGCGCCGACATGCCATAACATCACGATCGACAAACAACGCCGATGGCTTGTGGACGGCAAATGCATTCACTTACGGGTCGGCTTCGGCAGGTCGATTGAGTGGTCTGCGCAATGATCAAAGCGAGGTGACAAGAGTCCGCCAAATTCAGCTTTTCTACCCACTGGTCACCCAGGCTTAGCTGCGACAGTGAGTGCTCGCCAGAATCTGTTGGCGCACCCAGGCGGGATTTTCGCAAAAAGTTAGCTTGCTGCCCGGGCGACAAATCTCTATGCTATGCGCCGCCTGAGCCCGGGTATGAACGGCAATGGATTGCAACCTCGTTGAGGTATCAGGGCCAATGATGTCGCCCCGCCCAATTCCGGTGATTTCGGTCCGATTTCATCCAAGATTTCGGATTTATCTCCAATCTCAAGCTGGCCGCCTTCCCGTGGCTCCGTGCCGGCTATTGATCTTCATCGGTTGTCCAACCTCGCGCGTTGTTTCCCCGCCGTTGCGACTCGGATGGTCGCTGCCGCGGCTTAACGCCCCCGCCGCGCGGTACGGTGTCTCGAGCCAAAGGAGTATCGCCCGATGACCGTTCGCTGGAAGCCTTTAGTGTTTCTTTCCGGTGTGTTCCTGATCGTCGGATTGATCGGTGTCGTCGCCATCGTGTTCACGTTGGTCCCCCGGTCGACGCAAGACATCTGAGGTTTGCACGCACCGCCCGCGAGGCCGGGCGATTCGAGGATGCCGAGATCTACTTCAGGCAGGCACTTCAGAAAACCGCCACTGACGCGTCTATTCACGAGGAATTCGCCGGCTTGTATCGCGACTGGATGAAGCACGCGACCGCCGACAAGAGAAATACGCTGCGGAACGAACAAATCTTGCATCTGCGTAAGGCCGTCAAGTACGACAAGGGATCGAAAGGACCGCGAATCGGGCTTCTGCGAGACTCGATGCGGGAAGACGACGTGACGTCGGCAAACTACTGGGCCAAAGACGTCGTGGATGTCGATCCAGCAAACGTTGACGCTCACTACACCCTGGCGTCGAGGCACTCGACGCCCGCCCGCCCAACTTGCCAGAAGCGCGACGCCATCTCGATGTGCTCGCCAAGAAGAAGGGCCCGGCGATCCGGGTTCTTCTGATTCGGGCGATGCTCGCCGACGCGAGCGGCGATGTCGCGGCTCGACAAAACGCGTTAGCACAGGCTCGTGCAATCGCGCTTGGACGCGACCGGACCGGTCGATCGCCTTGCCGCACTGCGGATCGTCTTCATGATGATTCGGTTCGAAGCCGACCCGGCTCGACTGGACACGCTGGTCAATGAGATGCTCACGCGGGTCAAGGAGATGGGCACGGGCGGAGAGCTCGCGGCGCGAGCGTCGCACGGCTCCGATCTCTCCTCGAGCGAACTCAGAAGTCATTGATGGAGCGATCGGCAAACGCTGTACCGGCGGTGAAACAGGAAGGGCATGAATCGCTTGGTGGACGCGGTCGAAGCCGAGATCGAGTCGATCTTCAAGCTCGCTCTCGCGGGGACCACTGAGCCCGATCTCCAAACCTATTTAGCGTATGCCGACCACTTGAAGCTCAGGCAACAGCACGATCGGTGCCTGGAAGTGATCGACCAGGCACTGAAGTCCCCCCAGGCGTCGCGGCGCGGGGCACAGGTCGTGATGACCCTGCATGTCTTGGCCGTCGAGATGGCGTTGTCGACCGAAGCCGACAAGGGGCGTTTTGAGAAGGCGGGCCCGCATATCCGGGCGCTCTTGGATCGCCCTGAGCCCAAGGCACAGGGATTCGGTCATCTGTTCGCCGGGTCGATCGATCTTGATCGCTCGAACAGTACTCGGGAAGCAACGGGTGGCGAGAGCGACGCGGCATCTCGGGATGCCGCCGCGCGGCTGCGGCAGCGCCGTCAGACACCTGAAGGTCGCCGCTGCCCAACTGCCTGATATCGCCGAGGCACAGGCGCGTTATGGCGTTGCCCTTATACTCACCGGCGAGCAAAACCTGGGTCGGCAGTTCCTCCAAACCGCCCTACGGCTGGGCAGCCTGGATGCTCAATTTCAGCTTTGGGCAGCGTGGGCCATCCTTCAGGCCGGTTATCCCGAAGAGGCAGAGCCGATCGTCGCGGCACTCCTGCGGGACGTCGCCGCGGGCAATGCCCCGCGTGAGCTGGAAGCAGGCCTTTACCTCTTGAGCGGCGAAATCCACCAGTCGAGACGGACTACTGATGACTTGAACAAGGCCGTCGGCTTCTTCGAAAAGGCCCTCGCCACCGGCCGTGAGAACAGCGCCAATGTGGTGTTCCGACTCGCCCAGATCGACGTGCAAACGGGAAATTACGAGCGAGCTCTGGCCCGGATCGATGCCTTGAAAAAACAAGGAAAAGAGAGCGCCGCCGCCGAGCAGCTCGCGGTCCTGACGCTCGAGCAACAGGGAAAGAAAGACGAGGCCAGGGCGCGACTCGAGGCGGCGCGTGCCAAGTTTCCCGACGGCGCCGATCTAGCCGGCCTCGACGCCGCGCTGCTCACCAAGTACGGCAAGCCCGCCCAAGCCGATCGGGTTCTGGCCGAGTTCCTCGCCCGCCAACCCGATAACGCAACGCTCGTCATGATGAGGGCCCAGATCCAGGCTGACTCGCTCAAAAACTTTGAGCAGGCCCGCTCGCTTCTCGCTCGCGATCGGCGAGAAAACCGAAAATTCGGCCCCCCTGGTGCAACTCGCCGGGCTCGAGCTCGAGCGCAATGAGCTCGATGCCGCCGAAAGCGTGATCGCCAAGATCCGATCTCGCTGGAAGGAAGCCGCCACAAGCGATGTGCTCGAGGCCCAGCTCGCGCTCAAGCGCGGTCATCCCGACGAGGCCATCGAACACTTCGACGCCGCCCTGCGGAAAGACCCTGGAAACAAGATCGTGCAGTACTGGAAGGCTCAGCTCGACGGACAGACCGGGGACGTCGCAGAAGCCACCAGGTCGCTCGAGGCGATCGTCAAGAACAAGCCGATCAAGGAAATCGACGCGGGCACGACGCTCATGTCGGCCGCCCAGTCGGCCCTGGCCGGTCTCTCGCTCCGCACCGGCGCGCTCGACGATGCGATTCGCCGATTCGAGGAGCTGAAACGCAGCAATGCGAACGGCACACTCGGCAAGGCGGACCGCTGGCAGCTGATCACCGCGTATGTCGCCCGGGGACAATGGCCAACAGCGAGACGCGAAATGGCCTCGCTCTTGAACGACCCCAAGAACCCTCCGGCCGATGACGAACGAGTCCGCGGCGCCAACTTTTATCGGCAGCAAGGTGACGATGCTTCGGCCCTCGCCCAGCTCGATTACGTCCTGCGGGCAACGTCGTCTGGGTTGAAGGCGGCGCAGTGGTTGAGGAAACGCCGGGAGATTACGGCGCTGAAGGGCACGTCTATCAAGCCCCGGCCACACTGCCGGATTTCGGCGGGCATCATCTTCCTGTGTTCGGGGTCTGGGTAATCTGCCACGAGGCTGGCGGATTGGGTATTCGCGAAGATACGCAACGCATCACCGGCAATTTGAGCCGGTTCGTGCCGCATTTCTTCTGCTCACCACCAAAATGAAACTGGACAATCCAACCCGCGTGCGAATTGGCATGAGCGGCGTTTTCGACGGCCAGACCCTTACCGGGTCAAAGGCCGTTCCGTCCTGGGCATTATGGAAAGGGGCGTCATCTACGATTGGAATGAGTTCAACATGGTGGCGGACGGTGGCGAGTTCGCAACCCTGGTTTATGAGGAAACCCAGGACGGCCGGCACTGGCGCTGGTTCGAGCTGTTCGAGCCGCAAACCGCCGTCGCAGCAAGGAAGCCGCCCAGAAACGCGCTGACGGCAGCTTGGTGGTGATTGACGGTGTGGCGTTGCATGTCACTCGTGTGGATCATTCCCTG
>CAWHKI010000035.1:0-13025 GCA_963829765.1 uncultured Isosphaeraceae bacterium | reverse complement strand
GATAGAGATGGCACAGCTGGCTAAGGATGAGCTCATTGATGAGAAGGCGAACGGCACGATAGTTGTTCCACGCTGTTGCTATCCAATGATTCGGATATACGTGATAGTGGTCAGAGAACACCTCCTCGCTTCGTTCCTTCAATGTCACCGTTTGGTAAACGAACTGATAGGGGCAGGTCTTCGCCCAGGTTTCGTAATCCTCGTCAATGGCACATGCTGTGGCTATAATTCGTTCCGAGTCGCTGTGGTCGTTGAACGAGCTCATCGAAGATCGCAGATTGCAATATCGGCAGGCCAAAAGAACGAGAGCTGTTGCAGCTGCCTCCTCAGGAGTTTCGAAATCGATTTCGTTTGACCAATCGATGATGATTTGAGGCAGCGGGGCATGTCTTTGGATGCAGCTCGTGAGCTTGGAAAAATTTAGTAGGCAGTATTCGAGTGGAATAGTCAGTCAGCTTACGACTTGGGCTCTCAGATGAAGAAACATGTGGTACCCTAGTGGTTTTTTGAGTGCTTCCTTTCCGCGTAGTTGCAGAAGAGCAGTGGCTCCGCTTATGTGTTTAGTCCACGCATCCATAGACTCACGCGAATTGCATGTGTTGGTCTAGTTCATGTTAGAACTCTCTAGTAAAGCTTCCGAGATCAGGTCAATAGTACCTCATAAAGCCCCATCAGCATAATTGAGATCATAGTCTGATCTGATTTCGCCTGCTCCACATCACGCAACTGTGAGCTGATTGTCCTCATCGCAGAATTGTACTTGATGGCGGCATGTGACATGATATTGGGAGCTTTCCAGAAATTGGCAAGTCCAACCATCCCGAGAGATGCAACGCTATCTGCAAGTCCACTTCCGATCTCCTCCGTACTATAAATCTCGGATAGATAGTCCAGATTCCCCTTCGTCATGTCTTGGCCGCCACCCAAGACATAGTTTTGGAAGAAGAAGCAGGTAGCTTGATCTTCAGGTGATGTGCCAAGGCTGAGGGTTAGAGGCAAAGGCGAATTCGCACGATCGCTCGTTTCTTTGACGATCTCGAGCTCATATTGCCACCGTGAGAGGGCTTCCTTGACTTGCGAGCGCCTTTTCTTGAGATCCGTTTGGCGAGCGCGGGAGCACCGTCGCCTCGTGGTCGAGTCTCTCTTGGAGCGATGAGGTGGAATTCTTTAAGGTAACGACCTCGTCTTGCGTTTTTTCCACATCGGCTTCGAGCTTCTCAACTTGCGCCGTCAGATCGTGCAGCTTAGTATTCGCATTCGTATTGAGCTGATCGACATCGGCTGAGAGAATGATCCATACCACCGAGATCAACATCACCAGAACAGCCAACACTTTTCCCGCGGTAGACATCAGCCCTCTCCCACCCGGAGTTTGAACCTTTGTTAGAGGCGCCGCCATTGGGCAGGCGCAGATAAACATCCCCACCGGCCGGCCTGGTAAAAGGTCGCGGGCGGATGATATACTCGGCTTGAATGGCTCGATCAATTCGCTGGCGAATCGATGCGCTGTAACTTAATATTCGTCCCTTCGTGGGATTTGCCAAGCGGTCTGGCTCGGCGCGTGTGACTCCGCATCAGGTTTGACGGTCTTGCGGACCGCTCCGTACAATCGGAAACGCTTTCGATTCGTTGGCGGCGCATGCCCGGGCACGGTACGTCCCCTCTGGGGCCTTCCCCGCCCCCTTAACGGGCACGCCGCAACTCCGTTGTAATCATCAACTTGATCGCTGACCCGCTCGCGTCCTCCGGAAACGACCGCTGATGGCCGATCCTCACTTTCCCAGCCAATCCTCCGGGCACCGCCTCGTCTGGATCGATGGCCTCGCCAGGACCGAAGCGACCGGGCCCATCGTCCGGACAGGTCCTGGTCGTTACGAGCGTGATGTTCACCTTCATCTCGTTCTGGCGGACGGCGGCCCTGGTGCTTTGCGACCTGGCGAGCACGGCGTACTACATCGGTGGGATCGTCGAGTCACAGATCGGTAAGGCCGCGCCCTGGTTCATCCTTGGGGTCATGATCTTCAGCTACGGCGTCCGAAGTATCTACATCGAGAGCTGCGCGATGTTCGTGCGCGGGGGCGTCTATCGGATCGTCAAGGAGGCCATGGGAGGTGGGCTGGCGCGACTGGCGGTTTCGGCGCTCTTGTTCGACTACATCCTGACCGGTCCAATCAGCGGCGTCACGGCCGGCCAGTATTTCATCGGCCTTTTGAACGACCTGTTCGAACTGGGGCCCGATAGCCCCCTGATGGCTCACCAGAACGGTCTCTCCGCGGCGATCGCCATCGCGGTGACGGTCTACTTCTGGCGGGTGAACATCAAGGGTATCCATGAATCGAGCGACCAGGCATTGAAAATCATGGGAGCGACCACCGTTATTGGCGTCGTCATGATCGGCTGGTGCCTGATCACGATAGCGGTCCGGCCCGAGGCCCGCCACCTTCCCCCTATTACTCCAGACCTCTCCAAGAAGGTCGATGTCCAGGGGAAGCCGATGCTCGACCCATTCGGCAAGCAGGTCGATCCGCTGGGCTTCATCGGCGAGACTTCGCTGGGTCACTCGCTTCGCCCGGATTCTTTGAACGGTCACTGGCTGAGTTGGATCGGTGTGATCGGCATTGTCATGTCCTTCGGACACTCGATCCTAGCCATGAGCGGTGAGGAAACGCTGGCCCAGGTTTATCGCGAGGTCGAGAGCCCCAAGCTCAAGAACTTCAAACGCGCCGCCCTCGTCGTTTTCCTCTATAGCATGCTCTTTACGTCGCTCATCAGTTTATTCGCCGTCATGATCATTCCCGACAGTGTACGAATGTCTCGCTACAGCGGCAACCTGATCGGCGGGCTGGCCATGAATGTGGTCGGGCCTGAATGGGCGAGGCTGATTTTGAACGGTGCGGTTGTGGTCGTCGGTTCATTGATCCTCTCGGGGGCGGTCAACACGGCCATTGTCGGCTCTAACGGTGTCTTGAACCGGGTCTCGGAGGATGGCGTTCTACCGGATTGGTTCTTGAAGCCCCACCCTCGGTTTGGCACGAGCTCGCGGCTGATCAACCTAGTGGTCATCCTCCAAATCATCACGATCCTCGCCAGCCGCGGTGACGTGCTGACTCTGGGCGAAGCCTACGCCTTTGGCGTGGTCTGGAGCTTCGTGTTCATGTCGATGTCGATGCTGGTGCTACGTTTCAGTCGCCCCGAAATACGGGAATACGAGGTTCCGCTCAATATTCGGGTCGGCCGCTTCGATTTACCGATCGGGATGACTTTCATCTTCCTGACGTTATTCATCGCGGCGATCGCCAACCTGCTGACCAAGGAAGTGGCGACAATCACTGGGGTCGCCTTCACGCTTGGGTTTTACTTGGTTTTCTGGATCAGCGAGCACGCCCATCGCCGCCGCCTAGGTGCCGCGGCCAAGCACCATGAACACCTGGAACAATTCAACGAACAGCAAGCTGACCAGCTCAGTGTCGAGAGCCTCCATCTGGCCAGGCCCTATCGCAAGCTGGTGGCGATCAGGTCGCCCCATAACCTGGGGATGCTCGAGCGTCGCCTGGCCGAAACCGATCCCGAGACGACCGAGGTCGTGGTGATGACCGCGTCGGTGCTGCCGCTGGGCTCGGGTGACTTGAAGCCAATGATCACCGACCACGACCGCCAGCTCCTGACGGCCGTGGTAAACCTGGCCGAGCATGATGGCAAGCCGGTCAGGCCGGTGATCGTGCCCACCAACGAGCCGTTCTTCGCCATGACCCTTACCGCCAAGACCATCGGCGCGCAAGAGCTGATCATGGGACCATCGAACAAGTACCGCCCCGAGGATCAGCTCGACGTGGTGGCGCTCTACTGGATGAAGGTGTGCGATGCCAAGCCCGAGCCGCTCACCATTCGCGTGCTAAGCAAGGACCGCGACGTGCGGCTGGACATCGCCGGCGGCAGCCAGATTCCCAAGGCGGGCGCCCTTGCCGTCGAGAGCGCCCATCTCCTGGCGGAGCTTCGGAAGAGCTGGCACGGAGTCGAGCGGGTGCTGCTGGCCTATGACGGCAGCCCCTTGAGCGCCGACTTCCTCGACACCGTCGTCAGCTTCCTCGACCCGGCCGTCTCGATCACGCTTCTCGATGTCGCCGAGCAAGATCCGAACCACGAGGGGACTGACCCGTCGGAAGAATCCAAGCAGATCGTCGCGCGCGGCGCCGAGCGGGCACATGCCCTGGGACGGCCTGCCGAATGGCGAGTCGCCCGCGGCGACCCCGGCCCTGAAATCGTTCGGACCGCCGTCGAAGGCAAGTTTGACGCGATCTTCATGAGCCTGCGCGGCGTGTATCGCCGCGGCGACACCACGGGCTTCGCCTCCAACACCCGCTACGTGCTCGAGCACGCGCCCTGCCGCGTCATTCTGGGGTTCGCACCCAAGTCGATCCCCGCCACGCCCGCTTCGGGCGGCAAACCGCCGGGGTGACGTCCGTCGACTCATATTTCACGCGACCGCGGCGGGACCCGCCATCGGCCCTCCGGATCATGTTGGGGAAAGAATCGATCGAGCATGTCCTGGGCATGCTCGCAGCCGGCGATACGGCCGAGACCCTCCTCGAAGGTTATCCGTGGCTTGAACCCGAGGATATTCGCGCCTGCCTACTTTACGCTCGGCGGCATGTCGGCCATGAACGCATCGAGTTGATGACGACCGAGTTCGATCACGAAACTGTGACGTCATGAGGCTGCTGCTCGACACCTGCGTTTGGGGCAAAGTGACCGACGAGCTAGGTAACGAGTTGCTCACGGCCCGCCGGTCAACCGCCGCAACAACCGTCCCCATTTGCGCGGCAGCTTGGTCCGGCCGAACTCGCCGAGCCGCGGCACGAACTGGTTCCACGTCATGACAGTCAGACAACTCGCCCGCTGAAGGATGGCCACGAGCACCAGCGTTCCCGATAGATCGCCAGCACCGCAATGGCCCCGTTTTCCGGATTACGCCCCAATCGGCGAGTTCGAGTCAACGCGCGGCGCAGTTCTTCAGCGGCAAGCGCCGGCTCGGCCGCGAACCGCTCGACGAATCGTTCGAGCGCATGGCGCGACAGCCGCACCGAACTGTAGTCGCGCTGTCCCGCGGGAATGCTCATTTTGTCCGTGGTCAATCAACCTTGCCCTTCGCAGCCCAAATCACCCCTCGGCGCAGCCATTCTTGGTACTGCGGGTCGGCGAGTGCCTTAAAGTCATGCCCCAGCACGTTTTCATAAACGCGACCTTTGCCGAAGCTGTTGACCCAGATGACCGGCTCGTCCTTACCGGTTCCTTTCGGCTTTTTGGGGTCAGAGTAAGCCGTGGCAAGCACGACACTGCCGGGCGTCAACATGGAGTTCTGATACAGCTCATCGACCGTATGCTCGAACTCCGCGGGCAGCCCCTCGGAGATCGGGTGCTTGACATCGGTCTTCTTGACCGAAAAGACGTGCGCTGGCCCGTGGAAACCCTGGGTGCCGCCAGCCGCCGGCCACGGCCTTCTCGAACTCGTCCCAGTTGGGATTGGTAAAGGCACTGGAGGCGAAATGGTAAGCAACGAGCCCTTTGCCTTCGCGTACGGCTTTGAGAAACGCCTCCTTGTTTGAATCAGACCAGCGCGATTCAGGCGGACCGGTGGGCGTTTCCTTGTAATTGAGTAACAAAACATCGTACTTGGCCAGGTTAATGTCGGTCAGGTCTGTCGACGGGGTCGCCGTGATATCGACAGTGATCCGGCCGTCCTTCTCGAGGATGTTCGCGACTGCCTTCGAAGTCTCCTTCCAGTTGTGGGCCGACACGTTGTCGCCGGTGATGACGAGCACCTTGATCGGCGCAGCCTGAGACCGACCGTCAGCGGCCGGTGATCTCGGGTTTGTCGAAATTAGCGTCGGCTGTGGCGCAGAAGGCAGGGCTTCTTGTGCTGGCGACGCAGGCTTGGAAGAGGCGACGAGGGTCGCGGGCGACGCCGGTTTGGAGCCGGCGGCGGCCCAGACCACACCTCGGCGCAACCATTCCCGGTACTTCGGGTCGGCCATCGCCGCGACGTCGTGCCCCAGCACGTTTTCGTAGACCCTCCCCTTGCCGTAGCTGTTGACCCAGATGACCGGCTCGTCCTTGCCGGTGCCTCGCGGCTTCGTGGGGTCGGAGTAAGCCGTGGCAAGCACGACGCTGCCGGGCACCATCACCGAGTTCTGATAGAGCTCGTCAATCGCATGTTCGAACTGGGCGGGCAGCCCCTCGGAGATCGGGTGCTTGACGTCGGTCTTCTTGACGCGAAAGACGTGCTTGGGACCATGGAAACCCCGCGATCTCCAGCCGCCGGCGACCGCCTTCTCAAACTCGTCCCAGTTGGGCTTGGTGAAGGCGCTCGAGGCGTGATGGAAGACCACCAGCCCCTTGCCCTCGCGCACCGCGTTCAGGAAAGCCTGCTTGTTCGCCTCCGACCAGCGCGTCGCGGGCGTCCCTTTCGGCGTGTCCTTATAGTTCAAAAGCAGAACATCGTATTTGGCCAAATTGTCGTCCGTCAGGTCTTCGGAAGGGGTCGTGGTCACGTCGACCTTGACTTGGCCGCCGGCTGCGAGGATTTCGCTCAGGGCTTTGGTCGTGTCCTTCCAGGCATGTCCATGGTCGCCGGTGATGATGAGGAGCTTGACGGGCCGCGGCCGAGGGTGCACGGGCCGCCAGCGGGGGTGCCGAGACCTCATCAAGCGCGATCGGGCCAAAGACGGGGACAGCCATGTCAAACCCGTCCGTCAGGTTGCAATAGGGATCGAGCCCATAGCCGTACCACAGCGACGCTTTCTCCGGCACGGGCCCGGTAAGCTTGAGGACCACCGTGTCTCTGGCCTTGCCGAGGCAGGCTTCAAAAATCAAGGGAATGGCCGTGCCGTCTTCTTTGCGGATCGAGAAGCCAGCGATGTGCCGGTCTGGTTTGAGCCCGATGCCGCCGATTTCGCCTGGGCTGGTACCCATGGCCCCCATCCCCATCATGGGACGGCCCATCGTCATGCCCGCGCCCCCCATCATCGCCTGGCCGCCCATTCTCGGCGGCGCGGCCGCGCCGATATTAACCCCTTTGAACTTGACGGCCAGCGTATTCTGGGGCCCCCTGAACACACGGTCGACGGTTGGGGTCGTCGCTCCCACGTGCCCGAACAGCTCGCGTTCCGCGATTCGGGCCAGCCGCTGGCCGGTACGCTTCAGGCCCTGGGTGCCGACGTGAATACCGTCGTCGAGCTCCAGGTCGACGACCGATACGACGGCCGTGTTGGGGACACGGTCCGCCTCCAAGCGCTGGGCTTCTTGCACGGCGTTCCAGCCCTTGGGATCAGGCCCGCTAACAAACCGGCCGATCTGTACGTAGTAGAAAGGAAGCTCCGGCTGCCCGAAATCAGAGCGGACCGACGCGATGAAGTCGGAGAAGACCTTGGGATAGACCTGCCACGCACCCCCTAAAGCGTCGCTCTCCCCTTGGTACCAGAGCACCCCGCGGACCTTGCCGCCGGCAAGCTTGACCTGGCGCAACATGGACCCATAGAGGCTTTCACCCCCCTGCTCTTTCTTGGCTGGGTTCCACTGCTCCATACTGGTCCCGCCGTGGGCTGAGGCGATCAGCCCGATCGGCACGCCCGTCGACTCGACGAGCGACACGGCGAAAGGCAAGCCCAGGCCGGCTCCTTTGTTCCGGTGCTTGTGCTGTTGAGCCGAGCGCTCGGCGCGTGTTTTGGGATCGCCCGAGTGAACCGGGTCGGGCGAATCAACCAGCCAATGCAACGGCTCCTCGGCCGTCGCCCATTTGCCGTCCATGCCAAGGAGCATGACCCGCGAATGAGGCGGCGTCACGTCAATCAAGTCGCCGACCCCTTCCATGTTTGACTGGCCCGCCAGCACCCAAAGGTCGCCGACGAACACTGGTCCAACGGTCGTGGTCGTCCCCCCGATTCCGGACCGCGCCTTGACGCTGCAAGTGATCGTATACGGACCACCGACCGGCACGCCCACCAGCTTGCCTTCGCACAGCTTGATCCCCTGGCCCGCCATGTTCACGCCGTTGATGCGTGCGTCGAACGACTCAGGCTGAAGCGCCTCATCAAGCACAACGGGGATATCGGCCTTGCCTTTGACATCGCGCTGATACACCCGCGAGGCGACCGGCTCCTTGAGCTTGACGACACTCGGCGGCGCCGCGACGACTCTTGGCGCCGCCGGCATCACGCCTCCGCGCTGAGCCCAGACCGGTGAACCGATCGAGGCCAGTCCCAAGGCCGCGAACATCACCAAACCAAGACGAGGCGAGCAGTAAATAGACCGTGACATGGCTGAATCAACTCCCTGGTGCATAGCGACGGATCACCTGGTGGTACCGATGCCGGCAGCGGAAAACCCGACCGGACCGATTGCGTCAAACACGTTTTCGATCGTACTCGGTGCGACCGCACGACGAAAGAGCGTGGATTCACGGCAGGCATTTATTCGGGGTCACTGCCTTGGCAACGAGGATGGTGTCGGATGACCAACCGCGGCCGACCGACCCAGAGTTTGCACATCTTGATCCCGAGCTGGCGCGGGTGTACGCCGCTAACAGGTTGACGCGCTCCTCGCGGTCGAGCATAATTTGAGCCGCGAGTGAGGCTTCGCATCAAACTTCTAATCTTCGGTGCTCTCAACCATGGCTACCAACCGGGTCGTGCTGGGCGGCTATGTGGCGGTGCTGTTCTTGATCTCGAGCGCGGTTCTCGGGGCCGATGAAAAGCCGCCCACCACGCGACCGGGCGAATGGCGCTACTACGGCGGGACCAACGCAAGCAATAAGTATTCGCCTCTCGATCAGATCAACCGCGACAACGCCAAGGACTTGAAGATCGCCTGGACGTGGGAGTCACCCGACCTGGCACTTAGGAAGGACAACCCTGGGCTGGGATCATTCGGCTACGAAGCGACGCCGCTCATGATCGGCGGCGTTTTGTATACCAGTACTTCCAACTCGCAAGTCGCCGCCATCGACGCCAAGACCGGCACGCCGATTTGGGTCTACAACCCCGAAGCGTACAAGGCGGGCCGGCCGACGAATCTGGGCTTCGTGCATCGCGGAGTCGCCTATTGGACTGATGGCAGCCAAGAGCGGGTGTATATGGCCGCGCACGACGCCTACTTGTATTGCATTGACGCCAAGACCGGCCACCTCGTCACTGAGTTTGGCGAGGAAGGCAAAGTGAATTTGGCCGCGGCCATTCCGCTGGCGATTAACGCGCACAATTACACGATGACCTCGCCGCCCGTGATCTGCCGCAATGTGGTCGTGGTCGGGTCGTCGATTACCGATGGACCGCAAGATAAGGAATCCCCTCGCGGCGACGTGCAGGCTTTCGACGCCCGGACCGGCAAACCGGTTTGGATCTTTCACGTCGTCCCCCAAGCGGGCGAATTCGGCAACGACACCTGGGAAAACGATTCTTGGAAATACACCGGCAACGCCAATGTCTGGACTCTGATGAGCGCCGACGATGACCTTGGCTATGTCTACCTGCCGTTCAGCACGCCGACCAACGACTGGTACGGCGGTCAGCGACCCGGCAACGGACTGTTCGCCGAATCCTTGGTTTGCGTGGAGGCCGCCACGGGTAAGCGCGTCTGGCATTTCCAGACCGTGCACCACGGACTATGGGATTACGATTTACCCGCCGCCCCGGTGCTATGCGACATCACCGTCGGCGGCCGGCCGATCAAAGCGGTCGCCCAGATCACGAAGACAGGTTTTACGTTCGTCTTCGATCGGACGAACGGCAAGCCCGTCTGGCCGATCGAAGAACGGCCGGTGCCGCAGTCGAAAGTACCGGGTGAACGTACCAGCCCCACGCAGCCATTTCCCAAGAAGCCCGCGCCTTATGAAACGCAGGGCTCTACCGAAGAGAACCTGATCGACTTCACGCCGGAACTGCGGGCCGAGGCAAAGAAAATTCTGGATACCTACGAGCACGGTCCGTTGTTCACGCCGCCGAGCGAAAAAGGAACGTTGAATCTGCCGGGTTGGGCCGGTGGGGCCAACTGGTGGGGAGCGGCATTCGACCCCGACACGCAAATGTTGTACGTGCCGTCGATGTCGATGCCGATCTCGGTGAAGTTGACGCGGCCCGACGCCGCCCGATCGAACCTCGACTTCGTGCGCAGGCGGAGGCGCGTTCGGAGGAGGGGTCACCGGGCCCCAGGGACTGCCGCTGTTTAAGCCCCCTTATGGACGGATCACGGCGATCAATCTTTCCACCGGCGATCACGCGTGGATGATTCACCATGGCGATGGTCCGCGGCAGCAAGTCAGCAAGGTGGTGGGCAGAGACGTGGGCCCATTGGGCGGCGGCGGTGGAGGACCACTGCTCACCAAGACGCTGCTCTTCGTCGGCCAGGGCCCCCTCGGACGCGGTGCCCGAGCCACGGGAGGAGCCAACGTCATCCGTGCCTTTGACAAAGCCAACGGTAAAGTCATCGCCGAAGTCAAGTTACCCGCTCGGCCCAGCGGCACGCCGATCACCTACATGGTCGACGGCAAACAATATATTGTCATCGCCGCGAGCGACTTCGCGTCAAAGGACGCCAAGCTTGTGGCCATCAGTCTGCCGTGAGACTTCGCGCGGGCACTTGGCTCATGGGCCGGTTGAAGTTCCGCCGGGCCGATGCTCCAATAACATCATGGCGCCGCCCTTTGAAGAACGTTCGCGTGGAGCGGCTGTCGCGGCGGCGAGGATTCACAACCGGAGAGAACGGGGCATGAACAGCCGACAACTCATTTGGGGTCTTGGACTCTTGGTGCTCCTGACGCTGCGAGCGAGCGCTCAATTGCCAGCCGACGCGGTCATGCTCGACAAAGTGAAAATTCCCGAAAAGCAGAAGTCGGTCGACCTATGCCCTGTTTACCTCGAACCGTCTGACCCCAAGCTGCCGACCTGGCAATACAAAGGCGTGACCTACCGCGGCAGCAAGCCGGATGCGCAAAAGAAGTTCATGGAGCACCCGGACAAATACGCCAAGGCGGCCGAGAAACAGCGGTTTGTGAATAATTTCATGCAGGCGATGAGTACCATCTGGTGTCCCGTGATGGATGAGATCACCCCCGGCGGCCTGACACAGTGGAAGCGGCTCGGGTACACGTTTGAAAGCTGCTGCACGTTTTGCGACGAGAATTTTGAGGAAGAACAATTCGCTCAAGCACTCGTTAGGCTAAAGAAGCGTGCTGAAGCGGCGTATGATTTGATCGGGGCGAAGTACACCGAAGGCGCCAAGAGCCCGGTTGAAGGGGCGATCAAAAAGAAGGCCAAAAAGCGGAAAACGTCATAGCCCGCGGGCGTGCCCTTCGTGATCAGCAGGGGACGCCTGACTAGAAGGAGACCGCCGCCGCGGTCAACGGCAAGCCGCGCATCTTCAAACCGGGCCGGGCCGGTGGTGATCGGCGGCGCCGAAGTCGGGCGAATCGCCGTGTCCGACATCCTACCGCGGATCGCGCCGGCGGCGGGCGGTCACGGGGCCTGATCGAAACCGCCACTCGCCGCGGTCTCTTGCCAACTCGACATTAATTTCCTGAGGCGAGAAGACCACGGATCTCTTTCAGGCTACTCCTCGCGATGGGCGTACCCAAGGTCTGTCGAAAATCATCATACGATCACGAAACCCCGAAACGACGAAAACCGAAGAGGATGATTGATTCCTCCGGCGCAATCGAGTCTGCAGGTGGTACTCGCAACGGTTGCCGGCACGCTGCCGCTCCCGGCGGTCCAAAGATTCGCTCATTCGTTCGTGGCTTCCTGCTTCCGGCCGGTTTTTCCGGGGCGAGACCATGGAAATGTGCGATGTCCAAGATCGCACCCGCGGCACGCAACGACTCCGGGTTCCTCACGCTGGTGCGAGCTTCTCGAAGATAGTGAAGGCCACTCCCGTCCGAACCGTGACCAATGCGGTTACTGAGCTCAGATCGCGTCAAGCTTCCGGACCGCCACGTGGCTGCTGCGACTGACGTCTCCGCTTGCAGTGCGCGTCCAGTCGCCCGGATTGGCAAGACTTGGCGTTGTGGAGACGCGACGATTCGAGCCTGCTATGCGTGTCTTTTCCTCCGTGTCCTTTCCCTCCTTGACCCCGTTGCACATTCGTTGAAGTGGCACTTTTTGCCTAGCGCTCGCCAGTTGGTGCGCGACGAGAGGGAAAATACACAAGGTGGGAAGAGTGTTTTCTTGGGTGATTCCGCTCTGGGGTAGCGACGTTGCGCCCAATTGATAAAAAAGCACGCAGGATGGACCCCATAGTTCCAGTATGGAGACACACCATGCGTGCCACGAACGGCCTTCAGACTACCATCACTCTCGGGCCCGTCAATGGTGACGGTCAGACAATCTCGCTCGGACTGCTGCTGGACATGTCCTTGCTCATGCCCAACCAGGACGAGCATCTCCCCGACCAGATCGAAGCGTCCGTTCATCGGGTCGGTCTCGACATTCAACGCCAGCTCTACAAGGCCCTCATGGAGAAGGCCGACCAAGAACTGGTCCTACAACGCCGCCACGGCAAAGGCGGCGCAGGCATCCAGCGCCGAGGAACACGCCCCTTCACCTTCAAGACGGTCTTCGGTAATGTCACCGTTCAGCGGTCACGAATCTGCCACAAGTACGACGAGACGATGGAGGTACCGTCGGCGATCGCCTGGAACACATCTCACCAACTCCACATCACCCAGAACCTCCGCGACGACGTCTGTGACCAGATGAGGGATCAATCCGCGGGGAAGACGCGCGCCGACATCTGTCTGTACGCAGGAGACGAGAACCTGCTGGGGCGGAGCACGATCATCGAAATCGTGCATCATGAGGGGGAGCAACTGATCGGCGCGAGCGCGAGCGAGCCCGCTCGACTTTGATCGGAGCAACGGAGTCCCAACTGGCCTTGCTCGGCCCCGCCGCGGCCGACCCTGACATCGTGACAGGGCTGTTCGATGACGACCCCCCGTTCGGCGACAGCGAGGAAGCCCAGGCCGAGTGGGAACAGACCGA
>CAWHKI010000034.1:0-4981 GCA_963829765.1 uncultured Isosphaeraceae bacterium | reverse complement strand
CTCAAGCCGGCCGCTCTTGGGGTCGACCGTGTAGGCCCTCAGATTGGCCGAGACGTCGCGATCGAGCAGATCGAGCTGGAAGTAAACCAGAATCGGCTTTTCGCTGGCGACATCGAATCGGAACCAGTCGAGCCCGGTTTTGCCTTCGTTGAGGTTTTCGAGGTAGTCGACGTCATCGGCGGTTCCGTAGACGTTGCGCCCGAGTTTCAGCTCGTTGGCCTGGCGCCATGAATCGTTGGGCTCGGCCTCGATCGCGGCGCGATCGGGCTCGGTGAGCGGCAGTTGTCGCCACCGACTCGGACGGGTAAGGACGAATTGTCCGTGTTTTTCTTTCTCGTGAGTGCCAGATTGGCTTGACCGTCCTGTCCGGGCCGATAGCGGACGTAGAAGTCGGGGTCGCCCGCGTGCAGCTCCTTGACGAACCTGTCTTTTCCGACCCCTGATAGCTCAACCGTGAGCCGGTCATCGGGCCCGAGTCGGCCGCTCTCAAGGGTGACCAAGAGCGTGTAGGTCTGACCGGCCTTGAGGCCGCCAAGTGCGAGCGACTCCTGGCCGATGACTTTCATCGCGAATGAGCGCGGCCCGGTGGTTTGGGGTGCCCGGCCATCTTCTCTTGGGTCAGCGAGCACTTGTGTCGCGAGCACGATCAGCCATAATCCCGCGGCCAAACCGATCTCTCGCCACCTTAACCCACCGCACGACATAATGTATGAAACTCCTCCGGCACCGGAGCACTCAGACCATTCCGGATTTTCCAGATTTATTGTCCCAAGGTCGCGTCTTCATGGCAACTTTACAGCACGCGAGGAGCCCTGACTCGCGGCTATGGGCCGATGTCCGGTGATCCACCTCCCCAGACCCACAGCGAAATTCGCGGAAAAAGATCCACGGGTGGCTTGACATTCGGGCCGGCCTCGCAATGATTAAATTGTGCCGTGGCGGTTAACGCCGGGTTCAAGTACCGGGTAAGAGGTGTTCGTCCCGGGGCGTCAGAACATTTGCCTTTGGCAACCAAATCCCGCTTGCGGGAGCGCCGACCTCAGTGGCTGGCCGCCACGGCATCCTTTTCATTGCAATTCAGACGCATGCTGCGGGTCCGGCGGGAGGCGGGGTCGCCGGTGGCAAGGCGGGCCGGTCCCTCGTATTAACCCCGTTTTGTCACTCCGCTCCTTCTGGGGCATTCGCGGCGACCAATCCCCGCGACACGATCGCGATTTCACCCGGGCTGACTTTTTTCAGCTTTTTCGGGTCGGCACCGAAACTTTCGTCGGTGGCTTGCAGCCGGAATCCGGCCAGGGGAGAAGTCTCCGTCGGACCACAAGTCGGGAGACGAGCAATTCGGCAAAAAGGTGGAGGCGGCTGTCTGGGTTGATCAATCTCTGGCGCTAGGCTGGTCGAACCCCGCTCCCAAGCAAATGGGGCCCGGGCTGACATGCGCTAGACTTCTCCTTGCCCCCTGGGCGGCGGCGAGCGGGACCTTGCGGCGTCCGATCCGCTGCCTGGCAGGTCCACGCGCGCTGGGTGACCCGCTTCAGGGAGACCCAAAAACAAAAAACAATGTTTGACCTCGTCAGGCGGCACCGCGCCAGCCTGTGCCGCCGATGACCTCGTCAGGCGGCACCGCGCCGGCCTGTGCCGCCGAGAGCGGGCGACGGGAGGTTAAAATGAACTGACACCATTTACTCCAAGTCGGGAGACGATCAACTCGGCAAAAAGGTGGACACGGCTGTCCGGCCTGATCAACCCCTGGCGCTAGGCCGGTCGAACCCCGCTCCCAAGCAAACGGGGCCCGGGCTGACGTGCGCTAGAGTCTGACTCTTCTTTCGGGGTTCTCTAAGGATTGTGCTGTGATAAAATGGATATCGAATACCGATAGCCGACTCTCACATTCGCCGGTTAGCACTGGTAATATTGGTTTGCCCCTTTCAGTTGGGAATTCGAGGAGACTCGCTTCTGAAGCGAGTGAAAAACATGGCCATAGATACGAAAGACGTCCTGGAAATCGCGCTCGCCTTGCCTGCCATCGATCGAGCGGCCCTGGTCGAGTCGCTGGTGGCAAGTCTCGACCAACCTGACGCTAGCATCGATAGCGCCTGGGCGGCGGAGGCTGAAGCGCGACTCACCGCGTTCGACGCCGGACAAATTAAAGCAGTCCCCGCGGAGGTCGTTTTCGCGGAGTTGGGAAACCTGTGACGGTCCGATTCCTCGAAATCGCGCGTGTTGAGCTTCGGGAGGCCGCCCAGTATTACGAGGCCCAGCGACGAGGACTGGGCGCGGAATTTCGCGACGAAATACGTTTGACTCTTGAGCGAATCAAACACTTTCCCGACGCCTGGCAGACCCTAAGTGAAAACACGCGACGGTGCCAAACCAGACGCTTCCCTTACGGGGTCATCTACCGGGTAGAGCCTGATGGGATTCTCGTTGTGGCGATCGCTCACCTTCACCGGAGACCAGGATATTGGCGAGCGTGGCTTTGATCGGATCGCGAAACTAAGCTTGCTCTCGTTGGCCGGCCGACCACCGCTGTTTCCACACTGATCCTCACTCTACACTGAGCCGGCGCTTGGCCTCGTCCCAAGGAATGGCAACTTCGCGGCGCCGCTCACGGATCATTTCCCAGAACTCCGCCGATTGAGCCAGCGCAGCCAGTTCGGCGTCCCAGTCTTCGCTTACTGGATGTACGATAATCCACGGCTTTCCGCCACGGGTTACAATCACGCCGCCGTGTTCGGTTTCGGCAAGCACGTCGTCCAAGTGGTCGCGAAACTGGTCTAACTCCATCGTAATCGTTTTCATCATGCGGTCGAAAACCCGAATACGATCGAGCTCGTCGAGGGCGGAGGGGTCAATCTTGATCGAAAAGGGCATCGCCTGGCCCCCGAGCCAGCTAGTTGAAGCACGCTCATTCTAACTGATTTCATCTCAGAGGTCGACTCCTTCTCTCGGCACGCTCGGAACGAAATCGTCCGGGTCTCCGGCGACTCACGCTGAATAACGACTCCAAAACTCACAACGGGCTGAGGCTCTTCGCCCCCTTGGCGATGGTGAACATGGCGTTCCCGGTGAGCATGCCCCCCGAGGCGGTCGTCAATCAGCCCAGGACCGTGAGCTCGCCGCCGGTCGGCAACGTCTCCTTGGCCCTAAATGCGATTTCGACCTCAGAGCTACTCGCCCCCGCGACATACGAGACCGTGAAGTTCTTGATCGGATGCGGAATCGCAAGGGTCCCCGTCCTGGACTTTCTCTTGATGATGCTGTCGATCTGGTAGTTGGCGCTGAGGGCTGAGCGGGACGCTGAAATCGAGCGTGAAACCGGACAGAACAGCCTTGCCGCTGGGCTTGCCATGCTTGAGCCTGCGCTTGAACACGGATACCTCGCTGACGATCACCGTCTGAGTCGGTGTCGGCGTGGGCGTCGGTGTGGGCGTCGGTGCCGTGGTCTGGAAGTCGCCGATGTCGGGATTGGGCAAGTCCAACGGGAATCCGCGTTGGTCGGTGGTAATCTGCGTGCTCGTGCCCTGGAAATAGGCCGTGGTGCCCTCGCCGATCGCCGCGCTGCCGTACTGGAGTGCCATGGTTTGGGTGGGCCCGCCGTACCAGCCCAACGGCGCGAGTCCCAGGTTCGTGAGGCTCGTCAGAACGATGTTTCCGTTCACCCCGTTCGTGATTCCCCCCGATCCGCCCGTGCCGATCAGGTTGTAAATGCCATTCACCGTACCGCTGAACACGTCGATGTCACCATCGCTGCCGGCGGTATTCCCGGCGACAATCGTGTCCGTCAGGCTCGCGGAGCCGTTGTTGTTGTAAATGCCGCCCCCGCTGCCGGCCGAGTTTCCGCTGATGGTGCAATCGGTGAGCGTGGCCGCGCCGACGTTATCAAGTACGCCGCCCCCGCCGCCGGCCGATTTTCCGCTGATGGTGCAATCGGTGAGCGTGGCCGTGCCGGGGCCGAAGTTATACAACGACCCGACACAAGGCTAGATTCGGGATCGGGAGACGGAGCGCCCTCCTACAAACGCTGTAGAAGCCGGCTCTGTCCGGCGACGTTTCTCGCCGTGTCTCGGTACATTGATTAAAAACGGAGCCGTATTTCCAATTTCCCTGTCTATTCAGATGAGCAGCCACCAAGTCAATGTGGGGCCTGAGACGGCCGATGGCGCGATCGTTGCGGGCCCAGGACCTAAATCGTATTTGGCGAAAGAGATCGGCAACGGGACCCTGCGAAAAGCGCAAAAGCGCCGAAAAGCGCCAAAGCGCCTTTTGTCGCGGCGGTCAGCCGTGGGCGGGGCGATGCGGGCGACGGTGTCTGCCACCCTGCGGTTGATCGTCCCGACGGGAGCAGGCCCCTTGAGCGTAGAATCGAAAGGCGCACCATGCTTGTGGAACCGTCCGGTGGACCGCAGCTTATCCGGCCATGAAATCCGCCGGCTGAATGGCCAAAACAAGGAGCCCAATGCAGGACGCTCCGCCCCGCGGTGGCGACCCCGGCCCCCCGCAGCCCCCGCCCCGGGACGTCCCGCTGGCTTGGTCCGATATTGCAGCGCGAGCATCGGAAACTTGACGTTAACGTCAAGACGGAGCTAGAATCTTTTGGGATCGAGCCGGAGCCGGAAAGACCTAAACGGACCGAAGCGATGGCGCCGACTGTAACCGAATCGATGATCGCCTGACGCAGGCGATCCACGAATCGGCCAGAAAATTGAGGACAGGGGGAGAGGCAGTAGCCATTGAGGAAAGTCTCGGGTGGGTCAAAAAGATTTGGCGGGTTTTTCAGGATCCATCGGTATCCTCGTTTTCAGTGCCATGAGAAGTTCAGACACCAAGACATTAGGTTTGACAAGATGGATCAGAAGCTTGACCAGCTTATTCAATAGACAGCCCAAGGTACAGCAACCAAGTGAAACCCCGCGGCGATTAAGGGGGGGGGGGCCCCCCCCCCCCCCCCCCCCCCCCCCCCCCCCCCCCCCCCCCCCCCCCA
>CAWHKI010000033.1:0-22186 GCA_963829765.1 uncultured Isosphaeraceae bacterium | reverse complement strand
AGGGACCGGGCGCAAGCGATCATCGCTCATGAGCTGGCCGAGCATGAACACGGGGACCACGAACTGGCTTTGATCGTCGGACCGGAGACAAAGTTGCCGAATAGCCATGCAGCGAGGGAACTGCTCACGCAGATGGAGCGTGGTTGGATGAGCCGTTAAGGTTATCCCGCAGCTCACAGGCCGCATCCGTGAGCCGGTAGGCTCCCTCATTACCTCTCGCAAACGAGTGCAGAGGCATCATCATCCCCGCCGCAACCAGTTCCCGGTAGAACGGCCGCGTTTCGTCTGTGACCTCGACTCGCTCGCCCGCCAGGCGGCGGTGGAGAAGAGCTACGGCCGGTTCGGACAGAATAAGCGTCTTCATGACTTCCTCCGAGTTCCCGCCAGGGCCGCGAGGCATCAATTATACCAAAATGTCAGCTATTTATAGTGGGACAATGCCCCCATTAGCAAGGCTGTCCGCCGCCGCCGGCAGGCCGGGCGCGCGAAGGGATTCCGGCGCTGAGGGGCGGCGACCGATACCAACCCGACGCGCCAGCGAGGGTTCCGTCGACACTTCCCTCGCTGGCGCGTCGGGTTGGTGTGTCCGGCGTAGACTCCGATCACTCTACGGCGCTTTCCTGAGCCTTCACAAGACTCTGTTCGCGCCCCAACGCGAGTCGCTTCATCGTCGAGCCGGTGGTCCAGATCCCCACCACACGGCGTAATGCCAGCGATTCGGAAATCTTCGACGTACTCGTGCCATGATGAGCGGACAGGCTATCTTTAACTAAATTCTCAAGGAAATGCCACACAGAAACCGATTGTAACGGCTATACAAAGCTCGTTTCTTGGCCCGACGGAACCGGGGAGGTGGTGGCATCGTGCGCGATGGACTCGCCAATATCGTCGACCGGCTGCGGGAATGCGGGTTCGACCCACGCAGGGTCGTTGACGACTCATGGGAATCGCGATGCCCTGCGCACCGCAGTGCCGATCACGCGCTTTCCATCACCCGAAACGAGCTCAATCAGCTTGTGCTCGAGTGCCGGAGCGAAAAGAAGTGTCTGTTTTCGCGAATCATCGGCTGCCTTGGCATGAACAACGAACAGCTATTCGCCGAGACGCCCGATTGGGTGATCGGCCGGCTGAGGCGTGCTCCGATTCAGCGTTCGTTCATCCAGTCCGACAACTCGGCGGTCACCGCGAGCGAGCCCGACCTTCCGAGAGAGCCGGAGGCAAAGGGCGAGGTGAGCGCGAGCGCATCCGGCGTTATGAAAGAGCCCGAGGGGGCCGTGTCGTTTCCTCGGGCAGACACCAATACGGGCGAACTTTTGCGCGGTCCCGGGTGTGAGCCGGAGAGTTGGCGAGGGGAGGACGAGGCTTCGTCCGAGCGTGCATTGGCACTCGGCTCGCCTGGAGGCTCGCCCTCCCGGGATGTGGAACGTGAAGCTGTCGGGCCGAAGGCCTCGCTCCAGGTGCTCTTGCGGCTGGCCTCGGCGCGCGGTTTTTCCGCTCCGCCGACGGGCATCTCTTTGCAGGTGCCGCTCGGCAGCCGCCATGAGATCTACGGGCTCAGGTCGATGGCATTCCGTGACTGGCTGATCGGTGCCTACCTCGCGGATTCGGGCGAGATTCCTCCACAGTTCACCGTCAGGCGCGTCCTCGCTGCGCTTGAGGCAAAAGCTCGCTTCGAAGAAGGAACGCCGTCGGTCTTCATTCGCGTCGGCCATGGCGGTTCGGGGACGGCCTCGTCGTATTACCTCGACCTGGGCGATTCCAGCGGCCAAGCCGTCAAGATCGGGCCCGAGGGTTGGATGGTCGTCGACCGACCTGAGGTCCATTTTCGCCGGCCTGAAGGGCTCTTGTCGCTTCCCAGCCCGAACCGGCAGGGTTCGATCGAAATGCTGCGCACTTACGTGAATCTGTCCGATCGCGATTTCCGCCTGATGATTGCCTGGATGGCGGCGGCCCTTCGGCCGGTCGGCCCGTATCCGATTTTGGCCCTCTACGGCGAGCAGGCCGCTGCCAAGAGCACCTTGGCCAAAGTCGTCCGGCTGCTGATCGATCCGCAGGCCGCGCCGCTGTTGGCGATCCCCCGCGGCGTGCGCAACTTGATGGTCACCGCTCATAACGGGTTCCTGGCCTATGACAATATCAGCGTGATTAATGACGCGGTTTCCGGCGGTCTTTGCATGGTCTCGACCGGCGGGGCCTACGCGGGCCGCACACTCTTTTCCAACGACGAACGGAGCGTGATCCGCGTCGAACGGCCCGTGATCGTAACTTGAAGACTCACCCGTCGCCGAAGTCCTGCTCAGAATCGCCCCCGACCTTGGTATCTGGACCGGAACCGCGTCCGACCTCTTGGCCACGGTCAATGACGCTGTGAGCAGGCGAATGAGTTCCTCATCCCGCTGGCCGAAATCCCCCTGGTTTCTTAGCAACGAGATCCGGCGCATCGCCCCCCAGCTCCGCATGAATGGCTTATCCATTACAACCGAGCGAAACCGCGAAAAGCGTCTGTTTACCCTCAAGAGCACAATTTGCGCCCAGCGAGTGCGTCACACCTAATCCCTTGTGGTATCGAGGGATACGCCAAAAGCGTGCGCGCCCTAAAAAAGTGCGTCACACGTAAGTCCAATCCCTGTAAGGCCGTGACGCGCGTGACGCACTTTTGGGGCTTGCGCGCTAGTGCGCGCTCTCTATCGGCGGCTCGACTGATGGATTTTACGGCTGTGCGGGTTTTAGGATGCGGGGACGGAGCGCCTGCGTCTCAAACCGTCCTACGGGAAAAGCCGTGATCGCCGTCCGCGCGAATTGCCCGCGGAGCGGATCGCCCTGTCGGGATGCTCAGGGTTTCCCAATATCTCACGCGAACCTGACGACGGGAGCAGAAGGAGCAGAAAGACGGGCACTTCCAGAGCGGAAGGGACAGAGCGGAACGGAGAGACATGCGTTGCGTGTTGGACAGGAATGACACCCGTAGCGTGTCGCGCTCGAGCCATTCACGGGGAGTCCACATGCCGGCGAGTACTCTATCGCCCCGCCCGCAAGAATGCGATCAAATCGGCCATTTCTTGGAGACTGATCGATTGCTCGAGTCCTTCGGGCATGAGCGACCGCCCGGTCGAGCGGAGCTCGTCGATTTCGGATCGAAGGATGATTTCTTCGATACCGTCAGCGCGGCGGAGCTTCAAAGTCGTGGCGGTCTCTTCCGCCAGTAGTCCCGACACGACCTGGCCGCGCGTCGTGGCCAGCGAGAGTGCGATATAGTCTGGGGAGACCTCACGATTAGGGTCCAAAACGTCGACCAGGAGGGCATCGGGGGCGCGGCCGGCGATGCCTGACAAATCGGGTCCTACGCGATGCCCCTGACCCTGGCGCTGGTGACAGGTCTGGCAATTCCGCGCAAAGACAGCCGCGCCGCGCCCTTCGTCGGCCGCGAGCTTGAAAGCGGCCTGATACCGCGCCAGCGCCTCCGACCGCGGGGGCGGGGCGAACTTGGCGAGGAGGGTCAACGCCCGCCGCCGAAGCGTCGCGTCGGGCAGGCGCTCGTACGCGCCTCGCGGGCCGAGGCGTCCAGTTCATTGGCGGTGATCGTCGACCGCTCGAGCGAGCGGACAACGACTTCCGCCAACTCCCGCGAACCCGTCACGGCAGACAGAAGCTCCCGGCGCGTCGCGACCGCGAGATCTTTCCAACGGTCGATGGCTTTCGCGGTCAGTGATGGCCGGCCAGCGCGACCAACGGCCCGGGCCGCCGCTAACTGGATCTCACCCGGTTGGGTGACGGCGAGTAAGTTGGGGATGATCTCTTCGGCCAAGTCGGGCCGTCCGCGTGCCACGACATCCAGGGCCACCAACCGCTCGGCAACTCGGCCGTTGCGACACGGCGAGTGCGGCTGCCGCCGGCCAGAGCGGGGCGAGCCGATCCAGGTTTTGTTTCAAACCCGACGGCGGCATGGCGACGACCTCGCTTAGCGACGGGCCGGACCGCTCCAGTCCCTGAGCGAGCCCGGCCAGCATGATCAAGGCGTCAACGGATAGGCCAGGCACGGACTTCGCGCGACCTTGATCCACGCGGGATGCAACCATTCCCAAGAGAGCGGACAACTCGTTCGTGTGGCGGCGAACCCCCACAATCGCGGCGGCTTGCGACCGCAGTTGGGGTCGGCCCGATACCGAGGGAACCCGATCGCACAACGGCAGGAAGGCCAGCGCGGACTCGGCCAACCCGCTCAATATCGCCAGTCGCATCCAGGGATCATCCGCGTCCTTCGCCGCGATCTTTCCAAGGGCAGCGAGCGCGGCCGTCTCGTCGCGACAGCGATCGCCGAGTGCCAGCGCCACTTGCAGGCGGACGCGGACCGCGGGATCGTCCGCCAGCGTCGCCAGGCGCGACGTCGAGATCCATCGTTTCGGCGCATGCGGATCGATCGCCGAGGCGACACGCAGGGCGTGCTCACGCAGGGAGGGATGCGGGTCGGCGAGAGCGTCATTCACGACCACCGGGTCCACTCCGTTCAGAGCCGCCAAGGTCCAGAGGGCATGAAGCCGTGCCAGGGGATTGGTCTGGTCGTGGAGCAGAGCGATCAACATCGGCATCGCCGCACGATCCTGGCGTTCGGCAAGCAGCCGCTGCGCGGTCATGCGCCACCAGCCGTTCTTGTGGCCGAGAAGACCGACGAGTTGCCGAGTGCCGGCGCTGCCCAGGCGCGGGCTCCGGCCATCGCCGATCCCGCCGGAACTGGGACGGACTCGCCAAATCCGTCCGCGATCGTGCCAACGACGGAAATCGACAGAACCGCGCACCGATTCCGGCACAAACTGGGGATGCTCGACGAGTTCCCGGTACATATCGACGATGTAGAGTGCTCCGTCGGGACCGTTCGCCAGGTTGACCGGCCGAAATGCGGGATCCGACGACGCGAGGAACTCCCTTCCTTGTTCCACTCGCTTGGCCACGAACGTGACGCCGTCCGGTTCGAGCACGCGGCGATGCACCAGGTTTGACAACGGCTCGCACACGAATACGTTGCCGCGGTAGGCCTCAGGCAACAAGCCGCCGCGTTCGATCACCGGGCCACAGCTCGCGTTAAAGAACGCGACCGATTCTCGGTTGAAGCGGGCCTGTGCCGGGCTCATCGAAAAGATCCGGCCGCCATCGGCCAGGTCCAGTATCGAGGCAACACACGACGTCTCAGCCAGGTACGGGTTCCGGTTCAATGTCTTCTGTTCGAACACGACGTGCCGCACCGGGATCGTGTTCCATGAGGGGAAACGGTTCCCCCAGTCGTCGTGCGCCAAACCAAACTGGCTGAAGCCGGCGATGGCCTCGACCAAGGTCGCCTCGGGTGCTCCCGGCCGCGCCGCCAGGTGAAACCGCAGGTCGCGGAGATTGATGGAAACGGCCTGGCCGGCGCGACGTTCGGAGATCGGACCAGGCCACCACTGCGACCGTTGGCCGCGTAGATCATGTTGTCCAGACCGAATGAAAGCCCGTTGACGCGAAGCTGCGTGTTCCCCTCGCCAAAGCCGGTGAGCACAATGGTTTTCTCTTCCGCTCGACCGTCGCCGTCGCGATCGCGGAAAAACCAGATATTAGGCGCGGCGGTGACAAGCACGCCGCCGAAACAGGGCAGCACGCCGTTGGGGAACGGAAGCCCGTCGGCGAACACCGTGGCGTGCTCATAACGACCGTCGCCATCGCGGTCCTCGAGGCGCCGAATTCGTCCCGCGACCGATGCAACTGGATAATCAATCATCTCGGCGACATAGAGCCGCCCGTCTTCATCCCAGGCGATCGCCACGGGGCTGGTGACCTCGGGCTCGGCGGCCACGAGCTCAATCGTAAGGGCCGGGTCGGCCAGCGAAAACGCCGCCAGCTCATCGCGGGGCGGGCGCGGGCCGGCCCGCGGCGGCTCGGCGCCAGCGGCGCTGGCGATCAGGGCCAGAGACATGGCCAAGCACTGGAAGATGCGAGGGCCATTCAGAGCATTCATCTGTTATTCCTATTCACTTCATCCCGGATGGGGTCATGCCAGAGCGTCACGAGGGCCACGAAGCCGAGGAGCGGCAGCAGCCCGGCGATGAACGTCACCTGAGAATAGGAGTGAGTCCGGTCGATCCACTGGCCGATCGGCTCCTGCGCGACGCAGTCGCCGTCCAGGTGAGGAAGCTCAATGCGCCCGTGATCTTCCCCATCCGCCGCGCGGACAGTTCCTGGCTGAAGGCGTAATAGATGGGGAACTGACCCAACGAGCCGAACCCGATGACGAGTAGCGTGAACAAGAGGAGCCACGACGCCGGCAAGAAGGCGGCCGCCATGCACTGGCTGGTTAAGAGCGAGCACGCGAGAAACGTCGCCATCCGTGCTCTGTGCACCGCCACGCCGCGAGTGGTCAGCCACTTGATCAGGAAGCCGATCGCCAGGCATCCAACATCGGTCGCCAGGTAGTAAGCGATCGAGAAGTACTGGACCTCGCGCTGACTGTAGGCGTACTGCTCGCGGAGCATGCCGGGCATCCACGCCCGGAAGTACTGCCAGCAGAGATTGATCGTGATCACAACGACCACCAGGGCTAGAAAGCGGCGGACGAAGATCCCGTTTCGTCTCGATGCGCCGACGCGACCATCCGCACTCGAACCGACCGGCTCGTTCTCAGGAGCGAGAGCCGGCAGCGCGGACAGGTCGAGGTCCAAGTCACGAGCCCGGATCGCGGCCAGCCAGGCAATGACCCAGAAGATGCCGAGCAAGCCGATCACGCGGAATGGCAGGCCAGCTATCCGGCGCATCGGACATCAAGAGCAGTACAACAACCGGCGTGGCGATCGCGCCCAGCGACGCCCCGCTCTGGAGAATGCTGTTACCCAGCGGCCGATTGCTACGAGCCAGCAGTCGCTGCGCCGTCACCAGAGCACAGGGCCAGTGCCCAGCCTCGAAAAACCCCAAGAGTACCCGGCATACGAGCAGTTCTTTGTAGCTCGTGACCCAGCCGGTCGCGAATCCCACCGCCGACCAGCCCAAGAGAACCGCCGGATAAAGCCACCGCGGGCTGATTTTGTCGGCGATGACGCCCGTGACAATCCCCCCGACCGCGAACGCCAACCCGAATCCCTTTTCGAGCCGCCCGTAGTCTTCGTTGCTCAACCGTAGCGAGCCCAGAATCTCGGTCTTCTGTTGTGCCAGCGCCTGGCGATCCATGTACATGAGCATGGTCGCCAGGAGCAATAAACCGAGAATCGCCCAAGTCCGCGGCGCGATCCGCTCGGAGGCGATGACCGTGGTGCCACTTGAGTTCATGTCAACCATTCCCGGAACGGCCATCCCAGGCGATCACCCGTTCCAGGAAGGTGACGACATCATGGGAGAAAATGCGAAAGAGCGTCTGCCCCTTAAGTGCGGTCGCGTGACGAGGGTCGCCAATGTGTCCGGGCGCGTGTCCGTTCCCTGGTGATCCAGCCCTGCGTGGCCGGCTCGAAAGGCATCGCCGCTGAGACTGGCTCGATCGCGCTCAAGTCGCCGACTAAGTCGGGCGCGAGGTGGAGGATCATCGAGGTTTCCCACTCGCAGGCGTGTCCCATCTGCGACTGCGCGAACGTGGGATCGACCAGTTCGGGCTTGCCCCCTAACAGCCAGTAAGTGGCCGCCAGCAAGAGCAGGTCGTCGCGGTGGCGATATCGCTGGCGGGCCTCAAAAACAGCCTGTTGCGCCGGGAACGATGTTGCCACCGTGGCCGTTCAAGAGCACCACACGGCGAAAACCGTGGGTGACGAGGTTGTCGATCAGGTCTCCGAGAACGTCGAGATAAGTACGGGGCGCCGCCGACAGCGTCCCCGCGAACTCGAGGTGATGATGCGAGTTTCCCAGCCATAAGAGCGGTGTCCAGACCACACGTCCTCCCAGTGCCTCGGCCGCGCGACGGACGACTTCGCCCAGCAACATGCTATCCGTGAAGAGGGGCAGATGTCGCCCGTGCTGCTCCACGGCCGCGATGGGAACGACCACGGGCAAGTCGGGCGAGACCGCCGCGACATCCGGCCATTTCATTTCCTGCAGCAACATGGGTCTACCCTATGCTACGCTTGTGCGAGGTACCGGAGAAACCATTCCGTCGCCAACCGGGCGACTTCTTCGAGCGTCCGCGGCTCGGTAAACAGGTGCGAGGCGCCGGGGACGATATCGAGCTGGCGGGGACATTCCAGACACTCGTACGCCTCGCGGTTAAACTCGAGCACAATCTCGTCGTTGCCGCCCACGATCAAAAGGGTCGGCGCTGTCACGAACGGCAAGACATCACGGGCCAGGTCGGGCCGGCCGCCGCGAGAGACGACCGCGCCCGCAGAGCCGGGTTCTTGCCCGGCCGCCAGCAGAGCGGCCCCGGCACCCGTGCTGGCGCCGAAATAGCCCAGCTTCATGCGCACCGTCTCAGGCTGGGTCGCCAGCCACTTGGCCGCCGTCCCGAGCCGGTCGGCCAACAGCGGGATGTCAAAGACAAGGCGGCGGTCGGCGGCCTCGCTTTCTTCCAGAAGATCGACCAGAAGCGTGGCCAGGCCCACTTGATTAAGAACGCCTGCCACAAACTGGTTGCGCGGGCTGAATCGACCGCTCCCGCTGCCATGGGCAAACACCACGCCCGCGCCGGCCCCAACCGGCAATGACAGCGTTCCGTGCAGCAGCTTGTCGCCGGCGCGGATTGCCACTTCTCTTTCAACGAACGCGTCGTGATGGGACGATTTCATGACGGCGTCTCTTCCGGCGCGGCACGGTCTAAAAGTTCACACACCTCATCGTCAGTGGTCTGGGCGAAGTCATCATACCACAGCCCGACCGCACGGAAGCTCTCAGGGACGAGGATGCAGACGCATTCGTCGGCGATCGGCGCAACTCGGCGCAGGTCGCGGCGGTACCGACTGGCACGGCAACGACGATCCGCGCCGGCTCATTTTGTCGCAGCGCGGTCACCGCCGCGCGCATGGTCGAGCCAGTCGCCAGCCCGTCGTCGACCAAGATCACGGTCTTGCCGCGCGTGTCGAGCGGCGGGCGTCCGTTTCGATAAAGTGTCTCGCGACGCGCCAGCTCCTCGCTTTCCGTTTCCACCTCGGCCATGACTTCGTCGCGAGTGATCTTGAGCGCCTGGACCACATCATCGTTCACCACGACGACACCGCCCGAGGCGATCGCACCCATGGCCAGCTCTTCATGACCGGGGGCGCCCAGCTTGCGCACCAGAAATACATCGAGTGGGACCTGCGAGCGCCCGGGCCGCCTCAAATGCCACGGGAACGCCACCGCGCGGCAGGCCGAGCACAATCACGTCTTGCCGGCCGGCATAAGCGCCGAGCTGTTCGGCCAAGCGACGTCCAGCCTCCATTCGGTCCTTGAATGTTTCAATCATAGTTTTTCCTCACTCGCACACAACACCTACCGTGTCAGCGAATAAAGATTCAGACGCTCGAGAGCGTCCAAGATCCATGGGTGACTCCAGGGCGTGCGAATGGCGTACCCAACCGACATCACCGAGAAGCCCAGGGCCAGCAGGGCGACGCCGCGGAACCAGGGGCGGGTCTGACCCCATTCGACTCCTTTCGGCAAGAGAAGAAGCCAGAACGGAATCAGCCAGAACAGCCATCGCAAACCCTGTGTCGAACCGCCGTAGTTCCGCGCTTTGGGGTTCCAGGTGTAAAACGCAAGGAGGACAGCGGTGAGAACCACTGTCAGCCACGCGAGCACCGGCATCGCCGACTCGCCACGCCGGGGCAAGGGAAACGACCCGCGAGTCACCACCAACCTCGCCGCCCCCAATGCCGAGAACAGGAAAATCGGCGTGAGTGAGAAAAACCCATGATGTCCCAGCGTCATGTGGAAAAAATAAGTCGCATAGCGCTCGGGGTGCTCGTTGAAAGCGTCAAGCTCTAGCGGTGTCTTCCAGAGGCTCCCTTCATAGAGATATTCATCCGTGCCGAACGCCTCGTACGCCAGCTTGAACTCGCCGAAGACGGCATACTGAGCGGCGACGAACGCGACGATCGGCACAAGTGCTCCGGGGAGGAAATAGCGAATGGTACGCCGACGGAAAAAAATGAAGAAAAGCCCAAACAACAAGATCAAGAATGCGAGGGCCGGCAGCTCATTCGCCGCGGCGAATGCCGCGAAGAACCCCGCCACCGCGAAGCGCCATCCGGGAGAATCGTCTCGTTCCCAAATCCACAACAGTTGGTAGAGGGCAAAGAACGCACTGAACGCCGCCACCGTATGATTGTTCAGCGTCTGCGTAAACGGCAGGAGATAGGTCCCGAACGCCGCGGCGACTAACGAGAAAAGCCAGGCCCAATCGTTGCCCGCATGGCGGTCCAGGACGCGAGCGTAGAGCACCAGAAGCATTCCAAACGGAATGATATTCAAAAGCACGACGATCGGCTTGAAATAGAAGACATAAACAGGCCAAAGAGTGGGTTTTTCAGGCGTCTCGAGAACGGCTTTCACTCCGTAGGGCGATTCGGGATCAGCCTTCTGGGTCCATCGCGGTGCGCGAGCCTCAAGCACGACTCGTTCGAGCGGCACACCGCTCGCGATCCGCGCCGGATAGAGAATCCCAGCGATCAGCGTGGGTAAGAGCGCGGGCTTGCTCGAGTAATAGTGTTTGACAGGCCCTTCTGTGCCCGCCGGGGCGGTGGCTCCCTTCGGGCGCGGAAGACCTTGTCTTGCGTCTCGGCTTGCCAGGGACATTCATCGATGACGTAAGTACCGCGCTCCAGCAGGCTCCAGACGGTGCACCAGCGCGAAATGTCGTTGGCCCCCATCTGCGTCTTCTGATGCAACGTGTAGCCCAAAGCCAGGGCCGTCGCCGCGATGATGATCAGCGGCCCCGCGAACCGAACCCCGTCCGAGCGTTCGGGCTGGTGCTTGTCAGAGACCATGATTGAGCGTGCTCCATCGGATGTTCATAGGGGGCTTTTCCTCGATGAAAATCATCATAACACCGTCGGGATTGATGCAGCGACTTCATGGATCGGAACGAGGAGGAAATTCAGTGTCATCACACGGAACCTGCTTGTTCTTGGCGGGAACTGTCTCGGAGACGCTATAGGTGTCTTCGCCGCGAATGTTGTAAGCGGTGACCAGCTCGCCGAGGATTCCCAGGCTCAGGAGTTGAGTCCCGACAAGCAGAAACGCGATCGAATAGAAAAGCAACGGCCGCGAGCCGATCGGCCGGTTGGCGGCGTCGAGCCAGAGGACCGCGAGGTAAAGCATCCCGACAGAGCCCATGCCGAGAAGTGCCACTCCCGGGCCCCCGAGCACATGCAGCGGGCTCTGGCGGAATCGCGTGAGAAAGCGGACGGTCAGCAGGTCGAGAAACCCCTTATAAAATCGCCAGACCCCATACTTGGAAACGCCGTGCCGCCGGCCGCGGTGATGAACCTCGACCTCGGTGACGCGAAATCCCCGCGCGTGGGCCAACACCGGAATGAACCGGTGCAGCTCGCCGTAGACGCCGACCTCGCGTAAGACCTCACTCCGATAGAGTTTGAAACCACAGTTATGGTCGTGCAGCCGGCAGCCGCTCACGCGGCTGACCATCCAGTTGAAGACGCGGCTGGGATACACCTTGTGCCAGGGATCATGGCGCGTTTTCTTCCAGCCGCTCACGACGTCGTATCCTGAGTCGAGCGCGGCCAGAAACCGCGGAATCTCGGCCGGGTCATCCTGGAGATCGCCGTCAAGCGTAAAGACCATTTCTCCCCGGGCCGCCTGAAATCCGGCCGTGAGGGCGGCCGCCTTGCCGAAGTTGCGGCGAAACCGGATCGCGAGCACGCGACGATCGCCCCCCGCCAGCGCGGTGAGGACAGCCCAAGAGCCGTCGCGACTCCCATCATCGACGAAAACGAATTCGACCGGCCCCCAGCGACCATCGGCGAACGCAGCATCGAGCTCGCTATGAAGCGCGGCCAGACTGTTTTCTTCGTTGAAGACCGGAATGACGACGGATATCACCTTTCACAAGCCTCTTACTCATCAGCCAATGGCAAACCAAAAACGGGGTTCCCCCGAACACGGTCGGGGACCTTGCCATTAACGAAATCCTGGAAGGCTATCTAAACCGCGCTGATGCCGATTACGTCAAGTACGGCGTGCCCGGCGTGCCTACCTCGCACCCGCCCAAATCCGCCAGGCGATTAAACCGCTCCCAGAACTGTCACGACCGATCAATGGTCAGATCGTGTTAGGATCATGTATAAAAATCGTAAATGAATGTGAGGCAATATTTGACGGCGTGACGACCAAACAAGCCCGAAAAAGCGGCATGAATTCTTTCATGCTTATTCATTGGAATGGCACTTTTTGGCACGAAACGCTGGTTTGAGCGAGGCTCCGTGCCAGAAGCGGCAATCTGACAAACAAGTTCTGAAAATTCGGCAAACGAGCAGGCACACTCGCGTTCGGGGCACGAAAAACAGGTCGCCGCAGGGGGCCAGTGGCACTTTATATAGAGGGGCAAGATTGGACACTCCTCGCCGAACACCACCCGACAGAAATCGAATACAAGCGAGCCCGCCCGGCTGGCTCCGTCGGCGGCAATACCAACCCGACGCGAGAGCGAGGGGAACGAATGCCGGCGCGGGAGTGACTCGCGGCGACCCTCGCTGGCGCTTCGGGTTAGTATGGATTCGGCAGCGGCCCGAGGTGACGTCTGGCGAGGAGTATCGAAAACACCGACTCCCGTGACGGACGGCTCTTCGTCTAACGTTCAATGATTTCTTCCGTGTCCTTCAGTGCCTTCGGTGGTTAAGATGCTATCCGATCCCGTTCGCGGCGGAGCGGTAGCCTGGGCGGGCGGAGGTCGGAGCCAAGGAAAGACAACCGCGGCGGCCGCGAGCTCGGCGGCCACCCAAACCAGCCGCAACAGCAGCGATGCGATCACCGCTTGCTCCGAACCGATGGCGGGGGTTAGCGCCGACATCAGCACCCCCTCGCGCACGCCCAGCCCCCCTGGGAGCACGGCCACCAGGAAGCCGGCAACGGTCGCCAGGGCCACGCTGGCGATCACGACCGGCACCAGGCCCAAGCCAAACAAAGCGTAAGCCCCCGCCGGATCAAAAGCACGCACGATCGCGACTTGGCTTAACCCCAGGAAGATCCAGCCAACCGCGGACCACAGAAGGCCCTGAACCATAAGCGGGCCCGTGATACGAGGCATCGCCTCGGGGCCAACCCCGGGAATGGGTAGGCTGACCAGTCCCGCCAAACGGCTGAAGACGGGAGGGACGGTCAGAAGGACAAACACTAACCCCAAGCCCAGGCCCCCACAAGCACCAAGCCGGTAGATTGGGATTGTCGCCGGGCCCCAAAAGGGCAGCGTGAGAGGGATCGCCCGCAACCCGGCCGCCGCACCGGGACCGGTCGCGATCGCGAAGCCGGCCGCCGCGATCAGACCGCCCGAGGCCATCATGACCAAGGTTTCATAAAATGTCGCGATCGCCGCCGTCGCGGCCCCCGCGCCGAACGGCACGACCATGCCGGCGCGAACAATCACCACCATCGCTTTTCCCGGAACGTATTTGCCCAGGTGGCTCACGAAATAGGCTCGCAGCGCCGGGAACAAATTGACCGGCGTCGGGCTCGATCGCAGAATCAGCTCGAAGAACCGACCGCAAGCCAAGAGCCCCACGAGGTAGAGCAGACCAGACGCGATCAGCCAGCCCCACGCGAAATGCAGGGTTCGGCTCTGATCACGCAGGTCAGACCACGTGTGCCGCACGTGGCGAGCCACGGCCCAGAGCACCAGGAGAGTCACCGTCCACTTCAAGGCCGTGACCGTCAATCGCTGCCACCGGGGCCGAGCCATGCGGCGCACCTCAAGACTTTCGTCGCCGCCCACAACGTCCCGGCTTGCTCCCGACTCGTCTCGCGGGCCAATCGCTTAGCGACTTCCATCAATACGCCAGGAACCTTTTCCGACTCGACGTTCGCTACCGGCGCTAACGGCAAGACCGGCAGCCCCGAAGCCATTAACTCTTCGACCGGCCGTTCCCAGATCCTCACCACATCATACACAAACGGAGACATTGGAATCGATCACTCGGACAAGAGCTGGGTCGCGGATAGGCACGCGCAAGAACCCGAGCCACGCCGCCGGCCCCAGCTCGAACAGCTTGCGCATCGTCGCATCAAACCGCTTGGGCATGCCCCGCATCTCCCGCATGAACGCCGAACGGACCCGTGAAGCAGTCGCAATCACCACCGCCCGCATTCACAACCAAGCGTTATCTTGGTTAACTGCTTCGATCCCAAGCTCAATGTGTTGGAAAGGGACGAATGAGATGTTTCCAACCCGTGACCGACCCGCTTCGGCCTCGCTTGCCAAGGACCCGATATGACAACGACTCAGATCCATCCCGCGGCCCTCGATTCCAAGGAAATCGAGACGCAGTGCGAGTTTCAAACCACACGACGTGGTGGACCTGGAGGCCAGAATCGCAACAAGGTCGAGACCGCCGTGATTCTGACCCACATCGCCACGGGGGTCAGCGCCCAAGCGTCCGAGGGGCGTACTCAGGGAGAAAACCGGCGGGCGGCGCTCCATCGACTCCGATTAGAGCTGGCCTTGACCATCCGGCGCCCCATCAGGCAAACCGCTGATCAGTCGTATTGCCCCAGTTCGCTTTGGCGTAAGCGATGTCGCGGCGGCCGGCTTAACGTCAGCTCCCAACACGATGATTTTCCCGCGCTCCTGGCCGAGGCCCTCGACGTGTTGTTCGCCTCCGAAGACGATCCTAAAGCAGCGGCTCTTTTGCTGGGTTGTTCGCCGACGCAGTTGATTCGATTTCTCAAGGCGGCCCCGCGCGCTGATTTTGCTCAATGAGCGCCGGCTAACAGCCGGACGGCGTCCCATGAAATGAACTAACGAGGTGCCGGCGTGTCGACGCCGGCACCGCCGATGCCGTTGGTCATTGCTTGCAAACGATCTCCGCCGGCAGGAGACCGCAGCAAGCAGCGCGTTCCACCGTGTCGCTTTCATTCACTCCCGAACGGGGTCGACAGAACGGTCAACTCCTCGGCGGTCAAGTCCTCGAATGCTCTGCCGTCGCGCTCGAGTCCCGCCTGGAGCCGCAAGGCGATTTCGTGGAGTTCTGGCGAGCCGATCACGGTGGCGAGCTCAGCCAGCTCGACCGGGCCCAGGTCGCCTAAGCCCTGCCCCAGCCGCTCGAGCTCGCGCTCCATCCGCAGCGCGGTCTGCTGCAACTCGGCATGGGTCTCCGCCGAGCCGCCAAAGATCAAGCTCTGGTCACCTCGGGTGAGACGTTGCTCGTCGTCGCCGTCGTCGAGACCAAATCCGATGAGGGCGGCGCGAGACGCCGCGGTCTTCGGCTGGATTGCTGCATGAGAATCATCGCGTCGTGGACCTTTCGCGTGTAGGGTGCCGGAATCGATGGCCGATCGAGCAGGTCCGTGGAAACCAGCCAGATCGGCCGTGCTCGTCACGCGATTGTGTTATCGGATTCTCCTCGACCATCAAACAGCACCGGCCGGAAGAAACCTATTCGCTCAGCAGACTTGACCGGCAACGCTCTTACGACCCACCCAAGCATTCCTTCGCGACCGCGCGAGCAACTCGATAAGCGGTTTTGAACGTGATGGCCCGAGCCTCGATCTGCTCTTCACCGAATAGCCGGCCTTCGCTGGGAGGAAGGCCCGCCAGCGTGATCGTTAATGGCAGCAAGTCTAAAAACTGTCTGTACTTCTGTTGCAAATCATTGGAGGAGGGGGTCGACTCAGCCATGGGAGGTAGGCTCCTCATTACCATGGCAAAGGCTAAGTCGCGGATCTAAGGATTTGTAGGAGGAGCTCCGTTCCCGTCCCGATCAGCCTTGTATTGTTACTCATTATCGCTGGTTTCGATCGTTGTCGCGGAAAGCAAAGACGGTGACCCGGCCGCGATCGTTTCAAGATTCGGACCGTCTCGCGTGCCGCATCGCGACACATTTTAAAGACTAGCGCAGTCGTCGTCTCTGTCTTCAAGCGGTATGACGACGATTCTTTCGGCGATTCGGATACCGATGTTCCGCTCTTGGCAAAGCATGGTCAGCCCGCAAAATCGGCATACCCAGGTCGATCTGACTGTATTGCCTTTGACGAACTTGGGTTAAACGGATAGGATCGTAGATCGTCAAGATTTGTTCTATCACACGAATGGACAAAACGATTGTTTCCGGAGGATTGATTGATTCGACGAGTTGAGGAGGAGGAACCCGCTGTCGGGTTCTCATCCATGGGCCTGAGCACAACGATGCTGAGGGCCCTCAAGCAGATCCGCTACCTGTCACCCAGCCCTATTCAAGCGGCATTTATTCCCCGTGCGCTCGACGGGCTTGATGTCATCGGACAGGCCAAGACAGGTACCGGCAAGACCGCGGCGTTCGGAATCCCATTAATCGAGATGCTCGAAGCCAGGGGCCGCGGGCCCCAAGCCATTGTCCTGGCGCCGACCCGCGAATTGGCTCAGCAGATTGTCGGCGAGCTCCAAAAACTGACGTTCGGTGGTGACGTGATCGTCTGCGGAACGTTCGGCGGCGAGCCGATCGAACGGCAGATCCGCTCACTGGCGCGAGGAGTCGATATCGTGGTCGGTACGCCCGGGCGCGTGCTCGACCATATCGAACGGCCGCACGCTTTATCTCGGCGATATCGTTCACGTGGTTCTCGATGAGGCCGACCGGATGCTGGATATCGGCTTCCGTCCCGATATCGAGCGGATTCTCCGCAAGCTTCCCCAGCCACGCCAAACGATGCTCTTGTCCGCCACCATCAGCGCGGATGTCAGGAAGCTGGCTCAGCGTTATATGTTCGAGCCGGTCGAGGTCAACCTCTCTCAAGATGAGCCATCGGTCGACACGATTCAGCAGTTTTACGTCTCGGTCAACACCGATCAGAAGTTCGACCTGCTGGTCCTCTTGCTCAAGCGGGACCGACCGCGGCAGTGCATCGTTTTCACCCGCACCAAGCGCGGGGCCGACCGCCTGGCCGACCGATTGCGGCGCGTGATCACCGGAGTTTCCGCCATCCATGGCGATCTTCCCCAAACCACGCGCGACCGTGTCATGAAGGGCTTCCGCAGCGGGCAAATTTCCGTGCTCGTCGCCACCGACGTCGTCGGCCGCGGTATCGATGTCGAAGGGATCAGCCACGTCATCAACTACGACATGCCCGATGATCCGGAGAACTACGTCCACCGAATCGGTCGAACCGGACGCATGGGCAAGGACGGCGTTGCCTATTTGTTCGTTTGCCGTGATCAAGGAGAGCCGCTCACGGCCATCGAGAGCCTGATCAACCGCGTCATCCCCCCCATGCAGATCGAGGGTTTCACCAAACCCCGACCCAGAACGGAGCCCGCGGCCCGCGAGTTGTTCAACACCGCGGCAACACGTACTCACGCTCTGGCCATGCGCTAACGACCGCGTTCGCGCGAGCCTTTGACCTGCCCGAGGGCTTCAAAAAGCCTTCGGGCGTCGTCAAGCAATTCTGGCAACTCGGTGGCCGCGTTCGCGACGCGAGGACCATACAGAATCGAGTCGCATCGCGCGGCCAGCTCGCCCGCGTGCGCGACAAGTTTGTCTGAACCTGTGAGTCTCGCCACACCTTCGCGAGCCTCATCAGGTGTCATGACGCCGAGCGACTGACCGGTTCCCAGCGAAACATAGACGCTCAAATCGTGAACTAATCGCTGGGTTGCGTCGCCGAGCATCTCCGACGACACATTCGGAGAATTCGCGACCTGAAATCGAGAATTTGGGTGCCGGAACCTGAAGAGGGGATGCCCGGTCGACATCCGGTCGGCCCGCGGGGCCATGGAGATTTCGACGGCCGATAGAGACCTCAGAGATCGGGCCGTCTGTTTCGCGAATCGCCGAGCCAATTCGGGACCGAACGCATGTGGCCGCACGAGCCGGCGCCGCACCAGGCTCAGGATGAGATAAACAGTGCATGAAAGCATCGCCAGCGCCACGACGATCACGCTGATGATCGCCGGCCGGCTCATGGTGGTCGATGGCGGATCGTAGTGCACCGTCGTGGGGTCGAACGGTGCGACCGCGACAACGCGGATCGGCACACCGGCCGTCACATGGGTCAGGTAGCGCGCCAGGGAAGGGTCGAACGCCGCGATCGCGACCGGCGGTAATGCGGCCTCACCGGCGTGCGTGGGCCGAAGTCGATAAACGAACGAGCGGGCAGGGGGCTCATTCACCGTTTCATCCGGCTGCGGCTCGATGCGTAGGCCGATCCCGAGCCGGCTAAACCGCGCCAGGTCGGGTCGATCTGTCATCCCCCAAGCCGCCGGACCGGTAACCTTGATCCGAAACTCCATCACCTGGCCGACGCGTATGACCTTCGGTGAGACCTCCGCACCAAGCTCAAACGGGCCGACGCCCCCGAGAAACTCGGCCGGGCGGCCAACCAGCGGCACGGGCTGGATCGATACACTTTTCGGCTGACTTCGGCCCGATCGGCCCTTGATCTGCACCTTGACCGCGGGAATTTCGAGCGTGCCGGGGCGCTGCGGTACAACACGGAACCGCATCAGGAAGAGGTTTTCGTGGGTGACCACTGAGCCGATGCTGGTCGTGGTGATCGGTCTCACATCGGTACCAATCGCCCAGGTGCGCGCGCCGGCGATCCGTGGCGGATCGATATTCGGCCGCTGGCCGCCCGCGATCACCCCGAAACCCAGCTCAAAGCCCTGGCCCACAAAACAAGGACCGGGAGCAACCTCAGATCGGACGGAAAGAGCCTCTGAACCGGGAGAAGCGTCTGCCTTTATGGAAAGCATGCCCATCAGGAAGGCCAGTGTCCCCAATCGGCGAAAAACGAGTGCAAATGCGGGTAGAGACATGATTCACTCGTGTACGGCTCACCAGTCCTTACGATCGCCGTTCGCGGACACAGGCGGCTCTTCTTCGGGCAGACGCCGGTTCTTGGCCGCGCGGATATTTTCGAGCGCGGCATCGAGGAGGTCGTCGGGGGCATCTGTTCTCGCTCCTGGAGGCCCCGAGTGTCCACCGCCAGCTCCTCCTCGCCGCTTTCGGCCGACAGCGGGCCGGTCGCCATCCGCCTGGGCCTCGGGAGTCGTGCCGCCGCTTGCGGCATCGCTCTCGGGCTGGCCTTCCGACGTTTGGTCTGCGTCTTTGCCGTGTTTGTCGGGACGCTTCCGCCGGTCGGAATTCGGTGGTTTCGACCGGTCGCCTGAGCTCGTATCTTCGGGCAGAGGAAGCGATTGCAGCCGTTCGTTGGCGAATTGACGATTGATCGCGGCATCGCGGCGGACAGCCGAGAGGCCCGCGCCCTGCGCGGTCGAGGCAACGCACTCGTCGTACCAGCGGATCGCGCCGGGATATCTCTTTGCGCCAGCGCCGTGTTACCCAGAGCGTAGTCGATTTTGGTTCGCAAGAACGAACCGGCCCGCTCGCGGGCCTCGAGATAGCGAACCTGGGCGTCATGGTAGCGACCAAGCTGAAACAGCGTTGCCGCGGCATTGTAGCGGGGTATGGCCGATGTAGGCGCGAGCTCGACCGCGGTATTGAACTCCGCTAATGCCTGATCCCATCGGCCGAGTTCATAGGCGGCCTGCCCGCGAGCGACGGCCTCGGCCGCCGATTCCGATTCGATCCGCGCCGGCGTATCGCCGGCCCCTAAACTTCCCGCGGCGTGAGCAGCGACATCGACATGGGGAGGGCGAGGCTCCGTCCGAGCCAGCATCGGCTCTCGGCTCGCACGGAGGCTCGCCCTCCCGGGACGCCTCAAATCAGCCCGCGTGCGGTTTAACGCCAGACTCAATGGCACGATCAGGAGTGCGGCGATCGCACGTTTTCGGCCCGGGTGAAGCCACCTCAAATTCCACTGGCCTGTCCAGAACCAGGCCCATCCGCGCCGGGCCGGCCAGCAGGCCGCCATGAGAAACGTGAGCCCAGCGATCAGGAAAAGTGGAAATCGTTCCACCCGATCGGCCAGTCTCGCCGACTGGCGGCGCTGGCGAGCCGCGGGCTCGATCTTGGTTCGATAGAGCGTACCGAGATCGCCCGATGCCAATCCCAGCCGCACGATGGATCCATCCGTCCGGAGCGCGATGGTCTCTAAAGCGGAATCATTGCGGCGCGACAGCACCGGCTGCCCATGATAATGAAGCGGTTGGGCCGTCTTTCCCTCGGGAACCGGATGACCTAGATCGGCGTCGCCGAAGGTGACCGCGTGAACCACGATGGCTTCTCGGCGAAGCCGGTCGAGCCGTGCATCCAGCGATCGAGGTGGTCTTCACCATCGGAGAAAACCACGATGGCACGGCCTTCGGCGTGTTCTTCAGGCCCGAAAGCCTCGCGGGCCGCGTCGAGGCCGGCCCCGAGGTCTGTTCCCCCCGGCTGGATCGTGCCCGGCCGCAGCCCGTGCAAGGCGTCGAGCACCGCACCGAGGTTTTCCGTCAACGGGCACCGGAGCACCCCCCGGCCGGCGAACGCCACCACGGCCACGCGGTTCGATGGTTCGCGTGCCAGGGCGCTCACCAGGCTCTCGGCGGCCTCGGTCGCCGCGGCCAGACGATTGGGAACCGCATCCTCGACCCCCATGCTCCGGCTCACGTCAACCATCAACACCACGTCATGGCCCGGTCGAACCGACAGCGCGGCTAGCCTCCCCCAGCGCGGCTGTCCCAAGGCGACAATCAAGCAGGCAATGCAGCAGACAAAAAACATCGTGCCGTCACGGGGTGGGCGACCTCGTTGCGCAAGCGCTTGCCAGCTCTCTGCTCGCCGGCGCCGCCCTCGGACCGCCCAAGCGACCAGGGCCGGCAGAATGACCAGAAGCCAGAGCATTTCAGGATGACCGAAACTCAAAGCGCTGACTCGATTCTTCAGGGCCGAAGTGGATCTTGGTCGCAGTTGCCATGATTGTCGCTTTCCGGCCGAATCATGTCGAGGTCGTGCCGGATTCGTCATTCTGCGGGTCTTGGAGTACGTTTCCCCCGTTGAAATTGGCGGCTTCGGCGATATACTGCTTTCACTCTTTGACTTGTTTTCCGGAAGCCGCTATACCTTACGTGGGCTGATTTGCAGACATCTCGGGCGTGCGAGCCTCCGTGCGAGCCGAGTGCTGATGCCGGCTCGGACGGAGCCTTGCCTCCGCACGTCGATGTCGCGGCTCACACCGCGGGATGTATAAACGGTCGAGCGTGTCTCCACGATTCCGGGCCGCGCATATTGAGGAAACCGTCATGAGATGGAACCGCCGGAAGATCGCGATGCGGGTGGCCTGCTCGATCCTGGGGATCGTGAGCACTTTTGGATTCTATCTCCTCCTGCTTTGCCATCCGGGTCTCTTCTTTAGCCATCATTTCAGCCGCGGGGGGATCACACTCTTTTCAGACGAGCCCATTCCCGCTGAAGCGGCCGGCCGCATCCTCCAGGATGTTGAACGCCGCCTGGTTCGTAGCCCACTGGCCACTCCCTCTCGGATGAAGGACCTTCGAGTTTACGTCTGCAATCGGCGGTGGCGCTTCGGCCTGTTTGCCAACAGCCGGTACAACGTCGGCGGACTCACGTACCCACCATTGTCCGATAATATCTTCCTCAGGACCGCCCACTTTCCCGCGAATCGCTTGGTTGGCCCCTCCGGCAATGAGGTCCCTGGCGAGCGCACGCTCAGCTATTTCATCGCTCACGAGATTGTGCATATCCTCGTCGCACGTGAGCTGGGTCCCGTTGGGTTTTGGCGACTCCCCGTATGGAAAAACGACGGATACGCCGACCTTGTGGCCAAAGGCGGCGACTTCGACTTCGACCACGCCAGAGAGCAACTGCGCAGCGGCGATCCCAAGCTGGACCCACAGCGATCGGGCCTCTATTTACGTTATCACCTCCTCGTCGCGTATCTTCTCGATCATCAGGGGATCAGCGTCGATGAACTACTACACCGCGATTTCGACCCGTCGAAGCTCGAAGCCGAGATTCTCGCGTCTGGAGGGCGAGAGACACGGGGCGATGTGCCTGGAGGATCGAAGTGATGCCAGCCCCACTCGCCGAGAATTTCAAGCGCGCGGGCTTCGTGCCCGACGTTCGGCAGCGGCTCGGGCCGCCTCACCAATCTCGGGCCGTCGACGGCAAGACCACCTCGCTTCGCGACTTGCGTGGTTCTCTGGTCCTGGTTGTTTTCTGGGGTG
>CAWHKI010000032.1:0-13396 GCA_963829765.1 uncultured Isosphaeraceae bacterium | reverse complement strand
GGAATAAGACCGATGGCTAACAAACGGGCATCCAGTCCCCACATTCGTTGGTTCGATGAGATCGGCATCGGCGACGTCCCGCTCGTTGGCGGAAAGAACGCCTCGCTGGGCGAGATGTATCGCGAGTTGACTCCCGAAGGGAGTCAAGGTGCCGAATGGCTTTGCCATTACGGCCGACGCCTACCGTTATTTCCTGCGCGAACCGGCGTTGATCGCCAGTTGCGGGAGGTTCTCCAGGGTCTGGACACACGCGACATCGAGAACCTCCGCCAGCGCGGCCGTCGGGCGCAGACCTGATCCTCGAAGCCGAGCTGCCCCGAGACCTTCAGCAAGCGATCGTTACCGCCTACGAAGAGCTTTCTGAAGGTAGCTCGCAACCGCTCGATGTCGCCGTGCGCAGCAGTGCCACCGCCGAAGACCTGCCGGATGCCAGCTTCGCGGGCCAGCAGGAGACCTACTTGAATGTCCAGGGGGGCCAGGCCCTGCTCGACGCCTGTAAACGCTGCTTCGCCTCGCTTTATACCGACCGGGCCATCTCTTACCGCGTCGACAAGGGATTCGACCACTTCAAGATCGGTCTCTCGATCGGCGTACAGCGCATGGTGCGGTCCGACCTGGCGGTTTCTGGGGTGATGTTTTCGATCGATACGGAGACCGGTTTCCGTGACGCCGTGTTGATCAACGCCGCATACGGCCTGGGCGAAAACGTGGTTCAGGGCTCGGTCAATCCCGATGAGTATTACGTCTTCAAGCCGACCTTAAGCAAGGCTTCCGGCCGATCCTCCAGAAGCTGGTCGGCACCAAGGAATTCAAGCTGATCTACGACATCGGCGGCGGCAAGATGACCAAGAACGTGCCGGTGCCGCCCGAGGATCGCGACCGCGTTCGCGATGAGCGACGACGAAGTCCTCGCCCTGGCACGCTGGGCGTGCCTGATCGAAGACCACTACACCGCCAAGCGCGGCCGGCCCACGCCGATGGACATGGAATGGGCCAAGGACGGCCGCACCGGCGAGCTGTTCATCGTCCAGGCGCGTCCCGAGACCGTCAGTCGCAAAAACGGCCCGACGTGATCGAAACCTACAAATTGCGGTCGCAAGGGCCGCGTGCTCGTCAGCGGCCGGAGCGTCGGCGAGAAAATCGGCCGGGGACCGGTGCGCGTGATCAAACGGGTGCAGGACCTGCATCAATTCCGCGACGGCGATGTTCTGGTCACCGACAAGACCGATCCCGACTGGGAGCCGACCATGAAGAAGGCGGCCGCGATCGTCACCAATCGCGGCGGCCGAACCTGCCACGCCGCCATCGTCAGCCGCGAGCTGGGCCTGCCGGCCGTCGTCGGCACCGAACGGGGCACCGAGCTGCTTCACGACGGACAGAACGTCACGGTCTCCGGCGCCGAGGGCGATGTCGGTTTCGTCTACGAAGGCCTGCTCGACTTCGATGTCGACCGCCAGGACCTGCGCAAGCTGGAACGCCCCAAGACCAAGATCATGATGAACGTCGGCAATCCCGAGGAGGCGTTCCGGCTCTCGTTTGTTCCCAACGACGGCGTCGGCCTCGCCCGCGAGGAATTCATCATTTCGACTTATATCAAGGCCCATCCGATGGCCCTGCTCGACTACGACCGGCTCGACGACCCGGCCGTGCGGGCCGAGATCGATCGCCTGACCGCCGGATACGACGACAAGCCCCAATTCTTTGTCGACAAGCTCGCGCAGGGCGTCGCGATGATCGGCGCGGCGTTTTATCCCAAGGATGTCATCGTCCGCCTGAGTGACTTCAAGACCAACGAGTACGCCAACCTCGTCGGCGGTCGAGACGCTACGAGCCGACCGAGGAAAACCCGATGCTCGGCTTCCGCGGCGCTTCGCGCTATTACGACCCGCGCTACCGCGACGGCTTCGCGCTGAATGCCGCGCCATGAAAAAGGTACGCGACGAGATGGGGCTGACCAACGTCAAGCTCATGGTCCCGTTCTGCCGGACCGTCGAGGAGGGCCGGCGAGTCATGGCCGAGATGGCCAAGCACGGGCTGAAGCGAGGTGAGAATGGTCTGGAGGTCTACGTCATGTGCGAGATACCCAGCAACGTCATTCTCGCCGAAGACTTCGCCGAGGTTTTCGACGGCTTTTCGATCGGCTCCAACGATCTGACCCAGCTCACCCTGGGTGTGGACCGCGATTCGGAGATCGTCGCCCACCTCTTTGACGAGCGGAACCCCGCGGTCATGCGCTCGGTCGAGGACGTCATTCGCAGGGTGCGAGGCCTGCGGTCGAAAGATCGGCATCTGCGGCCAGGCACCGAGCGATTATCCGGAGTTCGCCCGCTTCCTGGTTTCGTGTGGAATCGACAGTATCTCGCTCAATCCTGATACGGTCTTGAAGACGACGCGCGAGGTCCTGGACATGGAAAAACAGTTACACGAGCAGCCGGCGCCGGTCGTCCAGCCGTGACATACCGGCAAAGAAGTGACAGTGGACTAGACGGGTGCGTGAGAGGACCGGTCAATCCAAGGCGAACGGCTTGCGATGAGCGATTACAATGTCATCAAACAGGAGCAACCTCCCGACGTCGATCGGCTCCCGTACTGGGACGTCGTTATTATCGGCGCTGGCCCGGCCGGGCTCGCCGCCGGCCTGACGACCGCCCATCGCGGCTTGACCACACTGATCGTCGAAGCCAAGGACCAACCAGGAGGACAGCCCCAGTTCCTATACCCGGACAAGGAGATTGTCGATCTACCGGGCTTCCCGGACGGGATCACCGGAGAAGAGCTATCGGCACGGACGTTCCGCCAGGCCCAGAATGCCTTCGTTCAGTTTCGTTTTGACGAGGAGCTGGTCGCGATCGAAGACACGCACGCGGGTCGAGAAGGACCCCCTGAAGCGCGTCGTCACCAACAAGAGCAGCTATCTCTGCCGCAAAGCGATCCTGGCGTGCGGCCTGCTTCACTACCCCCGGAGGCTGCCGATACTCGACCGCCTCGAGTCTCCGCGAGTTCACTATCGAATTCCCAGATTGGACGACTATCAAGGGAGCCGGGTTCTCGTGGTCGGGGGCGGCGACTCGGCACTCGACGCGGCTCTTATGGTGCTGGGACGCGGGGGTCAGGTTGACTTGGTCGTGCGCGGCCAGACGCGTGGCGGGACGGTCCGATGCACTGGCCAGGGTGGTTGCGGCCGGCGGCGTTGTCCATACATCCGCCGAAGTCACCGGCGCGGAATTGAACGGCGAGCAGATCCGCGTGTCGCTCAGCAACGGCCAGGCGCTTTCCGTCGCCCTTGTCATCGTCCAGATCGGCTTTTTGGCGGGCAAGGAAACGTTCCAACGGCTGGGCATCCTGCTGAAGGAGGACGGCAGTGTCGCCATCGATCCCTATTTCGAAACAAGCCGGCCCGGGATCTTTGCCGTTGGTGATGTGCACGGAGACATCAAGCTGATACCGGTGGCCTGGGCGGATGGGATTCAGGCGGCACTCTTTGCATTCCGGGAAATCACCAGCCCCCACTGGCTCAATGAAAAACGTCTGCATGACCAAAAGATGGCTGTCCTGCAAGAGAAACTCGCCGCACTGGGGCTGACAGACGGTCGGCCGGCGCAGAAACATAAAGGCCACAACATGACTCAACCGCGTCGCATCACGCTCGACGGCAACGAGGCAGTCGCCTCGGTCGCCCATCGTACAAACGAGGTCATCGCCCTCTATCCGATCACGCCGGCCTCACCGATCGGTGAATGGTGCGACGAATGGACGACCCACGGCCGGAAGAACATTTGGGGACAACTGCCGGAGGTCATCGAAATGCAGTCGGAGGCTGGCGCCATCGGTGCAGTCCATGGTGCGCTTCAGGCCGGCAGCCTGACTACGACCTTCACGGCCTCGCAGGGACTGCTGCTCATGATCCCCAACATGTACAAGATCGCCGGTGAGCTGACCGCCTTCTGCATGCACGTGGCCACTCGCTCCGTGGCGACCCATGCCCTGTCTATCTTTTGTGACCACTCCGACGTGATGGCCTGCCGCCAGACCGGTTTCGCCCTGCTTTGTTCCAGCTCGGTCCAGGAGGCTCATGACTTCGCCTGCATCGGCCAGGCCGCCACGCTTCAGGCATCGCGTCCCCTTTTTGCATTTCTTCGACGGCTTCCGGACCTCGCATGAGGTCGCCAAGATCGACGAGCTCAGTGACGACGATTTACGCTTGCTGCTCGACGACCAGTGGATCATGCGCCCATCGCCGCCGTGGTCTCTCGCCCGATCATCCCGTCTTGCGCGGAACGGCGCAAAACCCCGACGCTTTCTTCCAGGCCCGCGAAGCCGGTAACGCGTACTACGACGTTCTCCCCGAGAACGTCCAGCAGGCTATGGACCGGTTCGCGGCCCAGACAGGCCGGCATTATCATGCATTCGACTACGTTGGCGACCCGCAGGCGGAGCGGGTGCTCGTCTTGATGGGTTCCGCCGCGGAGACAGCACAGGAAACCGTCGAGCACCTGAACCGGTCCGGCGAGAAATTGGGCGTGCTCAAGGTCCGACTCTATCGGCCGTTTTCCATCAAGAACTTTGTCGCCGCGTTACCGGTCACCACCCGGGCGATCGCCGTGCTCGATCGCACCAAGGAGCCGGGCGCCATCGGCGAGCCGCTCTATCTGGACGTCGTCGCGGCCTTGCGGGAAGCGTGTCGCCAGCCGCGTCCCCTTCTCCAGCATGAGCCCGACGCCATCGGTGGGCGCTACGGGCTATCGTCCAAGGAGTTCACTCCGGCGATGGTCAAGGCCGTCTTCGACGAATTGTCCAAACCGCAGCCGAAAAATCACTTCACCGTGGGAATTGTCGATGACGTCACGCATACGTCATTAGCCTACGACCCTGATTTTTCCATCGAGGCCGACGACGTCGTCCGGGCGATGTTCTTCGGCTTAGGCGCTGACGGCACCGTCGGGGCTAACAAAAACTCGATCAAGATTATCGGCGAGGAAACCCCCGCCCATGTTCAGGGGTATTTCGTCTACGATTCGAAAAAAGCAGGAGCTCGGACTGTTTCCCATCTGCGGTTCGGGCCCCGTCCGATCCACTCGGAGTACTTGATCCGGTCGGCGAACTTCGTCGCCTGCCACCAGTTCCACTTCCTGGACAGCCTCGACATTCTCGAGTACGCCCATCCTGGCGCGGTCTTCCTCTTGAACGCTCCGTACGGCTCCCGCGGAGGTCTGGGATCATCTGCCGCGTGAGGTGCAAGAACAAATCGTGGAGCGGAAGTTGCGGTTCTATGTGATCGACGCCGAGCGAGTGGCGACCGAGAAGGAACTGGGCAGCCGCATCAACACGGTCATGCAGACCTGCTTCTTCGCGGTCTCGGGCGTTTTGCCTCAGCAGGAAGCGATCGCCCAGATTAAAAAGGCGATCGAAAAGACATACAGCAAAAAGGGGCAAGAAGTCGTGCGGCGCAATTTCGCCGCGGTCGATCACACCCTGGCGCATCTTTACGAGGTGCCGGTGCCGGAACGTGTCACTGCCCTTTTCCGTCGGCCGCCCATCGTGCCGGAGGAAGCGCCTGATTTCGTCAAGCGAGTGACGGCCGTTTTGATGGCGGGCAAGGGCGATCTGTTGCCGGTATCGGCCTTTCCCGTGGATGGAACCTGGCCGACCGGAACCTCGCGCTGGGAGAAGCGGACCATCGCCGCGGAGGTGCCGATCTGGGACCCTAAAGTCTGTATCCAGTGCAACAAGTGCGCCCTGGTTTGCCCGCACGCCGCCATCCGTGCCAAGGTCTTCGAGCCCGACCATTTGCCAGGCGCCGCCGCCACTTTCAGGCCACCGACTACAAGGCGGCCGAATTCAAGGGCTGGAAATACACCATCCAGGTGGCGCCCCAGGATTGCACCGGCTGCAACCTTTGCGTCGTGGTCTGCCCCGCCAAGGACAAATCCGCTCCGCGAGCACAAGGCCATCAACATGGCGCCCGCTGGCCCCGCGTGCTGGAGGAGGAGAAAAGCAACTACGATTTCTTCCTCCACATTCCCGATCCGCCGCGCGACCGGGTCAGCCACATCGACGTCAAGAGTTCTCAGTTTTTCTTGCCACTCATCGAATACTCGGGCGCCTGCCCCGGTTGTGGTGAAACCCCCTACATCAAGCTGCTCACGCAGCTCTTCGGCGATCGCTTGCTGATCGCCAACGCGACGGGCTGCTCATCGATCTACGGCGGCAATCTGCCAGCCACCCCCTATACCGTCGAGGGCAGCGGGCGAGGCCCCGCCTGGTCGAACTCGCTTTTTGAAGACAACGCCGAATTTGGGCTCGGGCTGCGGCTGGGTATCGACAACCTGAAACGCCAGGCCGGTCAGTTGCTCCAGGTCCTCGCCCCGCACATCGGTGACGATCTGGTCAAGGAAATCCTCGAAGCCGACCAGTCATCAGAAGCGGGAATCGGCGCCCAACGGCAACGTATCGTTGTGCTACGGCAGAAACTAGGCCAGACCGATTCGCCGCTCGCGCGTCGGCTGGAGCAGTTGGCCGACTACCTGGTTCACAAAACCGTCTGGCTCGTGGGTGGCGATGGCTGGGCCTACGACATCGGTTTTGGCGGCCTGGACCACGTTTTGTCCATGCGCCATAAGATCAACGTGCTGGTGCTGGACACGGAGGTCTACTCTAACACCGGGGGCCAAGCATCCAAAAGCACGCCCTTAGGCGCCGCCGCCAAGTTCGCCTCGGCTGGCAAAGGGGTCCACAAGAAAGACCTAGGTTTAATGGCGATGAGCTATGGCCACGTCTACGTCGCCTCCGTTGCCTTCGGCGCCAAGGACAGCCACACCGTGCAGGCGATCCGTGAAGCCGAGAGCTTCGATGGGCCTGCCCTGGTCATCGCCTACAGCCACTGCATCGCCCACGGGTATGATCTGCGGTTTGGGGCCGAGCAACAAAAGCTGGCGGTGAATTCCGGCATCTGGCCTCTGTATCGTTTCGATCCGCGGCGTATGACCCGCGGGGAGCCTCCGTTGGTGATCGATGCGCCCGCGGGCCGAAACACCGTCGAAGAGTACCGCCGGAACGAGGCACGCTTTGGCATGGTCGAGAAGATCGACCCGCGCAGTTTCGACAACTGGCGCGCACCGCCCAAGACCAGGCCGCGCGGCGAGTGAATCTCTACGATCAACTCTCGCATATTCACATACCCTTGTCATCACCGCGCGACTCCGCTCCTGAAACCGGTGCCGCTCTCTCGTAGGAGGACGACAGTTGGATCTTTCCACGACTTATATGGGGTTTGATCTGCCACATCCGTTGATCCCGGGCGCGTCGCCCCTGGTGGACGATCTGGACACAGTCCGCCGTCTGGAGGACGCCGGCGCACCATGATCGTCATGCATTCGCTGTTTGAAGAGCAAATCGTCGGCGAGCAACTGGCCTTCGTCCGGTCGATGGAGGTCGCCGACGAATCCTATGCCGAAGCCCTCACGTACCTGCCCCGACCGCGCGATTTCCGGCTCGGGCCGCACGAGTACTTGACCCAGGTTGCTCGCATCAAGAAGGCGGTGTCCGTGCCCGTGATCGGCTCGCTCAATGGGGTCAGCGATGGCGGTTGGCTCGGCTATGCCAAGTTGATCGAAGAAGCCGGGGCCGACGGTCTGGAACTGAACATGTACGAATTAGCCACCGATCTCGAGGAATCCGGATCGCACATCGAAGATCGCTCGTTGCGAGTCGCCAAGGCCGTCAAACAGTCGGTCACGATACCGGTGGCGGTCAAACTCTCCCCCTTTTACTCCTCGATCGCCAACTTTTGCAAAAAGCTCGACAGCCTCGGCATGGACGCACTCGTGCTGTTCAATCGCTTTTACCAACCCGACATCGATGTCGAGGAGCTGGAGGTCGTGCGGGTCCAGCTTTCGAGTTCTTCCGAACTTACGTTGCGGTTACGTTGGCTGGCCATTCTGTCGGGGAGAATTCGGGCGTCGCTCGCGGCCAGTGGAGGCGTGCACACGGCCGTCGACGCAATCAAAGCCGTGATGGCCGGCGCGCACGGCGTGCAAATGGTTTCGGCATTGCTCGAGCACGGCCCCGGCCGCCTGAAGAAGGTGCGCGAAGGCATCAGCCGATGGTTGGAGGAACACGAATACGAATCCCTGAAGCAGATGCAGGGAAGCATGAGCTTGTCACGGTGCGGGAACCCCAACGCCTATGAACGCGCCAACTACGTGAAGGTCCTCCAAAGTTGGGGGCATCAAGGCTAGAATACGGTAAGAGGCACCGGCGGCGCGGGCTCGTCGAGATCTGGCGGTTCGCTAGCGGGTGATTCCAGGGTCATCCAGGCTAACCAGTGAGGAGGCTCAAAACCATGACGGCGCACAGAACAAAGGACGGCAGGACGGACACACACGCGATGAGGGACACAAGGCAAGCGCTGCCAGGTGGTCCATGGGCATAACGATCTTCGCGATGCGCCGCCCTGTCACGACCCTGATGCTGGTCGTGGCGCTGATCAGTGGCGGCGGGCTTGCGTACAACAAGATGCGGGTTGACATCTTCCCCGCTCTCAACGTGCCGAAGATCTACGTCTTCCTTGATTACATTGGCATGGGGCCCGACCAGATGGAGGGCTTCATCGTCAACCAGCTCGAGCTCTATTTTCAGTACGTCGACGGCATTCAGGATATCAAATCGCGGAACATCCAGCAGGTCGCCCTATGCGAGCTGTCGTTCTTCCCCGGCACCGACATGGGCCAGGCGATGGCCCAGGTGGTGGCAATGTCCGATCGGGCCATGTCGTGGATGCCCAAGGGGACCTTGCCGCCAATGATCATGCGCATGGACGCCGGCAGCGTCCCGGTCGGCTACCTGGTTTTGGAGAGCCAGCAAGCCTCGCTCGGCCAACTCGGAGATTGGGCGCAAAACCTGGTCCGGCCCCAGGTGCAGAAATACGTGCCGGGCACGGTGGCGATTTCCCCCTTCGGTCCCAACATGCGGTCGATCGTCATCCGCATCGATCCCCAGAAACTCCGCGACTACAACCTCACGCCGCAGCAGGTCGTCGACGCCCTGGCGAAGGGGAACACGATCATTCCCGCGGGGAACGTATACATCCGGGACTCGATGCCGGTCGTTGCCAACAACGCGACGGTCGTCGACCCCCAGCGCCTGGGCGATATCCCGCTTAAACTTGGGTATAACGTCTACATCCGCGACGTGGCGACGATCCAGGACGATACCGACGTCAACTACGGCTACGCCCTTGTCAACGGCAAGAAGTCGGTCTATTTGCCGATCATCAAGAAAGATACCGGGTCGACGCTGAAGGTCGTGGCCGACGTTCGTAAGTCGATGACGTTGTTCCATGGCGCCATTCCCAGGGAATTTAGAGACAAGGTCAAGATCAGCTTCGAGTTCGACGAGTCGCCGACTGTGCTGGCCGCGATCGAGAGTGTAGCCGCTGAGGGGGCGATCGGCGCGTGTTTGACCGGGCTAATGATCTTGTTGTTCCTCCGCGACTTGAGGAGCGTGATCGTCGTCGTGGCCAATATCCCGCTTGCACTCTTGGGGTCCTTCGTCGGGCTCTGGCTCACCGGCAACACGATCAACATCATGTCGCTGGGCGGGATGGCGCTGTCGATTGGTATCCTGGTCGATATGTCGACGGTGACCATCGAGAACTTGCACGTGCAGATGGAGAACGAGCCGAACGTCGCCAGGGCGGTGCTGCACGCCAGCAACGCGACGGCCGTGCCGATACTGTTGGCGCTCGTGTGCATCCTCTCCGTGTTCGTCCCGGCGTTCATCATGGACGATCCGCTCCGGTCGCTATTCATGCCACTGACCCTGGCCGTCGGGTTCGCCATGGTCTCGTCATATCTGCTCTCGATCATGTTCGTGCCGATCTTGTGCGTGTACCTGCTCAAGGACAAGAGGCATGGCGAGGCGCATCGCGGGCCGTTCGACCGCATGCGCGAGGTCTATCGCAAGACCGTTATTTGGTCGGTCCGCCTGCGCTTGTGGGTCGTTCCGGGCTATCTGGCGGCGTGCATTCTGGTCCTCTGGCTGCTGGGGTCACAGGTTGGCACCGAGTTGTTCCCGTACGTGGATTCGGGCCAATTCGTGCTCCGGTTCCGGCCACCGCCCGGCTCGAACTTCGAGTTGACCCGAGAGTTGGCCGTGAAGTGCTTGGAGGAGATCGAGCGCGAGGCGAAGCCCGAGAACATCGCGATCACCATGGGATACGTGGGTCAGGTCGCCCCCAACTTTGGCATCGACAACATGGTGCTCTTCATGCGCGGGCCTGACGACGGCCAGCTACGCGTCGCCCTCGAAGAGGACAGCGGAATCAAGCTCACAGAGTTTCGTGAACGAATGCGCGAGGTTCTGCCCAAGCGGGTGATCCCGTGGCTGGCCGACCGACTAGAGAAGGGGGGATTGTCAAAGGCGAAGGCGCTGCAACAAGCCAAGAAGTCGACCTTCGGCTTCGCGCCGGGCGACATCGTGACTGAGGTCATGAGCTTCGAGTCACCGACGCCCATCGCGGTTCGACTCGTCGGCACTGATCTCGATGATGTTCGCCAGCACGCGGAGAAGATCGCCGGCGAGATGAGAAGCATTCCCTTCCTCCGTGACGTCCAGTTCGAGCAGACGCTCGACTACCCCACCGTCGAGGTCGCCATCGACCGCGAGAAGGCCGGGTTGAGCAACGTCACCGTCGAACACGTCCGTAAGGCGCTCGTCATGGCGACATCGTCGACGCGCTTTACCGATCTCAACTATTGGATCGACGTGAAAACCGGCTTCGACTACCTGGTTGAGGTGCTGATGCCACCCACGAAGATGATCAGGCCGGAAGACGTCGAGATCTTGCCGATCGACTCGGTGAATCCGGTGGTCAATCTCATGATCCGGGACGTTGCGAAGGTACACGAGGGTACGCGGCCCGGTGAATACGACCGCGACATGTCGCAGCGCTACCTGACCGTTACCGCGAATGTCGAGGGTGAAGACATGGGCCGGGCATCGGCCCAGGTCAAGCAAGCGATCGATGCCGCCGGGACACCCCCTACGGGTGTGCGAGTCGAGGTGATGGGCCAGCTTCCGCCGATGACCGAGATGTTCCGGGCGCTCGGCATCGGATTGGCGGTCGCCGTGTTCGTGATTTTTGTGCTCTTGACCGCCTATTTTCAGTCGCCTCGTCTGGCCTTGATCTCGATCGGCGCCGTACCGGGTGTCCTCGCGGGGATCGCGACCATCCTTTACTTCAGCCGCACCACGCTCAACATCGAGTCGTTCATGGGCTCGATCATGTCGCTGGGGGTTTCGGTGTCGAACTCGGTTATGCTGGTGGCGTTTGTCAATGAACACTGGAAGGGGGGCGAACGTCCACCGACGCGGCGATCGTCGGGGCGAGCGAGCGGCTGCGGCCGATCTTGATGACGGCTTGCGCGATGACCGTCGGCATGGTGCCGATGGCGCTGGCCTTGGAGCGAGGGAGCCAGATGCAGGCCCCGCTCGGGCTGGCGGTGATCGGCGGGTTGGTGATGTCCACATTTGCCACCTTGCTTGTGCTGCCTTCGATCTTCGCGATCGTGATCGGCCGCGGGACCGCTCGCTCATCGTCGCTTTACCCAGACGACCCCCAAAGCGCGTATTACGACCCGTCGGGCTCAGACCGACCGGTTCAACCCGACGAGGCGGCTCCTCGCCGGGAAGGGCTCGCTCTGGCTGGCTCGGCCGGCAATCTAACCGGCACCGGTGGCGGCGAGCCGGACGGCGGCCCTGCTCCGCCCGTGACTGAAAACTCATTGCCTGGAGGACCCTGATGCGGCGTGCCTTTTGGACCAAGGACTCGGATGGTTTCGGCGGCGGCCCCGCGCTCGTGTTCTGGCTCGTGGCCGCCCTTCTTGCACCGGGCTGCGGCCGAAAGCCCAAGAACGTGCATGTGAGCGTCGCCGAGCCACCGGCATTTCAGGTCATTCACCCGCCAATCCGGCAGATCACCCGCGTGATCGGACAGCCGAGCTTCATCGAAAGCTATGAGCGCACGACGATCTATCCCAAGATGGACGCCTATATCGAGAAGTGGAACGTGGACATCGGTGACAAAGTCAAAAAAGGGGACACGCTGGCCACCCTGTTTGTGCCGGAGATAGTCGAGGACTTCGGGACCAAGAACGCTACAGTCGAGCTTGATAAGGAACGCATTGAGCTGGCCGAGAAATTGGTGACGGTGGCCGATGCCGACGTCAAAGCAGCGAGGGCGGCCCTCGAGGAATCCAAAGCGATCCTGGCCAAGTACCAGTCCGAAACTGACCGCTGGGACTCGGAGGTGAAGCGGCTCAGGAACGAGACCGAAAAAGGCGTCGTCGACCCGCAGGTCCTCCTTGAGTCGATAAATCAGCTCAAGTCGAGCGCCGCCGCGCGGGACGCGGCAAAGGCGACCATCATGAGGGTCGATGCGGAACTACTCTCCGAGAGGCCACGCTCGTCAAGACCAAGGTTAGCGTCGCGGTGGCTCGCGCCGACTTTCGGGTCGCTCATAGCGAGGCAAGGCGGCTCAAGGCATGGGTGGGCTACCTCACGTTGGCCGCACCCTACGACGGCACGATCGTGGCCCGTAATGCCAATACCGGCGACTTCGTCTTGCCCGCCGCGGGCGAGCTCTCAACCATGCAGCGTGCGCCTCACCTTTCGCCTGGCGGTGCGGCGCCGATCTACGTGGTCGACCGCACCGACGTGGTGCGGATCTTCGTCGACGTGGCCGAGCAAGACGCCAACTACGTCAAGATCGGGACCAAGGCGAGTGTGCTCGTCCAGGCATATAGGCCGAACCACTGGCGGGCACCGTCACTCGCACATCGTGGGCGCTGCACGTCACGAGCCGGACACTTCGTGCGGAGATTGACCTGCCCAATCCGGGCAGCCAGCTCTTGCCCGGGATGTATGCCTACGCGGAGATGATCGTCGAACGCCCCGGTGTCCGGGCGCTGCCGCTGGCCGCCCTCACCTATCGCGGCGACCAGACGTTCTGCTGGATGTACGAGAACGGCCATGCGGTGCGGACCGAAATTCAGAAGGGCGTCAGCGACGACGAGTGGATTGAAGTCACCAAACGTCGAGTGCCCGGGCCCCCGTCGCGGTGCGCCGCCAAGGTGCCCTGGTCGCGGATCGACGGCTCTGAACAAGTGATTTTGGGCGACGTGTCGATTCTCACCGACGGCGCCAGGGTGCGTGTCGAATCGACGGCGGGCCCGACAGAGGTCGCCCATGTAGGCCGGTAAGTACATTCTGGCGGGAAGAGTCGATCACTGATGCTGGGTTCACGCGACAAGGGACAGAATGGGAAAATCACGGCGGTGCGTGGCTCGGTTGTCGAGGTCACGTTCGCCCGCGGTCTGCCCGCGATCAACGAAGCCCT
>CAWHKI010000031.1:0-7892 GCA_963829765.1 uncultured Isosphaeraceae bacterium | reverse complement strand
TGACGGGCTCGGCCGTCATGGGGCACGACACGAATCTCGCGGCAGGCGAAAGCATCCAAAATACGACTTATAGCACCGTCATCCTGGTCGTACTCATCTTGCTTTTGGTCTATCGCTCACCGCTCTTGGCCATGGTTCCGTTGGTCACGATCGCTTTATCCGCGTTCGTCTCGCTCCGGCTCATTTCATTGCTCGCGACGATGCCGGGCGTCGGCTTTCAAGTGATCAGTATCACTCGCGTCTTTATTATCGTCGTCCTCTTCGGCGCGGGCACGGACTATTGTCTTTTCTTGATTGCGCCTATTGCGAAGAGTTAAGCCGCGGTAGGTCGACAATCGACGCTCTCCGGGAGGCCATCCTCCAGGTTGGTATGGCCTTGGTCGCCAGCGCGGGCACGGTGATCGTCGGGCTTGGCATGCTCTTTTTCTCGCGTTTCGCCAAGGTCAAGTACACGGGCCCCGACGATTGCCCTGAGCTTGTCGGTGGCTCTTCTTGCCGCACTGACCCTGGCTCCCGCGGTCTTGATCGTGCTCCGCCGCGCCATTTTCTGGCCGCTGCGCTCGCCGCGCAAGGCGGCCGGAACGGATGCCAGCCTCGAAGAGTCAAACACAGGGGCGTTTACGGGTTTCTGGGCTGGGATTGCCGACCTCGTCGTGACCTATCCCCTCCTGATACTGTCGGTATGCCTCCTCGTGCTCGCGCCGCTGGCGGTTGTCGGGGCTCGAACAAAGGCGAACCATAACCAATTGAGCGACCTCGACCAGGATCGCCCTAGCGTCGTCGGCGCGAACGTGGTGAGGCGATATTTCGCTGTCGGTGAACTCAGTCCGGCGGTCGTCTTGCTCGACAACCCGCGACTCGATTTTCGTTCCACCGATGGGCGAAAAGCGATCGCCGAGATCAGTCGCCGCTTGCAGTCGATCAAGAACATCGCGGATGTTCGGTCGCTCACCCAACCTACGGGCAACAGCACTCGCGATGTTTCCGACGGAGGACTCCTCAAGCGGCTCGCCGGCCAGGGCGCTGAACGTCGCGGCGGAGTCGCGGTATGTCAGCACCATGCCGGCACAGGCCGCGGACCGCAACCGCATTACTCGCTTTGAGGTGCTGTTTGAGACGGACCCGTTTTCCGAGTCCAGTCTTCACGCCCTGGAACGAATCGGCGACGTGGTGCAGGCGGCGACCGCTCCCCGTGAGCCGCTGGAAGGGACCACGGCGATCGGGATTGCCGGCTCGTCGTCAATGGTTCACGACTTGAAACGCGTCACTAAACATGATCAACAGCAGATGTACGTGCTGGTCACCCTGGGAGTTTACGCGATCCTGGTCATCTTGCTTCGCCGACCCGGAATCTGTCTTTATTTGATCTTCACGGTGGTTCTCGGATATCTCGCATCGCTCGGTCTGACAGACTTGGTGTTCCACGCTCTCTATCGCGGAGCCACCCCCTGGGGCGGCCTCGATTGGACCGTCGGCTTCTTCCTCTTTGTGATCCTGGTCGCCGTCGGGGAAGACTATAACATCTTCTTGATGACCCGGGTGATCGAAGAAGAGCGAACCTACGGCATCATCGAAGGCACGCGCAGGGCCGTCGCCCATACCGGCGGCATCATCAGTTCGTGTGGATTGATCATGGCGGGGACGTTCGGCTCGATGCTCACGGGCAGTCTCACCTCGCTACGCGAGCTCGGCTTTGCTCTAGGGCTGGGCGTGCTGCTCGACACATTCCTGGTGCGGCCAATTTTGGTGCCGGCGTTTGTCGTTCTGATCGAGAGGATCAGGATCAGGCGGCAGGCCTCCGTTGTGCACGTCGAAACCGAAGCCCTCGTTACCCCTGCTGAACTCCCCTGACCTCGCGAGTTCAAGCCTCGAAATGCGTTGATCCTGAATTCTTCGACCGGGTTCAAAGCGAGGTAACCAAAGGTCGGGCGGACTGGCCTTTTCTAAAATGCCTGTTTCCTCCATGCCGCGGGTCGTTGAGAACTTGGACCCCGTTTCACCGAGGAAACAGACGGTGCAACCATAGCGTGCATCTGCCGCCGATCTCACGCTGAGTCTAAACTGGCGAGGCCATCCTCGGGAATGTTGGCGATCTGCACAAATGAGGCTGGTCTGCGGCTCAAGCCCATTTCTTCGAGAACGAGCACTCCGTAAGGCGAGTTGGGATTGCGTCGACCTGCCAGGCCGCTCGCGGAATAGTTCACCCGTCCACGCAGCACCGATGCTCCGCAAGTGACTTGCACCATAGGACGTTCCGTCCCCTGGCGCTGACGGATATCATCAAGAATCGCCTGGCACTGTTCGTAAGTCATCCTGGACCCTCCATGGTCTCCAGCCAACGGTTTTGGGCACGAGCCGGTGTGGGTAATCTCCACCCATCTGACGCTGAAAGCCGCTGGGCGTCGGCGTCAGCCGGCTTCGGCTCTTTGAAATGGCTCGCCCTATTTTGAGAAAGTCGCACGGGACGTCAAGTACGACTTGCCCGTGCCCAATATGATCGGCGTTGACCCCCAGGCAAATTTATGCCAAAACTCGCGGCCCAGGGCAGCCGATGAATAGATGGGGAAAAGGGGCAACGCCGATCGAAAAGGCGGGGCCAGCCGGGTTCGTCTCTAGGACAAGGAGTCGGTCATGGGCAGGGAACGGCCACAAGCGGAGACGCTACAGCCTGGACTGATTCCCCATCGTTGGACTCGCATCGATGATCCGGAAGCAGTCGCGATCGTGGCGGCCCACGATACGGTCATTGCCGGCGGCGGCCCTGCCGGGCTGACTGCGGCGTACGAGCTGAGCAAACACGGCAAGTCTTGCATCGTCCTCGAATCCGACCCTCGCTTGGTGGGAGGCATTAGCCGAACCGATCAGTACAAGGGTTATCGCTTCGATATCGGCGGGCACCGATTCTTCTCCAAAAGCGATGAGGTCAATCGGCTATGGCGCGAGGTCCTTGGCGAAAACTTAATCAGGCGATCCCGGCTCAGTCGCATCTATTACGATCGCAAATTTTTCGATTATCCACTGAAACCGGTTGATGCCCTCTTGAAACTTGGCTTCTTCCGCTCGTTGCGAATCGTCGCGACTTATCTCAAGGCGAAGCTCGCGCCGATCAAGCCCGAACGAAGCGTCGAAGACTGGGTCGTCAACCGCTTTGGCCGAGAGCTGTTCGAGACTTTTTTCAAGTCCTATACCGAGAAGGTCTGGGGAATGCCGACCTCGACCATCTCCGCCGATTGGGCGGCTCAGCGGATCAAGGATTTGAACCTGGTGCGGGCGGTCACCTCGGCTTTGTTTGGCCGTTTTCGGTCCGGGCGGGCCGAGGTCATCAAAACGTTGATCGATGAATTTCATTACCCGCGGCTGGGGCCGGGGCAGATGTGGGAAGTGGCTCGCGACCAAATTCGGGCCCAGGGAGGCGCCGTCCAGCTCGACCGCCGCGTGATCGAGGTCGAGCACGATGGAACGGCGGTAACTTCGTTCCTCACGAGGGACCATCAGGGTCGGCTCATTCGCTATCGGGGCCGCGATTTCTTGTCGACTCTGCCGATCCGGGACCTGATCCGCGCCATGAAGCCGCCCGCGCCGGCTGAAGTCGCGCGAGCGGCGGAATCGCTCCGGTACCGCGACTTCCTGACCGTCGTCCTCATCGTCGATCAACCCGAGACATTTCCCGACAACTGGATCTACATCCATGAACCCAAGGTCCGCGTCGGGCGCATTCAGAATTTCAAGAACTGGTCGCCCGACCTCGTTCCCGACCCCAACAAAACCAGCCTGGGCCTCGAGTACTTTTGCTTCGAGGGGGACGATCTATGGACGATGCCGGACGCCGAGTTGCTGGCCCTCGGGCCAAGGAGATCGACTCGATCGGCCTGGTGCCGGCCTCGTCGGTGGTCGACGGCTGCGTGGTCCGCATGCCCAAGGCATATCCCGTTTATGATGATGAGTATCAGGCTCACGTCGCGGTCATCCGCGACTGGTTGAAAAACCTCGCCAACCTCGAGCTGGCCGGCCGCAACGGCATGCACAAATATAATAACCAGGACCACTCAATGATGACCGCGCTCTTAGCCGCGCGCAATATACTGGGATTGGGCAAATTCGACACTTGGAAGGTTAACACCGACGCCGAGTACCATGAGGGAGCAACCGACGAAACCCAGGCCAGGGCGGGCCGGGCAGTGCCGCAGCGTGTGAGTGCGCTGTAGCATTCGTTGACGACGCGACCAGGGCTTCGTGAAGACCCTAAACGTGGACCGGGGCAGTCGCGTGAAGAAGGGGGAGTTGCTTGCCGAGATCTACAATCCGGAACGGGACGTCGCGTGAATGTCAAGGTCGGCATGGATACGGGACTGCGAGCCGAAATCGTGACGGGCCTCGGCGAGAACGACCAGGTCATCGTGCAGCCCGATCCTTCGATCGCCGACGGCACCGCCTTGCAAGTCGAATGCCACTCGTGATGAACCTGGCCCCGGCCGATCAAGCCCACGACGCCGCGCCCAAAAACTCTGTTCATGTCAAGTAGATCGGCAAATGCATGCGCAGTCGTTTATAGTGTCGGCTAGACCAAAAATGGACGACATAATAAAAAATCTCATTGTCTTTGAGTGACCACAGGCGGTGCCGATACTGGGGCAGATCGATATTGGCCCGCACCTCGATCACGCGGCTGTCAAGATTCGCCCCGGCGGACCTGTCGGTCGCGGGCCGATCAGACGCGTTCTTCGATCCGGATGGGGGGGGCGATGGGACGGTCTGTTTCTCGGCCCGTGCATTCCAGCCGACGACGTCGTAGGCGAAGGCCCCCACGAACTGGACGCCGATCGACCATGCCAGGAGCAACGCGAAGGCAAATCCGTAGGTCTTTCGCAACGCGACCCGCTCGACCGCGGGGACGAGCAGGATCGCCAAGAGGGGCATGGTATCGACGATCGGCCGGTAGCCGTAGCACCAACCGCCCCACCAATCAAACCATTTGGAAGCGACGACGAGTTGCGCAACGAAAGCCACGGTCAGCGGCTGGAGCGACGTGAATCGTTGATCCGACCACGCGGAGACGAACCCGAACAGGGCGAAGAGCATGAATGGCGAAAAGACGAATAGGCCCCGCGAGGGGCTCACGAGCAATCCCGCCAGCCCTTCCCAAAGGGGCGTCCCCCAAAGTTCGGCCGACCCGGTTTTGATGCCCGCGATCTCCCGGTCGACAACAAATCGACCGACCGAGAGTAGCGAGCCATGGTAGTAGAGCTGATAGCCGGCCAAGGCGGCCGCGATGGGGAGCCCACCGAGGACATAAAGCGCCAACGACTGACGGTCCGCGATCACCAGGTAGGCCCCAATGGCGATGACGACCAGAAGACTGGTCGGCCTACTACCGGCGGCGAGGGCGTATGCCAGCCCGGTCGCGATGGCCCAGGGGGGATGTTGCCGCGATCGCAAGAAAAAATAGGTGCCCATCGCCAGGAAAAACTCGTTGGGCCCATGTTGCCAGAGAGCTTGAGAGCTGGTGCTCCAGACGCACGTCCCCAGGCCGTAAGACATTGCGATCAGGATGGACTTGCGGCGGCCGGTTAACAGACGGGCCGCGAGGTACACAAACGCGACCGAGCCCGCGACCAAGACCGATGCGACGAGCTTCCCCGTCCGCCATAACTCCATGGGCCGGTCGAGCCAGCCGCCCCTATCGCGTTGGGCCGCCACGAAGGCGGGGACGGCCAAGAGCGGGCACCGGGCCGAACGTGCTGACGTAAATGGCGTCGCCCGTGACCGGGTCTGTACGTTTCGACGGGGTGAGATAGTAATCCGAGTTGCTCAACGTCAGGTCGCCTCTTTCCCGGAGCTCGCGTGCGGTGTCCGTTCCCATCCGGTCCTCCCAGCGGCTGAAACGGCACATCGTGGTTCCCTCTTTGGTCCGTAGACGCCAGTCGAACATGAAGGGCACGCTCGTCGGCGTGACCGACATGCTGCCACGTGTGATGAGCAACACCGGCAGGTAGGTGCTGCCCGTCGCGTCTCCCACTCGCGGGTGGTCACCATTGATCTCGTAGACACCCAGGTGGATTAAGAACAAAAGCGCGGCCGTGAGCCATCGACGCTCCACTCGCTGATCAGACCCAGACGAGTCGCCGCTGGCGGTCTGAACCTTGGCGATCCGACTTCGGAACGGGTTGATCAGTTGCCGGATGAGCATTGACACCTCGCGCGGTTCGCGATCATCGGGAGTTGCCGGTTTGCCGGTGTTTGGGCATGGTCGCATCCGGCCAGACTCATCCGCGGCCGCCGTTGAGACCATGTTCTCAGGAGGTCGTGAAAATCAACGCGACCAAGCCTTCTTCCTCGACGAGCGATAGCGACCGCAATTGTGCCGCGCTGTTTCCAACCTGGTCAAGACTCGCGCCGACTCACCACTTCGATAACAGTGCCGGCATCGCCCCGTTGGGACGCCACGATGGACGTTGGAGACGGCCAAGAAAAGAAGGACGCACACACACAACCGACCTGAGACCAATCGAGCAAATCCGTCCAGAGCACGGTATTTTCGCCCGCTTCAGCGACGGCAGAATCTGTTCGTGAACCCGATACGTCCAGCGCACACCCGGCCGAATCGGAAACAGCCGAACATGATCCACAAATGTCCCGCCTCGAGTCCCCTCAGGGCCCGGCGCGCACGCGGAGCGGCGGGGCTCGCCCCGAGTGGGCGAGGCTCCGTCCGAGCCGCGCTGGCCTCCGTGACTGAATCTCCCCGGGGAGGGCGAGGCTTCGCCCGAGCCGCGCTGGCATCCGTGACCGAACCTCCCCTTGGAGGGCGAGGATCCGTCCGAGCCGCGCTAGCCGCCAACCGCGCTACCGAAACCGCGAGACCATCAATCAGCGCTCGCAACTTCTCTCTTTCGGCCGGTTCGACCACGTCATCAGCATCGAGCCAAAACGCATAATCGCCCGTGGCATGAGCCAAGGCTTCATTCCGCGCCGCCGCGAAGTCGTCGATCCAGACATTTTTTTCGACGATGTTAAGAGCGGCGGTCCACCTTCCCAGTGGAGAAGGATTGCTACGGGTCGTCTCGCCGATACTCGTCGAGCCGAGGGACCGGAGGAAGCCTAATTTCGCCGTCGGGACGCCCGAATAACCATACGATCACGAAACCCGGAAACGACGAAACCCCGAAACGGACGTTTAATGTGGGTGACTTTTAGCAGCGATTGTGTGCTAAATGCCGTTGCACGATACTGGGAGGGCGAGCCTCCTGGCGAGCCGAGTGCCAATGCCGGCTCGGGCGGAGCCTCGCCCTCCCGGAATCACGCTAGATTTCTTCGTGTTTTCGTACTTTCGTACTTTCGTGTTTTCGTGATCGATCGGGAGGAACTCCCATGGGCCATGACTTCGAGCCGCTTTCCGCGAGGATCGTCGAGGCGGCCATCGCCGTGCAACGGGCCTCCGCGTCGGCTTGCTCCTCAACTTCAACGCCTTGACGCTTGTCGTGAAACGAATTCTGGTGGGATGAGATCGAATCGATCGCGAAAGCACGAAAACACGAAAATGGCCACCGTGGCGTCGCTCTCTCGCTCGTGGCGGGTTCTTATCCAGTTCGATTGAAACCCCTCCCTCGAATGCGCGCTCAATTGATGTAAACCGTTCTTCGAGATAAGTTACGATTGTGCCTTGATCGCCGCTTTTTGGGAATGCGCCCAACCGGCGAAAATAACCCGGCTCGCCAGCGAGGGACCTACCGCGGCCCGCACGGGATTGCCGTCACACGGCCCCTCGCTCGCGCTTCGGGTTAATATGGCCCGCGGGCAATGGGTCTGGCTACCGGCGTCATTAGCTCCCCGATCTATTTTGGATCAGTCGATGTACGTGACCTCGTTCTGCTCGACGTTTTCCAACACGTCATTGC
>CAWHKI010000030.1:0-16210 GCA_963829765.1 uncultured Isosphaeraceae bacterium | reverse complement strand
GATTATCGCCCGACGCTTCGGGCATGGTACAACAACTGGTCGCCCGCCGCAAGCCGGCCATCAGGGAAATCGGGATAACACGCTACAACGAATTCTTGGTCTTCTTTGCAGGCGGCATCGATGCTTTCAGGATCTTGAGGGATTCGTGCTCGGATTGCACTGGAAAAGCCCCGTGACCCAAGCGAGCACGCCGAATCGTTCTGCGGCTCTCGCGAAAATCCGGCACCCTGCATCGTCTCAGAAGGCCCGGGCGGCGCATCAACTCGGGCGTGAGATCTATCGCAAGCGTGGTGAAATCGCATCGTTGCAACATCTGGGTGTTCCGTCGTCGCAGCGAGCCGCAAGCCAAACAGTTGCTCCCGAGAGCGATTGCCGTCACAGTACGTGCAGTAATACGTGTTTGCCGAGACCCCAATGCAGAAGAAGCTAACCATCACCGTTGACGAGCGAGTCTACGTTGGGCTGCACACCGTCGGAAGGGGGCGTATTAGCGAGTTCATCCGGTCCCTCGTGCGCCCCTACGTCATCGGGAACGACCTGGAGGTCGCTTACCAGTAGACGGACCAGTAGGGGAAGGAAGACATGGATCGGAGACTTTTCCGACAGATTTCAGACACCCGGGGATTTCAGACACGTGTCTGACAACCTTTGGGTGTCTGAGAGCCTCGGCGGATTCGGCGAGGGTCGATATGACCCTTTGTCCGACGTACCTTGCCGCAGCCAGGCTATGGCAATCGATCAGATCCGCCGCGTTGTGCGCATGGCTGTCGATGAGGACCCCGATTCTGACGGTGGGTTCTCTCCTGGCTTGGCGAAGGCATTCCGGTTACGCACGCAGTTCATTCGCGGCTCCAGCCAACGAGAACGACCTTCGTATGCGGAACTCATACCGATTCGAAAAGCTCAAGGGGAACCGGTCAGCCGATTATTCTATCCGCCTGAACGACCAGTTCCGGTTGGTGTTCCAAATCGAAAAAGAACAGGGTGGCAACTGTCTGGTGATTCTGGACATCGAAGATTACCACTGAGCAGTGAGGAGGGATTGTACGATGGCGAAGCGTCGTCCCAATTATCAGGTATTCCCCCCCGGGGACCACATCCGAGAGGAAATCGAGGATCGCGGCTGGACGCAGGGTGACCTCGCGCGGATCATGGGCCGCCCGGTACAGGTCGTCAACGAGATCATCAATGGCCGTAAGGCCATCACCGCCCGGACGGCTCGCGAACTCGAGGCTGCGCTCGGACCGTCTGCCGAGCTATGGATGAACCTTGAGACGAGTTATCGCCTGTACAAGGAAGGCAAAGCCGACCCGCAAATCACCGCCCGAGCCAGGCAAGGAAAAAAGGGACATCACTCAATCTTAATACCGTCTAGGAGATTTAGGAAATTTCGCCCACGGCGATGCTGCCGCTCAGTCAACCAACCCGACTCGCGCGGGGTTGCTCTCGATGTACCGCAGCGCCGTTAAAGATGAATCCCACCGCGTTGGCTGCTGCGAAAACGTCCGAGGTAAGACGACCCGAGGAGCGCGAGTATTGACCTGGCGATAGCTTTGGGATATCACCCTATCAATGGCAGGGCGATAATGAATGCGATACCGACACGCGGACAAGGACCTAAAAAGAATGGAAAATGACTAGGGGGAGTGTCATGGCTGGTGATCGCCGTCGTAGGGCGGAGGCCTTCGCGCCCGGCGACCTGATCCGCGAGGAACTGGAGTCTCGCGGGTGGACGCAGCGCGACCTTGCGGAAATCCTCAATCGTCCGCTCCAGGTCGTGAATGAGATTATCAATGGCCGGAGGGCTATTACGTTTCGCACGGCCCGGGAGTCGGAGGCGGCGCTAGGGCCTTGCGCGGAATTCTGGATGAACCTCGAGGTCATCTACCAACTCCACAGATAGAGCGAGCCAAACCCAGGAATATCTCTCCACGCCAAAGAGCGAGAGCTGGCGAGAACCGGGTTGCGGGCACACCATCCCCAGCTCTGGCAGACGAGGAGGGCGGCTGATCGTGCTCCTCGGGGGAAGGAAGGAGGGAACGAAGGACATCCATCTGATCGTGATCTCAACATCGCCGCGACGGCCGAAGGACTGGCCGTGGACGATCCACGCTCGCATCCATAGCGTTCGCTTCGCGTCGGCCTGAGCAGGCCGGAGCGCTTCCACGCCGGGCTCATCTGCCGCGGCGAATGCTGGCGGAACACCCGCGGCATTGTTACGCTTTTGAGTGGGGAACCGCCCTGACCGCACGTCGGTCGCTCTTGCTCTTGTGATGAGACCAAGCCGTGCGTCCGCGCCAATTCAGGGTCGTGCTCACGACTGAGAGGCACAAAGTTTGCCCCAAACGGGCCGTCTGCCGGATAGCCGCGACCGTTTGGCGGGAGTTCACGTGTTCGCTGGCGATGAAAGGTAACGTTGTAATGACCACGAGTTCGCACTGAAACAACATCGGCGAGCCAGCTTCAGGTTCGCTGTGGTTCGGAAAAAACATATCCGGATGTCTATACGCCAGAGGCGCTGGCCACAATTTCCGCATTGACCCACTTCGATGACGACCGCCGCCAATTGATGACAGCGAGGATAAAGCGGCGTTCGCAACGGGCCACAGAGCGACAGCGGATCGAGTTTCTCGATCCCGAAGCCTGCATCGGCCGCACGGATATCAAAGTGCGGGATGCGCGGAGCGGCAATTTCATTGGCGGCGAGATCCCGGCCGACCTGCGCCGGCAGTGGATTCAAGGGACTGGCCCCGCCGCTCGCCCTAACACACCCGTTGAAAAAAGTCTTCGCAACGCAGCCTACGCCCTCTTATCGGGCGCGGATGGTTGGATGTTTGATGGCGAAGACGCGCTGGGCCAAGTGCATACGATGTCCCTGGACGACCGGCGCAATCTGAAACTAGCAATTGATAAAACGCCGCTGTTTCTTCAGGTGGCCCAAACCGTGGCGGGCGAAATGAACGCCTGGGCCCACGAATTCTTCGGCCGGGAGATCATCGCGGATTGGCGTCAGCAGCTCGACTTCACCACCAAGATCTTCCGTGCCCGCGGCCTTCATTTGGACGACCGCCACATCCGCCGCGATGATGGATCGGGCTTTTCCGCCTCGATCGTCGACGTGGGGCTTTATGTCACCAACAATCACCGCGAGTTGCGTGCGTCCGGCAGTTCCGTGGTGCTGTATTTGCCCAAGATTCAAACGGCCGAGGAAGGCGCGCTCTGGAATGACATTCTGACCGCGCTAGAACAGCACCTGGGACTGAACGTGGGGACGGTTAAGGCTTATGTGCTGATCGAGCAACTGGAGGCGTCATTCCAATTGATGGAAATCCGCGCCGCTTTGGGCCGGCACTTCGTGGGCTTCAACACGGGCCGCTGGGATTACATCAACAGCGTGGCGGATGCGCTAGCCTGGGACCCGCGGTTCATCAACGCCAATATCGATGCAATTACCATGATATATGGTTACATGCGCAATTATGAAGACCGAGTCCGTCGGGCCGTGAATACGCCGGATCGCGAGGGGAAATTCGCCTCTGGCAAGGGGGCATGGAGCCGAACATTCCCGTCGGCTCGGCGGCCGGCGTGGCCGCCGGCATGAAAAAGGCCGTGGCCGGTGCCGAGCGAGAGCAACGAGAGGGGGCCAGCGGAAAATGGGTGGCCCATTGGAAAATGGTCCATATCGTGCGACCGGTGTGGGAAAAAGTGGGAGAGGAAAACCAGCTTGGCCGTCCGTTTCCCCCGCTGACTTATACGCCGGAAGACGCGGCCGGGTTGTCACTCTTGGAACCCGCCCCGCGCCACGGTCCGCGGTGCTCGCGACCTGCTGAGCGTGGCCCTTCAATACGGCAACGCCTTTGGCCAAGGCTTTCAAGCGGCGGCCCTCAAGCCGGCCGATTATTTCGGCAACGATGACGTGCTCTATCTGATGGAAGACATGGCCACCGGCGAAATTCGGCTGAGCATTTTGTGGGAATGGCTGCACAAACGGGCACCCCTCACTGACGCCGACACCGAGACGGAAAGCAGGGCGGGCGACACGTTCAGCGCGGCACTTTCGAACGATTGCTGCGAGAGGAATACGATAAGCTGCTCGCCGCGGGCGATCGCGACGTACATGACGACTCCAAAGGCACCACGCTCCCCATCGCCCGCGAAATTGTGCACACGTACGTGATGGAGCCGGTAAAACTCCCGTGGTACATTGACCTCCTCAATATCAACTTGGACAATAACGACCTGGGCAATGCCACGGCCCGCATTGCCCAGTACGTGGAAGCATTTCGCCGGGATGGCACGCGCATCACCAGGAATCTTGATTTCTGAGTTCGATGCGGCATCCCGTGATCATGACAGCCTGACTGCTGAAAACGAATCGCCAAGTAACGTCTCTCCCCCTTACTTTTAGCGAGCAAATCGTCATGACGATCATTCAGTCCCCCGCGCAACGCAAGGAACAAACCAGCCGGACACCGGCCGAGCACGCGACCCGCCCGCTTTCTGCCGTAGACGAATCGATCGCGGAGACGCGCAAATGGATGGAAAGTCCGCGTTTTGCCGGCATCACGCGTCTTTATTCCGCCCGACAAGTAGTGGAACAGCGCGGCACCATCCAGACCTCTTACACGGTGGCCAAGTCTGCCGCGGAGTCGTTTTACTCGCGATTGCGAGAGTTGTTGGAAGGCGCAAGGCCATCACCACCTTCGGTCCGTATTCCCCCGGTCAGGCAGTCGCCATGAAGCGGATGGGAATTGAAGCCATTTACCTGGGGGGCTGGGCGACATCCGCCAAGGGATCCACCGATGAAGATCCAGGACCTGATCTGGCCAGTTACCCCTTGAGCCAGGTACCGGATGAGGCCAGCGGCATTGTGCGAGCTCTGTTGACAGCCGATCGCAATCAAACGTTTAACCGCATGCGCATGTCCGCGGAAAAGCGAGCGGCGACGACGGAGGTCGATTTTCGGCCCTTCATCATCGCCGACGCAGACACCGGCCACGGTGGAGACGCCCATGTGCGCAACCTGATTCGGCGCTTCGTGGAAGTTGGCGTGCCTGGTTATCACATCGAAGATCAGCCCCGGGCTCCAAGAAATGTGGTCATCAAGGGGGCAAAGTGCTGGTGGCGGAGGACGAGCAGATCAAGCGATTGAACGCGGCTCGTTTCCAGCTTGACGTGATGGGCGTGCCGGGGATCATCGTGGCCCGCACCGACGCGGAATCGGCCACACTCCTCGAATCGTGCTGCGATGAACGCGATCAACCGTTCATCTTGGGGGCCACGAATATCGACCTGCCCACGTACAAGGTCGCGTACCTGACCATCTTGCGGAAACTTCAGGCCGCCGGCATCGCGGAAATCAAGGGGCACATGCTGTACAGCATCTCCGACGAGGAATACGCGGACGCCTTCGTTTGGCTGGATCGCGCCGGTATTTCTCGCTTGGTGGAGGATGCCGCGGCCACGTACCGTCGCGATCCGAGCGTCAATCTGGATGCGATCTTGGATAAGGTGAGCACCCGCTTCGCCGATGCTTGGCAGGCAGAGGCCGGCTTGAAGACGTATGCCCGCGCCGTCGCCGACGTGATGGAGTTCCGCCGCAATGAAGGGGAAGAGTTTCCCATGACGGTCGATCAATGGATCGCCTTCGCGCGACACGCCTCGTTCGTCCGCGCCAAGACCAAGGCCAAATCCATGGGTCTGCACATCATCTGGGACTGCGAACGGGCGCGAACCGCCGACGGGTATTACCAGGTGCAAGGAGGCATTGAGTATTCGATTGCCAAATCCCTGGCGGCAGCTCCCTTTGCCGATCTATTGTGGATGGAGACCAAGACAGCCGATCTGGCCGACGCCCACCATTTTGCCGAAGCGATTCACGCCGTGTATCCAGACAAGATGCTGGCGTACAATCTCTCGCCGTCTTTCAACTGGGACACGACCGGCATGACCGACGACCAGATGAGGTCGTTCCCGGAAGAATTAGGCAAACTTGGCTTTGTGTTTAATTTTATCACGTACGGCGGTCATCAAATTGATGGCCTGGCGGGAGAGGAGTTTGCTGCCGCGCTCAAACAGGACGGCATGTTGGCGCTGGCTCGCTTACAGCGCAAGTTCCGGTTATTGGAATCACCGTATTCCACGCCGCAATCGCTGGTGGGAGGACCGCGGTTGGATGGTGCCTTGGCCGCCTGTTCCGGTCGAACGGCCACCACTGTTGCCATGGGCAAAGGTTCCACGCAGTTCCAGCACCTGGTGCAAACGGAAGTTCCACCCAGCTTGCTGCAAGAGTGGCTTGCCGTTTGGTCCGCTCATTATCAGATGCAGCCGCTGCGGGTCACATTGCGGCCGAACCGAGCCGGCAGCGATTTGCTGGAACTCCAGGTGTTGAGTTCGGAAGGAGCCAAGCTGGCAAGCGCCATCTTCGCCACCATCCAAGACCGCCGTGGACGCACAATCCTGTCTTTCCGAGATCAGAACACATTCGATGCGTCGCTGCGCAAAAAGCGGCTCATGACGCTCATCCACTTGTTCTTGATCCATCGGTATAAAGCGGTGGCCGTGCACTATGTCACGCCCAATGAGGACAACCAATTCCAGGCCGACGCGATGAAGCGCATGGGCATTTACTCGCAGGTGAACAATGAAGTCGGCGAAATCATCGTGGCAGACGTGGACGCGGCCGGTGTCTCACGCCTCTTGGGTTCCGACCGCGCCGCCTTACAGGAATTGATTCAAAAGAAGTAACCCTGGCCTTACTTAGGTTCGGGAGCCCCGGCTCGCGAGGGAGGGATAATGCTGGGTAGTTCGAGCGGGCGGCCGCCTGGTCCACGCAGCAGTTGGTGCTTGGCCTGGGTGGTCTGCCCCAATCCGTGGATCTTGATAAACCCGAGAGCGGCCGACGAGTCGTACTGATCGCCTTCCTCGTAGGTCGCCAACTCGTGCCGGTAAAGACTGTGGTCGCTCTTGCGGCCGACGATTTGCGCGTGCCCCTTGAAAAGCTTGATCCTCGCCGTGCCAGACACGTACTGCTGGTTTGAAACGGTGAAGGCCATCAGGTCTTGATGGAGCTGGCTGAACCAGAGACCGTTGTAGATCAGGTCGGCGTAAGCCTGGCTCACCAGGGTTTTGAAGCGGAGCGATTCCTTGGAGAGGGTCAGGAACTCGATTTCGCGATGAGCTTCGTGAAGGATCAGGGCGGCGGGCGCCTCGTAGATCTCACGCGATTTGATCCCGACCAGGCGGTTTTCGATATGGTCGATCCGGCCCACGCCGTGTTTGCCGGCGAGCTGGCTCAGCTCGTCGATCAAGGGGACGCCGTCGAGCTCGCGGTTGCCAATCGCCACGGGCTTACCGTGGTCGAACGTGATCTCGACTTCCTCGGGCTCGTCAGGCGCCATCCGCGGGTCGACCGTCCACTGAAACGTATCGGGGGGAGGCTCGACCCACGGGTCTTCAAGGATACCCGCCTCGATCGAGCGGCCCCAGAGGTTCTGGTCGGTACTGAAGATCGACTTTTTGGTCGCCTCGACCTCGATGCCATGCTTGGCCGCGTACTCAAGCTCCTGGGTTCGCGTCCATTTCCATTCGCGCACCGGGGCGATGATCTTGAGGTCGGGCGCGAGCGTCTGGAACGTCACGTCGAACCGGACCTGGTCGTTGCCTTTGCCGGTGCAGCCGTGCGCGACCGCGGCCGCGCCATGCTCCCGCGCGACGCGGACCATGAGCTGGGCGATCAATGGACGCCCGAGCGCGGTCGCCAGCGGGTATTTCCCCTCGTAAAGAGCACCGGCTGCCAGCGATGGAAACACGAAGTAGTCAACGAACAGGTTACGAGCGTCTTCGGCCACCGCGTCGATTGCGCCGGTTTTGAGTGCCTTTTGGCGGATCGCCTCGATGTCCTGACACTGACCCAGGTCACAGGTGTAAGCGATCACATCCATATTGTACGTTTCATTGATCCACTTGACGGCGACCGACGTATCGAGCCCGCCGCTGTACGCCAGCACGACCTTATCTCTTGCCACGAACAAGCCTCCGATTCCGATTAACCGACCGTCGCCACGCGAAGAACTGCTACTCAAAGCCCTGGGCAAAGGTTTATTGAAGTCGACTCTAAGAGAGAGCGGATTCGCTCTGGAAGATTCTGCACCCCGGCCGATTCGCCGGCTAGAGGGCGAACGCCCGCTTCAGGCATTCGAGGCATTCCTGGCCGCGAGCGATGTCGGTCCCGACATTGATTCTCACCTCACTTGTGTTGATTATGTTGATATTTATGCCCCGCTCCGCCAGCGCGGCGAACATTCGCGTGGCGACACCAGTGTGCGAACGCATCCCCACACCGATCACCGAGAGCTTCGCCAGGGCTGGTTCGACCGAGACGTCCTTGATTCCGGCCACCCGCACGGCCTGTACAGCTCGATCGGCGGCGGCGCGGGGAACAGTGAAGGAAAGCAACGAACTTCCGTGGGCGCCGACGTTTTGCACGATCATGTCGACGAACACTCCGGCCTCGGCGATCGCGCGGAATAGAGACGCGGCATGCCCCGGAAGATCGGGCACATCAAAAAGGGTGATGCGCGCCTGCGACTCGTCCAATTCGACGCCGGCGATCACCAGGTCTTCCATGCCCAGCAGTTTTGTGTCGCCGGCGATCGGGGCCGCCGCGGTGGGTGGCTCGGTATCGTCATCGGCGAGCGGGACGAGCTTCATGGCCCGCGGCTGCGAGCGTGCCTGCGAAGATGACGCCTCGTAGGCCGGCGCAGCGTTTTGATGTCGATCAAGCGCGAACGCGCGGTGGACCGCTCGCAACGCGGGCACGGCCGAGCCGCGATCGACCAGGACACTGATTTTGATCTCGCTGGTCGTGATCATCTGCACGTTGACGCTTTCGCCGGCGAGCGACTCGAACATCAGGGTGGCGACGCCGGTGTGGGTGCGCATTTCCAGGCCGACGACCGAGATTTTGGCCACGTCGGCGTCGTGAGTGATTTCGGTCGCGCCGATCTCGCGCGCGGCGGCCTCGGCGGCACGCAGGGTCTCGGGCAACTCCCCTCTGGCCACGGTGAAGCTGACCTCGGTGGTCCCGCCGGTCGAGACGTTCTGGACGATCATGTCGACGACGATATTGGCCGCGGCGATCGTGCGAAAGATCGCGTGGACGACGCCTGGCCGGTCGGGGACGCCCCGGATCGTGATCCGAGCCTCGTCCTTGGCCAGGGCCGCGCCGGTGACGGCCACACCCAGCCGCCGGGCATCGCGCTCGTCCACGATCCAGGTCCCAGGTGCGTCGGCGAACGAGCTGCGCACGTGGATGGGCACGCCGTACTTCTTGGCGAACTCGATCGACCGCGAATGCATCACTCCGGCGCCCAGACTGGCCAGCTCCAGCATCTCGTCGTAACTGATCCGGTCGATCTTGCGTGCCTCGGGAACCGCTCTTGGATCAGTGGTGTAAACACCATCGACGTCAGTGTATATCTCGCAGCCGTCGGCCCCCAACACGGCGGCCAGGGCCACCGCGGTCGTGTCGGACCCGCCGCGGCCGAGCGTCGTAATATTGTAGTGCTCATCGACGCCCTGAAAGCCGGCCACGATGACGATCTTGCCTTCACCAAGCGCGTGAGCGATTCGCTCGGTCGAGATGTTCCTGATCCGGGCCTTGGTGTGAAAACTGTCCGTGACCAACCCAATTTGGGCCCCCGTGAAGCTGATGGCCGGAATGCCGAGACTCTCGATGGCCATCGCCATCAAGGCGACGCTGACCTGTTCACCGGTCGAGAGCAGCATGTCCATCTCTCGCGCGGGGGGGGTTTCGGTAATCTCTTTGGCCAACGAGATCAATTCGTCGGTCGTGTGGCCGCGGGCCGAAACGACGACCAAAACCTGATCTCCGCGCTGATGGGCCTGGATCGCGCGCCGCGCGGCCGCCAAAATCTTGCCTGAATCCGCGACACTGGTCCCACCAAACTTCTGAACGAGCAAAGACACGCTGATCACTCCGGAGCACAAAAAAAGATAAAGGCTGAAGGAAGAGCACCGAGGAAACGCGAGGGCGACCTTAATCTCGCGAGTCGTGTTCGATTCGACTGCTTATGTTCGCCCATCCCAGCTCAGATCGAGGAACCGTTCCATCAGGCGATAGCCTTCGTCGAAATAAGGGCCGCGAGCGTCTTTGGCGGCCAGCTCATTGTAAATCCTCCGCGACGCCGGCAGTCCGGTGCCGGCCATGGCCCAGGCCACCGGGGCACGATCGTGGGCTCGCGTCCGCAGCAACGTCGAGTGATCGGGCGAGATCAAAATCCGCCACTGGTCATACGTCGCCAGAGCGTTTCTAATCGGGCCGACGATGTCGTGATCGATCCGCTCAAGGGCCGCGACCTTGGCGTCGGGCCGCCCCTCGTGGCTGGCTTCGTCGGGAGCTTCAACATGAACGCACACGATGTCGTACTTTTCCAGCGCCTGGATGCCGAAGACGCCCTTGGCCGCATAGTCGGTGTCGAGGTAACCGGTCACCCCAGGGACGTCGATCCGCGTCCAGCCGGCCAAGACGGCCACGCCGCGGACCAAGTCGACCGCCGAGATGATGGCACCTTCGAGGTGATGAAGTTCGGCAAACTTCGGCACGTCGGGCGCCTTCCCCTGTCCCCACAGCCAGATCGCGTTAGCCGGCGGCTTGCCGGCCGCCACGCGGGCCTGGTTGACGGGGTGGTCCTCGAGGACTTTGCTCGCCCGAGTCATCAGCTTCTTGAACAAATCGGCCCCCGGTCCGCGGGGCAGATGGTCGGCCGCGGGCTGATCCGGGTGATCGTGAGGCGGCGCGGTCACCGTCTCTTCGCCGAACGGACGCTCACCGGGCTGCCCCCGATAGACCATCAGATTTCGGTAGCTTACGCCTGGGTGAAACTCGATCGGCGGGCGCCCCAGCTCAGCCTGAATCGCACCCATCAACTGGCGGCCCTCGGCGCTCGTGATGTGCCCGGCGGTGAAGTCAGTGAGCCGTCCGTCGCTGATTGTCATAAGGTTGCAACGGACCGCCCAATCGTCGGGACCGATAGCGATCCCCATGGCCGCGGCCTCCAGCGGCGCCCGCCCCGTGTAGTACCTCACCGGGTCGTAGCCGAGTAGGCTGAGGGTCGCCACGTCGCTCGCTGGCAGGAAGCGGTCGGGCACATTGCGCGACCGCCCGATGATTCCATCGTGAGCGACCCGGTCCATCTCGGGAATCCGTGCCGCTTCGAGCGGGGTCATGCCATCGAGTTCGGCAAACGGCTCGTCCGCGGCGCCGTCGGGTATCACGATCACGTACTTGGTGCTGGACATGGGTATGGCGGCCTCGGGTGATCTTCAATTGCCCCCGATACTGGGATCGGGCCACTGACGCTAGATACATACTACCACGGGCATCTCGTCGGCGAATCGCACCCGCGGTCGGAAAGGCCGCCGCAATCCCCATCAGGCCCGATCGTCGTGCTCACGCTCACGGAGTCTTGGGGCCCGCCGCCTGCATGACGGCGCTGTCTTCGACGCGCCCGGAACCCGCGGGCTTATCGAGACTCTTCCGTTTTTCGAGGTGAAAATGCGCTTCCGTCCATTCGGCGGCCTTTTCGAATCGCTTCGCCTGCTTCTCGCACTTCTCCTCCCAGGCCTTAATGCGGCTCAGCTCGCGCTGGGCTTTCTTCACGTTTGCGAAATCACTCGTCGTGGCGAGAACCTTCGCCTGGTTCTCGAGGGTGATCGCATCCATTTTCGCCTTTTCCTGCGCCTCTTTGTAGTTATAAGCCATCTGACGGTAGTATGCGTCCACGTCTTGCGAAATCGACGTGCAACCCGCCGGGCTCAGTGTTAGCACGGAGAATACAATCAAGCCGTATTGTGACCAGCGCCGCGACCCGACTGGTCTGAGGGTTTTTGTCATCGCCACGACCTCCTGTCGGTGGTCTTTCCTCGAGGCGGCATACCGACCGCCGCTTCAATAGGATGCCAGCTCCATCCGGCAGCCTATTTCAACCGTATCGCATCCTAAGGAGATCGCGCAAACCTGGCAATCTCAGTCTTCCACGCCAAGGCAGACGCTGGGGGCATGAACGACGTCAAGGCGATCGATCACCTCCAAAGCGTCATGCAGATCCGCCTGAACAGCCAGGTGGGTCATAATCACCAGAGGCACGGGGCTGTCGTTTGGGGCATCGTCGCCGGGATCGTGCTGGATCACGCTGGCAACGCTAATCCCTTTGTCGCCCAAGATTTGTGTCAACCTGGCGAGGACTCCGGGCCGGTCAGCAATGGTAAAATGGAGATAATAACGGCTTTTGACCTGGCTGGGGGGGGTGAGTACGACCGAAGGGGCTGTTTCGGACCAGAGGTTCGGTATTCGCGTGGGCGGGACGGCCCGACCGGTGATGACGTCGATCAGATCGCCGACAACCGCCGAGGCGGTCGGCATGGCGCCGGCACCGCGACCGTAGAAGAGAGTGTCACCCACCGCGTCGCCGACCACGCGGATCGCATTGTAAGGCCCTCGGACTTCCGCCAGCGGCGTCCCGCGTTTCACCAAGGTCGGCGCGACGCGCAGCTCCAGTCCGTCTTTTGAAAGCTTCGCCAAGGCCAGCAGTTTGATGGCATACCCGAGCTCGCCGGCGTACTTGAGGTCGGCCAGGTGCAATCGGTCGATGCCCTGGCGGCGGATGTTCTCGAGCCGGACGCTCGTCTCGAAGGCCAGTTGAGCGAGAATCACCAGCTTATGTGCGGTGTCGGTACCGTCGACGTCCATCGTCGGATCGGCCTCGGCGTAACCGAGCCCTTGCGCCTGACGGAGCGCTTCCTCATAAGCCAGGCCCTCCTGGGTCATTTGGGTTAAAATGAAGTTGCACGTGCCGTTGACAATCGCCGCGATGCTCTGGACCTGGTTGGCGGCCAGCGCGAACCCCAACGCCTGGACGATCGGAATCCCGCCGCCGACGCTCGCCTCGAAGGCGACGGCGCGGCCGGAAGCCCGCGCCTGGGCGAAAACCGTCGCCCCGTGCTCGGCCAGGAGGGCCTTATTCGCCGTGACCACGTGCTTGCCCGCGGCCAGCGCCGCCAACACGACCTCCAGAGCCGGCTGGGTACCGCCCATGGTCTCGATGATGACATCGACCTCGGGATCGTCGATCACCCGCGAAACGTCGGTGGTCAGGCGCACGCCATCCAGTCGAATGTCGCGCGGCTTCTCCATGTCGCGAACCGCCGCCCAGGTCCAGCGCACTCTTCGGCCCGCGCGACGGGCGATCCGGTCGGCGTGATCGGTCAACAGCCGCGCGACCCCTGTACCGACGGTACCCAAGCCGATCAGACCGATTGTGACGTGATTCGGCATCGCTATAATGCAACCTCTACTTTTCGTTCGAACGACCCATCGGGCCCCGCCGTTCCGTCCATTCTCGATCCGCATGGCCGATGAGGGGTTCACTCCCGCCTCTGCTCAATCGGCCGCGCCGGCACGCCGACGACGGTCTGGCCGGCTGCGACATCATGGCCCTGCGTGACGACCGCGTTGGCTCCCACGACGGCATCCTCGCCGATCGTCACCGGGGCGACCATGATCGCGCCGGCTCCAATCTTGCTGCGGTCGCCGATGCGTGTCTGACTCTTCCGCCGGCCATCGAAGTTGGCCGTGATCGCCGTCGCGCCGATATTCACCTGCTCCCCGATCTCGGCGTTACCCAGATACGCCAGATGGCGGACGATTGTCTGACTCCCCAAGTGTGACTGTTTGATCTCGACGAAGGCGCCGACGTCGACGTCGTCATCGACATCCGTTCCGTCGCGCAGATGCGAGAACGGCCCGATGCGGCACCGTGAACCAATCTTGACGGCGCCCGTAATGACGGTGAACGGGTAGATGATCGTGTCGGCGCCAATCGATACTCGGCAGTCGATATAGGTGTTGCGCGGGTCGACGATCGACACCCCCTCGGTCATCCAATGGTCCTGGATACGCGACTGCATGATCGCCCCGGCCTGCGCCAAATGCTGGCGGGTATTCACGCCGAGAACATCGTCAGCCTGAAGCACTTGAAGTGCCAGCACTTTGCGGCCCATGCTTTTCAAATGCTCGGGCGCGTCGGTGAGGTAATATTCGCCCTGGACGTTGGCGGTGCCGAGCTGGTCGAGGGCGTCCCAAAGCCCTGGCAACTCGAAGACGTAGCAGCTTGGGTTGACCTCGCGCAAAACTCGCTCCTCGGGGGTGCAATCTCGCTCCTCGACGATGCGTAGGAACCGACCAGCCGAGTCGCGGAGAATGCGGCCGAAGCCCATCGGATCATCCATGAAAGCGGTCCCTAACAGGCAGGCCGCACGATCGTGAAGTTGCTGATCGAGCAAGTCGGCCAGCGGCTTAGGTCGCAAGAGCGGCTCGTCTCCGACCAAGACAAGCGCTGGCCCCTTGTAGTCAGCCAATAGCGGACGACAAACCTTCACCGCATGCCCGGTGCCAAGCTGCTCGGTCTGGGTCGCGAACAGAATGTCGGGCTCGCCGTGAAGATACTCGCGAATCTGTTCGGCAGCGTAACCGACCACGACGACGATGGTCTTCGCCCCGGCCCCACGAGCGGCATCCACGACGTATCGGATCATCGGCTGGCCGCACACCTCGTGCAAGACCTTGGCCTTCTCCGACTTCATCCGCTTCCCCTGGCCGGCCGCCAGGACGATCGCAACGGGCCCATTCATCACATGAATATCTCAGGTACGGTCGCACGACTTCCTCACGCTCCTTCACATCAAGGAGCACGGTCATCATAGGAGGCGGATGCGTCGCGCGTCAAATGGCACTTATTGGCACCAACTGACTCGGTTTAAGTGAGGCTCCGTCTCAGAACGCCAATTCCAGAAGGGAGCTCGGGCAGTTCGGCGGAGGACCGGGTACAGCATGTAAAGACCTGACTCACGCTGTGCCCTGGTCTCCCGACCCCGTCTCCACAACTCCGTTCTCTTTTTCACTGTATTCGTGACCGCGTTCTCCGCGGTGAGTCGATCGGATTCTCTGGTGACGACGACATACCACCGACCGCGTGAGATGCTCGCCGCGGTAGCCTGGCGATCGCCCACGAACACCCGCTGCAAGCTTCACACAGCACGTCTACTCATACAATATAACAGTGTTTGCAAATTTCGTTAATGCACCTATGCCGTTTTGCGTGCAAATTGCGATCGGAATATATTGCTCTGGATTGACTTAAAAACTTTTCCAAACTTTTTGTCCACGATCATTGCGCGCACGCCATAACAGCCTGAGAGCACCGATACATCGCAAAAAACCGTTAAGACCGCGACAACCGCGACGGTCGGAAGAACCTCTCTGATCGGCCTTGCCGGTGTCGTCGGTTGGCCGGGTCGGCAGCCCGCGGGACCGACGCCCTCGCGAGAGTTCAGGCTCCGCGCTCAAGCCGAGTCGGACGATCACCCGGCCTCGTCTCGTCGAGTTCTGGAGTCACCTGGGTCTTCTTCCCGTGCCGCTTGATTAGCTCGAAGATCACCCCGCCGGTTGGCACCAGATAAATCGCGGCGGCCATCACGACATTGACGGCCGGCCCAGCGAGGGCGACCGCCCGCTCTTGCGACGGCACTTCCGGAATTCGCTCCAGCCGCGCCACCCCGCCGATCGGCAAGAGCGTGATGTCGCGGGTACGATTCCCTTAGCGGCGGGCAGTCAGAGCGTGTCCCATTTCGTGGAGAACCACGATCCCGAAGAGCGCCACAATGAATGCCACGCCCGCCCTTCGATACCGCTTGCGCTGTGAGCCGCGACATCGGCGAGGGGAGGGCGAGCCTCCTGGCGAGCCGAGTGCCAACGCCGGATCGGGCGGAGCCTCGCCCTCCCGGAATCACGCTAGATTTCTTCGTGTTTTCGTACTTTCGTGTTTTCGTGATCGATCTGGAGGAACTTAGCTCCCCGATCTATTTTGGATCAGTCGATGTACCTGACCTCGTTCTGCTCGACGTTCTCCAACACGTCATTACTGGTAACCAGGTACCAATCATCATCCGAGCCGACCGTACCGAAGATCTCATCGACCGCCGTGCTGGCAATGACCGTCGTGCCCGAAATCAGGTAGTTGCCGCCATTGGCGCCGACGGGCCATTGGCGCCGCTCAAGTCGGCCACGCGCGTGGCGTAACTGTCCGGCGAGTCCCATTCCGCCAGTACCGCATCGAGCGCACATAAGCTG
>CAWHKI010000029.1:0-206972 GCA_963829765.1 uncultured Isosphaeraceae bacterium | reverse complement strand
CGGGGCCAACCTCGACGCCCCTGCCGATCCCTCCAGCTCCGATTACCCCGCACGCCCCGAGTGGTATTTCCTGTCGCTATTCCAAATGCTCAAGCTTTTTCCGGGCAACCGCGAAGTCATCGGGACCATCGCGATCCCAACGGCCCTCGTCGTCGTCATGTTGATTCTGCCATTCCTGGACCGGATCCTGCCCCGAAAGCTGCGCACTTTTTGGCGTGCGCCTTCGTGTTCGGGGTGGTCGGAGGGGCTGGCTACCTGACCGTCGAGGCGCTGCGGTGCGACTCTGCCGACAAGCTGTTTCAAGAGTCGCGTCAGAAGGCCGACGCGGTGCGCGAAAGAGCCATTTACCTGGCCGGCCTCCCCGACGTCGGCATTCCTCCAGACGGCTCAGCATATATCCTGCGCAGGGACCCGCTCACGCAGGGACAGAACGTGCTGGAGCGACGCTGCCTTGGCTGCCATTTCTTCGACGGCAAGGGGAGCGGCACGCAGACCGCCAGCGACCTGGCCCGGTTTGGCTCACGTGATTGGGTTCGCGGCCTGCTCGATCAGCCGACATCGGCGACCTATTTCGGCAAGGCGGCCAAGTTCAACGGTATGGCCGAGTGGAAAAAGGGCTCCACGCTCGAGCCCAAGGAACTCGACGACGTGGCGGACTTCGTCGCGACGTTCGCTGCCATTCCCGAAGATATGACGCTGGCGGACTGGCTCCATAGCCCCACCACGTCGAAACATCCCGGTTACGAACCGTTTAAGGAAGAGTGCGGCCAGTGCCATAAGATCGACGGCTTTACGGAAGGCGGCATGCGCGCTGCCCCGGGGCTCTTTGGCTGGGGATCACCGTGGTGGATTGCCCGGATGATCCGCAATCCGCGCGCGTCGGACAAATATCGCTTTCTGAACGAAAAGCAAGAGAACCAAATGCCGGCTTTCGGGCCCGACCAGATCCTCTCGAGCGACCTCGATACGCTGGTTCGATACCTCAAGGACGACTACGCAAAGCCGCCCGCGACCGCGGCCGCCCATTAGCAATACTTCGCGCGGGCCCCTTTGAGACATGCCGGGAGGGGCGAGCCTCCGTGCGAGCCGAGTGCTGATGCCGGCTCGGACGGAGCCTCGCCCTCCCCGCAGAGACGCCGCGGCTTGGGCCGCGTGCGGTTATAGCGTCTGCTTCCGCGCCGCGCCTTCTCCATTGGCCTGCTCCTCCCAAGGCAAAGTGCGCAACTCGCTGCTCGTCCCACGATTTCGCGATTGCATGAACGCACAAGTAGAGAGCACATTCGTTCAGGATCTCCCAGAGCGATTCCCTTCGGCTTCGTTCACCTCGCTTCCCAATCAGCGATTCTTGACAAAAAACCGAAGAATTTCCGCGATTTTTCCGGATTTTTCTTGAAATTCGCCACGGCCAATCGTTAGACTTCTCCCACCTGGCTGATTCCGGCCAGTCGGTTGATTCACCAGCGGAATTTGCTCAAGACCATTTCAAGGAAGGGATGGCTGCCATGAAGTATCGTCCACTCATCGGTATCAACACTGACTATCGGGCCTCGGCCAAAGGCCACACGCCCCACTGTTACATGCACAGCGGTTACTTTGATTGCCTGCTGTCAGCAAATGCATTCCCGGTGTTCATCCCCCCTCTGATCCGTGAATCGGAGTTGACCCCGATTCTCGATCGGCTGGACGGCGTTATGCTCACCGGCGGCGACGACCTCGACCCGAAGAAAATGGGTCTGACGCCGCATCCGTCCGTCACTGTCATGAGCGAGCGCCGCGAACTGGCGGACCGTTTGCTCTGCAAGCAGGTCCAACAGCGCAAGATGCCCGTCCTGGGCATTGGCGTGGGCATGCAGGAACTGAACGTCGTCGCTGGCGGGGGCCTGTTCATCCACCTTCCGGAAGACATGCCCAAGTCGATTCCTCACCGTGACCCGCACGGGGGAGCGCATCGTCACATCGTCGTCATGCAGCCGGGCACTCGCCTCGAGCACATTTACGGGCCCGGTGAGATTCGCGTCAATTCTTACCACCACCAGGGCGTTCGCAAGCTCGCCCCCACCTTCCGCGTGGCGGCCCTGGCCCCCGATGGATTGATCGAGGGCTTCGAAGGCAAAGACCACTCCTGGTGGGTCACCGGCGTGCAATGGCACCCGGAGAACGAGGGGAACATCTCGCTGGACATGCAACTCCTCGAGGCATTCGTCGAGGCCGCGGCCGCCAGCCGAAGCGGGCCCGCCCTGGCCAAGGTCGGCTAAAGCCGCGCATCTCGATCGGAAACTCTGCCTGCCCGACGGCGTTCTCACCTTACGAGCTGAGAACGCCGTTTTTCGTTGCGAAGTGCAATGCAATCGCCTGTAACCCGGGTATCTGGCGAAAGTGGTTATCGATGCGCGCACCAACGTCGCCGGTGGACGACCGTGATGCAACCGACTAGCAGGTCGACGAGTACCGTTTTCCTGAGCCTTTTGATCTGCCTGAGTCGGCACTTGCGACAGCAACTTACGGGGGTCATCTCAAGGCTCGCGGCAAGTGGGCGACTTCAGGGCTTTCCCGGTCCAGGAGGCGGGTCTAGGCCATCGACTTTCGCCACGATTTGTTGCCAAATTTCCAGATAGCCAAATTTGCTTGCCCAGTGTTCGACCTCTGCGCGGTTCACGCCGTCACCGGTGACTCGCAAGATTCCCGCGATGTCCCGCAAATGACGATCGCCGCCGCCTTCGGAGAAATACCAGAGTTTGCCCAGGATCACATCCTCAGGTGCGGCAGTCATCACATCGCGATCGGGCAACAGCCTGACGGGTCGCCCTCGGGCCATGCCAACGGTTGCCCATTCATCGGCACGCGGGAGGATGAAATCGATCTTGTTCCCAGAACTCGGATGGATCACGTTAAACTGCGACGATGTCCGAATCGCGTCGCGAATCGCGGCTTCACTGAGGTAGAAGTCATCGGGAGGAAACGCGATCAGCAACTCGTCGACGTGTTTCAACTGGAACGCGGCGATGATGTCGATGTCTTGAGTAAAGCGAGACTCGCCGTAGGCGATGCTGGCGAACGACCCCACAACCAGGTACGGCGTGTTCATACGTTCCATCGCTTCAACCGCGTGTCGCAAGATATCGATCTGCTCCATGACCTAATAATCTCCGCAGGTATTCGCGATGTCGCTCCTCGCCCGTCCAATCGGCGTGGAGCTGCAGAACACGACTGTACACAATGGTTCGAGCGGTTCGATGCGCGGCGTTTGCCATCGCAATTCGTTCTGCCGGGGTTTTGGCCGCCAGAATCGCGGCGTAGACGCGATCGATGACCTCGATGCGAAGTTGTTCCATTGGCAAAATCTCCGGATGTTAACCGAACGAATTATACTGCCGGGTGCGATGCCAGTCACTGCGTTGAACGTTAGCAGCCATCGGGCTCATTCTTCAAGCGGTGGGCCGGGCACTCACAGCGGCGCGAGCCCGGTCCCGGGCCGGTCAGTTCTCGAACCACTTGACTCCGGATCGAGATTGATAGGGTATGCCCGGAGCGGAAACGAGCGGAAACGAGCGGAAACGAGCGGAAACGAGCGGAAACGAGCGGAAACGAGCGGAAACGACATGCACTTTAGTGCACTTTAATCCTAACGGCTCGTCACCGGGGCAGCGATTTTTTGGCATCTGATTTTTTGACGCGCGGCACCAGAACAACCGGGGCGCACTCGGTGGGTAAGGGCCGTCTTTTTATCCCAAACGTCTAAAGTCACCCCTTCAATGCGCTACAACCCCTTTCTTCTCGCCGATCTCCTGCCTGCATCATTTTTCGGGGAATTAGCCGGCGATCTCCTCGCCTAGACGTTGCCGCCGAGCATCACTCTCACCAGGCTCTCGAACACATCTTTTGCACATAAGTTATGATTCATAACTTGCATGATGCGAGCCCGTCGTTGGCTCAATCATCATTCGCGCCTTCCATGACATTCGCCCATGGATGCACATTAAATTATGGCGACGTTCGCGTGTAGTTCCAACGGATGACTAAAAAAACAACCGTAAAAACCGCCACAATTTAGTTGACATCCACCCCTGCATTTTTTATCCTTCGCCTTCGCCAGACCACACCCCCGTTTAGACGTTTGCCATGTTCGTTCAACCCGGAGCACCGCCATGATCTTCCAGTTCGCAGAACGACGCATTGTCGGGCCCGCAGGCGATCTACTCATCCCCGCTACGGACGAGGTCACTCCTCGTTTGTTCATGCTCATCGACGGTCAACGTGAAGGTCTCGGGCCGGCGCTGGCCGCACAAAAATACGGCCTTTCGCGACAGCGATATTATCAGGTGCTTAAACAATTTCAGGAAAAGGGAATACTTGCCCTCTTCACCCAGAAACGTGGGCCCAAGTCCAATTCCGTTCGCACCGACGAGGTCGAGTGACAGGTCATCCGCCATCGCTTCCTTGATCCCAACGCCTCGGTCGACATCATCGCCCAGAAGCTCCGCCAGGCTGGTTTCGAGATCCTAGCCCAAAAAATCGCTGCCGGTGGCGGGAGTGGCGGGCCTCACTATTCAGCCTCAAAGCCGGGTCGCCAGTTTTTCCTCGGTTTCCCCATTGAGACTGTCAGGTTTGGCCTCAGAGCGGCGGGCCGGCTGGGCAATGCGCGTCTGGTATGTAACAAGGTAAAGAATTAAGACTCATCCGTCGCCACTGGGTTTTTCCGGCCTGTCGGCGGCTGGGCTGAGGAATCCGCTCAGTTTTCAGGCCAGAGTGAATTGATGAGCGTCACCGTCCGATCCGCGAGGACCTGGCCGGCTTCGGGGCCGACGAGGTTGCTCTCCACGATGGCGCTGTAACCTCCACCGCGGACGGCACGCGTGGTCGGCAGATACGAGCCCGGCCCGGCCAACTGGATCACGAACGTCTGGAGGGCCCGACTGCGGGCCTTCATCTGGATCCCGAAGTCGGTGTAGAGCTCGAAGACGTTGGTAGCGATCGCGACGTCGCCCAGCCGGATCACGTGAAGCTCCATCGCGAAGGGCGTATCGACGCCGCCCTTCTGGCGCTCGTAGCGTTTCACGACGTCCCCGTGCCACCCCACCAGGCGGCGGTTGCGAGGGTCGCTGGAGAGTTTCTCGACCTTCGACCTGGCCTCCGCGGCCTCGGCCTTGGATACAAACCGCGCGGGCAGCTCGATCGAGGCGACCTTGTGGGTCAGGATTGCATCGGTGTGCTGCTCCTTGCGGGCGCCTTCGTAGGCCTCGTCCCAGGCCGCGACGATCCGCTTCGAAATCTCCTGGAGGCGAGTCAGCCCGCGGAGCGTTCGCATTCGTTCCTCGGCGCGTTTCCGGTACATCAGGTGGGGCGACTGATCGCCCCCCGCGCCGGTCCAGCCGAGCACGTACAAGTCTTTGCCGTGTCGCGAGCGCAAGGCTTCGCGGACCTCGTGCCAGAAGTCGGCGTTGACGGCCGTCCCCCCTTCAACCTCCTGCGAGGGACACGCGACATTGACCGCCGTGGCGAGCAACTTCCCGTCGCGATCCCAGAAGAACAGCATCTCGACCCCTTGATCTTCCGGGCCTTCAATCCCGCGGAAGTCGGGCCGATCGGTAGGGCCGTACATCACGGCACGGCCGTCGGCATAGACCGAGCGTCGGTTCTGGGCCACCACGGCATGCCCGAGCCCCCAGCCGACCCGTCCTAGCTTCCGCGACTCCCAAGCGGTGGCGGCCGACTCGGCGACCCGCGCCGAGAGGAACTCCAGATACTCCGCCGGCTGCATCACGCCTGCCTTGGGAATCTCGTAATCCCCCTCCTGCATGACGGGCGCCGTGTGCGTGTGGGTGGCGCTGAGCACCAGTTTCCCGACATCGAGCGTGGGGATTCGCTCCTTGACCTTTTGGCGCACGCGATCGATCACGGCGGCCTCGATCGCAACTAGATCACACGAGATCAGGATGGCTTGATCGAGGACCCTGTCGCCGTCCCGGGATTCGAGCGCCAGGGCCGTTGCCGTCACCGGACTCTCGACGGAGCGAGCGATCCGGGTATGCATCTGACCCGCGAGCGCGACCGGCCGGTCGGGCGTGATGCTGACGGTCGCGCCCCCCACCCTCAGCTCCACGGCACGGCAATCGACCCATGCCAGGGAGAGCGACAGGGCGGCGACTGCCAGGATCGAACGCGAGGGCAGGCTCACTCGTTTTTTCCGCATTTCTCGAAATCTCTCACATGTTACTTTGGATTTGTCATGTCAGTCGAAGTCCCTGACACGATGGCTCCAGGTCAATGGGAAGCTCGCTCGGCTCGCCGGTGCTTGTGGCTCAGTCAGTCTCGCAGAATGTGGCCGTTCACCGCTATAGCCGCTGGTCAGTCAGGGCGTTACTCCTTGGCAACGATGTTCGTGAGCGGCAGAACGAGCTGCCTCGGTTGGTTGCCCAAAGGCACGAAGCCGTGGTGACGGAAGAAGGCCTCCGCTTGCTCGTCCTTGGCGTCAACCACGAGCGCAAAAACGGCGACTTCCGATCGCAGGGATCGCTGGACGGCATCCCATGACAAAGCACTGCCAAGCTTGCGTCCGCGATAAGCCTGGTCCACTGCCAGTCGGCCAAGCCGTGCCACGGGAACGGACGGATAACGCGGCAGCCGCTCGGCAAGCTCTGCCGGCATATCGGCAAGCGGGAGACCGGCCGCCGCAAGCGTGTAATAACCCGCCACCTTCGCGCCCGTCGCTTCGGTCGCAACATAGCACGCCGTCGCGCCCGGCGGACATCCTGCGTGACTTGCTTTTGAAAGTACCGGTCCAACGCATCGACGCCGCACAAGAAACTCGCCCGGTCATGGCCCGCCCCCAGCGCCTCAATGACGAATGGCGCCGCCATCAATCGGATTCCCGGATCAGCCGGGAATGGGTTTTCTTCGCCCGCTTCATCGCGGGTGACAACGCGGGCGGATCGAGCAGAAGATCGACAAAACGCTGCTGTTCTTCGATCGAAAGGCTTAGGAGCCCAGCCGACCGATGGGCCACCCCGCTCAAGACGCTGCGCGGGATGTTTGGTGCAGCAATGCCGCTTATGCGGCACCCGGTATGATGAAAATGGGCTCGAGTTATGGTAGCGTCGGGAGTCGGAGGCAGGCGTTGGGGTCGAAGGTCCTCATTGTTTGGCGATAAGGATGTTGATTCCAATCAATTCCGATCCCGGAACAATCGACTTCCATGGCGGACACAAAGCCCCTTCGAGCAGGCGATGAATTGCCCGAGGATCTCTTCCAAGGTGTGCGCCAGCGGTTGGTTCTAGATGCCTTCAAATGGGATCCCCAGGTCGGTGACGTCTCAACGATCGGTCGATTTCCATTGCTGCTCGGCAAGACGCACTGGGAACAGCTATCCCATCTCGCAGCTCTTCTCGATGCGGAACTGATCGCAGCCGAACGGGAGCTCCTCGGGCGACCCGATTTGCACAATCGACTTGGATTGCCGCGGGGTATTCGGTCGGTTTTGAGGCAGGCGGGGAAGGTCGGCGCGACGAAATCGGCGGCTCGTGTGCTGCGATTCGATTTTCATTGGACGCCTGATGGTTGGCGCATCTCCGAGGTCAATAGCGATGTGCCTGGCGGTTTCAGCGAAGCCTCAGAATTGCCTGCTTTGATGGCGCCGTACAATCCAAAAACGCAACTCGCGGGCAATCCAGGCGCGGCGTGGGCCGACGCAATCGCGGCTTCCGTCCCGACCGGGCAGCCCGTTGCACTGATCGCGGCCTCCGGATTTCTAGAGGACCAACAAGTCATGGCATACCTGGCTCACTTGTTAGGCCAGCGGGGTGTCACATCGCATTGGGCTGCGCCAAGAGATCTTCGCTGGGAGCTGGGCCATGCGTACCTTCAGTCTCGATTCAGTCTCGATCCATTAGGCGCGATTGTTCGCTTCTTTCAGGCCGAATGGCTGAATGCACGCTCGTGCGCACTTCTGTTCGTCGGAGGTCAAACGCCGGTGTGCAATCCGGGCACCGCGGTACTCACGGAAAGCAAACGGTTTCCCCTGGTGTGGGACCAATTATCCACGGCCCTGCCGACTTGGCGCCGGCTTCTCCCAACCACTGCGGATCCTCGCGATGCCGACTGGCTTCGGAATGACGATTGGCTCGTGAAGTCCGCGCTTTGCAACACAGGCGACACCGTCGTGATTCGCTCGCTCCTGAGCAATGATCAATGGCGCAGCGCGGCGAGTGACGTTCAAAGACATCCGGCTACGTGGGTGGCTCAAAGGAGATTTGCAACGTGCCCGATTGAGACGCCCGCCGGGCCAATTTATCCATGCATCGGCGTATATACAGTGAATGGGTGCCCGAAAGGGATATACGGTCGGTTTAGTTACCATCCCGTGATTGACTTTGCCGCCGTCGACGTTGCCGTATTGATCGCGGATGACGAAATGAGTAGAAACGAACCATGAGCAAGCAATCCATATTCGACGCCTGGGCACCTCCCTCAGCGATTTGGTCGCGATGGGCGAAACCAGTTCTGTTTTCCCAGATGGATTCAATCACGCGAGACGAAAACACGGCCCCCGAACTGGCCGTCGATGTGAGCTGGGCTGTCGACCCAGATCGCGCAACGGCGATGGTTGTTGATCTTCCAGGCGCACAAGGGGTAAGCATGGCGATGTCCTTGGCCGCCATAGGGTATCGTCCTGTCCCGTTGTACAACGCGTGTCCCGCGCCAGCAGGCGACACAGCGCTGGTAGTCGTTCGTCGGATCATGATCGCCCTGGCCTCCGCCGCATCATCGCTGCAAAGCTTTGGACTCGCTGACGAAGCGCCACCGGCATTTCTGCTGGACGCCATGCGCAACCCCGCCGCGGTCACACGGCCGCCGGACATAGTTGGTGATAAGTTTACGAGCTTGTCGCCATTTCTCAAGGATGCCAAAAGCGACACCGCGGTGGTCGCGTCGTCTCCGCGCACGTTCGATAACAGATCGATCAACCTGCCCACCGACTTCCCATCGGCCAATTTCTTACTATCTCGTGGGATTCGACGTATCGTCTTGATTCAGCCGCGTCATACTGAGCCCCAAGCCGATCTTTCCCATTCCCTGATCCGGTGGCAGCAAGCCGGCCTGCCAATCCTCGCCGCGGCGATCGACGAGGCAATTCCGCCACGGCCCATCACAATAAAACGCATGGGGGCCTACCGCTTGCTCTGGCATAACCTGCTCGCGGGATTGGGCCTTCAGCCCAAGCCGCTCGGCGGCTTTAGCGGTTCGTTGCCGCCGCCATCGACGGGGTAGAAGTGAAATCGGGGCGGCGGGATTTGAACCCGATGACGTCGCGGACCCTAAGCGAGGGGCTAAATCAGGCGGTCGTTGCGTACGGGAATCGGATTTACGGCCACATCACCCGGCGCAACGTGACTCACGAGCCGATCCCCGCACACCCCGGCGCCGAGTACCGATCACCTCACCGTCATTTCCATCCACAGGTTCCAAAGCACCGCGATACTGATCCCCAGAAAGAAGATGCCGCAGCAGGCCGTGCCGATTTGCAACAAGAGCTTCGGCCGCAACTCGGGGGGCATGAGTACACGGTTTACGTAAAGTGCCTGTAAGGTCGAGAAGCCAAGCGCCACGTTGCCCAGAACCGCGCCGATTTTGGCGATCTGAGAGCGCGGGCAAGAACCAGAGGACGACGAGTCCCCACACCCCGTAGAGTGTCAGAATTCCATAGTAGATGTAGCGGACTTCTCCCCGACCCAGTCGATGGCGCACGCCGCTGGCCGTCCAAATCATGTCAGTCCAGCGCCGGGCGATCTGATCGCCGACACTGACCTGACCCGGTGCCAGAACCAGGAAACCACAAGACAGCGTCGTGATCCAGAAAATCCACCCGAAACTGGGGTAACGATCGGCGATCCCCAGGGCCGTCATGGCCGCGACCCGGTCGCCCGTGACCGTCGCATTGCGAATGAATTCCAGCGACATCATGCATGGCAGAGCCATACCCAAGACCGACGCGAATATCCAGATCGCTTGATCACGCTGGATATGCCGCATCCAGCCTCGCCATCTCACCAGGTTGTCACCGCGGGGTAAGAATGCGCAGCCGATGTGAGACAGCCCGATCGTTCGGCCGCCGATCGCGTTGGGGATCGCACCGACGCGTGCCCCCATGCCCCATCCTTTGTCGCGTGCGTAGTTGGAGAACAGCGAATTGCTCAGCCCCCCTGCCCCGGCAATGCCGATGAACGCGACAATGGTGGCCCAATCGAGCGAAGGCAGCCGCCCGTGATCGCGGACATAGCCCAGTAGCCCCACATTCTCAACGCCCTCATGGGCAAGCAGATTGCGAAACACCGACGAGTAGGGCTCGGGAACTTCGGCAAGCCTCAGGTAGTCGCGCCGGCCACTCGAATCTTGCACCGTCAGACGCGCCGGCTTCCATGAATGATAGTCTACGATCTCGCCTTCAGCCGACAGGACGGTGCCGCCGGCATCGGTCTCGAGGAAAAAATGACCCGGCAAAGCGAGTTCTCGCGCTCGGTCGAGTAGACGGTTGCGGATGGTCTCGAGCCTCGGTCGATAGGCTTTCGCTTTGTGCGCAGATTGAGTCGCGTCGTGTGATCGCCCTGGACGACCCAAAGGTCGCCTGTGGGCTAGACCGTCCTTCTCCCACGTACCACTGACGCGATACACCGTATTGCCCCGTCGCTCTTGGAGGGTGAAGTGCCGCTCGAGAATGATCGACTGGGCACGGAGCGGGACCGTCCCGAACTGGAAGAAGCCCGTGCAGACCTCGCGAATGACCGGCCATGAGACCAGGGTGACGGCAATCAACGAGAGGTAGCCGAGCACCAAGACAAGCTTCGCCGTCATGATCCGTTCGAGCATGCGATAGACGGTCCCGCCGAAGACCAGAGGGACGAACGCCAGCAGAAAAATGGCGAAGCCGAAGGCCCTGACGAGCGATTGATCGGCCACGGTTTGGGGCAAGCGGCCCAGGACGACCGCCGCGAGGGGAACGGCGGCGTTCGAGGCATTGTAGGGCCAGATCGAGGCCAGATCGAGCACCGCGTAACACGTGACCCAAAGGGCAGGCCCAGGCCAGGTGCGGCAAACCGCCGACGATGATCGGCTCACCCGAGTAAACAGTGTAACGCATCATCATCAGATTGCAGAATCCCTGGAACAGGATGCTGATCAGGGCGAGCCAGAGCAAGCAGGCGCCGATACTGCGCTGTCACCGCGGGGCCGAAAAGCCATTCGCCCGAGCCGATGCTCGTCCCGGCGAGCACGATTCCGGGCCCGATCAAACCTACCCATAACTTCCAGCCGGGCCGCGGCGGCTCGGGGAGATCGCCGACCCGCCAGGCAGGAAGGTACTTGCCGGCCACGATCTCGGGGGCGTCGGGCTCGGGAGTGGAAGGGGCTTCGAACGACATTCGTTGGGTTCCGTCACGCCGGCCAGACCAAAAGCCACCTCGGCGGTTGCTGGTGAGTCCCGCGTGTCATTGGGGTACTTTGACGCCCTGAGCTGAATGATCCGCGACCGCAATTCGCCCGGTTAGAGGATCGCCCGGCCGCTCGAGCACGACGCATTTGAGTATGGCAGAAAGGATCGCCGATGCAAGTCCCAGCCTCTGGCTCGAAGTTTGTTACAATCGACGACGCGAATTCGAGCGATGGCTCGCTTAACCTGTAGTCTCCCGTTGAGGACCGGTCGATCATGAAGTCGCAGCGATTGTCTGTTGTCGGACGGACGCGATGGAGTTTCCTCTTGGGAATTGTCCTGGCGGTGTCCGGTCTCGGTCAGACCTTGGCTGGTGCGCCTTCCCACGGACAGCCACTCCGCCACCAATGTTCCTCTCCTCGCACCCGAAGCCGTCAAACGGATCACGTTACCCGAGGGTTTCCGTATAACCCTCTTCGCCGCCGAACCCGACGTCGTCCAGCCGATCGCCATGACCATCGATCCCAAAGGGCGGCTCTGGATCGTCGAAAACTACTCGTACCCGATCTGGCTGGGCGGGCCTCAGGGCAAGGACCGAATCTTGATTTTTGAAGACGCTGATCACGACGGCCGGTTCGATCGCCGCAAGGTGTTTTACGATCACGGGACCAACTTCACCGGGCTCGAGCTCGGTTTCGGCGGAGTTTGGGTCTGCGCCACACCGAACCTCCTGTTCATTCCGGACCGAAACGGCGACGACCAGCCCGATGGCGAACCCGAGGTGAAGCTCGACGGCTGGTCTACAGAAGCGAAACACAACATGTTCAACGGTCTGAAATGGGGACCGGACGGCTGGCTATGGGGCTGCAATGGCATCTTGTCGAACTCGCGTGTCGGCGCACCGGGCACCCCTGATGGCCAGAGAATCGCGATCAACTGCGGCGTCTGGCGGTATCATCCAACCCGTGCGGTCTTCGAGGCGGTCGCCCACGGCACAACCAACCCCTGGGGACTCGACTTTGACGACATGGGTGAGGCGTTTATCACCAACTGTGTGATTCCGCACCTCTTCCACGTCGTCCCCGGCGCTCACTATCAGCGAATGTTCGGCGAAGACCTGGCGCCTTATCGTTACGGCCTTTTGGAGACCTGCGCCGATCACATCCACTGGGCGGGCGGGCATTGGACCGACTCGCGCGATGGCAAAGGCAAGCACGGCGAGGCGGGCGGCGGCCATGCTCATGTCGGGGCCATGATCTACCTGGGAGACAACTGGCCCGAGCTCTATCGCAATGATGTGTTCACCTGCAATATCCACGGCAAGCGCATCAATCGCGACCGGCTGGAGTGGCGGGGTTCGAGCTACGCTGCCCGCCATGAGCGCGACTTCCTGATGGCCAACGATCCCTGGTTCCGGGGATTGGAGCTCAAGTACGGCCCCGACGGGGCGGTCTACATGACCGACTGGTACGACACCGGCGAGTGCCACGAAAACGACGCCGATAACGCCCACCGCGAGAACGGACGGATTTACAAAATCAGTTACGGCAAAGCCGAGACAGTCAGGGTCGACCTGGCCAGCGTGACCGACGAATCCCTGGCACAAATGCAGCTTCATCATAACGATTGGTTTGTGCGCACTGCCCGGAGGCTCCTTCAGGAACACGCGGCCGCCGGGCGAGACCTGAGCAAGGCCCATCAGTTGCTGCGCACGATCTTGGCTGGCAACGCCGACGAAACCCGCCGGCTGCGAGCGGCGTGGGCGCTTTATGCGAGCGGCGGCCTCGACGAGCAGGCCGCCCTTGCCTTGCTCGACCAATCCAGCGAGCACCTCCGGTCGTGGGGCGTCAGGCTACTCTGCGACGCGGCCCTGCCGTCACCGGCGGCGGTGGCACGATTTGTAACGCTCGCCAAGACTGACCCGAGCCCGAAAGTCCGCCTCAGCCTGGCCTCTGCCCTCCAGCGCCTGCCACTGAAGGAGCGCTGGCCGATCGCCGAAGCGCTGGCAAGCCACAAGGAGGATGCTTCGGACCCCATGCTCCCGTTGATGATTTGGTATGGAGTTGAACCGCTCGTGCCGGCCAATCCAAGGCGGGCGGTGACGCTCGCATCGGGAAGCCAGATTCCCGTCGTGCGCCGGTTCGTCGCTCGCCGCACCGTAGAGGCAGACCCGGTAGCCGGCCTAGCCGCCGTTGTGTCATTGCTCAAACCGGCGGACGATAACGCCTGTCGCGATCTCTTGATCGGCGCCCACGACGCCTTGCGCGGCGCAAGCACGTTGCCCGCCCGCCGCGGCTGGCAGGAGTCGTTTTTTGGCCTTTTGGCGCGACCCGATGTGGCCGTCGTGGAACAGGCCCTCCTCTTGGCCCTCGACCTGGATGATCCCAAGGCAGCCCCAATCTTACGGGACATCGTTCGCGACAAAAAAACACCGCTCGATATGAGACAACGGGCCCTGTCGGCCCTGGTCGAGCGGCGCGTGCCCGGAATCGTACCGGACCTGCACGGGCTGCTCGGCGACGCGACGTTGCGCGGCCCTGTGCTGAGGGCCCTTGCGGCTTACGATGATTCCGCCACACCCGAGGTCGTCCTCAGCCATTACGGTTCCTACACCGAGTCCGAGCGTGGCGACGCGATCGCCACCCTGGCTGCCCGGCCCGCCTGGGCACTGACACTTCTTGAGGCCGTGGAGCGCCATCGGATCGCTCGTCGCGATCTGAGCGTGTCGATCGCCCGTCAGTTGCTGGCCTTCGGCGATCCGCGAATCCAGGCTCGGCTCGAAGCGGTCTGGGGCAAGGTCCAGCCGACGTCGAAAACCAAGGTGGCTTTGGTGAGTAAGTTCAAGTCGGTTCTCGCGTCCGCTGAGTATCCACCAGCGGACCCCGCGCGGGGCCGGGCGGTCTTCAACCGTACCTGCCTTACGTGCCACAAGGTGTTCGATGCCGGCGGCGACGTCGGCCCCGAGCTGACCGGCTCGGATCGAGCCAACCCCGACTACATTCTCGAAAACGTCCTTGACCCGAGCGCCGTCGTGAGCCGCGATTACACCGTGACAAACGTCGCGACGACAGACGGTCGCCTAGTATCCGGCATCATCCGCGAGCAGACCCCCACGTCGCTCGTCATCCAGACGGCCAACGACCGGGTCGCTCTACCCCGCGACGACGTTGAAGCGATCAAGCCGTCGAGCAACTCCATGATGCCCGAGGGCCTGCTCGACCCTCTCTCCACGCGAGAGGTCAGGGACCTCTTCGCGTACCTCGCTTCGAGCAAGCAGGTACGCCCGGCGCCGGCGGTAAAGGACTGACATGACTGCGGGGCGATCGCCTATATCGTCTACGTGATTGCCGGTCCATCTCGCTCATCTTCGACACAGCTCGGCGCGGTCGTTGCCACCGAACAGCGCGGATGATTGGCAAAGCGAGCGGAACTGCGCCAGAACTTTGAGGGTCGCTCTGTCCTGTCGCCTGGGCCACCCGTCGAGCAACCGCCAAAACGGCCGGCTCGCGTATGGCCAGCCGTCGCGACTCAGAGATGGTCTCGTTGGCAAGCTTGTCTTTCGGAAACGCAAGCAATGTGCTACTTTAAAGAATGTCCGCGAGGGTCCGGCAACAGCGTTGTACTGATAAACTTTGAAGGCTATCCATTGCTCGTGGAAGGAACCAATGGATAGAACTCATTTCAATCTCTCGCCGCCCTTATCCGACCCGGTGGAATCTGAGCGCGATGCCCAAAACATCTGAAGAGAGTTTTCAGGGCCATCCGGTCAAAGTCAAGATTGGTCACACGGGCTCAATCGGCCGCGTGGGAGCGTTCTTCGAGCAAGGGTTACTGACATACGAGCAGAGACTGGCACGCGATTCGAGGTGGGCCTTGAGCGAGGGGAGCCGTCATTTCGAGGAGAAAAGCGCGGTCTTCGACACCCTGCGTAAGATAACAAACCGCCTGAATGACATGGGTGTACGGTATGCTGTAGTCGGTGGCCTTGCCTTGTTCCAACACGGACTTCGGCGATTTACCGAGGATGTCGACATCCTAGTGACCAAGAGTGATCTGAGAAAGATTCACGCAGAACTTGAGGGCCTAGGCTACCTGCCGCCATATGCCAACAGCAAGCATCTTCGCGATACCGAGCTCGGGGTAAAAATAGAATTCCTGGCGACAGGCGAGTATCCGGGTGACAGAAAAGAGAAGCCGGTTTGCTTCCCGGATCCCGCTGGGGTGAGTTTCAACTCTGGCGGTGTCTATTACGTGAATCTCCCTACGCTCGTGGAATTGAAATTGGCATCCGGCATGAGCAACGCCGGCCGGATGAAGGACCTGTCGGACGTCCTCGAATTGATCAAGATATTGGAATTGCCCGCAGATTTCACCGATCAAATAAATCCCTATGTTAAAATGAAGTATTTGGAACTATGGAGTCAAGCGAAGAAGCGCTACGAGACGCTCTGGCGGAACAAGTGGCTTACTAGTGAGGCAAAGACGATCGACGACATGATCGAGTCATTAAGAGCCGCGGCTGATCGTCTGGACGAGATGCGACAGGCGGGCATCACTCTCGAAGACAACGGTGGTGTTGCAGATGATTACGCGACCCTGGTCACAACTGATCCAGAGGTCGCGAAGAAGTTTGGAATGGAGGAAGAACGAGAATATCTGGAAGAGGGAGACGACGAAACTGCCGATAACGGGCATTGATTTGGGTTATCGGCGCACGAGATCGTGCTGCCCTCGGCAACTTCAGCTTCCGCACGAGCCCGGTCCCCGTCGGCGTCACGCCTCCGACTGGCGTTAGCCAATCATCCGGCGAATCGACCGGATAATATAAGCGTTTTCAACCCGGGTGCGGGCGGCGATCCGGACGAACCTGCCGGCTTCGAGCCCTTTCTTGTCGTCGCAGGTACGGGTGTAGATCCCGCGGCGAATGAGCAGGCGGCAAACCAACTCGTCGGCGCTCAGGTCGCCGTTGAGCTCGACCAGGGCGAAATTGGCGTGGGTCGGGTAAACGTGGAGCCCCTCGATCTTGGCCAAGGCCCCGAAGAATCGTCTCGAATTGCGGATGAAGCGGATGTGCTCCCGCTCGTATTGGAACTGAAAATCCGGCCGAGCGTACAGGTCGAAGAAATACTCGGCCATCCCGGACGAGTTCCAGAGGAAGCCGTTACCGAGAAGCATCCGCACCCGGTCAGGGGCCATCACCGCGTATCCGGCGCGAATCCCGGCCACGCCGAAGTCTTTGGACATGCTCTTAACGACCATCAGGTTTGGGAATCGCGCAACCTCGTCGGCCACACTCCGGTAGTTGTAACCAGCTCCCTCACAGGCGAAATGGATGAAGCTCTCGTCGACGACCACGTTGGGGACAAATCGCAGCTCCTCGAACAATCTTCTCATGACCGCGTGAGGAATATAGCCGCCATCCGGGTTATTGGGATTAATGAGCACGACCGTGTCGGGTCGTTCGTGACGAACCAGGTTGAGATAACTGGCCGGGTCGAAGCGAAAGTCATCCTCTTTGCGCAGGACGTTGTAAATGACCTCGGTATCGGGCCGCGCAAACTCGTAGTAGGGGGAGAATGTCGGCAGATTGACCAGGATTTTTTTCCGCGTGAACCGCTGAAGGATCGCCTGGATGATTTCTATGGCGCCATTACCGATAAACAGCGAGTCGGGATCAAGCTCGAGAGCACGGCCCAGATTGGCCGCGATCACTCGGTTTTGCGACGGGTAAAGTTCCAGCAGCGGACGCAGTTTCCTGGGCCGGATGACCTCCCGTTGGAAGTGCATCAGGAACAGCTTGGTGGCATAGGGATTGGACAGAAAGCAGGCATCAACCTTGAGCCGCAACTCGGGAATACGCTGGGCCAGCGTCCACGCGCTGGGGGAATGGGTGCCCGCCTCCTTTTTGAGCCGCTTAATCCGCTCGATGAGCGCGGCCTCGCGCGGGCTCTTGCCGATCCGCGCCAGCGATTTTCTGCGCTGCTGCGCAGCCACCGCGCCGAAACCCCGAGATCGAATGGCTTGAAGTTAAGTCGGTTGGCATGAGGCCGCTGTACAATCACGACTACCTCGTCAAGTTGGCATGACCGCGTTGGAAGGATCGATCGGTACGGTTTCACTGTTCATTTGAGCAAAACGGATCATTCACGTAATCTTAGCACATGGTAGAACGAATCGGCGGGCGAGGCAATAACCCAGTGCTGGGATCGCGAACCGGTTTTCCTGAAGGACCCGGCAGGCGATACTGGATACGAGATCAGTTTTTTAGAACCCTGCAATCAAAACTCGGGACTTATCAGGAGGTGCGGCGATGAGTGAGCGGATTGTTCTGCGAACGGGCGAGGCATTGGTCGAAGGTTCAGAAGATTACCTCTGCGCCGAGCCCGAGGTGGTGATCGGCGAGCTGGACGGCCCGGTCGGCCATGCGCTTGCCAACTTGATCGGCGACCAGGTCAAGGGGCACTCGCCGCGTTTCGCGATCTTGAGTAGCGACGTGCAGGTCCGGCCGGCGACCGTGATGGTGAGCAAGGTCACGGTCAAGAGCGGCAAGTACACCAACATCCTGATGGGAACAGTCCAGGCGGCGATCGCCAATGGTGTTTTGGACGCCGTGCGCGAGGCGACATCCCCAAGGACAAGGTCAACGACCTGGGGATCATCTACTCGGTCTGGCTCGACCCGGCCGTATTGAAAGTGGACGATCTCGACCACAAGGCCCTCTTTAACGTGCATCGTGAGGCGACGGCCAAGGCCATCAAAAAGGCGATGCGCTGTGAGCCGACAATCGACTGGCTGCTCGAGAATCAGGAAAAGGTCACCCACTATTTCCATGAGTTGGGGGTCAAGGGAGAACTGTAGGCCCACGGGTTCTGCTTAATCGATATCCGCTGGCAGTGCACTGAACCTGAAGTCGAGGATCAATCATGCCAGCCTCTGGACCGCGAGAACGCCGGACAAGATTTGCGCCAGCTACCGTTTCAGATGTTGGTCGAACCAAGCAATCGCCTCGTTTTGGGCTTTAACTCGCGCCTCGTTGTAGATCCCGTAGTGCTTGATACCCGGCATAATCACGAGCTTTTTGACGCCGGTCGCGCGTTCGTGCGCAGGATCGCGTGCTGCTTGTTGTCGAATAGCTCCTCGTTCTCGGCGATAATAAACAGCTTCGCACAGTCTTTGCAACGGCTGATGTCCTCGAGCGGCACGTAGCCTATGAATTTCTCGATAATTGGTGCGCCGGTGAGCGTGCCGAACTTCTGACCGGGGCCGGGATAGCCGATCTTGCCTCGCGTCCGGCCGGTCCCCTGACTGAAGGTAAACGCGCGCATCTGGGAGTTGTTGATCGCCCAGCGCCCGTCCATGGAGCCGACCTGGCTGACGAACGCCTTCACGCGGGTCGCGGGCCGCCACGTAGACAACGTGCCCGCCCGAGAAAGATGAGCCCCAGATCCCGATGCGCCCGGCGTCGCACCGCGGCTCTCCCACGACCCAATGGATGGCATTCATGATGTCGGTCGTCTGGTCGATCGGATCGACAACGCCGCGCACCTCTTTCACCTCGGCGATCAATTTGCCGTCCTTTTTTTCAGGCTTTCCGCCCGAGAGGATGAGCCGGGCATCGCTACCGCCCCAGCCGCGGTAATCGAACGTTACCACCAAATAGCCGGCCCGCGCAGAAGGCGATCGCATCGGGCCGCAGCCGAGCCGCCGTGCCGCCCCAGCCATGGCTCATGACGATCGTAGGGAGTTGATCGCTGCTCGCCTTCTTCGGGGTGAAAACCTCCGCGGCCATGCGCGTGCCTTCGCTCAAGATCGTGTCTGAGCGGAAGGAAATATCTTCCGGGACCTCAAGCCCCGGACGCGGTTCTTGGGCGGAATCTTGTCGCCGATAGTAAGATGACAAGGGCGATCAAGACGGGTCTCGTAATGCACAGCATAGCGTGTCCTCGTGTCGGATCGATGGTTGACGTGCCTTACACCAGTTTGATCGACCTTCCCTCTCGGTTCGACTGATAAATCGCCTGAAACATCGCCACGACGCGGCGGCCGTCGTCACCCGTGACAAGCGGCGGACGACCTTCAAGAATCGACCGCAGCAAGTCCTCGATCTGAAGCGAGTGATAATGAGTCACGGCGTCGATTTGCTGAAACCGCGCCCGATCCTCGGCTTGAAATCGAGACAACAACTCTTCTTCGCCCGGGATCGTCCAAAGGTCATTGAGCGGCGGTTCGGCGATCGTCGACACGCCGGCGATGAAGGTCGCGCCCCGGTCGGTTTCGACGCCGACGGAGGCGCCATTTGATCCATGGACGTGGACTTTCGTGTAAATGCCCGGTTTCTGTGAGAGGCTGGCGACGATCGAGCCCAGCCCGCCGTTGCGGAACCGCAGGATCGCGACGGCGCTGTCTTCGACGGCGACCGATGGATGATTGAGATTGGCCCAGTAGCCGCTGACCTCGGCGACTTCATCGTTCATCAGCCATTGCAAGAGGTCGATCATATGGGGCGACTGGTTCACCAGCACGCCTCCGCCTTCGGTATCCCAGCGCCCGCGCCAGGGGTCCGACTGGTAATACGCTGGATCGCGCCAGCTATACATCGTGAAGACGCCGAGAACCGGCCGGCCGATCTTGCCGGAATCGATGGCCCTCTTCATGCGATCGACCGGCTCGTACCAGCGGCGCTGGCTGATCACCCCCAGCTTGGTTCCGCTGTCTCGCGCCGCCGCGAGCATCGCGTCACAATCACTCAAGCTGGCCGCCAGCGGTTTTTCCACCAACACGTGCACTCCGGCGCTCATCGCTTTGATCGCGGGTTCCGCGTGCAACGGATGAGGAGTCGCGATGCAAAGCGCCCCCACGCGACACTCATCGAGCATTCGACCCACGTCGCTGTACGGTTTCACGCTCAAGCGAGCGGCGAACGACGTCGCGCGGGCCAAATCGACATCGCATGCGGCAACAAACTCCGACGCAGGCAGCATCCTAAGTGCCTGTGCGTGGATCTGACCCACCTTGCCACAGCCAATCAGCGCGGTCCGAACTCGCTCCATCGGCGATCCTCAATCGGGAAAGTATTGAAGGCTCATCCGCCGCAAGAAGGCCAGCGACTCGGCCATCTCGTCCATCCCGTTCATGCCGTCTTCGATGCTGACCCAGCCTTTGTAGTCGTGCCCGGCCAGGACCCGGAAGATCGAGTGATAGTCGTTCAGGCCCTTGCCGGTGACACCATGACGAAGGTTGAGTGAATAGCCGAGAGTACCGTCGGTTTGACGAAGGTCCTCGAGCGTCGTGCCCGCGGCCAGAGATCGGTCGCTGGCGTGCATGCTGACAACCCGTGGCGCGACGGCACGCAAGAGCTCGATCGGGTCGTCACCAGCGACGATGGCGTTCGACGGGTCGTATTGAACGCCAAAATGGTCGTGATCGGGGATCGCGGCAACCAATTCCAAGAAGACATCCCTTTTCTGGGCGAATTCCGGGTACTTCCAGAAGCCGTCTTTGTAGTGGTTCTCCAGCCCCAAGATGATGTCGTGCTCGCGTGCTACCGGCAGAACCTGGTTGATACAATCGACGACCCACGCGAGCCCTTGCTCGCGGCTGATTTCCGGGTAGCGCTGACCGGAGAGCACCCGACAGACGGTGCGCGAGCCTCCGAGACGGTGGGCCACCTCGATCAATCGGGCTTCGCTGTCGACGGCGGCTTTCGGGCGTCAGCGTCCGGGTTCGTGAAATCGGGTGAGCAGCAGAGCATCGGCATGGCGAAGCCCGCCGCGGCGATCGCGTCCCTGACCTGGTCAAGATAAGCCGGCTCAAGACTGGTGAAGAACCCGTCGTACATCTCCAGACCGTCGGCATCGAGCGATCGAGCCATTTCGATCCACTCGAAGACCGACATCGATCGATCGCCCGCGATCTGCTCGATGTAACATTTGGGAAAAGCCGCGACCTTCAACGGCATGGTTTGTCTCCTCACGGGTTGTTGAGCATAAGCCAAGGGTCTATACTTTTGCCAGTGCGCTATCGCGGCGACGTGAATGATTTTGGTCCCTCGCGGCGCAACGACCTACCGCGCGAGATCCAGACAGACAGCAATTACGCCCTCGACTTGTTCGCCCAGCGATAGCCGCCCACGAGTGTTCCTCATGATGTCAAAGACGCTCCGTCACGGCGGAGCAGACTGCCGTTCACCTCGACCGACCTTCTCGAGTCTTGGCGTGTGCTGGGTTCTGATCTGCCTGGCGTGCCCGTTGGCGGCTCAAGAGCGTGACCTGGCTCCGAAACCCGCGCGCAACTTGTATCCAAAAATCAATCTGTCCACCGGCTACAGAGTGCTCCCCTCGTGGCCGACGCGTCCCAAGGGGCTTACCTGGGGCGCCATGGCCGGAATCGCCGTTAGTCCGTGCGATCAGATCTGGACGTTCAATCGCGGACCGGTCCCCGTTCAGGTTTATACCACTGATGGAGCGCTGGTGAATTCTTGGGGCCAGGGCCAATTTCGCGAGCCGCACCAGGTTCGTATCGACCCCAATGGATTCATTTGGCTGGTAGACAGCGGGCTCCACGTGGCGAAAAAGTTTACGGCTGAGGGAAAACTTCTGCTCACTCTGGGAACACCCAATGCGCCCGGGGAAGACTCGACGCATTTGAACCGGCCGACTGATGTGGCGGTGACCCCCGCGGGCGAGATTTTCGTCGCCGACGGTTACGGCAACAACCGCATTGTCCATTTCAATGAGCTGGGCCATTTCGTCGGAACCTGGGGAAGCCTTGGTTCCGCTTCCGGACAGTTTAGCTTGCCCCACTCGATCGCTCTTGACTCTCGCGGCCGGCTCCTCGTGGCTGATCGCAATAATGCACGCGTTCAGGTCTTTGACCAGGCCGGCGAGTTCCTTGATGAATGGCGCGACCTTCTCGTCCCATGGCACATCACTATTTCCGAGCATGATGAGATTTATGTATGTGGATCGGCGCCCATGCGCTGGACCAAGGTGCCCCTCCCCGGATTGACCCTTGGCGTTCCGCCCAAAGATCAACTGATCATGGTTTTCACGCCCGACGGTCGAGTGACACGGCTCGCCACTTTCCCCAAGGGCCAGGGCTCTGGCGAGCTGGACTGGGTTCACTCGCTCGCCGTCGACCGCCAAGGGAACCTCTATCTGGGCGACATTCGGGGCCAGCGAGCCCAGAAGTTTTTCTATTTCAGCCCCGACAGCCCTGCCGTTGAAACCGCCAAAAAGCAGAAATAGGCTCTAAGGACGTCAGCCAGCGAACCGGCCCGCCGTAACGCGGGGATGCACTCAGGTGGCACTCTTCCCCTTTGCCCATTTCTTCGCCGATTGTCGCGCAAGCCTAACTTGCATTCGTTAAAATGGCACTTTTTGGCACAAGATCGCACGGTTCGACGAGGCCTCTGTCTCAGAAAGCGAATCGGATACACGATCTAGGACAATTCGGCAAGCGCAGGCGCACTCGCGTTCGGGGCAAGAAAAACGGCTCGTTGCAAGCGGCCAGTGGCACCCTTCGTATCGGCAAGAACACTCCCCCACAGCAAGTTCCGCTCACTGTGTTCGTCGCTGGCCGACTTTCCGATTTTTCGTCGTTTCGACTTTTCGGGCTTTCGTGATCCGTCCGGATGCGAATGGCGCGAGCTGGCACGCCATCGTGCAAACGGCCGTCTCCGAAAAACACTTCGTACAAGTTCGCACACTCCCTTTACTAACAATATAACGCGGTTTGCAAATTTCGTTAATGCACCTATGTCGGTTGTCGTGCAAACTTCGATCAGAACATATTGCTCGCGTGCGGTTTAAAAATTTTTCCGAAATTTTTGTCCGCGATCATTGCGCGCGTGACATGACGCCCAAAGGGCACCCACATATCGCACATATCGCGAAAACTCGACAAGTCCGTGGCAGCCGCGACGGCCGGAAGAATCGTTCTGACCGGCCTTCCGGTGGTGGTGAACATTGGCGATGAGGGCGAGGATTTCGTCGCGACGATCGAAGAAGCAGCTCAGGGCGTCGAAGACCTGGGCCTCGGTGATGCCAAGGGCCTCGGCGATCTCCAGAATGGCTTCGCCCCGCCGGTGCAGCGTCACCACGTGGCGCACGGTCACGCGCAGCCCTCAATGACGGGCTCGCCACCGCAAACGCCATCGAGGCGAGCAATGTTGGGGATGCTCCGTCTTGATGGCCTCGACCATCCAATTGTCTCCCGAGTGAAGGACCCAAAATTCCCCATAAGCGTAGCAGACGGCCCCGGGCCGAACCAGTCGAACGCGAATTATGAATCGGATCAGGCGGCCGCTCGGCACGGCAATATCCTCGGTCGCCGTCCCTCAAGCGCTAGCCCCGTTGAAAATCGGACATGCCGAGGGCAGCGATTACCTTAACGGGTCGATCGAGAATGTCGGAATCGATTACCAAGGTCGATCCAGACCCGCTGGCAAAGCTCGTCGGCGTTCTCGGCGCTGATCCGATATCGGCGGCACGAAAGCCGGATCGCCCGGTCATAACGTCTGACGAAATCGACCCACGCTTCGTGATCGCGCTAGTCACAGACGCGGTTTAAGAGCGCCGGATTGGTCGTGCCCGGATCGTAGCGGGTCATCGGTGCAGCCTCGCGTCTGGGGGTCGATCAGAAGAGAATCGCGAGAATCCGAGTTATCGCCGTTCTGATCGCACTGCTGTTGCCTTCCTTCCACACCGCTTTCCCATCGGGAAATCGCTTCACAACCCTTAAAAGAGAAAAATGTGTATGGCCGTGGCACTGGGGGCTTGACATCGGCTTATCGCCAGCCTATCGTCGCTACAAGATATACTTCGCGCGGCCCCCTTTGAGACATCTTGGGAGGACGAGCCTCCGTGCGAGCCTAGTGCTGATGCTGGAAGCGGACCGAATCACCGGATCATAACGCGTGACGAAATCGACCCACGCTTCGTGGTCGCGCCAGTCACCCAGGCGGTTCAGAAGAGTCGGGTTGGTCGTGCCCGCATCGCAAGGCATCATCGATGTGACCTTAGGTCTAGGGTGTCCAGCCGAACACAATCGCACGGGGCCGTGTTAATACCCTTCGTACTACTCTATAGAGGGCTCAGTTCGTCAGATTGTGGCAGGCATGCCGACAGCCAAGCCACTAGGACGTTTCCAACGCGGTACCCAAATACAATGCGCAAACCGTGCTTCAGCGTGAAAAGCGAATGACTGCGTGCTGACATTTTGGGGCCAATGGGAAATGCCCTTGAGACTGGCCACCATTGGGGCGGTACGGAATCGCGTTCTTCTTAAGCGTTTCAGGCATTTACGGGTCGGATCGAGGAGTTTTACTGGGAAGACGCCGATGAACTTAGGGACCCGGAAAGAATTAGATATCCCAAAAATCGGAGGCGAGTGCTAGTTTGCTTCTTCCTCATGGAAGGAGCGGGAACGTGGAACTCACGGAAGGGTTCGTTGCGAACATTGTCAAAACGGCTGGTGCGTTACGCAGCCACCAACGTCGTCTCTTCATGGCTCGGACGGTGCAATCGCTCGGTCGTGGCGGGCAACGTCGCGCCGAAGTGGAGTTTGGCTGGAGCCGGGTGACGATTCGCAAAGGCATGCACGAATTGCGTTCGGGCATTGCCTGTCACGACGCTTTCGTGGCCCGCGGTCGGGCGCGTGCCGAAGAAAAGCTGCCAACCCTGCTCGACGACATCCGGGACATCGCCAAGGGGTTCAGTCAAACTGATCCGCAATTTCGAAATCGTCGCATGTACACTCGACTCACTGGTGAGGAACTTCGCCGTCAACTTATTGAACAGAAAGGCTACACGTCAGCCCAACTGCCGACTCCGCGAACGTTGCGGACGAAACTGAACTACCTGGGGTTCCACCTGACCAAGGTGGCCAAGTGCAAACCCAAAAAAAGATCAAGCAGACGGATGCCATTTTCAGCAAACTGAAAGCCGTCAATCAATCGGCGGATGAATCCGAGACGGCCTTGCGTTTGTCGTTGGACGCCAAAGCGACCGTAAAAATTGGCGAGTCGTCACGTGGCGGCAAGAATCGCCTGGTCCGCAAGGGGGCCGACCACGATTTCCGACACGATGGAATCCTGAATCCGTTTGGGATTCTGTTGCCACGATGGGACGATCTGACCCTGTATTTTACGACGTCCGCGGTAACCAGCGATTTCGTCGTGGACATGTTGGACCGCTGGTGGGCCGAGCAGCGAAAACGGTTTCCGCGGGTGGACACGTTGGTGATCAACCAAGACAACGGTCCGGAAGTCCAGAGCCGACGAACCCAGTTTTTGAAACGAATGGTTGGCTTTGCGCAGACCCATAGCCTGTTGGTGCGCCTGGCATACTATCCGCCGTACCACAGCAAATACAACGCGATCGAACACGCATGGGGAGTGCTTGAGCAGCACTGGAACGGGGAACTCTTGGATAGTCGCGAGGTCATACTGGGATTCGCCCGCACCATGACTTGGAACGGCAAATATCCAACGACCGAACTTGTGGACGCCGTCTACAAAAGGGGCGTTCGCCTCTCGGTTGCGGAAATGATAGCCATCGAGAAAAACGTCAACCGCGATGCCGACTTGGGGAAATGGTTCCTCGAGATCGACGGTCGAACCCCCAAACTGGGGTAGTTATTACTTTCCGAATCCCTTACTTCACGATTATCAGCCGTTCGGATGGCGTCAGCGACAGCGATTGGGCCGGTCGACGAGCGGGTTGAAAAGACGAGCGTCGCTTAAGAGGCGTCCAGCGTTAGAGCTTTTGGAGCCTCGCAGGCTACTCTCTACAATATATGTCGTGAACAATGGCTCGGTCGGCGAATACGACGCGACCACCGGCGCCGCGGTGAATGCCTCGCTCATCACGGGTTTAGACGACTTGCCCATCGGCATCGCGGTTTCCGGGTCGGACCTTTTTGTCACTGACGGCAGCACGATTGGCGAATACACGACCAGCGGCGCCACGGTGAACGCCTCACTCATCAGTGACTTAGGTGGTGCGTTCGGCATCGCGGTGTCCGGGTCGGACCTTTTTGTCACTGACGGCAGCACGATTGGCGAATACACGACCAGCGGCGCCACGGTGAACGCCTCGCTCATCACGGGGTTAGACTACGCCCCCGGCATCGCGGTGTCCGGGCCGGACCTTTTTGTCGCGAACGAGTCTGCCAACACGATTGGCGAATACACGACCAGCGGCGCCACGGTGAACGCCTCACTCGTCAGTGGGTTAGGTGGTCCGTTCGGCATCGCGGTGTCCGGGTCGGACCTTTTTGTCGCGAACGGTGACGGCAGGATTGGCGAGTACACGACCTCCGGCGCCAAGGTCGAAGGCACGCTGATCAAGGTTCCATACGCGCTTTGGGGCATCGCAGTGTACGGGTCGGACCTTTTTGTCTCGACTAACACCGGTTACGAGGACGTGATTGGCGAGTACACGACCTCCGGCGCCACGGTCAACGCTTCGCTCATCACGGGGCTATCCTACCCCAGGGACATCGCAGTGATTCCCGGTTCTGCCACGCCGACGCCGACACCAACTCCCGCACCGACTCCGACACCAATTCCCACTCCGACTCCGACGCCGACACCAACTCCCACTCCGACGCCGACACCAACTCCCGCTCCGACTCCGACACCAACTCCCACTCCCACTCCGACACCAACTCCTACACCGACGCCCACCCCGTTACCCACGCCAACACCGTTGCTACCCCCGATACTAACCCCGTCACCCACGCCAACGCCGACGCCGACCTCCGCACGAAGCCCGACGCCGACTTCAACGTTGCCAGCGACACCACCGCCCGCCGCGCCGCCCCGGCCTGCACAAGAACTGCGATCCTTTTCGCCGAGCTCCAAGTCCTTGTCCACACGCACGTTCCTTTCGATCAAGCCCGGGGCGGCGGCATTCGGACGGCCGGTCATTCTGACCGCCAGGGTCGCCGATCTCAGACGCCCCCAGTTGAATCCAACCGGCACCGTCGCGTTCCTGGCCGGCGGCACCCGCCTTGGCACGGCTGACTTGCAAGCTGGCGAAGCGACGCTCAACATGGTCCTTTTGCCCGCTGGACAGGATCGCGTTCGCGTGGTTTACCTCGGGACTGCTGACTTCAGGCAGAGCCGGTCAGCAATTTTGATCGAGCGCGTCGGCGTAGGCCGCCTCGATGCACTGCCCGACGATCACTCGCGGAACATCGCCGGCACGACTTCGCACGTTCAACTGCTGCGAAGGCAGGCTGCCGTAAACGCGGGCAGCGGCGCCGAGATCATCGCGTCGTCGGATCTCAAACCGTAACGGTAAGAGAGATTCTGGCCGTGACCGGGCGAACGAGCAGAGCTGTTTCGTCGTCATGAAGTTGAAAGGTTGTTATGTAACTTCACAATTGCTATTCTTGCCTTGGTTCGCCGTGGGCGGTTTGGGCGCCACCGCCGTTCTGGGCAGGGTCATCTGCCGCAAACCGTGCAGCATCTCGGGCGCCGGGCTCCGCGACGTGGTTTCTTGCGACCTGGATATGGTGCCGCAACGCTTTGCCGGTTTTCGGACCAGCAGCCAGAGGAATTCTTAAGTGCTCAAATCCTCTTACCCTGCTCTCTACGATCCGGGGAACAAGAGCCTGCACGCGCTGCTCGGCAGCGCCTCCTTCGTGATCGGTCGCAGCGAAACGGCTAATTTGACCGTTCTCGATCTGAATTGTTCGCGCCAGCAGTTCCGTATTATCCGCGTCGAAGCTCAGCATTACGTCGAGCCCCTGTCGCGCACCAGTCCGACGTACCACAACGGGCAATCGATCAGCGCCTACTCCCTTGGCGCACGAGGATCGGCTGCAAGCCGGCAACTGCGAGTTTGTGTACCTCGCCAGGGATTCGTCGGCCGAGGGTCGGGAACGCGCCCCCGCTGACTCCTTTGCGGGCAAACCCGGCCGCGCTGGTAGCAAGGCGTCCGCCCACCCCGAGCCCCTGATGACCGTAATGGCTGGCTCCCCCGGCGCGGCCGTACTACCCCCGCCTGCCGAGGAGCTGAAACCCATTCCCCTGTCGGGCAAGATGCTCATCGGCCGGGACGAAGGCCGGGTGCATATTCTCCTGGCGCATCCGCAAATCTCGCGCATGCATGCTCATATCACCCTGCAAAACGACCGGGCGATCCTGGTCGATCTCAACAGCGCCAACGGTACCTACCTTAACGGCGTGCGCGTCCGTCAACCGGCCACGGTCGAGTCCGGCGACCTGATCGACATTGGTCCCTATGCACTCCAATTTAACGGGTGGGCGCTGGTGCCGCGCTCCCGCGCGGACAACGTCGAGCTGGTGGCCCGCGGCATCTCCCGCGTGGTCACTGACCGCGAGACCGGCCAGCCGTTGACCCTATTGGACAACATCACACTGGTCATTCGGCCCCACGAGTTCGTCTGCCTGCTGGGACCGTCCGGTTCCGGCAAAACGACGTTGCTGTCGGCCTTGAGCGGGCGGACGAAGCCCGACGGCGGCAACGTGCTGGTCAATGGCCAGGACCTGCACGCCCACTTCGACGCACTCAAGCACGACATCGCCGTGGTGCCGCAACGGGACATTCTCCACGATTCGCTGGCCGTGGGCGACGCCCTTCGGTACACGGCCCGGCTGCGTTTGCCGCCGGACCTCGGCGGGGACGAGGTCGAGGCCTGCGTCGGCGACACCCTCGTGGCGGTGAGTCTGCAACAGCGGCGCCACCCTCATCCGCTACCTCAGCGGTGGGCAGGTCAAACGCGCCAGCCTGGCCAACGAGATCTTGACCAAGCCCAGCCTGCTCTTCCTGGATGAGGTCACCTCGGGCCTGGATGAGCAGACCGACCGCGACATGATGGACCTGTTCCGCTCGATGGCCGACACCGGCAAGACCGTGGTGTGCATCACCCACAGCCTGGCCAACGTCGAGCGGAGTTGCCACCTGGTCGCCATCCTGACCGCGGGCGGCCGGCTGGCCTTTTTCGGCAAACCGGCCGAGGCGCTCGAGTACTTTGGCATCGAGCGGCTCGGCGACGTCTACGAACGCCTGGCCGAGCAACCGGTCGAACACTGGCAGAAGCTCTTCAAGGCCAGTGCGCTCTTTCGCCGCTATGTGCTCGAGCGATTACCGAAGCAGAAAGTCCCGCCGGCAGTTCGCCTTCCGGTGAGTAAGCCGGCCGAGAAGCGCCGCCTGTTCTTGCGCAGACCGACATCCTGACGCGACGCTACTTCGCCATCTGGCGCGTCGACTACCCAGCGCTCGTGATCATGCTGTTCCAGAGCGTTCTGGTGGCGGCGCTCTTGGTGATCCTCTTCGGCCAGTTGGAGCGGGTGGCCAATCCGTCCAATCCATCAGACCCCAACGGCGCCATCGATTACTCCCAGAAGTCGCTCCGCCTGCTCTTTCTGCTGTCGGTGAGCAGCTTCTGGTTTGGCTGCAATAACGCCGCCAAGGAGATTGTCAAGGAACGCGCCATCTACACGCGCGAGCGCGACTTCAACATTCAGGTCGGGAGTTATTACTGCTCCAAGTTCCTGCTAATCATGCTCTTCAGTGGGTTGCAAGCCCTGGTCCTGGCGGGCATTGTCAAGCTGTGGTGCGATCCGCCCGGCGCTTTCGCGGGGCAGTGTCTGGTGCTCACGTGCCTGGCGGCGTCTGGTGTTGCCCTGGGACTGGCGATCTCCGCGGTCGCACGCACCGAGGAAATGGCCATTACCCTGATTCCAGTCGCCGTTCTCCCGCAAATCATCCTGTCGGGAGGCATGAACCCGTTGGCTGGCCTTAGCAAAATCCTGGCGCAGGTGTTCATCACGGTCTACTGGGGCAAACGCGGTCTGGACGCCTTGCTGACCGTTGACGAGGCAAGCCCGGCCGGCGTGGAGCAAGGCAGCTTCGTCGGCGCCGTGCTGTTTGTGCTGGGCCACGCTGGTTTCTTCATTCTTGTGGCCTTGGTGATTCTCTACTGGCAGGGCCGCCGCGCCCGCCTTCGCTGATTTGCTGAGGCGCGTGCAGGGCAGTCCCAACAAACATAAGGTATCCTGAAATGCGTCGCATGGACTGATCCCGTTCACTCGGTCCTGATTGAGGTGATTATCTTAATCGTTTGAGGATCTCAAAAATGGCTGCGGAATCCGACCCGCGGCGACACTGTTGACAGGGGTGGCAGCGGCCCAACGGAGTTGCCGCCCCAGTTCGGGCGCTATCGCGTCAAGAAAAAGCTGGGAGGCGGCGGCATGGGGAGCGTCTATTTGGTGGAGAACACCGAGCTGGAACGCGAGGAGGCGCTCAAAGTCCCGCACTTCGCCGATGGCGACGACCCGCAGTTGCGCGAGCGCTTTCTTCGCGAGGCGAAATCGGCGGCCAAGCTGGAACATGCCAACCTGTGCCCGGTCTACGACGCGGGCGTGCTGGACGGCATCCACTTCCTGACCATGCGCTTCCTCAAGGGCAAGCTGCTGTCGGACTACACCGGCAAGGCGCAGCCGGCTCGCAAGGCGGTCGAGATCGTGACCAAGCTGGCGCAGGCGCTGGAGGCCGCGCACGGCAAGGGAGTGATTCACCGCGACCTGAAGCCGAGTAACGTCATGATGGTTGCCGGTGTCGGCCCGGTGGTCATGGACTTCGGGCTCGCCAAGCAGGTCCGGCAGCCGGACCACACGCTGACCCAGGTGGGGTCGATGCTGGGCACGCCGGCTTACATGCCACCCGAGCAGGTCAACGGCGAATTGGAGCGGATGGGCCCGGCCAGCGACGTGTACAGCCTGGGTGTGATCCTTTATGAGCTGCTGACGGGGCGGTTGCCGTTTGAGGGCACGATGGCGGCGATTCTCGGACAAATCCTCTATGCCGAGCCGCCGTTGCCGTCGGCGCTGGTGCCGGGGCTGAACCCGGCCTTGGACGGAATCTGTCGGAAGGCGATGGCCAAGGCCTCCACGGACCGTTATCCCTCGATGAAAGCCTTCGCGAAGGACCTGCTGGACTTCTTGCGTTCGACGCCCGTGACGGCTGGCGCCGGTAACCTGGTGCCGACCGCCGGGGACAAACCCGCCATTTTTCAAGCCGCCACGGTCGCGCCGGGACGCCAGCCCGCGGACTACAGCGACGTTCTCCAACTGGCGCCGACCGCCGGGAACAAAGCCGCCATTTTTCAAGCCGCCACGGTCGCGCCGGGACGCCAGCCCGCGGGCAACAGCGACGTTTTCCAAGCCTCAACGGTGGCGCCGCGAGTTGTCAAGTCGACTTCCGGCGCGACAAAACGGTCGCGGCCGTCCGCGAAGCCGTCGAGGAACCGAGACGATTTGCCGTCGGAGAAGGCATTCGAAGCAGGTCCACCGCCTCAGCCGTGGTTCTGGTCAAGCCAAGCGGTCGGAATTGGCGTCGCCTGCGCCCTGCTTACCATCGCAATCGGCCTTTGGGCCGTCGGGGCGTTTCGCGCACGTACCGCGGACGGAATCCTGGTCATCAAGGTCAACGAACCCAACCCCGAGTTGTACGTGGACGGCGAGAAAGTCACCGTAAGTTGGCAAAACGGAGGCATGAAGGCGGAGGTCGGGGTCAACGCGGGGAAGCGAAAGGTAGAACTTAAGAAGAAAGGGTTCAGCGTTTATGGTAAGGAAGTGACGCTCGAAGACCACGGACGCACGGAACTTACTGTCAGGCTCGAGCCGAATTCACCGATGCCTCCTCGAGTTGGACGAGCGGTCGGTGCCCGGCAGCACAAAAAGGGCGAGAAACGTGAGACCGCCGGTGGTGGTCAAGTTAAGCCTCGAGAGTCGCGCCCCCAAGTCGCCGGCCGAGTTGGCCGCTATAGACGGCACAGCATGGCTGGCTTGCGGTTTCGGTCGATCTGACGCGTTTCGCGGGTCAGCGGGTAGTCCTTCAACTCCTCAACAAAGCAACCGGCTACTCACATGAGTGGGGCTTTTGGGATCAGGTAAAGATCACCTCGCGAAGTTGAAGCGAATCATGTTCCATTTATTTCCCCAAACAAGCGTAGGGTTTCGCGAACGGCGTGACGTGGCCTGAACTGTCTCGCCCGACAGGGCGACTCGTTGCAACCACTGGAGGCCCCCGGAAATGACGAAGAACGAGAGCGAGGGCCCTGGCGATCTGGGGAAGCAACGGCCGCAAGTACGGTCTTCCGTTCCAGCAGGGCAGGCGGTGGCTACGACCGCGGAATACCAGCGCGGCGACGCTGTTGGCAGGGGTGGCGGCAGCCCAATCGAGTTGCCGCCCCAGTTCGGGGCGCTATCGCGTCAAGAAAAAACTGGGTGGCGGCGGCATGGGGACCGTCTACCTGGTTGAGAACACCGAACTGGAGCGCGAGGAGGCGCTCAAAGTCCCGCACTTCGGCGACGGCGACGACCCGCAGTTGCGCGAGCGCTTTCTCCGCGAGCGCGGTCGGCCGCCAAGCTGGATCACGCCAACTTGTGCCCGGTCTACTACGCGGGAGTGCTGGACGGCGTCTACTACATGACCATGCGCTTCCTCAATGGCAAGCTGCTCTCGGAGTATACCGGCAAGGCGCAGCCGGCTCGCAAGGCGGTCGAGATCGTGACCAAGCTGGCCCAGGCGCTGGAGGCCGCCCACGGCAATGGAGTGATCCACCGCGACCTGAAGCCCAGTAACGTCATGATGGTTGCCGGTACAGGCCCGGTGGTCATGGACTTCGGGCTGGCCAAGCAGGTCCGGCAGCCGGACCAGAAGCTGACGCAGGAGGGGTCGATGCTGGGCACGCCGGCCTACATGCCGCCCGAGCAGGTCAACGGCGAATTAGAGCAGATGGGACCGGCCAGCGACGTTTACAGCTTGGGGGTGATCCTCTACGAGCTGCTGACGGGGCGGTTGCCGTTTGAGGGCACGATGGCGATGATCTTCGGCCAAATCCTCTATACCGAGCCGCCGTTGCCGTCAGCGCTGGTGCCGGGGCTGAATCCGGCCTTGGACGGAATCTGTCGGAAGGCGATGGCCAAGGCGTCCACGGACCGTTATCCCTCGATGAAAGCCTTCGCGAAGGACCTGCTGGACTTCTTGCGTTCGACACCCGCGACGGCTGGCGCCGGCAACCTGGCGCCGAGCGCCGGGGACAACGCCGCCATTTTTCAAACCCCCACGGTCGCGCCGGGACGCCAGCCCGCGGGCAACAGCGACGTTTTCCCACTGGCGCCGACCGCCGGGGACAAAGCCGCCATTTTTCAAACCCCCACGGTCGCGCCGGGACGCCAGCCCGCGGACAACAGCGACGTTTTCCAGGCCCCAACGGTGGCGCCGCGGGCAAGACCTTCGCTTTCCCCGACGCCGCGGGACGCGATGGCGCCCTCGGTGATTCGCCGCCCCAAAGGCGGCGCAAGGCGATCCAAACGGCCGAAGCGACGGGCGACGAAGGCCAGAGCAAACTTCACATCGGCATCGGCCTGGCTGTCGGCGTCGCCTGCGTCTTGCTGATCATCGCCATCGGCTTATGGGCCGGCGGGGTGATTGGCGTGCAGCCCGTGGCCGCAGTTGACCTCCTACCCGCGGGAAGCGTCTGGAAGGGGACTCGATCGTACCGCAAAGGGGCATATGCCGGCAACACCGTAAATTACGCGTTATACGTTCGAGAGCGTAGCGGCACCACGTTCAAAGGCTACAAGATCGACAATGGCAAAAATCGGCTCGAAATCGAGGGGGAGATTGACGGCGACACCATCTCGTGGAGCGAACAATTGGCCATGACTTCGGCAGTCCACTTCCGCGCGCAGGGCAAGTTGAAGGCAAAGGAAATTACTTTCCACTTTCGAGGGCATCGAAATTTCACCAAAGGCGACGGCAAAGTGCAACGAGAATAGCGACGTTCCCGCGAGAAAACCGCGGCGCACTCCTGGGCGAAACTGGCCGAGACCAAAAAAGGAGGGGACTGAGCCGGCTTCACAAGAATTGTCCGACGGCTTATTTCCAGCCTGGTCGGCTGTATTCAAATGGTCTTCCGCGCCCAACACATTTACCGACGGCGGCGGCTTCCGCCTGGAGAATTTCATGACACGACGAGTCTGGATTTTACTGGCCACATGCGTCCTGTTGTTCGCTCAATCGCCGGCAGGACGACGCTGGCCAAGCCGCCGAAAACGCCTAAAAGAACAAGCGAACAACTCGCTCCCGATTCCAATCTATCGGCGGATCTCGAGATCACCGTGTCGCAGGACGCCGTGACGCGTATTGCCGCCGCCGCAATGCCGCTCACGTTGCGAGGGACGAGTCCGGTGAGAGTGGAAGTGCCGGTCGTCGGGTTCGTGGAGGTCGAAGCGTTCTGGGTGGCGGTCGTCAGCAATCCAAAGATCAGCATCGAGAAGGATGCGGCCCGTTTTGAAGCCGACGTGGCGGTGGCCGTCGCGCCGCTCAAATACGAGGACAAGGTGCACGGCGAGCCTCGAGGTGAAATACGATAAGAAGAAGAACCAACTCTTCGTCAAAATCAAAGACGTCACGTTGAATTTAAATCTGCGCCACGAAGGCGTCGGCGCCACCGCGAAAGTGGATATCACCGATCAGATGCCGCCGATTGAACTCCCCGTCGGGCTCCCCAATCCTGTCCTCAAAATCGCCAGGACAACCTTGCGCGTGGAGCTGTCTCCAAGAATCGAATATCTGGAGGGGAGGGTCAGAGTGTCGAGCCCCTTGAAACTGATCAAGGCAAAGAAATGCGCCGAGACGGAACTGAGTCATCTCCTCCTGGTTTGTTGCAAACACTGGAGAACCCTGGAAATGGTCGAGAACGAGAGCACAGACGCTGGCGATCTGGACCAGCGAAGGTCGCACGTGGCGTCTGCCGTTTCCGCGGTCCCGCCGTTCGCGCCGGCCAGTTCGATGCCGTTTGGCCCTGGCGAACACCCGGATTACGCCATCAAGAAGGAACTCGGCCGGGGCGGCATGGGGGTTGTTTATCTCGCCCACAACACGCTCCTCGGCCGCGACGAGGTGCTGAAGGTGATGGGGCGTCAGATCATAAACCGCCCCGGCCTCCTCGACCGCTTCCTGCGGGAGATGAAGGCCGTCGCCAAGCTGCGGCACCCGAACATCGTGACCGCGTACTCCGCCACGCGGCTCGGCGAGAACATCGTCTTCGCCATGGAGTACGTCGAGGGGCTCGACCTCTCGAAGGTGGTCAAGGCGAAGGGGCCGCTGCCGGTCAGCCACGCCTGCAATTTCGTCCACCAGGCGGCCCTGGGGCTTCAACACGCCCACGAGGAGGGGCTGGTCCACCGCGACATCAAGCCGGCCAACCTGATGCTCTCCCGCAAGGGGGACCGGGCGACCGTCAAGGTGCTCGACTTCGGCCTGGCCAAGGTCGCCCGCGAGGAGAAGGTGGATGGCCGCCTGACCTCGGAGGGCCAGGTCCTGGGCACCCCCGACTTCATCGCCCCCGAGCAGATCTTAAGCGCGCCCGACGTCGACATCCGTGCCGACGTCTACAGCCTCGGCGGCACCCTCTTCTACCTCCTCGCCGGGCGCCCGCCGTTCCGGGCGAACTCGCTCCAGGAGGTCTACGAGGCCCACATCTCTCGCGACGCCGACCCGCTGAACCTGGTCCGCCCCGAGGTCCCGGCTGAGCTGGCCGCCCTGGTCGCCAGGATGATGGCGAAGGACCCGGCCCGGCGGTTCCAGACCCCCGGTGAGGTGGCGGAGGCCCTCACGCCCTTCTTCAAGAAAGGGAACGCGGTGCTCAAGGTCTTCGACAACGGCCCGGCGTACTCCGGCTTTTCTCTGCCCGGATCGGCTTCGGACCAGCAACGGTCGCCGGTGGCGTCCGGCGATTCCGAGGGAAAACTCGCGTCGACATCACCGGAACGCAATCGCGGCGACGCCGTAGCCACGCCGAGCAGCGTCCCAACGGAGTTGCCCCCGCAGTTCGGGCGCTATCGCGTCAAGAAGAAGCTCGGCGGCGGTGGCATGGGGACCGTCTACCTCGTGGAGAACACCGAGCTCGAGCGCGAAGAGGCACTCAAAGTGCCGCATTTCAGCGACGGCGACGACCCGCAGTTGCGCGAGCGCTTTCTCCGCGAGGCGAAGTCGGCGGCCAAGCTGGACCACGCCAACCTGTGTCCGATCTACGATGCGGGAGTTCAGGACGGCGTCTACTACCTGACGATGCGGTTCCTCAAGGGCCGGCTGCTTTCGGACTACACCGGTAAGCCGCAGCCGGAGCGCAGAGTGGTCGAGATTGTCGGCAAGCTGGCCGTTGCGCTCGAGACCTGCGCACGTCAGGGAAGTGATCCATCGCGACCTGAAACCAAGTAACATCATGATGGTTACCGGGGTTAGTCCGGTGGTCATGGACTTCGGGCTCGCCAAACAGGTTCGCCAGGCAGACGCGAAGCTGACCCAAGAGGGATCAATGCTGGGCACGCCGGCTTACATGCCGCCCGAGCAGGTCAATGGCGAATTGGAGCGGATGGGACCAGCCAGCGACATTTACAGCCTGGGAGTGATCCTTTATGAGCTGCTGACAGGGCGGTTGCCATTTGAGGGCTCGATGGCGGCCATCTTCGGCAAGATTTTGTACACCGAGCCCCCCTCGCCGTCAGCGCTCGTGCCAGGGTTGAACCCGGCCCTGGATGCGATCTGCCGGAAGGCGATGGCCAAGTTGGCCGCGGACCGGTATCCCTCGATGAAAGCCTTCGCGGCAGCCCTGACGGACTTCTTGCGTTCGACGCCCGCGACGGCTGGCGCGGGTGGCTTGGTGCCGAACACCGTGGACAATGCCGCCATTTTTCAAACCCCCACGGTCGCGCCGGCACGCCAGCCCGCGGACAACAGCGACGTTTTCCAACTGGCGCCGACCGCCGGGGACAAAGCCGCTGTTTTTCAAGCCGCCACGGTCGCGCCGGGACGCCAGCCCGCGGCCAACAGCGACGTTTTCCAAACCCCAACGGTGGCGCCGCGGGAAAGACCTTCGCTTCCCCCGACGCCGCGGGAAGCGAAGCCGCCCTCGGTGATTCGCCGCCCCCAAGGCGCGCACCAGACGATCCAAACGGCCGATGCGACGGACGACGAAGGGCAGAACAAACGTCACATCGGCATCGGCCTGGCGGTCGGCGTCGCCTGCGCCCTGCTGATCATCGCCACCGGCTTATGGGCCAGCGGGGTTATTCGCCTGCGTACCGCGAACGGAACCCTGGTCGTCGAGGTCAACGTGCCCAACCCCGATTTGTACGTGGACGGCCAGAAAGTCACCGTCGTGTGGCAAAACGGAGGCAAAAAGGCGGAGGTCGGGGTCAAACCGGGGACGCGAAAAGTAGAACTGAAGAAGGATGGATTCAGCGCTTATGGCGACGAAGTGACGTTGGAGGACCACGGACGCACAGTGCTTGTTGCAACGCTCGAGCCGAATCTACCAGATTCCCCCGAGGAAGGGAGCCGCGCCGGCGAAGAGCGAGACGACAATGCTCTGAAGCTGAAGCTCTGCTGGTGCCCTACCGGGACGACGCGGGGCTTCTGGATGGGTAAATACGAAGTGACGCAGTCGGAATGGGCGGGTCTGATGGGCTCGATGCCGTCCCAATCAATGGACAAGGGGAAGGGAGATCGGCACCCGATCTACAATGTGAGCCGCGACGAGACAATCGAATTCTGCCGGAAGCTGACGGACCTGGAGCGGAACGCTGGCAGGCTGCCCTCGGGATGGGCGTATCGGCTGCCGACCGAGGTGCAGTGGGAATACGCGTGCCGCGCGGGAACGACGACGGCCACGGCGTTCGGCGACCAGTTGGACAGCACGCAGGCGAACTTTAACGGGGATTGGCCCCACAACGGGGCACCGAAGGGACCCAACCTCCAGAAGGCGGTGGAGGTCGGTTCGTATCGCCCCAATGCCTGGGGGATTCACGACATGCACGGCAACGTCAAGGAGTTCACGACCACGCCTGGGCATGTCCGCAGCGGGAGCTGGTTCGACAGCGGCAGGAACTGCTGCTCGGAGATCTTCATCCCTGACCCCCCCAACGCGAGCGCAAGCATTGGGTTCCGCGTGGCTCGAGTGCCGACGGAGGAACTGAAAGGCATGCCGAAGGCCCTCGGCCCCGTTAATAATCCCCAGCGACAGATATCCACGAGGCAACCTGCTAAGAAGCGGGCCGGAAAGAGAATTCGGCCCCGTTAATGACCCCCAGGGACAGATGTCGACGGCTGTTGAGGGAAATCATGGAAACAAGCGTAGGGTTTCGCGAACGGTGTGACGTGGGCTGAACTTTGTCGCCCGCCAGGGCGACTCGTTGCAAGCACTGGAGGCCCCTGGAAATGACGAAGAACGAGAGCCAAGGCGCTGGCGATTTGGGGAAGCACGGGCCGCAAGTACGGTCTTCCGTTCCAGCGGGGCAGGCGGTGGCTACGACTGCGGAATCCCAGCGCGGCGACAGTGTTGACAGGGGTGGCAGCAGCCCCACGGAGTTGCCGCCCCAGTTCGGCGCTATCGCGTCAAGAAAAAACTGGGTGGCGGCGGCATGGGGACCGTCTACCTGGTGGAGAACACCGAACTGGAGCGCGAGGAGGCGCTTAAAGTCCCGCACTTCGGCGACGGCGACGACCCGCAGCTCCGCGAGCGCTTTCTCCGCGAGGCGCGGTCGGCCGCCAAGCTGGATCACGCCAACTTGTGCCCGGTCTACTACGCGGGAGTGCTGGACGGTGTCTACTACATGACCATGGCTTCCTCAAGGGCAAGCTGCTGTCGGACTACACCGGCCAGGCGCAGCCGGCCCGCAAGGCGGTCGAGATCGTGACCAAGCTGCGCAGGTGCTGGAGGCCGCCCACGGCAAGGGAGTGATCCACCGCGACCTGAAGCCCAGTAACGTCATGATGGTTGCCGGTGTCGGCCCGGTGGTCATGGACTTCGGGCTGGCCAAGCAGGTCCGGCAGCCGGACCAGAAGCTGACACAGGAGGGGTCGATGCTGGGCACGCCAGCCTACATGCCGCCCGAGCAGGTCAACGGCGAATTAGAGCAGATGGGACCGGCCAGCGACGTTTACAGCCTGGGTGTGATCCTCTACGAGCTGCTGACGGGGCGATTGCCGTTTGAGGGCACGATGGCGATGATCTTCGGCCAAATCCTCTATACCGAGCCGCCGGTGCCCTCAGCGCCGGTGCCGGGGTTGAACCCGGCCCTGGACGGAATCTGCCGGAAGGCGATGGCTAAGGCGTCCACGGACCGTTATCCCTCGATGAAAGCCTTCGCGAAGGACCTGCTGGACTTCTTGCGTTCGACGCCCGCGACGGCTGGCGCCGACAACGTGGCACCGACCGCCGGGGACAAAGCCGCCATTTTTCAAACCCCCACGGTCGCGCCGGGACGCCAGACCGCGGGCAACAGCGACGTTTTCCAACTGGCGCCGACCGCCGGGGACAAAGCCGCCATTTTTCAAACCCCCACGGTCGCGCCGGGACGCCAGCCCGTGGGCAACAGCGACGTTTTCCAAGCCCCAACGGTGGCGCCGCGGGCAAGACCCGCGCACTCCCCCGACGCCGGGGGAAGCGATGGCGCCCTCGGCGATTCGCCGCCCCAAAGGCGCGCGCAAGACGATCCAAACGGCCGGCGCGACGGGCGACGAGGGCCAGAGCAAACGTCGCATCGGCATCGGCCTGGCGGTCGGCGTCGCCTGCGTCCTGCTTAGCATCGCCATCGGCCTTTGGGCCGGCGGGGTGTTTCGCGTGCGTACCGCGGACGGAATCCTGGTCATCGAGGTCAACGAGCCCGACCCCGACTTGTACGTCGACGGCGAGAAAGTCACCATCACCTGGCAAAATGGAGGCGTGAAGGCGGAGGTCCGGGTCAAGCCGGGGACGCGAAAGGTAGAACTGAAGAAGGGCGGGTTCCGTGCTTTTGGCGGGGAGGTGACGCTCGATGGGACGATGGACGCACCCTGCTCGTCGCCAGGCTCGTCACCAATACATCGACGCCCTCAACGCAAGACCTGCCTGACGCCCCGGTCCATGCCGCGCAGCACAAAACAGGCAAAGGGCCTGTTCGCAGAGGCCTGACCCGAGCAAGTCAACAGCGGAAAAGGGGCAGGCAGCGAATGCCGGCCGGACGATAGGCGGCGTCGGTCCCGGTTGGACGAAAGCCGCCGAGAACTTCACGACCTACGCGGGCCGATGGCTGCTTGAAGGGGAAGAATTGGTGCAGGCAGATGGTAACGGTTTTCCGGACCTTATCCTTTTCGGCAGAGCGGACTGGACAGACTACGACTTCACTGCTGATCTTTATCGCATGCAAGGAAGAGAAGCGGGTTTCCTGATTTTGCGGGCATTGGATAACGACAACAAGATCCAATTCTGTATCGGCGGAGACACCGGTATATCTTGCACTCTGGATAAAATCGAAAGGGGTAAATACGGTCTCATTAAAGTGCAGCGCCTCCCAATCGAATCGCAAAAGTGGTATCAGTTAAGGGTGAGCGTTCGTGGCAATCAGTTTGATTGCTATGTCTACGACAATGGCAGCCTTGCTGTTCATTATCAGGCAACAGACAATTCCTTCCCTAACGGCCGAGTGGGTCTGTGCAGACGGGGTTGAGCACTTGGAGATTTTGAAACATCAGCGTAACCTCACCGGATGGAAGCGTGCTTTGGAACGGCTCTGCCTGCTGGACTCCGCCGCCCGGGCACCGACGAACGCTCCGTCAGAAGGCCGTCCGAAGCTCCCGGCGGGCAATCCGCCCCAACTGTCCAATTCAGTTCCCGAGAAACGGGATCAGCCGGTAGCCGCGGTTGACCCCCTACCCGCGGGAAGCGTCTGGAAGGGGGACTCGAACGTACCGCAAAGGGGAGTTGGCCGGCAACACCGTAAGTTACGAGTTACACGTTCGAGAGCGTAACGGCGCAAAGTTCAACGGCTTTAATGATCGACAATGGCAAAGGTCAGCTCGGAATCGAGGGGGAGATTGACGGCGACACCATCTCGTGGAGCGAACAATTTACCAAGGATTCCGTCCACTTCCGCGCAGGGCAAATTGAAGGCAAAGGAAATTACTTTCCACTTTCAGAGGGACTCGAAATTTCACCGAAGGCGACGGCAAAGTGCAACGAGAATAGCAAGATTCCCGCGAGAGAACCGCCAGCAGTATTCCTGGGCGAAACTGGCCATTACTTGGCGAAAAAGGAGACCGCTATCTTAGATACCAGAACACGGAGAATCTATGAAAAACTCGCTTGTGGGAGCGTTCGTGGCCGTCGGCGTCGTGTTGCTGGCGGCCACCTTGTATTTTGCCGTTCGGCGGGGCGTGAAAGAAGCAACGCGCGCGGCGACGGAGGCCGCGGACAAAGTGGCCGATCAAGTGGGGGCCGCCGCGAAGGAGGGGCTCAAAGAAGGCATTCGGGGCGGTGTCGATGCCGCCGGCGAAAAGGCCAAGAGGCTCCCGGCGGAAATTTTTGGCGACATCCTCGATACGGTCCGCGGCAAGGGGGGAAGGGCCGACGGCGACGCAACCCCCACCGACTCCTCGAAGCCCTTCAAGCCGCAGGACGTGGTGCAGGACGTTTTCGACTTTGGCCGCCAGGTCGCCAAGCAGGCGGACGACGTTGTGCAAGGGGCGGTCGGACTCACCGTTGACGAGGAACGGAACATCGGACGAAAATTTCACGAATTGATGACCGCGAAGAACGCGGTTTTAAAGTCTCCGGAAGAGCACGACCGCGTGCAGCGCCTGGCGGGGCCGATTATCGAAAAGGTTGGTCGCCACGACATCTCCTACACCTTTACCATTCTGGATGCACCCGAAATCAATGCGTGTTCCATTCCCGGAGGGTACATTTACGTCAATAAGGGACTGCTGAAATTCGTCGCTAACGATGCCGAATTGCAGTTCGTGCTCGGGCACGAAATCGGACACGTGGACCTGAAGCATTGCGTGCGGAACATGACCTATGCCGTCCAGGCAGCGAAGATTGCCGGGCAACCCGCTGAACTTGCGGTGCAGCTCATCTACCGGCAGTATCAACTGGCGTTTTCAAAAGAGCTCGAATACGAGGCGGATGCATACGCCTTTCACCGGTTGATTCAGATCGGGCGGACGCGTGAGGAAGCCTTGAGCTTCACGGAGCATTTCATCGAACACCAGAAAGCCGAGGGCGATGCCGGATCGGACCCGAAGCCCGAGACCGTGCCGGACGCCTTGAAGCAGGAAGTTTGGAATCATTTCCGCACGCATCCGGCGTCGGCAGACCGGCTGGAACGGCTGCGTGGCATGAAGGACGAGACCAAAAAAAGGAGGGGACTGAGCCGGCTTCACAAGAAGTGTCCGACGGCTTATTTCCAGCCTGGTCGGCGAACTAAGTCATTTCGTCCTGGCTTGTTGCAAACACTGGAGAACCCTGGAAATGGTCGAGAACGAGAGCACAGACGCTGGCGATCTGGACCAGCGAAGGTCGCACGTGGCGTCTGCCGTTTCCGCGGTCCCGCCCTTCGCCGGCCAGTTCGATGCCGTTTGGCCCTGGCGAACACCCGGATTACGCCATCAAGAAGGAACTCGGCCGGGGCGGCATGGGGGTCGTTTATCTCGCCCACAACACGCTCCTCGGCCGCGACGAGGTGCTGAAGGTGATGGGGCGTGAGATCATAAACCGCCCCGGCCTCCTCGACCGCTTCCTGCGGGAGATGAAGGCCGTCGCCAAGCTGCGGCACCCGAACATCGTGACCGCGTACTCCGCCACGCGGCTCGGCGAGAACATCGTCTTCGCCATGGAGTACGTCGAGGGGCTCGACCTCTCGAAGATGGTCAAGGCGAAGGGGCCGCTGCCGGTCAGCCACGCCTGCAATTTCGTCCACCAGGCGGCCCTGGGGCTTCAACACGCCCACGAGGAGGGGCTGGTCCACCGCGACATCAAGCCGGCCAACCTGATGCTCTCCCGCAAGGGGGACCGGGCGACCGTCAAGGTGCTCGACTTCGGCCTGGCCAAGGTCGCCCGCGAGGAGAAGGTGGATGGCCGCCTGACCTCGGAGGGCCAGGTCCTGGGCACCCCCGACTTCATCGCCCCCGAGCAGATCTTAGGCGCCCCGACGTCGACATCCGTGCCGACGTCTACAGCCTCGGCGGCACCCTCTTCTACCTCCTCGCCGGGCGCCCGCCGTTCCGGGCGAACTCGCTCCAGGAGGTCTACGAGGCCCACATCTCTCGCGACGCCGACCCGCTGAACCTGGTCCGCCCCGAGGTCCCGGCTGAGCTGGCCGCCCTGGTCGCCAGGATGATGGCGAAGGACCCGGCCCGGCGGTTCCAGACCCCCGGTGAGGTGGCGGAGGCCCTCACGCCCTTCTTCAAGAAAGGGAACGCGGCGCTCAAGGTCTTCGACAACGGCCCGGCGTACTCCGGCTTTTCTCTGCCCGGATCGGCTTCGGACCAGCAACGGTCGCCGGTGGCGTCCGGCGTTTCCGAGGGAAAACTCGCGTCGACATCACCGGAACGCAATCGCGGCGACGCCGTAGCCACGCCGAGCAGCGTCCCAACGGAGTTGCCCCCGCAGTTCGGGCGCTATCGCGTCAAGAAGAAGCTCGGCGGCGGTGGCATGGGGACCGTCTACCTCGTGGAGAACACCGAGCTCGAGCGCGAAGAGGCACTCAAAGTGCCGCATTTCAGCGACGGCGACGACCCGCAGTTGCGCGAGCGCTTTCTCCGCGAGGCGAAGTCGGCGGCCAAGCTGGACCACGCCAACCTGTGTCCGATCTACGATGCGGGAGTTCAGGACGGCGTCTACTACCTGACGATGCGGTTCCTCAGGGGCCGGCTGCTTTCGGACTACACCGGTAAGCCGCAGCCGGAGCGCAGAGTGGTCGAGATTGTCGGCAAGCTGGCCGTCGCGCTCGAGACCGCGCACGTCAGGGAAGTGATCCATCGCGACCTGAAACCAAGTAACATCATGATGGTTACCGGGGTTAGTCCGGTGGTCATGGACTTCGGGCTCGCCAAACAGGTCCGCCAGGCAGACGCGAAGCTGACCCAAGAGGGATCAATGCTGGGCACGCCGGCTTACATGCCGCCCGAGCAGGTCAATGGCGAATTGGAGCGGATGGGACCAGCCAGCGACATTTACAGCCTGGGAGTGATCCTTTATGAGCTGCTGACAGGGCGGTTGCCATTTGAGGGCTCGATGGCGGCCATCTTCGGCAAGATTTTGTACACCGAGCCCCCCTCGCCGTCAGCGCTCGTGCCAGGGTTGAACCCGGCCCTGGATGCGATCTGCCGGAAGGCGATGGCCAAGGCGGCCGCGGACCGGTATCCCTCGATGAAAGCCTTCGCGGCAGCCCTGACGGACTTCTTGCGTTCGACGCCCGCGACGGCTGGCGCGGGCGGCTTGGTGCCGAACACCGTGGACAATGCCGCCATTTTTCAAGCTCCGACGGCGCCCAGCCCGCTGCCCGCGGACAAGGCCGCCATTTTTCAGGTTTCCACGGTGGCGCGGGGGCCGCTCTCCGACGGCGCGCCAACGCAGCGGGTGAGGAAGCCGAAGCCGGTCGCGACAGACTGGTCGCCGCCGCCCGCGAGACCTCGGGTCTGGTCCAACCTACTGGTCGTAACAGGCATCGCCTGCGCCCTGATCTCCATCGCCATCGGGTTATGGGCCAGCGGGGTTATTCGCCTGCGTACCGCGAACGGAACCCTGGTCGTCGAGGTCAACGTGCCCAACCCCGATTTGTATGTGGACGGCGAGAAAGTCACTGTCGTGTGGCAAAACGGAGGCAAAAAGGCGGAGGTTGGGGTCAAACCGGGGACGCGAAAGGTAGAACTGAAGAAGGATGGATTCAGCGCTTATGGCGAGGAAGTGACGCTGGAGGACAACGGACGCACAGTGCTTGTGGGCACGCTTGAACCGTTTAAACCGACAACCGATACGCAAGTTCCGCCTGTCCCCTCGGTCGATGGCTCCCAGCGCGAGACAGGCAAACCGCAAACTGCCGAGGCGGATGCCACCGTGGTCGCGGCCCCCAGCGACCCATTCCAAGCAAACTCGATTTGGGGGAGCGACAACCCTCCAAGGGTTCTCACCGTCATTGAGCGAAAGGGCGAAAAGTTCACAGCCAAGTTTGAGATCGGCGACAGTATTGAGCGGGACGTCACTGGCACGATAAACGACGGGAAGCCGAGCTGGCTGGCCAAAGATGTCCACGCCATCCGCGGCGGGCCAGGTGGCGACAACAACGGGACGATCAGGAGCGACAATTTCGGAGACAAGATCGATTTCGTGTGGCGGGATGGCAACGGTGCCAGTGGAACGTTCACCCTCCGACTCAGCAAGCCCGCGCAGCGCGAAACGGGCGAGAAACGTGAGCCCGCCGGTGGTCAACCGGTTAAGCCTCGAGAGTCGAGCCCCAGGTCGCCCACGCCAGCCGAGTTGGCCGCTATACGAGCCGCCGACATTGATCGAGGACAAAGCGTGCGCGCCAGCACCGATCCGGCTGAGATCGCCGAGATCGTTGGCGAGGTCGCGCCTGGCTTTACCGCGAAAATGCCGGTGATTCCAGGGGGTGTCGCCATCGTGGCCGAGCATTTCGGACGACCGCGCGTCTTGTCCACGCACCCCCCTGACCCAGTCCTCCCGTGCATTCTCACGTCGACGATTGACGTGCCGACGGGCAAGAAGACCTTGCTCACGTTCGACGTATCACATAGCAAGGTGGGCGATTGGCAAGTCATCGTGTTGGCAAATGGCGAGCGCCTTTACGACGCGACCGTCGGACGTAAGACAGCACACAATGGCTGGCTTGCGGTTTCGGTCGATCTGACGCGTTTCGCGGGTCAGCAGGTAGTCCTTGAACTCCAAAACAAAGCCACCGGCTACTCACACGAGTGGGGCTTTTGGGATAAGGTAAAGATCACCGCGCGCAAAGTTGAGGAGTCCCATGAATCCATTCCCGCTGGCGCCGTAACCACGTCTCGAACTGCCGCGGGATCGCTTGCTTCCTCCGAGGAAGGCAGCCGCGCCGGAGAAGCGCAGGACGACAATGCCCTGAAGCTGAAGCTCTGCTGGTGCCCTCCCGGGACGTTCCGAATGGGGAGCCCTACGAATGAGCCTGACAGAGGTGCAAACGAAGGCCCCGTGACCGTGACCCTCAGCCGCGGGTTTTGGCTGGGCCAGTTCGAGGTGACGCAATCCCAGTGGCAATCGATCATGGGAGCCACCATCAAAGAGCGGAGAGCCAGTAAGGGCTATGGCGCGGGTCCGGACCACCCGATTTATCTCGTGAGCCACGCGGAAGCGGAGGAATTCTGCCGCAAGTTCACCGAGAGCGAGCGTGGCGGGCACCGTCTTCCGTCGGGCCGGGAGTATCGGTTGCCGACCGAGGCGCAATGGGAATACGCGTGCCGGGCGGGAACGACGACGGCCACGGCGTTTGGAGACCGGTTGAGCAGCGTGGATGCGAACTTTCTCGGGCACGCCCCCTACAACGGGGCCGCCAATGGGCCATACCTGGACAAGACGGCACCCGTCGGCCGCTATCGCCCCAATGCGTGGGGACTGTATGATATGCACGGCAATCTCTGGGAGTGGTGTCGCGACGGCACGGCCGGGTTGTCGTTTTTCGACCACGTGGAGCAACTTAGGGGCGGTGTCGATCCACTCGGACCGGGCGGGGCCCCGGGCCGCGTGATGCGCGGCGGGAGCTGGCGCATCCCCGGCAAAGACCTCCGGTCTGCGTTCCGCCTTCCGCGGCCGCGCGACTTTCGGTACTGCGACTTGGGATTCCGCGTGGCTTTAGTACCGTCGGAGGAGCTGAAAGGCACGAGCCCGAACGGCCTGGACGCCGTTAATGACCCCAAGGGGCAGATATCGACGAAGCAACCTGCCAAGAAGCCGGCTGGAAAGAGACTTCGGCCCCGTTTATGACTCCAAGGGACAGATGTGGACGGCTGTTGAAGGAAAAAAGGGAAATGGCCAAGAACGAGAGCCAAGGCGCTGGCGATTTGGGAAAGCAAGGGCCGCAAGTACGGTCTTCCGTTCCAGCGGGGCAGGCGGTGGCTACGACTGCGGAATACCAGCGCGGCGACAGTGTTGACAGGGGTGGCAGCAGCCCAACCGAGTTGCCGCCCCAGTTCGGGCGCTATCGCGTCAAGAAAAAGCTGGGTGGCGGCGGCATGGGGACCGTCTACCTGGTTGAGAACACCGAGCTGGAGCGTGAGGAGGCGCTCAAAGTCCCGCACTTCGCCGACGGCGACGACCCGCAGTTGCGCGCAGCGCTTTCTCCGCGAGGCAAAGTCGGCGGCCAAGCTGGACCATGCCAACCTGTGTCCGATCTGGGACGCGGGCGTGCTGGACGGTGTCTACTACATGACCATGCGCTTCCTCAAGGGCAAGCTGCTGTCGGACTACACCGGCCAAGCGCAGCCGGCCCGCAAGGCAGTCGAGATCGTGACCAAGCTGGCCCAGGCGCTGGAGGCCGCTCACGGCAATGGAGTGATCCACCGCGACCTGAAGCCGAGCAACGTCATGATGGTTGCCGGTGTCGGCCCGGTGGTCATGGACTTCGGGCTCGCCAAGCAGATCCGGCAGCCGGACCACACGCTGACCCAGGTGGGGTCGATGCTGGGCACGCCGGCTTACATGCCGCCCGAGCAGGTCAACGGCGAATTAGAGCGGATGGGCCCGGCCAGCGACGTTTACAGCCTGGGTGTGATCCTTTATGAGCTGCTGACGGGGCGGTTGCCGTTTGAGGGCACGATGGCGGCGATTCTCGGCCAAATCGTCTATGCCGAGCCGCCGTTGCCGTCAGCGCTGGTGCCGGGGCTGAACCCGGCCCTGGACGAAATCTGTCGGAAGGCGATGGCCAAGGCGCCCATGGACCGTTACCCGTCGATGAAAGCCTTCGCGAAAGACCTGCTGGACTTCTTGCGTTCGACGCCCGTGACGGCTGGCGCCGGTAACCTGGTGCCGACCGCCGGGGACAAGGTCGCCGTTTTTCAAACCCCCACGGTCGCGCCGGGACGCCAGCCCGCGGACAACAGCGACGTTCTCCAACTGGCGCCGACCGCCGGAGACAAAGCCGCCATTTTTCAAGCCGCCACGGTCGCGCCGGGACGCCAGCCCGCGGGCAACAGCGACGTTTTCCAAGCCCCAACGGTGGCGCCGCGGGCAAGACCCGCGCCGCCCCCGACGCCGCGGGAAGCGAAGGCGCCCTCGGTGATTCGACGCCCCAAAGGCGCGCACCAGACGATCCAAACGGCCGATGCGACGGGCGACGAGGGCCAGAACAAACGTCGCATCGGCATCGGCCTGGCGGTCGGCGTCGCCTGCGTTCTGCTTAGCATCGCCATCGGCTTATGGGCCGGCGGGGTGATTCGCGTGCGTACCGCGGACGGAATCCTGGTCATCAAGGTCAACGAGCCCAACCCCGACTTGTACGTCGACGGCGAGAAAGTCACCGTCACCTGGCAAAACGGAGGCGTGAAGGCGGAAGTCCGGGTCAAGCCGGGGACGCGAAAGGTAGAACTGAAGAAGGACGGGTTCCGCGTTTTTGGCCAGGAAGTGACGCTGGAGGACCACGGACGCACAGAGCTTGTGGCCAGGCTTGACCCTGGTCCATCAACAACCCCTCCGCAAGTTGCGCCTGCCCCTTCGGTCGAGGCCGCGCGGCGCGAAACGGCCAAAAAGCAAAATGAGAATGAGCCTGCACGTGGCATTGGCGACTCGCCCGCCACTATAGTCGGAAGCCCCAACCCGACACCGAGCAATCCGCCCCCCGTCCGGCACGATGTCGTCCGTGCGGCCCCCCAACCCCTCGACTGCACCAATGGCGTCAGCGCCGACGACGTTCGCGGGGCTCAGGAGGCGTGGGCGAAATACCTGGGCCGGGAGGTGGAAGCGAAGGTCGAGATCGCCAACGGGGTGACGATGACCTTCGTGCTGGTGCCGCCGGGCAAATTCTGGATGGGCTCCCCGCCGAACGAGCTGGGCAAGGGCGGCCGTTACGCGAATGAAGTCCTCCACGAGGTGACGCTGACGGAGCCGTTCGACCTGGGCAAGTACGAGGTGACGCAGGCACAGTACGCGGCGCTGTCGGGGCAGCACCCGAGCTTCTACAAGGGTCCCGACAGTCCGGTGGAGCAGGTGACCTGGAGGGACGCGGACGCCTTCGGCCGCGACCTGACGAAAAAGTTGTCGGACAGATACGTGTACCGGCTGGCGACGGAAGCGGAGTGGGAGTATTCCTGTCGGGGAGGGCGTCCTTCTTCACTACCATTCGGGATCGGTGACGGCCGCTCGCTTACGCCGCGCGACGCCAACTTCAACAACCTCGTCGGACAGACCATTAAAGTCGGCTCCTACGCGGCCAACGCGTTGGGGCTGTGTGACATGCACGGTAACGTGTGGGAGTGGTGCGCCGACTGGAACGAACCGTACCCCAACGAAGCGGTCACAAACCCTCTTCGCGTCGTCGGGGGCCCGTTCCGTGTGGCCCGGGGCGGCTGCCATAACGAGCCCGCCCCGGAGTGCCGCTCGGCGCTCCGGCAAGGGAGTCCGGAAGAGCGCCGGGACTGCTGGATGGGGTTCCGCTTGGCCCGCAGAGTTCCGTTGACCTCGGTCGAAGTTGGGGAGTCCCATCAACCCGCACCCGCTGACGCCTTGACTTCGTCTCCGACTGCTGCGGGATCGCCTGTTTCCTCCGAGGAGGGGAGCCGCGCCGCGTCGGAAGCCTATGACCCAGAACGGGACCCGAAGCTCGTCTCGGAGGTGCTCGCCGATTACCGCGACCGGATCCGCCGCATCGAGATCCGAATCCGGGGAATGACTGCTAATGAAGCGGTGAGGTTTCGGCGGAACTCGAAGCGGGAGCTCCCCAGGAGGCTCGCGCAGAAGTACAAGCTGACCGAGGAGCAGGTAACGCGGATGCTCAGTTCGGCAGGGCACTGAATGAGCGGGGGTTGGGGGGCGCGCTGCCTTGTGGGAACACGCGTGCCGCGCGGGAACGACGACGGCCACGGCGTTTGGCGACAAGCTGAGCAGCAGGCAGGCGAACTTTAACGGGGATTGGCCCCACAACGGGGTGCCACTTTCTGACTCGTCCGTCTTCGCATTTTTCCGTGTGTTCGGTGCCTTCCGTGGTTCAAACTTTTTGATTTCGAGGGCTTGCCTTGCTGGGCCGCCCACTCCAGAATGAGGGGGGTCCGGCGTCCCTTCGGTTGCGTCGCCGGCGATTACCTCTGAAAAATGCTTAACGGCGTTGGCTCACGGTACGGCCTCTTGGCCTGATAGAGCACCAGCCGGGTGCGATAGTCGGCTTTCTGCCGTTCATCCGTCAGAAGTTCGATCGCCCTCGTTTGCGACCTTACCGCCGCTTCGAAGTCGCCGGCCTCGGCATGCGCCGCGGCCAGCGTATTCAGAAAGCGTGGTTCTTTCCAGTTCGGCAACTCGCACGCCCGGGTCGCGAACGCGACCGCCCCCTTGCCATCGCGGAACTTCGCTTCGGGACAGGCCGCCATCAGCATCGCGCTGGCGTTGTACGCTTCCGCGTAACCGGGGTCGAGCCGGATCGCCTCCGCGTAATGAGCCGCCGCCGCCTCGTATTTCCCTAGACGGCAAAGGACGCTGCCCAGGTTTTGGTGTGCGCCGACGTAGTCGGGATGGCGCCGTATGGCCTCTGCGTAATGAGCCGCCGCCGCCTCGTACTTCCCCTGGTCGGCGTGGACGCGGCCTAGGTTGAAGTGTGCCGCGACTAAGCCAGGATTGAGCCGCAGCGCCTCGGTGAAATGAGCCTCAGCCTCCGTATACCTCTTCTGCCGCGAGAGGACCGTGCCCAGGTCGTTATGGATTTCAGCATCGCCGGGATCGCACCGCAGCGCCTCGGTGAAATGAGTCGCCGCCTTTTCGTACTTTCCCTGGGCATAGAGGAGGTTGCCCAAGTTTCTATGGGCAACGGCAAAGCCGGGATTGATGCGTATGGCTTCAGCGAAATGAGCCTCCGCCTTCGCATACGCCCTCTGGCGGAAGAAGATCATCCCCAGGTTGTTATGGGCGTCGGCGCAGTCGGGATTGAGCCGCAGCGCCTCGGTGAAATGAGCCTCCGCCGCCTGGTAGCTCCCCTTGGCTCGGAGGACGACGCCCAAGTTATTGTGTGGCACAAAACTAGAATTTGCCCCATGGGCCAGAGCATGGGCCCACAGGGTACCCGAGTCAAGCCAGGTCCGGCACTGGTTCCGCGTCATCGCGGTCAGACCCAAAAGCGCTCCGAGGCCCATCGCAATGGTCCCGATGGCTGCGGCGGGATGCCAGTGTGAGGACATCCGCCAGAACCGGCAGAAACCGGCGGCCGCCAGCATGACCGCCCCCAGGAGGGCCATGTAGCTATAACGATCCGCGGCGATCACGTAGCTATTGTTCCGAATGATGCCCGAGCTGGGCGCCAGGATCACTAGGTAACTCAGCCAGGCCGCAAGCAGTCCGGGCCAGCGCCGACGCAAGAGAAACAAGCCGGCGCTCGTCGCCAGCGTGGCGAGGATGCTCAAACTGTAGGGGAGTGCGAGCCAATTCAGCTCTTTGGGCAACGGGTAGAAGGCGACGACGTCCCGTGATGATATTGTTTTGAGGATGTAAAACCAGGTCCCGTAACAGGCCTGGGCAATGCCTTCCGAGGCGTGGTAAGGCTCAACGAGGAATGGTGATTGCACCCTGGCCACGAACGCGAGGCCGATGAAGAGAAGGCTCGTCATCACAAACGGGACCTTCTGCAATAAGGCCCTCCGCGCCGACGCCCCGAACCATCGCCCTCTCGCGTCGGGAATTCGCCGGAGTGGGTAGACGTCCAGAATCAAGAGAACCGCGGGCAGGCTCACCGCCAACGCCTTGAACAACAGGGCCGCCACGAATAAGAGAAACGAGCCCGCCAGCCACCCCCGGCGCGGAGATGAATCCGTCGGAAATGCACGGAGATAGGCCAGAACCGACAGCATGGAGAACAGGATGCAGGGTAAATAAGGTTGGCAGGAGGCCCAGGCCACGGCCTCGACGCGCAGCGGGTGCACCGTGTACAGCGCGGTCGCGAGGCCCGCGCTTAAAGAGCAAGTCCACGGACTTTCCAGGCAGGAATCCGCGCGGCATCGGACGAGCACAGCCACCGTCAAGACATACAGCACCACGGCGATGGCTACCTGAAAGAGCAGGCTGATCAGGTGATACCCTCCTGGGTCGAGTTGCCAGAGCACATATTGCGTCTCGAAGAGCAACCACGCGAGCGGCTGGTAAACACCGAGCAAGCTCGTACTCCAGGCCCACTGCACCTGGGCCGCACCCAGACCGCGGAAATAGGGGTTGTCGACGAAGTTCTTATCGTCGTCCCACATCACGAAGCCGTTGGCGAGCGCGGGGATGAAGGCGTAAATGACGATCAAGGCCAATGGAATGGCAACCAGCCACGTGCGCCGGTCCCAGGCCGGCAGCGGGTCTGGACTCGGCCCGGCTCACACCCCGAACCGGAGCCACGGCCGCCTGCATCGAGCTTTCTTGGCCGCACTCATTCATCAGGAAGTTTCCAATGAACCGGGCGCCGGATCGGTCGATCGAACGACGGCGTTCAGCGCCGGGGGCGTAGTCCGGAAGGCTCAAATCATCTCATCACAGTCGTACCGCGATTTCAACGGCATGGCCGTCTGGCTTGAAAGAAACCTGCCCGAGTCGTTTCAGAATCTCCCCAAACGGCTCAAACGCCTCCCTGAATCCCTGGGCTACCAATCTTCAAGCTGGGCGATGCGGTAACTGGCAGAGGCAATGCAGTCCGGGCCGTCAACATGACAGAGGCTCCCTCAACTCTCACCCATCTCAAATGGGTAAGAGTATTGGGAGCCCATGTGGAGAGGTATGGCCCGCACGGTGAGTGCGGGCGTCTTCGTGATTAACTACGATCTCGCCATGGCGAATTACCGGGTGCAGGGGTCGGTGTCACCACGGGTGCTGGCGGGTCTGGCCCGGCTGACTCTGGCTATACTCTACAGGCCGGTAGGCTCTTCGGTTCCCTTGGGTTTGGTTGGAGATGGAACCATTAAGCTCGGGCACGCGCAGACGTTCGATCTGGTCAGCGACAATCTGTTCCGCCCTTTGAAGTTCATCCATTGAGAGCTGATTGTCGTCGTTGGCGTCGAGAACACGAAACACGGCATGCGCCGGTTCCATCCATGCCTTGTCAAACTCGTTGAGGCTCAGCATGTTATTTCGATCGGCGTCAGCAGCCTGAAATGCAGTCTGAACTGCCGATTTGATGACTTGCCCGATCGCCCCGTTGAGCCTCATAGATGCTCAACTGGTTATCCTGATTGGTATCGGCCACCAGGAATATGGCTGACACTCCCGTCTGCACCGCTTGGCGAAGCTCGGTCGCTTCGATCTTGCGGTCTCGATTGGTATCGAGCAAGTTCTCGATCGTCCGCAACGGATCGGTGGCCAAGCTGTGGACGACGCGAGCCGGGTCGAGAGCCGTGCCAGAGGCGATGGGTTGCACATTCTCAGGATTACCCTGCGTTCCGTTTGTCGGCTTCGCCTTCTGCAGGACCAACCGCAGCAAGGGCTGTTGTGCGAGAAGCGCATTCCCTCGCCTGCTGTGCTTCTTGCTCGGTCAGGACACCATCGCCGTTGGTGTCGGCTCGAAAGAAAAACCCGCCAACGAGTAGATTTCCAGCGTCGGTGGCCTCTTTTCGAGAGATCTGGTTATCGTTGTTGGTATCAGCCAGTTTAAACACCAGGCTGGCGGTGTCGCGCAGGTCCGATAGGCTATCGATCGGACCAGGCAAGTCTAACTTTTTTTCATTCTTGTCATCGGCGTAGACTGCGGCGGATGCCAGCGTTGCCAACCCCAGCACAACCGTCGCATAAATTATCTTGCGCATGAAACGTCTCCTCTTATTTCAATTGCATCGCGTGTCCCCGTTCCCATTCCTCCAGTTGGGTGCCCAGGCGGCGCAAGGACAGACCACGCGGTCCAGTCCCTCATCCCTGTCCGCCCATCAGAGACCGCCTATAATGCAACCGAGATGCCAGGTATCAGTTCAAACCGCTCGGCGGCGCCAGGAATCCGACTATTTGGCCTCCTCCGTGTCGAGCGCACCGCGGTTCGAAGTTGGCGAATGGGTTCGCAAGTCGACGGCGCGCAAGCACTTCGCCTCTTTCGGACGCATTAAACGGACGAAGGTGCCTGCCCGACGGGGCATCGCCAATCGCTGGCGCATTTTCTGCCGATCAGCGTGCGACGTCTTGCTCAAGCGAACTTGTCCGAGTCAGTGCGCAGCGAGCAACCGAAGGATGCGCGGCGTCCGATTACTTGCATGCTTTCAAGAAAGCCACCAGATCGGCCAGCTCTTGGGGAGACAGTTGCTGTTCGAGGCCGGCCGGCATCACCGAGACGGTGCTCGGGCGCATTTCCTCGATGGCGCGGCGAGAGATCCGCGCCTCTTGGTTGACCCCGGTGGCCAGGATCAGTTCGTCGGCCGTTTCGCCGCGGAGCAGGCCGCTGATGACCTTGCCGTCATTCGTCGCCACCGCGATCGGCTCGAAACTGCGCACAAAGCTGGCACTGGGAAAAACAATCGCCTCCAGCAGATCTCGATCGGCTCGAACCGAGCCGATCCGCGTGAGGTCGGGGCCGACGTTTCCGCCGCGGTACCCGATGGCATGACACGAGTAGCAGGCTGCCTTTTCACTGTGGAAGACAAGCTGACCCCGGCGGACGTCGCCGGCGGAGAGGGCCGCCATGAGCTGCTCAAGCCGGGCTTTCTGCTTGACCGCGTCGACGTTGAGCTTGGCGTAGAGCGATTCGGCCTGCTGATGAACGCGCGGTTCATATTTCGCCAGGTGGGCCTTGATCGAGTCGACCCTGAGACTGCTCACGGCCGACGCATTCGTCAGCGCGTCGATGACCTTCAAACCCAGTGATTCGTCTGATGACTGCTCGAAGGCCACCAGCAACCGATCGACTTCCAGCGGACCGGCCGTTCGCAATGCGTCAGCCAGCGTAACGAGCTGAGGGGAGGTCAGTCTGGCCCGCGCCAGCACATCGGCCGAGGTCGTTCTGGCCGCCACGGTTTGCTCGCGGTCGAGCTGCCTTATCAAGAACATGAACAGATTGTTGTCGGGATGGATCAGCCCGCCCGGCACGGCGGCGAGGGCGGCCAGCCGCAGCCCGGCCGCGTGCTTGCCGTCGCCGGCGATCCGCAGCAGGCGGGCAGGCAGTTCGCGGGCTTTCTCCGCGGTGAGGGGCAAAGCCCGCAGAGTCGCGACGGCCGGCGCGAGCAGCTCGGGGGTGGCGAGATCTGCTTCCAAGACACTGGCCACCGCGTCAACCCATTGGGGGGGAATGGCCTCGGGTTTCAGGTTCGACCAGGCCATGGCCTGGAGACTGCTTCGCCGCGCGGCTATCGGGGCAGCGGTGTCTCGCAGTTGCACGGCCAACAGCTTCTGGATCGGGGTCGCCTGGGCAAACCGACCCAGTTGGCGTTCAAGCTCAGCGCGATCGGCGGGCGCAGATCGCTTCGCGCTAACCGTTCGCCCAGGACACCGGCCAGCACCCCAGCCCACTCAGGATGGCGGCCGGCAATCCAGGCCGCCGTCTCCTTGAGCCCCGGCCCCGACGACGCCAGCAGCCCGGCGACATACTTCGGGTCGAGGCCCCCTCCATCCATCTGGTCGACCGCGACCATTGCCGCCTTGGCCGTCCGTGGCGTTGCAATCGACAACCCGGCCGCCGTTTCTTTCGGGTCGCCAATTTCGATGAGTGCGTAAATGAGCGAATGCTCAAGAATGCGATCATCTGTTTCAGCCACGGCCTTGAGGATGCGCCGGCACGGCCGACGTGTCGCCGATTCGGCCCAGCGCCTCGGCCGCGGCGCGACGGTTTTGAGCAGACGGTGATCGCAAGAGCTCATCAGCTCTGGCGCGGCCTTGTCGCGCCAAAGACCTGTGACGTGGATCGCGGCCTGCCGGACTGTCTCGTCGGGGTCCCGTAGGAAATCATGGACCATCGACCGCGCGGCGGGATCGTCGATTCGGGCGAGCGTCCAGACAGCATTACGGCGCAAAGCGGCGAGGAGTCATTGATCGCGACCTTACGAACGAGCGGCAACGCCCAAGCCTTGCTGCCAGGGCGAGCAAGAGTTTCGATCACGCGGCGCCGCACGGCCGGCTCGCGACTGGCCAGTAACCTGACCAGGTCTTCCTGATGCACGGCGGAGCGGTCATCGGCCTGTTTGGCGATCAGCATCCGCCCTCCGCGATCGATCACGCAGGGCATCCCTTGCCGCTTGATGCGATAGATCGCTCCCAGCACATCCGGCTTATGAAGCTGCGAGGTCGGGCAGCAGAGCTTATACCAGCCGCCGGTATCGACGATCACCAGGCTACCGTCGGCATCCTCGAGCACGTCGGTCGGGTGGAAGTCAAGGTCGGAGCTGGAGACGAAATCTTCGTCTTTGGTCGTGAATGTGGCGCCTTGGGGCGTCAGGATGTGCCGGCTGACCTTGTGCAGGTTGAAGTAGCAGGCGAACAGGTTGTCTTGATAGGCCTTGCCGAACGCGTCGGACTCATAGCGGGTCAATCCGCACGGGGCGGCCGGCCCCATGTGCAGGAGGACCGGCATGACCTCGGGGCCGGTCCACTTGTGAGAGGGGTCGAAGATCTGGTCGTGAACCTTGCCGTAGATGCCGCCGTAAATCGCGTGGATCAGGCCGTCGCGCTGGCCGCCGCCGGGGTTCACCAGAAACGTGGTGGTGAAGATCCGCTCGCCACCGGGCGTGAAGACGACGTCGACCGGGTTGTCCATGCCGCCGGTCATCACCGGCTCGATCCCGCTGCCATCAGGACGGCAACGGAAGATATGAGCGGCCCGCGTGACAAACGGCGGCTTCCCCGGCCGCTTGTAGGTCTGCTGGGCGAACGCGCCCTTGCACCAGTAGATCCAGCCGTCGGGGCCGAGGTAGGGGCCATGCAGGTCGTTGGCACAGCCGGTGAGCGTCTTGCCCGCGAACCACTCGACTCGCTGGTCGGCCACGCCGTCGCCATTCGGTGTCGGTCAGCTTCCAGATCGACGGCGGGGCGGCGACGTAGAGCGAGCCGGCGTACCACATCGTTCCCTCGGGGAACATCATCTTGTCGGCGAAGAGGGTCTTCGTGTCGAATTTCCCGTCGCCGTCGCGATCTTCCAGCCGGACGATCCGGTGGGGCTTCTCCGCGAGTTGCTTCTGCACATTGTCGTTCGAGCCGACGAGTCGGCGACGTAAAGACGTCCCTCGTCGTCGAACGCGGCGGTGATCGGGCCGGTCGACCAGCGGCGGCCCCGCGATCCGCTCGATGGTGAATCCCTGGGGAATCGTGAACGTCCGGCCATCGAGCTTGACTTCGTCGGCAAGGGTCAGGGTCGTGACCGAAGCTATAATACCCCAGAACAGGGCATTTCGCGGGGAGTTTGCCAGGGCGTTTCGCGGGGATGCCGGTCGATTCATGATTCGAGCTCCTGATGACCTGAGAAAAGCACAAAGTCTTCGAGAAACGGCCCGGGCCAGGGGCCAATGGCCAGCGGCCGCGACGCGGTCTACCGTACTGCCTCGAGGTTCTTCAAAACGGAGAGAGCCTCCGCGACATGTTTGGTGGGCGAGAATTGCGACGAGAAAATGAGGCGAACGACTCCCTCCCGATCAATCACGTACGTGGTACGGCCCGGCAAGATGCCCAGAGTTTTGGGTACGCCATATCGCTGCCGAACCACCCCGCCCGCATCACTCAAGAGCAAAAAGGGCAGGCGAAACCGCGAGGCGAAATGCCCGTGTGATTGCACGGAGTCATTGCTAATGCCGATCACCTCCGCGCCGGCGTCACGAAACGCCTCGAAGCTGTCGCGGAAGGAACATGCCTCAGCCGTACATCCTGGCGTTTCATCCTTCGGATAGAAGAATAAGACGACCGCGGATCGGCCTCGAAAATCGGTCAGGCTCACCGGCTCGCCATTCGCTTGAGGAAGCGTGAACTGCGGTGCGGGATCGCCTACTTGGAGGTTCTTCTCGCGAGCCAAAGTGTTTCCTCGGTAGAAAAAGTCAACGTTCGTCGCCGTGAACGGAAATCGAAGTGGGGACGGGGAACGTCGTAAATGAAAGACATCAGGGTCACGCCCGGGAAAAGAACGCCTAGTTATTGTAGTCGGCTTCGAAATTGTCGGCAAAAACCCTCGAGCAAAGCTGACGAACGGCAGCAAACCCCCTATATTTTCCAGCTTTCGAATTCGAAGCCCAGGCGTGGAAATGGGGGTCGTTTTCATCGATCGTCATGGGTTTGGCAAGGAACTTGCACAGCGTCATCGGCGAGGTTGCATACGCGGGCGTGACGACAGCGGTCACCGGCGGCGATGGTAAATGGGGGCATTGTTGTGCGGCCGAAAAAGGGCCAATTTGACATCGGGCTTCGTACTGAGGAAAAGGGGTTTTGGTTAAACGAAATGGCAATGAGTTTGCCGGTGGAAACAGTTTCGCGGAATTTGTTTGAATCTCCCGTGCGGGCGGCCATGGCTGTCGGCACAGGCTCCAGTTTTTGGGGAGGCGATCCGTGATACGACAAGTTGGGGACACGTTGGTGTGGTTGGCAATGGTTGGGGTCGTGGTGGCGGTTGTCTACTTCACCCCCCGGGTCGCGAGTTATTTGAGCACCGGACGCGCAGAAAGCGAGCATGGCCGCTTGGTCATGCCATCCGGCGAAATGGCGTACCCGTAAAGATACTCGTAGACCCTGATTCGCTGACTCGCGTTCAGCCCTTCAAGAACGCGATTGCGTCGCCCGTCCGCTTGAGGATGTCGTCGATCTGGTCTGTTGACTGGAACCCGATGATGAAAGCGTTGACCGTGCCAAGTCCGAGGACATAGCGCAATGACTTATCCTTCCCCTCGGGCGTGTTGATCCGGCCTTCCCCCAGGATCTTCATGCCAATCACCCCTTTGCCGGCATTGTGCATTTCCTCTAAAACCGAGGCGACTTCGTCGGGTTTATGATTGTCCATGATCAATCCCTCGGGATTGATCCGGGCCAGGTCGACTTCCACGAAGGGGTTCTTGGCCGAAACGTGCAATGGGTCCATGCCGTGGCAGCTTGTGCCGTGGGCACGGATGATCTTCTCCACTTTGGCTTGCATCAGGTATTCCATCGAGCCCTGGTTCTCGGCGGGCCAGCCGGTTTTCTGCATGCAGTGCAAGAGAACGATGTCGATGGTATCGACACCGAGCTCGAGGCGGTAGCGCTCGAGGTGGCTTTTCGCATCGGCGGCGTTGCTCGCGTGCGTCTTCGTTTGAATCACATACTGCTCGCGAGGAACGCCCTTCAACGCCTCACGAAGATAGACGTGTGAACCATATTGATCGGCAACGTCGAAGAATCGAACGCCGTGGTCGAGGGCGTGGCGGACCACCCGCGTGAATTCCTTGAGCCCGAGGCGGGTCTGGTTGCTCGCCTGGCCGCTGCCGATGCTGCCTGTACCCATTCCGACTAGCGAGACCTGGATGCCGGTCTTGCCCAGCGTGACCATGTCGGTGGCGCTCTTGGGCAGGAGCGAGCGGTCGCGGCCCGCGCGCGCCGAGCGCCCTGGGCCACAGAGCTTGCCATCGCCACCGCGGCGGCCGTTGAAGCGGTGGCCTGCACCATGAAATCGCGGCGATTGAGGGAGCCGATCATGACGTTTTCTCCTCGGGTACGCAGGTGTAAGATCAAACGAAGTTCAGCGTGCTTGCTTTGGGGATCGCATTCTTATGCTTGCCACAGGGATAATGGGCGACCACCGCATCGCCCGGCACGCATCAATCGACCATTTCCCATACGGCACGGCATGGACAAGCATTTTACCTCGGGGTTGACACTGGTACCATAGGAGAGGCACAAGAGCACATGAACAGCAGGTGCCCGCGTCGGCCCAATATCAACCCGACGCGCCAGCGAAGGACGCTAACTCATGCCGCGAGAATCTCGCGGCATCCCTCGCTGCGCTTTGGGTTAATATCATGGTTCCCGCCGACAATGGCGGTGGTCGGTCGAGGAGGGCGAGGACGTGTTTACCGGGCTCGTGGAAGGATTGGGGCGGCTCCAGCAAATCGTTGAAGAGAACGGTGGCCGACGACTAGTGATCGCATGGCCAGACCGACCCGCCGCCGAGCCGCTCATTCTCGGCGAGAGCGTGGCCGTCAGCGGCTGCTGCCTGACCGTCACAGCGACCGCGAACGACACGTTCAACGTGCAGGTCGGGCCGGAGACCCTCGAACGAACCAACCTGGCCGACAAGAAAGCCGGCGATCATGTCAACCTCGAGCGGGCGCTCAAGGTCGGCGATCGTTTGGGCGGACATTTCGTCCAGGGACACATCGACACGACCGCCAGGCTCCGCGATCGCCGGCGCGAGGGAGAGTGGGAATTCCTCGCGTTCGCCATCGACCCGGCCTGGACTCCCCTCCTGGTATCCAAAGGCTCGATCGCCATCGACGGTGTCAGCCTCACGCTGGTCGACGTTTGGCACGACGCCTTTTCGGTCATGCTCATCCCACACACGCTGGCGGTGACGTCTCTGGGCACCACCCGGCCTGGAGATCGCGTCAACATCGAAGTCGATATCCTCGCCAAGCATGTGCAGAAGTTAGTAGGCAGTAGGCCGTAGGCGGTAAGAACTCAGGGAAAACGCGAGGCGAGAATGTGGTTTTATGACGCCCATCCGACAAACTCAGTCGTACCTCCGGAACCTGTTCACGCGACAGGGAATCTCGCCCCAACGCCGGCTCGGTCAAAATTTTCTGATCGACTTGAACATTCATGACTTGATCGTCGACGCGGCCGAGGTGGGCCCGAACGACGTGATTTTGGAAGTAGGGTCTGGTACGGGCGCGCTGACGTCGCTGATGGCGGCTCGTGGCGCCGGCGTTGTGGCGGTCGACGTCGATCCGGCGATGGCAAAGCTCACGGCAGAGGCCGTCGCCGGGATACCCAACGCGAGGGTGATCCATCGCGATGCACTCGCCAACAAAAACCGGCTCGAGCCCGAGATGCTCGACTGCGTGCGGGTCAGCGCTGGCGGCCGGAAGTGGCAAACAGCTCAAGCTAGTCGCCAATCTGCCCTACCATATCGCGACGCCGCTGATCGTCAACCTGCTCGTGCACCCCGAGCTCTGCCCGGGCCTTCATGGTCGTGACCATCCAGAAAGAACTGGCCGATCGGATCTGCGCGGGCCGGCACTCCCGCTTATGGCGCCGTCTCGGTCGTGCTCCAAGGGCTGGCCGAGGTCTCGATCGTGCGATCCCTGCCGCCGAGTGTTTTCTGGCCGCGTCCCCAGGTCGACTCGGCCGTCGTGGCTGTTCGCCCTGATGCCGCCAAGCGAGCCGCCATCGGTGACGTCGCCTGGTTTCACGAGATCGTGCGCCGTGTGTTCTTTCACCGTCGCAAGTTCATCCGACACGTACTGGCCGGTGCCTGGCGCGATCGATGGACCAAGACTGAGGTCGATGCATGGCTCCAAACGCAAGGTCTCAGCGGTCAGATTCGCGCGGAGTCGCTTCACGTTGACGAGTTTATCTCACTGGCGAAAGCCCTGCATGACCGCTGGGGCGATGTGCAGGGCGACGTCGTCGCCGGTACACACGAAGAGGGTGACGGAATCTAGGACCCAGCTCGTCGGATAATGCGGACAACATGTCTTTGAAGTCGCGTTCCATCAACTGGCTGCCCCATCAACGCCCAGCACCGTCGCGTGAGGACTTCCACCATCTCCAGCCGTCCCGCCGCCGTTGTTGTGGCCGAAAGATCATCGTCACTGGTCTCCGTGTCGCCCGCTCGAAGTAGCCGGGTCGGATAGTGGCTACGATCAGTCATTTCGCCTCGTCCCATGCCGAACGCTCCGTGAGAAAAGACCTGTTCTTTATTTTAACGAAGACCCCAGGACAGATACTACGCCGTGTCCCCGGTTCCAGCGATGAGGAATACCCATCGCGGGGATTTCCCGGGTGGCGGCGGGCCGGCAGGCACTGGTACGGCGTGCGCGGAGGGCGACCGGCCTCGCGCACCAGGGCGAGCGTCGCGTCAAACGGGTTTTACTGGCGGGCGGCTGGAATCTGGTGACCCAAGAAATGCTCGGCTTGGGCTAGGAACTATCAAACCTGATTTGAATCCGGCGAGCATGGAGGGGATCAAACGCTCGGTCGCTCAGGGAAATATAACGGAAGGCTTCCAGCAAGCGGCGGGCGAGATTTTTCAGGCTCCCGAATAATTGTCGGGGCGTCCGTCCAAACTCGGCCGCCGCGGCGCGCAACAAGCTGCCGACCTCCAGGACCTGCAGGATGATGTGCGCGATCTGTAGCAAGTAATAATACGCTTTGAGCAATTCCGGGTCGGTGCTGTAAGCGTGTTCCAGATTCAAGCCGCTGTTCTTCTGGCGATTGAAGCCTTGGTTCTCAATATGCCAGCGGTGCCGTCCTCCTTTCGTGGCGACGTCCTCTACCTTGTGGATATCAACCTCAAGATCCGTGATCCAAGCGAACGTGGTGGTTTTGCCATCGATTGTTTCGATGCATTCGATGGCGTTAAAGCGCCAGGGCCTTCCTTGGTCGTCCCGATAGGACAAGCCGTGGACCCAGCGGTAAACACGAGAAATGCCGTCGGGGGTAAAACGCTCCAGCGTGTTTTCGGGACAGAGCTTCAGAAGACTCTGAAAATCTTCCCAGACGGCCGGCATGTGGCCGGGCTTGAACGTGAATACATAGTTGCAGTGGTGCTCCCTGGCCAGTAGCAACATCCGCCCGCAGGCGTAGAGGCTATCGCCGGAAAGACACAGGCGTAGCTGGGGGAAATCCCGGCGAAGTTGAGGAAGCAAGCGGCTCAGCGCCTTGAGTTCGCAGTCTTGTTTACGGCTCTCGCCGGACAAGGCGGCGTTGCTGTCCGAGTTCTCAATGAACTCACTGGCCATGGACAGAGTCAAACCTGCTGGCCCAAGCAGTTTGGCTTCCAGCACTTGATGCAGATAGGAGGTGTGAGTTTCGTGACGGTAGACTAAACAATTCGGGCAATGGGGCCGTCGAAAAGCGAGATGACCAGTGGCGTCTAAAGCTACGACCAATCGCCCCTGCAAGCGGGCTGTGTCCAGGCATCTCATACGGATCAGACGACAGAGCATGCGTGTTCGCAACGCAGCATACGGTGTGACACCCGTATGTCCCAGGAAATGATCGAGAGTGTCGTGTACCGGGCGCGTCTCCTGCTGGGTTTGAGCCAATCGGTTGAGATTGTTCAGCACTTCGGTGCCGCGGGCATCGAGATCGAAATCGAGCTGTCGGCGGCTGCCGAGTTGGAACAAGTACAAGCTGATCCCCCACCAGATGAGGAACCGCTTGTCATAGATGACCAGGGGCAAAAAACGGGTATCGGGCACCTCATCGAGCCACCGATTGAACTCAGGCCAGAAGTGGAGGATGGTTGTCGGGAGCGCCTCGCCGAGGCCTACGACCGGCCCTTTCTCCGTTTCCGCTCCTGAGCATGGGTGCGAACTAGGGCCAGACTGAGCTGGGAAATCTCCTGGAGAAGGCGTTTGAGCCGCCGGTGTTCGTCGATCCATGACCGAACCTCATCCGTGAAATCGATCGGAACATAAACCGTGTGCGTCTTGCCACGGTCTTTGTAGGTCAACTGGTGGGCACGATGCTTCTCGCCGGAAGCGCAGTGGCAACTGGGCTTCCCACACCTGCGCTCAACCACAACGAGGCTAGCAGCTAACAATGGCTTGCGGGCGGTCACTTGGTTGACCCGGCTGTCGAGCATCCGACGAATATTGGTGGGATGACGTGGGATGCGCATGCCGACCTCGAAGCTGGGCAAACTGGAAAGTAACCTAGCTTACCAGAAAATGCATGCAGAAGGCCAGGTGAGAAGAAAAAATATAATAGCCAAAACTCGGTTCGACCGTAAGTCGATCCGCCCAGCGAGGTTGGCTCGCCGTTACGGCGCGAAGAAAAACGTATTCTTCAGGGTTGCCCCGGTTCAGTGAGGGTTTGGAGGCCGCGGCGGCAAAATCCCGGGTCGCGGATGCCGCTCGCCGGATTGCGATCGGCTGTCCCTAAACAGAAATTCCCCGCGGTCGGCGACTTCGTTCCAGATCTCGGCCAGCTCGCGCGGGGCCGTCGCGGGTTGGTCACGTGCTTGGCGTACATGCTGCGAAAGCTCGACGCGAAGCTTGTCCATTTCGGCGACGTCGAGCAAGTTGGATGCGGTCACCGTGACCAACATGGCACGGGTCTGATCGACGGCATCCCTCCAAGCGACCGGATCGACATGGGGCGGACTGATCGACCGCATGGGCTCGATCGTCGGAACAACACGGGTCGCCCCGTAGAACGCCCGCTCCCGGTATTTCGCCCGCCAGTCGCGAAAAACCAGGTACAACGTACCCCAGATCAAGAGCACACAGGCCCCCGCCGTCAAAACGAACCGCCGGCCGGAATAGCCCGCCTCGAGCCCCTCCATCGTCCGTGTGGCCGTCGGGCCGGGACTGTTCCGGAGCACGATCGCCGGCAGGTCGTCCACCCTCAGCCGACGAACTTGATCTCGATGGCCGAGGTCTTGACCGTTACTCGAGTTTGGCATGATCGCCTCCCACCTTTACGCGTCGGGGCCATCCTTGGACGCGATGAAAACGCGTTTCTTGGGCAGCTTGGCGACGATCGAGTCGTACTCTGCGTGATAGCTCGGACATCAATGCCCCCTTTCCTCATGTAGAATAGAGTGCGAGCCTTCGACACAACGGCACTTCAGACGGCGATAGCCAACCCGATCGGTTCGCTCGATGGCATCTTGGGCCTTTGCCGAACCCTCTCTATTGTAGGCATGTCGGCTCCGTGCGGAATGGCCTACTCGCCGATGACCACCTCGGCCGGAAAAGCTTCTCACACTAACCCTACGCGCCAGTGAGGGTTCCAGCGATGCAATCCCCGGCTGGTGCGTCGGTTCGGTGGGATCGGTCGCTGGCGCGTCGGGTTGATATCGGCGAGGCAATGGGGCAGAGCGACGTGGTCGGGTCGATGTAACCGGTAATGTTCAGCAGGAAGTGTCTATAAAACGAGCTAGTTTAGCTCTATGATGAATGCTCGTGAGAGTGCGGGGAACAGAGCGGGCACCGTCCTCAGAACGGTCTCTTTGCCTCAATGCCAGAAGGTTCAACCAATGGCCAGCAAGTCACAGGTGACGATCGCGCGGCTCATGGCCACGATAGCCGCGTTTGCCGTCTTGTTCGCCGTTATCCGGTACCAGCCAGCGACCCTTGTTTTTGCTGGCCCAGTCACCGGGTCCCTCTGGGAATAAGGAGGGGCGGAACGGGGTTCAAAGGCGGACTGATCGGCGGATTGATGACATTTTGGGTCGGCGGTCTCGCTCTGCTTTTCCTCGCGTGCTACCAGTCTGGTCCTGGAGTGATGTCGTCGATGCTGACGGCGGAGAATATTCTGGTTGTTACATCCGCCGGGATAGCTATCGGGATCCTCGCCTTCTTCGTTGCGCACCTATTGTTGCAGACGATCATCGCCGGAGTCATCAAATATATCTTTGGCATCCCGAGCGATCTTCGGCTTCCAGTGGAACAGGCGGGAGCCGCTAACCCCGTCCGGCCCCATGCATCTGCCTGGCCAAGCCCTCCGATCCGCGTGGGGCATTAGGCACCGCGAAAAAAACTACTTGAGCCATTTGATGAATGCATTGCCTTGGGTGTGGGACAGCCGCCCTTGGCCATCCGTCCGGGGTGATGACAGCCGAGGTCGGCTGTCCCACCGTGGAACAATCGCTCAAGTTCTTCTTTCGCGGCTGCTAAGGGACGCACGTAGGATCGAGCGGAATGACAGGGCCGCCCGCGGCCAACGACAAGAGATAAAGATACGTGTCAAGGCTGTGCTCGCAAGCGATCGTCGGCTCGACCAAAACCTTGGGAGGCAGCGGCAGGAATTGGATCGGAGTGAGCTCAGTCGGCCTTAGCACATGCTGATAATCCGTCGGCAAAGGCAGGTGCGGCACGAGGTCGAGTCGGTTGGCGATGCGGAATGAGTTTTTGACGACTTGGTTGTACGTGCTCGCGAACGCCGGATCGCCCGTTCGTGGGCTGGCGTAGGTGTAGACGGTGGGGTTTTTGAAGGTCGAATTCGCCGCCACATCGAGGGCCATGAGCGTCGCGATCGCCCCTCCCAGACTGTGGCCGCAGATCGTGAGTGAACTGATCGGTTGAGGGAACGGGAGGCTCGCCAGCGCGGCGACGACATTGGGCGAGCCAGGGGCAACAGCCGTTCGCAGTGAAATGTACATGGCGGTGAAACCATCTTCCGTGAGGCCGGCCCCGGCGAGGAACGGGCATGTCACCTGGAGAAACTTGACGTCGTTGATCCACTCGTCCATTCCTTCGGTACCGCGAATCGCGATCACGACGTCTCCGGTTTTGTCCGCCTGGCAAATCAGCCCGATCGAAACCTGGTCATTGCCACGGTTGGGATTCATGTCTGTGGCCAGGTCGTTCGCATAAATCGTCGTCACGACCGTGTAGGCGACGCCGCCCGCTGAAATGCGCTTGCCCGCCGAATTCGCGAGGTTGCTTGGCGGTATGGCGTATGCCTGGTTCACGAGCTGTGCGAATGCGATGGCTTTGCTGAGATCCATTATTTGCGCTCCGACGCCTTCGCCGTTTTACCGCTCCTCTCCTCGATCCGAACCTGAACGGCTTTTAACGCGGCGAGCTGTGCCGACTTGGCCGTTTCGGACAGCGGGTTGCCCGCGAGATACACGTGCAAATAGGGGGCGAATCGTTTGGGACCACCGTAGTCGGCTTTCGCTGACTCGACGAGCGGCTTCAAGTCCTTAATCTGGTTGTCCTCAATCAGCAGAAGGTTCAACTCTTTCTGCTTGGAGAGCGGGCTGACGTTCTCGACCCGATTGCCACAAAGGTCGAGCACTGACAGCTTGGTCACCTTTTCCAGCGCGGACAGGTCTTTGATTTGATTCTTGGGGGCCGACAAGGTCCATAACTTGACCAGCGAGGCCAGGGGCGCGATGTCTTTGATCGCGTTGTCTCCCAGGTAAAGCGACGTCAAGTTCGTCAGTCCGCTTAAAGGTTCTAGCTTCTCGATCTGGTTATGAGACAGTTCGATGTACTGAAGGCCCTTGAGATTGGCCAGGGGGCCGATGTCCTTGATGGCGTTTTCCGCGAGGTCGAGCGACTGAAGGTTGGTCAGGTCCTTGAGCGGTTTCAGGTCGCATATCTTGTTCTTGGTGAGCTTGATCAAGGCCAGGTTCTTGCATTTCTCCAGGCCCGTCAGGTCTTTGATGTCCTTGCCCGGTGCTTCGAGAATGTAAACATTTTGCAGCTTCTCGTCCGTCAGCTCGACCTTGGGCTCGTGCTTGAGCACGCCGCGAATCGCGACCTCGAGGTTTTTGTCCGGAAAAGGAGAGGCGGCGCCGGCCGCGCTTGACCATACGGTGATGACCGGCAATACAAAGACCGCCGCCCATGCGGCCCGAGCGAGATTAAGGAATAACCGTTTCATGGTGCTGATCGACCCTTTGGCTGGTACTCGACATTAAAATATGGTTCGGACGGGACGGTCGGGGATCATGCCCCGCGTCCTCCGGCCCCGCTTTCTACTCTTTGAGCATACGCCGCCGGGCGCCGCGGGAAAGAGGCAGGAGATCAACGCACTCGCCCGGCCGAAGGCGGCCGTCAATTGGCCGCGCGTCACCCGCGATTGGCCCGCTTGGCTGATCGGTGGGCTTGAGTGGCTCAGCAGCCGAGCTGTTCTTGATCGTTTGTCCTTTTCCCAAGGCGCATCTCATCTTATCATGGAATGGACCGGAACAACGGACAAGACTGTACCGCGCGTCGGCTGATTTGAGACGTACCGGGAGGGCGAGCCTCCTGGCGAGCCGAGTGCCAATGCAGGCTCGGACGGAGCCTCGCCCTCCCCTCGCCGATGTCGCGGCTCACACAGCGGGCGGTGTAACCGGCAGGGCGGTGCACCGATCGAGCCAAGCGCGTAGCGGTGCCCTTCGTTGAGACACTTGAGACAGAGGTTCTGACGACTTCAGGGAACAGTAATTTCGATGAGCGAAACACAAGCGACTTCGTCGCCGGTCATTAACGTGACGGCGCAGAATTTTGAACGAGACGTCATCGAGCGGTCTCTTTCCGTGCCCGTGGTGATCGACTTCTGGGCCACGTGGTGCGGGCCGTGCCGCATGTTGGGCCCGGTGCTGGAAAAGCTGGCGAGCGAGTATAATGGCAAATTTGTTCTCGCCAAGATTGATACGGACACCGAGTCTGAGCTGGCGCTGCAATTCGGCGTGCGGTCGATCCCGGCGGTGTTCGCGGTGCGCGACGGCAAGGCGATTGACGGTTTCATTGGCGTCCAGCCCGAGTCGATGATCCGGACCTGGATCGACGGGATGTTGCCCACGCCCGCCGAGACGCTCACCGCTGACGCTCGCCAAGTAGAGCAATCCGACCCGCGATCGGCCGAAGAGAAATACAAGGCAGCGCTGGCGCTAGAGCCCGAGTTGTCTACTGCTCAGATTGGTCTCGCCCGAATCGCCATGGAACAGGGCCGCCTCGATGATGCGCGATCAGGGATCTTGGAGCTCGAGCGGGCGGGTATCTTGAGCCCGAGGCCGAGAAGATCAAGGCCGAGCTAATGATTCGGCTCCAGGCCGGGCAGGTCGGCGGCGTCGAGCCCGCCCGCGCGGCCCTGGCCGCCAATCCGGGCGACCCGAACTTGACGTTTCAGCTCGCCGAGGCACTGGCCGCCGCCGGTCAGTATGCGGATGCGCTCGCGCTTTGCCTCGAACTGGTGGAACGCGACCGCAAGGGAATCGGCGAGAAGGCCCGCCAGACCATGCTCGCGATCTTTCAGCTTCTGCCCGCTGATTCCGAGCTTGTTACCGAATATCAGCGGCAGCTTTCATTAGTGCTTATGGAATGACTTGATCAGGACCTGTCGGCCGCCGGGCTGATGGTGGGAGTTGATCAGGAATCGGGGTGAGCCGAAGCAACGCTAAAACTTCGATATGATCGGATGGCACTCGCTCCCCACCAGCGAACCTTGTCGCCGAGCCCGCGCCCCCTCACCCGCCCTTCCGGGCGACCTCTCCCCGAGGGGAGAGGAGACGGGAACCACCCGCGGCACATGGGCATGCTGCCGCACAAGCAAAAAGCAGCTCCCCTCGCCCCGTCGGGGAGAGGGTGCCCGAAGGGCGGGTGAGGGGGCATGGCAACACCTCGCCCAAGTGCACGACGCGGGCTAGCGATGAATCCCTCAAACGCCATATCATCACGGTACCTGAAGCTCGATCTCAAAGAACCCGACCCAATTCATCGAAGCCGAATTGAACGATCCCAAACACTCCAAGTCCGCCTCAGATCACATGAGAATCAGAGCGCGGCAACTCCGACGCGACGCCACGTTCCCCGAGCGCGTTCTCTGGGGATTGCTGCGTGACCGCCGACTGAACGGGGTGAAATTCCGGCGTCAACACCCTATCGGCCCTTATGTCGTGGATTTCTATTGCAGTTCCCACGGATTGGTCGTGGAGCTCGACGGCAACAGTCACGCCGATCGCGGCCGGGAAGACCTGGAGCGCCAGCATTATCTGGAATCGGTTGCCGGCTTGAGGGTATTGCGATTGGGCAACGATGATGTCCTCGATGACCGCGAGAGCGTGGTCTTGAGCGTGCTCAGGGCACTGGGGCTGCAGATTGTTTGAACCTCGATCGCCCCCGCCCCCTCACCCGCCCTGCGGGCGACCTCTCCCCGAGGGGAGAGGAGACGGGAAACATCTGCGACACCGCGACGAGCGCGACCCACGCACTGCGTCATCAATACCCCATCGCGTGCCGGCCCGCGCGGGTCGCCGGCGGCGCGAATCTTACCCGTGTTGGGCTCGATGGCAATCACGCTCGGGGCCGCCGCCAACGGGCCGGGACTGACACTCAGAAGATGTCCGCGGGCTTTCAAGGCGTCGAGCGTCTCCGTGCCGATCTCCGGGTTAATCCGCAGCTTGCCCAACGCCGGTGGCTTTTGACGGAACGAGTTAATCAAGTGGTCGGTCATAAACCGCGGCGCCAGCACCGAGGCGGCGGGATCGAGGCCGAATTCAAAATGATTGAGCAAGAGCTGCAAGGTCATCTGGTCTTGGTTGTCTCCCCCCGCCACGCTGATGGCCAACACGGGCTTGTTGTCCCGAAGCACCAGCGTGGGCGACAAGGTGATCCGCGGGCGCTTTCCCGGCTGGATGACGTTGGGGTGATCGCTCCAGACGTTGAAGCTCTGCAGCCGGCTGCCCAGCCAAACACCGGTGTCGCCAGCCACGACCCCGGACCATCCGCTGGGCGTGGCGGCCACCACGTTCCCAAAGCGGTCGGCGACGACACAAGTCGTCGTATCGTGCGCGGTCGACGGCGGCAGCGGAATGTGCCGGCGGGCCGGATCGGCCGCCGGCTCGAGAATGGCCTTGCCGCCACGGGGATCTCCCGGCCGGCGCTCGAGCGAAGCATGGGCGGAATCGATTAAAGCCCGCCTGGCCGCTGCGTAGCCGGGTGAAAAGAGGGCCGCCAGGGGGACATCCGCGAACAGCGGATCGGCGTAAAACGTGTCGCGATCGGCCAGGGCCAGCTTCATGGCCTCGACAATCATGTGCGCCGCGTCAGGGCTGTTGTGTCCCATCGCCTTGAGATCCACGTCTTTGAGGATTTGCAGGGCCTCGAGCAGATACGGCCCCTGGGTCCAGGGCCCGCACTTGTAGACGGTGAAACCATGATAATCGACGGCGATCGGCTCTTCGACCCGCGTCGTGTGGTCGGCTAGGTCGGCGTAACGGATCAAGCCACCATGGGCACTCGACCAGGCGTCGATGCGGCGAGCGATCGGTCCGCGGTAAAATGCGTCGGCCACCAGCCGCAGCCCCCGCTTTCGATCGCCAGAGGGCAAGGCCGATGAACCGCGATGGGCGTGAGCCTCGGCGTCCACGAGCGTCCCGAGCATCCGCGCGAAATCGGCATGCCAGTCCTCCGGCTGCGCCGGCCTTCGCAAAATCGCTTGGGTGGGGGCGATCACTTGCGTGAAGGTCATCGTGCCAAAGCGGTCGAGCAGAGTCAGACAGGCATCGAGTGCGGCCGGAACGGCGGCCGGCTCAATCCCTTTGGCGGGAATCCCGCCCGCTCCCTTGAAATGCTCAAGGGTCGCCAACCGAGGCGCGGCCCCCTGCCCCGCGATCACCGTGACGGCCTTCCGCCGTGCATCGAAAACCAGGATCGGCACCTCGCCACCGAAACAAAACGCCCGCGAATCCGTGACGAGAGGGCCAGGATCGTCGCGGCGGCCGAGTCCGCCGCGTTGCCGCCTTTCTTCAAGATCTCCAGCCCGGCCGCGACCGCGGCACGGCCCCCCGCAGTCACAGCTCCCCGCGTTGCCTCCGCGTGCCAATCCTTGTCGCTGGCCGCCGCCCGCGGCACTGCCGCTCTGGCCGCCTGTTGGGCCGGCGCCTGAACCACGACCAAGACCGACCAAAGTCCCAGGACCAGAAACATCAAGGCAACGCGAGATCACCTTTCACCCCCTGTCGAAACGAAGAACTCACGTTCTGGAGGTTCACAAGAGTCGGTACGCTGCTGCCGTCAGGCTCAAAGTCTACCCAGCCGCCCGGTGAGTCGATAAGATGAAACCCGATTTCCGCCGGTTTTGATCGCTCGTTTGCCGCCACGCCTGATCCCGCCGATAGGCCCTGCATGGCCTCGTGACGCGACTCGGGATTGGCGGCGACGGGCATTCGGCGTTCGGCAACCTCAAGTGAGTCCCGCGATGAACATACGATGGATGATTTCGGTTCGATGGCGCTTGGTCCTCGGCATCTCGGCCCCGGCCTTCGCGGCCGTAGACCAGCCCGAGAGCGATGCTCGGGAGAGCAAGATCCGCGAGTCGGTCGTGAAGATCTCGGCGACGATGCGCTATCCCGACCTGACCAAGCCCTGGACCAAGCACAGCCCGCAAGAAGCCAGCGGCACCGGTGTGGTCATCGACGGCAAGCGCATCCTGACCAACGCCCACGTCGTTCTTTACGCCAGCCAGCTCTTCGTGGAAAGCCACGAGTCAAGCGACAAGCTCCCCGCCAAGGTCGAGGCGGTCAGCCCGGGAATCGACCTGGCGGTTCTCCGGCTCGAGGACGAGTCGTTTTTCGATAAACGGCCCCCGGTCGCGCGACATCGGCCCTCCCCGAGGTCAAAGACACGGTGCTGGTGTACGGCTATCCCCAGGGCGGCTCGTCGCAGTCGATCACCAAGGGGATCGTCTCGCGCATCGAGTTTACCGGCTACAACGAAGGCATGGCGGGCCTGCGTGTGCAAATCGATGCCGCGATCAATCCGGGTAATAGCGGCGGCCCGGCCCTGGTCGACGGCAAGATGATCGGCCTGATTTTCAGCAAGCTCACCCAGGCCGATAACATCGGTTACATCATCCCCAGCGAGGAGATCGACCTGTTTCTCAAGGACGTCGCTGACGGAACATACGACGGCAAGCCAGCGATCCATGAATCGCTCCAGACGCTGGAAAACGAATCCTTGCGCAGCTTTCTCGGCCTAGACAAAAAGGCCCAGGGGATGGTTGTCCACTCGACCGACCCGGCCAATCACCACGACCCCCTCAAGCCGTTTGACGTGCTCACCAAGATCGGCGATCACGAGATTGACAACGTCGGCATGGTGAAAATCAAAGACAACTTGCGACTGAGGTTTCAGTACTTGGTCCAAAAGCTGGTGAAGGACGGCAAGGTGCCGCTGACGATTGTGCACCAAGGTAAAACTCTGCCAATCGCGTTGCCGACCAAGACCAAGTACCCGATGCTGATCAACACGCTCAGCGGGCGTTATCCGTCTTACTTCATCTACGGCCCGCTGGTCTTTTCGCCCGTGACGGCGGAGTTCGCCGGTTCGCTCAGCCGTAGTTACGCGGCGCTGGCAATCATCGAGAGCCCACTGGCCACCCGGCGCGGCGACTTGCCCAGGTTTGAAGGTGAAGAGCTAGTTGTTGTCACCTCGCCCATGTTTCCCCACAAGATTAGCAAGGGATACGACAACCCGATGACCAAGATCGTCAAGGACGTCAACGGCGTGCCGATCAAGAACCTGCGTCACCTGGTGGAAGTCCTCCGCGACTCGAAGGCCAAATTCACAACGATCCGCTTCGACGACAAGTATTCTGAGACCATCGTCTTCAACCACCAGGAAGCGATCAAAGCTTCGGAAGAGATCCTCTCGGATAACGGCATTCGCGAGCGGGCGTCCGAAGATCTCACGGCGGTTTGGTCCAAGAAAAAGTGAACCGCGATGGTCGACCATGCCCTTGACCACGCCGCCCGGACGATCCATCGCGCTGATGCGCTCTTGATCGGCGCGGGGGCCGGCATGGGGGTCGATAGCGGTCTGCCCGATTTCCGCGGCAACGCGGGATTCTGGCGGGCCTATCCGCCTTACCAGCGGCTCGGGCTCGACTTCGTCGCTCTGGCCAACCCCCGTTGGTTCACCGCCGACCCCACCTTGGCATGGGGTTTCTACGGGCACCGGATGGCTCTCTATCGGCAAACCACGCCCCACCAGGGATTTTCGATTCTCAATCGGTGGGCTAACCGCATGGATCGGGGAGCGTTCGTTTTCACCTCGAATGTCGACGGCCAGTTCCAGCGGGCCGACTTCGACCCGGAGCGGATTGTCGAGGTGCACGGTTCTTTCGATGGCATGCAATGCACCCGCGACTGCGGCATCGGCGTGCTTTCGGGCGAGGATTACCACGTGGAAATCGATGCGGAAACCATGAGGGCGATTGAGCCCTTACCGTCGTGCCCGCGTTGCGGGGCCTTGATCCGCCCCAACATTCTGATGTTTGGAGACTGGGAATGGGACTCCCAGCGGACGGACAAGCAGACACGAAGAATGGCCGCCTGGATCGACTCGTTGGACGATGCCAGGCTGGCTGTCATCGAGTGTGGCGCGGGCCAGGCGGTCCCCACCGTACGCATTGCCTGCCAGAACATGGCCCGCGAGTTGGGTGGCATTCTCATTCGCGTCAATCCCCGCGAGCCGGAGGTTCCCGCGGGGCATTTTTCGATCCCCATGAATGCGTTGGAGGCCCTGATCTCTCTGGACGCACGCATCACCGCTCTGGCGCGGTGACCACCAAGCGGCTGAGACAGCATGCCCTTGTGTCGCAGGTCGGCTCGGTTCGATTATGCCTTGGGCTTGATCGCCAGAATCGCCTTCTCGATAATGCCGATGCTGGAGAGTTCCCCGGAGCAAACGGCGTTCTTCCTTCTTTCCTGCGAAAAGGGGTCGTCATGTCATCCGCAACGGATCAAGCGGAAACGATTCCGACTCCACAGAGCTCTGCCGAGCGGCTCCAGTTGGCCAGCGAACTTTTCCAGCGATTTCACGCCACGTGCTTCTGGCATTCGCCGGCCGACCTGAATACTACCGAGGAACTCGTCGGCTTTGTGGCTAAGGGTTTGCGCCAAAACGGAGGGCGTCTCGGGTTCATTCTAGCCGGGAAGCTTGAACCGATCGCTTTTGACCAAGACTGGTCGAGCGACTCTCCCTACCGTTTCTTTCCTACGCAAAAGGACGACGACTTCGGGTACTGCCTCCATCTCGCTGACATTGCAGTCAACAAAGTTCTCGCTCTCGCGGGCGCTCCGAAATACGGGACTTTCTGGACATCCTTCAATTAGACCGAATGTACCTGAGCCTCGGCGCGATCACCTGGGCGGCTTGCGGCAAAGATGAAGGATATACGCGTTCTCTGATCGTCGATCTGGCTAATCGCCACGCAGGTTACCAGGAGAGCGAGTTGAGGACCGAGAATCTTGTCCGCCAAGTCGATCTCAAGGCGTTGAAACAGCAGTGGATTTCGGCGCGTGAGCACGCCCTGGAACTCTTTGCTCAATTGCCGCCGAAGGAAATCGGTTGCCTTTATCCCGACCCGACCAACACGCCGGTGACGCCCGATCCGAGCAGCCCGGATTTCTCCAAGCTGGTACGCCAGACAATCAGTCCGGGCGGGGCTTGGCCCGCCGATTCCTGAGGTCTGGGCCAGCGATGCGATGCCTGGCCTTCTCAGGCTAACGCGCCCGCGGCGTGTCGAACGGAGCAGGCAAGAGCTCGTGAACAGTCCGGATAATCAGGTCTTCCGTCGCCGGTGCGAGCCGCGAGGGGTGACCGTAGTAGGTCATCGAAAAATCGGCCTCGTATCCCCCTTCGCTGAGAACCCGTCGCGACGGAATATAGCAAGGGACGTCGTTGCTATACGCGGCGACCCAGATTCGCTTGGCATCCGTCTCCCACTTAATTCGGAAGGCGTAATCGACGACGACCTCACCCGCGAGAAACACCATCGCCAGCTCATCACCGAAGCACCAGGTCTGGACGACGTAGGGCACAGTCGTCTCCAGTGACTCGCCTCGGTTGAGCCGTTCGATCAAACTCCGGGCGAAGAACCCGGTCGCCCCGCGCTCTTTGGTCTGCAGCTCGAGCTTCGCTCGCGCGGGCGGCGGTTCGAGGGGGAGCTCAATCTTTCGCAACCTGCTTTCGATTCTGCCAGGCAACGGAACGAGAGTCGACTTGACCAGCCGATTCACCTCGCGACCGGCGGACAGTCCATGCTGCTTCGCATCATCCAGGTTGCGGCGAGGCTCAGGATTGGCGTCGGCCCCGCAACCAATGATCGCCAGCGAGATCGCACCCGGAGACTGCTGTTCAATTTCGTCACATGCATATCCGGTCCACTCGCGCAGATCTTGTTAAAGTCGCCTCCCAGGGTCGTGCAATGGCAGGCGTAGCCAAACAGGACGGCTTTGACTTTTCCACCGGCGTCGGTCGCGCGCAGCACCGGTACGCTATGATCGACCGGCCCATTAGGGTTGACTCCGAAATTGACCCAGCGGCCATTCTTCAAAACACGGCGGTTGGCGGCGAAGCCGGTTCGTCCTTTTCCCCACGCCAAGGTCGCCGGCACCGGGCGGCCAGCGCGGCTAGGGCAACCTTCTCCAGCGCATCGGTCAGCTCGCGAGTGTAGCGCTCGATATGCGACCGCTCGGCAGCGGGCAACGCGATCACCAAAAATGAAGGCGATCTCGCTGTTTAAGGCCGGAGCGCAGTGGGTGTGCGTCGAGCAAACGACGAATCGTTCCCGCGGCAGTTTCACCTTCTTTTTCAGCCGCGCCGCCACCTCTTCGACCACTTTCGCCCCGACGGCGCAGTTGTCAACAGCCACCAGCACGGCGGGCCCACCTTCGGCAGCGTCGTCGCCTCCGATCGCCAGCGCCCGAGCCTTGAGCCGGCTGGCCACCCCTTCCGACTCTGTCTTGCGCGATTCGTAACCCAGCATTCGAATCGGATAGTCCGGCGTGATGTCCACCACCGCGACCCCAACCGGCACCGGTGCCGGCTGGGCCGCGAAGAGGGATGACGAAGCCGCCATCGAGATAGACGCAACAAACCTGATCAAGAAATTGCATCGCATGAGTCGTCTTCTCCCCTTTTAACGCGTGTTCCGAGCGTCTACAGTTTCCACTCCCTACCGCCTACAGTTCCCGCTCCCCACGATTCCTGAACGCCTTCGCACGATCTTGGGATGGCGAGCCTCCCGGCAAGCCACGGTGCCGCCCGGCTCGGACGGAGCCTCGCCCTCCCCGAATCAGGCAAGGCCGTTTAGTACCGCCAACTCGTCACGTCGCCTCCCGGCGGCGCCGTCTTCAGAAGTCGTTCGACAATCTTGTGGGCATACATCTGATGATAGCGCATCCGGCTGATGGCGTTCGGCTGTTTCGGGTCGCCGTTCCAGCAGTGTTCGGCTCGGTCGCCGTACAAGACCTCGCCGCCGTAGGCTGGGTTCTTGGCCTTCTTGAGAAAATCTTCGACCAGATAGACTGCGTTATTCAAATAGTAATTGTCCATATCGCCGACGTAGATGTTGATCTTCCCTTCGAGGTCCTTGCCGATCTTGGGCCAGTCGCGCTCGAGAATATGGCCGAGATCGTAATGGTCGCGCCAGTACTGGACGACTTCGCGGTCGATGACACCGGTTTGCTTGTCCCAGATGCGCCTGGGGTATCCGTCTGGGCCGAGCGGGGAATAGACGGCCTCCCAGATATCCCACTGCTGCCCCGATCGGCCCTTTGTACCCAGCACCAGCTCGTAGCGGTTGACATCTTCGAGCGTTGCGGAGATATGCCCGAGGAAATTGCGATGGGCGGGCCGCTTGACCTTGTGAAAGGGGCCTTCGTCGTAATAGGCGTTCTTGTCGTTGTAGATGTCGACGACGGTGTAAGCGCGAAAATCAATCGGGTCGGGACAGGCGGCGTAGCAACCGTTGTACTCGGCCGGGTAGAAGACCTGAGCGGCCAGCGCTTCCCAGCCGCCCGTTGATCCGCCATAGAGGAACCGCGCCCAGCCGGTGCCGATACATCGATATTTCTTCTCGAGATAAGGAATCAGCTCGTACGTGATTGCATCGCCATACGGGCCAAGGTTGGCCGAATTCACCGCGTACGAATCATCATAAAACGGGTTGGCGTGCTGGATCTCGATGATGACCATGCGTGGATAATTCGGCCCGGTCCATTCCTTGTAGAACTGATGGGCCAGTTCCTGGACGGTCCGGTTATAGCCGTGCAGGTGGAACCGTTCGTTGTAGTCGGGCTTGAGCTTGGGGTCAGGGGGCTCCTCGCGGAAGCCGCCGAAGGTCTGGGGGAAATGTCCATGGAAGATCACCAGGGGATAGCGCGCCTCGGGATGAGAATCGAAACCCTCCGGCACCAGAACATGGGCGCCCAAGTGCATGGGCCGGCCCCAGAACTTCGTCAGCTTTTCGCTTTCGATCCGCTCGTGCTTGATGTACTTGGTGGTCGGTGGATCGGCAATGGGTGGGATCACCTTGTCGAGACGGACGCGAGTCGCCTCGACCGGGTGTGGGCCGGCCTCGATCGTGATCTCTTGTGGCGTGCTGTAGAGGTTGCCGGGCGCCTTGTTCCACTGCTGCCCTTCGCCTCGGTCCATGGGAAGCTTGACGACGGGTCCCACCGCGCGGTGAAACCTCTCGTACTTGTGCAGCAGCGCTTGCAGCCAGTATTTGCCCGGGGGAACCTGACGCAGGCTCTCCAGGGGATAGCCCGGCGTAGAGGCATCGATGGCGGCCTCTTGCCCAGGGGAAAGGCCGTCAATATCGATGCCGAAGATTTGCTGCGTCTTGGAATTCTCGGTGATCTGGAATCGCGGCTCTTCTTTGGGGTCCGTCGACATCATGACGAGCAGCCGACCATCGAGCGGCGTCTTGCTCAGGTCGGGCCCGAAGCTGACGCGGATTTCTAGCTCCCCATTCTTGGCTTCCTTGTCGGCTGCCCAGACCGATACGATCAGCGGGGAAAATGCCAAGTAAACCATCACGGCGACGAGCCGAAAACGAAAGTCCACTGGAGACACGACACGGCGATGAGGCAACTGGTTCATGGTCCAGCTCTGCGCAAGATTGAAGCGGTTAATCCGTCGATCGAGACGACCGATCATTGTGGCCTGACCAGAATCAGACTTCCAGGGGGAACGCTTCAACAACAAGGCCGAGCGTCCCCTGGGTGCGGAGCTTCAGAATTTGAGCGAGCCGTCTCGCCGCGTCGTCAAGCAGTCCCGCGAATAGTCTCGGGGATCTTGACTTTTCGCCCATCTCCACGAATGATCGTGTTGCACCTCGGTCAGATCACCGTATTTTGCATTCCCCGATCGCTGCCCGCATCGTGATTGGCCCGTCAATCACCGCTCAGGCTGCGCTTGCGTGGCGCCGTCGAGCGAACAGGACGAGGTGGAGATCATGAAACACTCCATGCTTGGCGTGGTTCCGCTCGGTTTCTTCGTGTTGGCGACATCCGGCTGTGCCACACCGATGGTTGCACGCTACATCTACCAGGATGGCGAGTTTGGCGTCGTGGGCATTCCGGTTAATAATTATCAGAAAAAGGTGGACTTTCGCGGTCAGGCCGAGGCATTGATGGCTCGCCACTTTCCGGAGGGGTACGAGATCGTCCGAGCCGAGGAGGTGAACGAGGGAGAGCGAATTCGTGACGTGGGCCGAAAGACAGAGGTGGACACCGAACCGGCGCTCGCCGTGCTCAACCAGATCATCAGGCTCGGCAGCCTGAGTCGGACGACGTCATTCGCCGAGAAAGACAGGCTTCAGGTCCGGGAGTGCCGGATCATCTACAAGAAACAATCGATCCACAGTCCTGGCCGTACTGGCCAATTCGCCGCTGTACCTTCGCTCGCTCCACCGCTCTACATTGACCCCAATGACGTCGTTCGGTTTCAGATCAAAAATGGAGAGGCCATGCTTGCCAAGGCCGATGCCGCCAAGAAACGGAACGATGGCCATGCCAAGAGCGACAGCAATGTCGGCCAGGCATTGGGAGCGTCGGCTCCGGCCGCTCAAGCACCAGGAGCATCGGCAACGATTCCGTCAGCCCCGAATCAGCCGTTTCCTCTGCAACTGGATTCGATCTTCGGTAAACCGATTCCACTTCCTTGAGCGTGTCGTCACTCGACCTCGTGGATGTCGCCCAAGACCCCCGGCGGGATACAAACGGTCAGGACCGTCAACTTACCGATCGCCTTATGGCGCGTGCCCCGGGGAACGTAGACGACCACGCCCTTGTGCAGCTCGACCGTCTCGTCGTCGAGGACCAACTTGCCGTTGCCTTCGATGACGTAATAAAACTCGTCCGTGTGCTCGTGGTAGTGGAGCTTGGCATCGTCGATCTCAACGTGATGGATCTCGGCCGCGGCCCCGTCTTTTTCTTCGATCAGCGGCCGGATCTGTCCGCAGGTTTCTTCCCAAGGTTTGACCTGGGATGGATCACGGTACAGGACCTTCGATGTGGTGTTCATGTTGTTCATCTTTCTTTCCTTTTTTGCCTCCTCAGCAGAATCTGTGGGTGCGTTCTGGCTCGGGAAGTTGACCAAGATTGTGCAAAAGAGCCAGTTTTGCGACCTTCGCGGTCCGAAAACCGTATGACCTTCTCGTTACCAGTTTCACCTTGTTATTGAGACCTTCAACGGCTCCCGCCGAGACCTGTCCTCGGGCGCGAAACCAATTCAGGATTAGCGGCCGATGATTCCGGATACTGCGGGCGATCTTCTTCATCGGCTCCAGCCGCGAACGCATCACTCGGCTCGTCCACTCGTCCAGGAACTTCCCTGCCCACCACGCGCTGTTGTATTCCCAGAGCCGCTGGAATTCCTCGCGAAGGAAGTAAGCACGCACCGTCCGAAGGTTGTACTTCACGATCTCGGACAACTTCACCGTCTCCTTATCCGTCAGGTTCTGCGGGCGCTTCAGAAAGCACCATCGCGACTTCTTCAAGACGGGCTCATACCCGTCCCGCACCAACCTCTTGGCCTCCTCCGCTCGGATCTCGTCCAGCGCCTTACTGAACATTTGCATGACGTGGAATCGGTCCAGGACGTGAATCGCTTGGCCGAGAGAGACGGCGATCACGTTCAAGTACGGCCTCCACATGTCACTGCACACGTATTTCACTCCCAGGAGGGCCGGGTTGCCGAGACTATCCAGGCAGCACTGAAGGCTCGCTTCCGTCCGACCCTCGGCCACGGCCAACAGTCGCTTCATCTTACTGCCGATGTCGTACACCAATGTCAAATATGTGTGGCCTCGTGCCCAAGCAATCTCGTCCACGCCCAAAGCCGTTACCTCGCTCAGATCCCGATGCGCCAGACCCCACTCGACCGCGTGCTCCACCGCACGGCACACGCTGTCCCAAGACGTGCGGAAGATCGAGCCGACTTCGCTCCAGCTCAACCTCTTGGCCCATGTCGCCAAATACCAGCGGTACGTGGTCGTCAGTTGGTTCTTGCCATCGCACCATGGCACCATCTCCACCGTCACCCCACATCGTTTGCAGTCCACTCGTCGCATCCTGTAGGCCAGGAAGACCATGACCCCCCAGATCGGCACAAACTCGAACCGTCGTTCTTCGAGGCGATCATACGCTCGTCCGGGACGCCCGCAACCGGAGCAGAACACCCGACTATTCTTGCGGGGTCTCATTTGAACGAACAGCGCAGGGCCATCTTCGGACTCCTCCATCCTGCACTCGCCGTAGACAAACGACTTGAACTTCTCCACCCGATTGAGGATCGTCTGGATACGCATCCTGAGGTACTCCCGGTTTTGATGAAGTGTGGCAACTCCATCTTGACCGACGGGTGTCTCAGGATGCGATCTTCTTTGATCTGTTCCGAGCTAATCTTCGTCTTCCCTCCCGCCTTCACCATCGCCTCGCCCTCAACCGACCCGGGCGAGGCGATGGTGAAGGCGGGAGGGAGAACCCTCCTGTCGAGCCGGAGCTGAGTTCATTCTCTGATTTAACGCACCCACATTTTCTGCGGGAGAGCCCCTTTTTTTGGCATGTCATCAGGCGCCAGGCCAAGATAGAAATCCGAGCCGGCGTCGCGATCGGAAACAAAAAGCAGTCGCCGGCCGTCAGGATGCCAGCACGGATAATCGTCGCGAGAAGGATGCGAGGTCACGTTGCGCAGGTGGGAGCCATCGGCGTTCATGACATAAATCTCATAGTTCCCGTCCCGATTGGTCGTGAACGCAATCTTCTTACCATCGGGAGACCAGGCGGGCCGCGCAGTCCAGGCCGGTGCTCTTGGTCAAGCGCACGACATCTGATCCGTCGGCGTTCATCACAAAGATTTCAAAGTCGCCGCCGCGGCTCGAGCCGAACGCGATCTTCCGCCCATCGGGTGAATACGTCGGCCAGGCGTTCATTCCGACCGCCTTTGTCAGATATTTCAAGTCCTCGCCCCGCGTATTGACCGAGACGATCTGCTGACCGCCGATGTCGGAAAGGCTGAAAACAATCCGCGAGCCATCGGCGGCGAACGAGGGATTCCGCGGTCGCACGCGATTCCCGCGGTTTAAAGACGGCGTTTCTTTTCTCTTGGGTGTCTTCGATCACCAGCACCATTTGCGGGGATGTCGATGACCGGCCAAACGCGTGATAACGTCCGTCGCGCGAAAAGGCCGGGTCGAACTGGTGGTTGACGACGGTCGGATGCAGTCGGCGCCGCGAGTGGTCCGTCAACCGAAGGGCGACGATCGCCACAAGATTCGGGACCTCGTGGCTCGCGAACACAACCTCGTCGCCGTTGTTGATGAAAACGGGGGCGAGCTTTTCCTTGCCGTCTGTCGTCAACCGGAAAGGCTCGGTCCCCATCGCGCCGACCCCGACGAAAAGCACGATCCAAAGCGCCACCACGTGATTTATGGTTATTTTCACGCCAGGATTCCGCGAATCACATTTCCGTGCACGTCGGTGAGCCGCCGTGATGTGCCGTTGTGGTTATAGGTGAGGCGTTCGTGGTCGAGCCCCAGTAAGTGGAGGATAGTCGCGTGGAAGTCGTGAACGTCGACGACGTCTTGGACAGCTTGGTAGCCGAACTCATCAGTGGCGCCGAAGCTAAACCCATGCTTGACGCCGGCACCGGCGAGCCATGCGGTAAAGCCCTTGGGGTTATGGTCGCGGCCCGCTGTACCTTTTTGAAAGGTGGGCATGCGGCCAAACTCGGTGGTCCAGACGACCAGCGTGTCGTCGAGTAATCCGCGAGCCTTGAGGTCCGTCAGCAGCGCGGCCGCGGGTTGATCGAGGATCGGTGCGTGACGGTTGTAGTCGGACTCGATGCGCTTTATGTCCGTCCCAGTTAAGCACTCCTTCGCCCATGGCGAACGCCCCGTTGAATAGCGTGACAAACCGCACGTCCCGCTCCAAGAGCCGGCGAGCCAGCAGGCAATTCCGGCCGAAGGCGGCCGTGAGGGCATTGGGGTTGTCGAGGCCGTAAAGGGCACGCGTCGCCGGGCTTTCGCGCGAGAGGTCGCCGACTTCGGGAGCGCTCTGTTGCATCCGGCCGGCCAGCTCGTAGGCGGCGATCCGGGCGGAAAGCTCGGTGTCGCCGCCATGTTGTTTCAAGTGTTCATCATTAAGCCATCGAAGGAAGTCGCGAGCGGCCCGGTCGTCGCCGGGCGCGATCTCCGGCGGCCGCTCGAGGTGGTTGATCGGCCGGCTCGCGTTAAAGGAGGTCCCTTGATACACGGCCGGCAAAAACCCATTGGTCCAATTGGCCGGCCCTTGCTGCGGATCGCCTCGCGGGTCGGGAATCGCCACGTAAGCGGGAAGGTCCTGGTTCTCGGTCCCAAGCGCATAGCTGACCCACGCGCCCGCGCTGGGAAACCCCTCGAGCGTAAAGCCGGTGCTCATGAACATCTCGCCGGGGCCGTGCGTGTTGGTCTTCGAGGTCAGCGAATGAATGAAACACAGATCGTCGGCCCGTTCGGCGAGGTGAGGCAACAGATCCGAGAGATACTTGCCGGTCTGGCCCCGCGGCTTGAAATTCCACGGGCTCTGGGCGAGGTTGCCGTTTTCGCCCTGAAACGTGATCAGCTTCTCGACCCCGGGCATCGGCTGGCCGTTCCGCTTCCAGAGCGCGGGCTTGTAGTCCCAGGTATCGAGATGACTGACAGCGCCCGTGCAGAAGATATGCAAGACGCGCTTGGCCTTGGCCGGAAAATGAGGGGGTTTGGGCGCGAGCGGATTGACCGGCGGCTGCGGCAACGCCGGGTTATCGGCCTTGCGTGAGGCATTGTTGTCAGCGGCCAGCAGACCGTCTTGGGCCAAGAGTGCACTCAGCGCGATCCCGCCCATGCCAGTGGCAAGATGGGCCAGAAAGTCGCGCCGGTCGAGCAGGTGGCGGCCGATGATTAGGGGGGCTCGGTCGGGCATGTTGAATGTTCCTCTCGACTTCATTTTCGCACATCGACGGTTCTTGGCCTAGAGAGGTGCGATTTCTCCAGGATCGCCGATCCACCGTTAGGCATCTCGGACGATTTGCAAGCCGAATTCGAGGGCTGGGACCGTGCCAGCGAAAAGGCATTGGACCTAGTCGAGGGCTTGGCTCGTGAGCGAGGGGTAGATGAGGCGAGGTGAGGTCTGGCGCAGTGCGCATCCCCTTCGCTCCAGGGCACGCACAAGTGCGGAACCGACCGGCTTTGCTTGTACAGAATGACTCGCTCAGGCCGCAAGCGGCGGACCTCCGACCCGCCAGAAGGATTGGACAACGGAGTTACTTGGTTTGTCCCAGTGAAGTGGTTGAACGCTTTGCTGTGTCACGGCCGTCTCAAATTCCTCGAGGTTTCGCCGGATACGATCGACGTCCGGCGCCAGTCGGATTGCCTCCTCAAACGCGGATCGAATCAGTTCGGGCGGAAATCTCAATTCTGCTTCCGAAATCGCCAGCCACTCGTTCAGGTTCGCCCGCACCTCATCCGATGCGGGAAGCTCCAGGGCTGCTCGCACGTTCGTCTGCACTGATCGAAGCGATTGTTTACCAAGTGATGATGAGCGAGAAAGTAGTACGGCCATACCGTCGTCGAACCATACCGTATGGCCTGCTCGAAATCATCGGCGGCGAGCGGGTCAACGCCATATCGCAAGGTGCCTCGAGCCACTAATAGTGCTTCATTCCCCGGAGCAACAAACAGGCCAACGTTGTGATAGTGGAGTGCTGTGCGCGAATCGCCAAGCCGCTCGTAACAGAACCCGAGAAGGAGCGTGACAGTCGTGTGTGTTGAATGAAACGCCGAGATCACCCTGGCGTCACTGCTTTGTAGCTGTTCCAGCGCCCTTCGCAAAACTTGGGTCAATTGTTGTAGAACCGGGCGGGCGTCTACGAGCGTCATCCGACGCGTGGACGTGGCAAGAATGTCCGCCGCTTGCGCCATGACGACGGGCTCGTGGCGTTCAGCGCCGGCGACGATGTCCCGCTGCCGCAATCGCCGCGCCCGCATCTGACATGCGTAACGCAGACAGATGCATGCACATAAAGTGGTCGTCATCAGGATTCAATCGAGTTGCATGCTCGTAAAATGTGGCGGCTGTTTCATTGTCTCCCGCCTTGTGCCAGACGCTTCCGCGAAGGAAAGACAACTGCGCGGGATCAAGATACCTTCCCCAGCGTCGCAGAATTTCCAAGGCCTTGTCCCAATCTCCGGCCTCGCGAGCGTCGATCGCTTCCAACAGCTTCCGCTGAGCCTGCGGGGTCGTCTGAAGAGGTTGACCAGACGCTTCGGTGATTGAATACAAATCCTCGGAAAGTCCGGCAACGCGCTGCCTTTCGATCTCCGACAACTCATACCACGGACGTTCCAGATTATCCCGAATCGCGTCCGCGTCTGCTGACTCGTCCTGGCCGGCCGCGGTAAGCTGGTGCAGACGGAGTAGTCCTCGAATGGACTGGAGGTAACTCGGTCTGGTTGAGAAAGGTTGCCCCACCATCACTCATGCCTCGTCAATGACCCAATGGTCGCGAGTGTTTGCGATACGCAGTTGTTACTCGTGCAGTGGGACAGAAACCCGCGGGACGACGAGTCCGTGCTTAGGAGAATCGACCTTCAGATCTAGACCTTCCGCAACCGGCCCATCGGCGAACGGACCCGTGCCAAATGTAAAGCAATGCAGTCCGGCTGCCCCCCGAGCCCCTGGGACTTTATCCCTAAGCCTGTTCGAGATGAGAAAGATCGGCAGATCGCGCCAAGCCGGAGCAACCGACATCCCTTTCCCATTCATTACGACGTTACCCTCTTCGTTTACGTCCACGTCAACGATGCCATTTACGGCATCGCCGCGCACGCCAAGACCCTTTCCACTCGCGTCGACCGAAGGTTTCCCATCATCGGCCCTCCTCATGGCACGATAAATCTTAGGCATGACAGGTTGGAGATACTCCTTCTTCGCTCTTTTCCGATTGGCGATCAGCAAACTGTCCCTAGTATATCAAATCTGAATAGGTACTGCCGACGACGCCGACTAAAGTCAGATGCGGACGCGTTCAGGGCGGGGGACATTCGGACCGATACCTCCCATTCACCAGACAATCCGCTCAAACAACCGCATCAGCCTGCTCACCGCGGAGCGGATTGAGCCTCGCGACGTGCGCGACGCGGCCGCTCAGGTGTGCTCGGAAGTCCGCCACTCCCGCGCGATTCTGACCCTCAGCCCCGTCTCGCACGCAGTTGTACAAGATCGCCTTCAACTCATCATAATCATCTCGGGTGATATTCATCTTCTGATTGATCACGACCCCGGCCGCGCGTTGTCTTCCGCCCTGGCGCATGACTCGCGTCTTGCGGTGCTGGACGTGAAAGCCCTCCTCGAGTGCGATCGCCGCGACGTGGATCGGGAACCGGCCGATCGATCGTGCAAACGACTCGCCGCCCGAGAAAACCACGTCATCGGCATACCGGGTATAGTTGGCCCCGACTGCCTTGGCCAGGCCCGCCAGCCGAGCATCGAGTCGGTAGGCAACCAGGTTGGCCAGGGCCGGCGACGTGGGGGCGCCTTGCGGCAAGTGCGGCTGTCGGTAAGATTGCCTCGCCTTCCAGCCTGCCGCTGATTGGGCGGGTCCGAGCGTAGCCGAATCGACCTGGCTCCAAACCGCGCACGGCACGGTGTTGGTGCACAGTCCCGTCAGCAGCCGGGCCACTGGCTCGGGATAGCCTGCCGTGATGAAGATCGCCATCACGCGCGGCGCTCGTGATCGAAACGAAGAAGTCACGGAGATCCATCTTGAGCACAACGGTACGGCCGACATGAGGTGCGACGAACGACATGACCGACCGGCCCGGGCGAAAGCCGTGGGCAGCCTCATGCGGCGGAATGTGCACCAAGATCTCATCGAGCAGCCTGCGCTGAAGCCGCTTTAGCCGCGGCTTCGGCGCTTCGATCAGCCGGCAGCGAGCCGGACGGCTTCGCCACCCAGCGGTAACGGTAATTGCGAAGGGCCTCAACAGAAGCAGAGCCTTCGCGGGTCTGGCAGTCTGCAAACCAATTCAGTTTGTTGGGATCGAGTTCAAGAAAATGCGCCAGTTCACCCGGTGAGGTGATCGCCGGCACTGGCCAGGAGGCCGGCGGCCCCGGTGCCGGCGCCATCTCGGCGCCGGCCATGGTACAAAGCGGAGCCGAAGCGACTGCGTCCGACAAGCCTTCCGAAACTGTCTGTCTTCCTTAGGAATTCGGCCAGTCGGGCCACCCGTGGCCGTGGGTTCCCGCTGAACGCGCCATCATCCGCTGCGCCAGCGGGCGGAGCCAGCGATAACGACGGCCCAGCACCTGTCCGCCTCGGTCGACGAGGCTCTCCAAGTCCCAGGGTCCCGACAGAAATGCCTCGGCCAGCCCGTCGAATCAGCACAGGGGCCCCTCGCCGATTTCTGGAATGAAATCGTGGTGGCGGGCTCCAACCCGTCTTGTCCGGCGTGACGGGTCGTGCGCGACCAGCGCACTTGACGTCACGCGCCGAAATGAACCGGTAACCAAAGTCCCCGGGGTAACCCCGGAGCGTCGAGCCAACCGCCAGAGACGGCCTTCCGACACGCTTGGAACGCCGCCACCACTGAGGAAAAATCATAAGACAACGTCGATGCTTATGTCAAGATGGGGCGTGCATTCAAGTTGTTCGATCGGTCATGGCTCCCCCAGCAAGTATCGCCGTAGAAACATCACCTCGACCGCCTGGAGATAATCCTGGTTGGCCTTCTTGGCGAAGCCGTGCCCCTCGTTCGTGCCAACGACATACCAGACGGGACGCCATTCTTCTTGAGCGCGGCCACCATCTGCTCGGCCTCGGAGATCGGCACGCGCGGGTCGTTCTGGCCCTGGACGACCAGAATCGGCGTGTGAATCATGTGCGCACGGGCCAGCGGAGAAACCCGCTCGAGAAACGCCCGCATCGCCGGGTCGCGCTCGTCGCCGTACTCGGCGCGTCTCAGGTCGCGGCGGTAGCCCTGCGTGTTCTTGAGGAACGTGACGAAATTCGAGATCCCCACGATGTCGATGCCCGCCTTGATCCGGTCGTTATACGTCGTCTGGACCGCCAGCGACATGAACCCGCCGTACGAGCCGCCGATCACTCCCACTCGCGACTTGTCGAGATCGGCCTGGCCGGCGATCCAGTCGAAGCAGTGCACCGATGTCTTTCACCGCGTCCTCGCGCTGCATGCCGTTGTCGAGCTTCAAGTAAGTCTTGCCGTAGCCCGACGAACCCCGGACATTGGGGAAGATCAAGACGATCCCCAGCTCGCTGACCAGGTAATTGAGCCGGCCCAGAAACGATCGGGCGGAACTGGCCCTCGGGGCCGCCGTGGATATCGATCAACACCGGACGCGGGCCGGGAAACTTCCGCGGCGACGGCCGATAGACAAACGCCGGAATCTTGCGCCCGTCGAAACTGGAATATTCGATCAAGTCCGGCTCGGAGAATGCCCGCGTATCCAGCCCGCCGGTCTCGCTCGTCGTCCAGCGCACCAGGTTCTGGTTCTGGCCATCGACCTCTAGCGAATAGGCGTCGGCCGACGCTCTGAGCCGTGCTGAGCGAGAAGCCGATCTCGTGCGAATTCGGCCGGAACTTCAGGCCCGAAACTTGTCCCGGCGGCGGCCCGGCAAGCGGATAGTTCACGGCCATACCGATTGGCGTCAACCCAGATCCGACTAAATCCCCCCTCGTTGACGACAAAAGCGATCAATGCACCGTCATCACTGAGATCGAACCCCTCGACGTCCCACGAAATTGTCCGTCAGCAACTCTGTTTCTCCGGAGGCCAGGTCCTCGACGAACGAGGGCGCGGAATTCGCGACCCTGATCGGTGAGGTAATAGAGCGAGCGGCCATCCTTTGACCATTGTGGATCACTCGCGGCGACTGGTTCGGCCTTGGGATCGCGCCGCGCGGGGCGATCGTCTGGGTCTTGCCGGTCGCGATCTCAACAATGTGAATATAAGACTCGTTGATCGAGATATACTCGACGCCGGCGATCCTGGTTTCATCGGGCGACCAGTCCGCGACCGTCCACTGGCCGGAGACTTCCTTGAACATGCGGACGAAATGTGGGTCGCTGGGGGCGGCGATGTACAGATCCATGTCGCGGCTGTTGCGGGCATTGCTGCTCCAGGCCAGAAGGTCGCCCGACGGCGACCATTTCGCCCCCATGTTCCGGCTTTTGCCGTCGGTCAGGCGCCGCGGTGCGCCGCCGTAGTTATCCTGAAGAAAGAACTGATTGTTCTCAGCGCCCCGTTCATCCATCGAAAAAAGAAACTGGTCGTGCCGCGGACGGGGTGAAACGATTCCCACCCGCTCGCGACCAAACGTCAGTTGGCTGCGTGCTCCCCCCGGCTTGGCCACAAAGTGCACCTGAGGCAGGTCTGCAAATCGCGTGTTGATATACATCCCCTTGCCGTTCGCTTCCCAGCCCTCAAAGCTGGCGGCACGAATGCTCAGGTACTGGTTCAAGGCCTGCCGCACCGCGGCCGGCACCGGTGGCACTCCTCGGGCGCGGATCGTCTCGGGAGTGGGGAAGACGACAGGGCCGGCTTGACCCGGTGGGGGAGCTGAGACAGCGATTACGACGATCAACCAAGGGCGAAGCCATTTCATCAGCGATGTCCATTGTTAAAACATATCGAACATAAACTCGCCACCGTGCTCCGGATTGCCAATCAACGATTGTGCTTTGGGATTCACGACAAAGTCGAGCAGCTCGAGCGGAACATACCCGATCAAGACGGGGCAGTCCTCAGAGACCTCCGACACATCGACCGAGCATGACCGATCCTGGATCGTGAGCCGGACCGGTCCGAATATGCCGAACGTCGCTGGCCCTGTGGCCGTCTTCGCGCGACCGGTCCCGATTTGGGTGATCCCCAACTGGTCGATCAATCGCCTTGGCATGGCCAGAAGCGTCGCACCGGTGTCCACCGTGGCGTCGGCGACTTCAACGCGGCGGATCTGTTCAACCGCGAGTTGTCCCGGCTCACCTCGTACAGATCGAAGACGTTCTCGATCTTCGCCCCAACAATCACTTTACCCACAGTCGCCGTCTCCATTCTGCAGTCCTTACGTTTCAAAGGAGCTTAGAACATATCGAAGATCTGCTCACCGCCGTGGGCCGGATTTCCGATCAGTGTCTGACTTTTCGGGTTCACGACAAAGTCAAGGATCTCCAGCGGGATGACGCCAATCAAAGGAGGACACTCATCGGGGAGTTCACCGACCTCGACGGTGCAATCGCGACCCTGGATCGTGAGTCGGACGGGGCTGTAGATGTCGAAGGCCGTCATTCCGGCCGCCGTTTTGGCCATGGCGGTTCTAAGCCGCCTCAGACCCAGTTGCGCGATCAGCCGCTTCGGCAGGGAAAGACTGGTCGTTCCCGTGTCGACCAGCGCATCGTCCACCTCGAGACGGCGCACCTGATCGTCGCTGATCCGTCCTTTAAAGACCTCCTCGATATCGACGAGGTTCTCGATTTTCGCCGAGACAATCACTTTACCCACAGTGGCTGTCTCCATTTCTTGTCCCTCCCGCTTCGCTCATGGAACGTAGATGAACTCATTGGCATTGTACAGCACCCGGCAGAAGGCGGTGCTGCCATGGGAGGCGATCAAGCCGACGGCGGCCTTGGGCTCGGAGGGTGACGGTTCGCGGCCAAACGCCAGGCGAAACCCGCGGATGGCCTGACGGGCCGGGTCGGGGCCGACTTCGGCCTCGAGGCGCTGGACGAAAGCGTTCGCTTGCTGGATCACGAACCGGCTGTTGAGCAGGTTCAATGCCTGGAGCGCCGTCGTCGAGACATTCCGGCGCGGGGCGACCAGGGCCGCGTCGGGGCAGTCAAAAGCGCTGAACGTCGGGTCGGGCTGGCTGCGCGGCTTGAATTGATAAACCATCCGCCGGAACGCATCCGGGCCCAGTTCTTGGCGAGGCTTGTACACGGCGACATAGTTACTGTTGGGCTCCCAGATGTTGTAGCCCGGGCCTCCCATTTTTGTGTCGAGCCGGCCGCTCACGGCCAGAATCGCGTCATGAAGCGACTCGGCCTCCAGGCGGCGGGGCGTCATCCGCCACAACAGCCGGCTGTCGCGGTCGATGCCCTGGGCCTTGGGATCGAGCCGGCTCGACTGGCGATAGGCAGCCGACATGACGATTAATCGATGGATCGGCTTTTGCCGCCAACCGCCGGCGATGTAAGCCGACGCCAGCCAGTCTAAAAGCTCAGGATGAGACGGGGCCGCACCATTGAATCCAAAGTCGCTGGGCGTCGCCACAATCCCCCGGCCGAAATGGTAGTGCCAGATCCGGTTGACCATCACCCGCGCCGGCAACGGATTGGCGGGATCGGCAATCCACCGCGCCAGGGCACGCCGGCGCTCTGCTCAGGCGAGCGCGGATCAAGGACCAGCTCGGGATGGATCACGGCGACGCCGGACGGCCTCACCTCCACCCCTTTTCTGGTCGGGTCGCCGCGCACCAACAGGTGCGTCGGCGCCGGCTGGCTGAACGTGCCTGCATAGACCTTGAACGTCGCGCCCAGTTGCGAGAGCCGCGTGCGGAGCTCCGTTTGCCGGGCGATCAACTCGGCCCGTTCGCGAGCCGCCGCGGGCGTGAGACCACCGGCCGCGCTGTTGGACGGGGTCGAGGCACCACTGGGACGATACGCGACGCGATCGAGCGAGGAGGCGACAACCTGCCAGCGGCCCGGCTCGAGCGCCACCTCGAGGTAATAGTCGGTCGCCAGGCGGTCGCGGTACACCTCTTCACGGTCGCGGCCCCAGACGACCCGGTCGATCGTCGCGGGCTCCGGCCAGGCGATCGTGATAGTCCCCTTCCCCGGCACACGCGAAATCCAGCTCCGCCCGTTCCCCACGCGACCGTCATTAAGATGAGCGATCTTGTGGATCGCCGCGTCGGGATATTCCGACGACGCCGACGCCTTGCCCCCCGCTGATGTGAGTGCCACGTTAACGGGATGGTGCAGACGTGGCGAAGCGCCCGCCGCTGTCGGGCTCCGCGCACCGGCCCCCTTTGTCGCACCTAGGCCCTGCCCCCTCACCCGCCCTTCGGGCACCCTCTTCCCGGCGGGGAGAGGCCCAAGACCAGCCAATGCCTCACCCAAAAGTGTCGCGTCGGAGACCACCTGTCGCCCTCGCCCCAACGGGGAGAGGGGTGGGGTGAGGGGGCGAGCACCCGGACTGACGGGGCGATCACCGGCACCGCTCGTCACGCCGATGCCCTCCCCCCTCACCCGCCCTTCGGGCACCCTCTCCCCGGGGGGGCGAGGGGGAAAACCAGCTCCCTCCATCCCAGATCCACCTGTAAAAACCTCGACCTCATCCAAACAGGGCTCAGTGCCATCGGCCGTCGCCAGAATCGTGAACCGGACCATCCGGGCCCGCACCGGCTCGAACCGCTCGACATTACGCCGGGGATTCACCATCGGACGCACCGGTCCCTCCCGATCGGTCCGCGCCAGCGGTTCGACGGCATCCAAGCGCTCTTCGATCCGCGCCAGCTCGCGGGTGATCGCCGCCGCCTCGCGCTGGCGGTTCGCGGTATCGGGAGCGGCCAGCTCACGCTCGGCGTGGTTGACACCGGCGAAAATCGCCTGCAAGCCGTAATAATCTCGCTGGCCAATCGGGTCGAACTTATGGTCGTGGCACCGCGCACACTGGATCGTCACACCCAGAAATGTCGTTCCAGTGGCTGTGATCATATCATCCAGATCGTCGGCCCGCTGCTGGAGCATGCCGTCGAGGGTCTGATTGCCGACGATGTCGTGCGTTCCGCCGACCAAAAAACCTGTGGCCGCTTGCGTGAGCCAGTCGGCGTTATTGTCGGCGTCGCCGGCCAGTTGGTCGACGACGAACTGGGGGAATGGTGTGTCGCGGTTGAACGCGCGGATCACATAATCGCGATAGGGCCACGCGCCTGGCCGCGGCAGGTTGGTCTCATATCCCTGGCTCTCGCCAAAGCGAACGACATCCAGCCAGTGCCTTCCCCGGCGCTCGCCGTATTCGGGCGACGCCAGCAGCCGGTCGACCAGCTTTTCGTAGGCGTAAGGAAACGTGGCCGCCTCGGCCACAAAGGCATCGGCCGCCTCGGGGCTGGGAGGAAGGCCCGTCAAGTCAAACGTGACGCGCCGAATCAAGGTCGCCGGGTCGGCCTCTGGTGCCAGTGTCAGGCCACGTGCGTTCAGACCAGCCACGATGAAGGCATCGATCGGCGTGCGGACCAACCCTGCGCATCGGTGGTGCTCGCGCCTGGCCGCTTCCCGCCAGGTGGCACAACCGTCCGGATCGGCCGCAACGACCACCAATCCGCGCCGGCGCGGCGCGGGCTGAGGGGCTCGCTGACATAGGGGGCACCCGCTGCGACCCAAGCCCGGACCGCCGCGACTTGTTCGGGTTTCAGCGCCCCCTTGGGAGGCATCTCTCCCTCGGCGACCTTTTCCATGAGCAGGCTAAGGTTGGGATCACCCGGCACGATGGCCGTTCCGCTCTTGCCTCCCTTCAGGGCGGTCGCCCGTCGGCTAAGATCAAGCCCCCCCTTCTTTTGTGCCCGGCCCGTGACAGCTCAGACATTTATCGACCAGGATCGTACCAGCGTCCCTGGCCGCCTTCCCGGCAACGGTCGAATCGGGCGCACTTTGCGCCTCCGCACCGACGGCGACCAAAACCGCGACCAGAAGTCCAAGAAACATTTTCACCGCCCTAAGCTCCGGGCTCGGCTGGCGCGACGAGCCCTCGGAATGCCCAAGCGCCGGCGACGAGCCGTTATTGGTCCGTGTTAAACGTTTCTCAATGAAAATGCAAGCAATGAGGTGCCGTCGATAAGTTTCGGCGATCGTTCGTGAAAATGCTATAACAGGAGGAATTGGATAGCCTGGCATCATCACTAAACCCTGTCGCTGCTAGCCGCGTGGGTCCTGAACAACGAGACGCGGCGGAGAAATACAATAGTTCACACATGATCGCCAAAGAATTTACGCTTGGGGATGACTTCCCAAAGATCGACGTCTCGACCTGGCGCAAGGCCGTCGAAGCCGACCTGAAGGTGCGCCCCGTTCGACAAGAAGATGGTCTCGCGCACCTACGAGGGCATCGACTTGGCGCCGATCTACACCGAAGAGGTATTCCCAACGAGCGGCGACCCCTTCGGGGTGCCTGGCTTCCCGCCTTTCGTGCGCGGCTCGCGGGTCCTGGGCAACTCGCTGGCCGGCTGGGACATCCGCCAGGAGCACGCCGCTGCCGATCCGGCCGAAGCAAACGCCCAGATCCTCGACGATCTGCGCAACAACGTCGGCTCAATCGTCCTGCGCCTCGATGCCGCATCTTCGGCGGGCTGTGACGCCGACGATCAGAACGCCGCCGACTTGAGCGGCCGCGACGGCGTCGCCATCTCGGTGGTGGCGGACCTAAAGCGCGCCCTCGATCAAGTGCATCTCGACATCGTTGGGGTCTGGCTCGACGCCGGCGGCGCGTTCCTTCCCGCCGCCGCGCTCTATGTCACCTCGGCACGTCTCGCGGGGATCGAGCCCGATCGCCTCAAGGGCGCCTTCAACGCCGATCCGCTGGGAGTGCTGATGCGGGAGGGCTCGCTGCCGGTTCCGCTCGACGTCGCGCCTCAAGCAAATGGCCGATCTCGCCGCGTGGACCGCCGCGCACGCGCCGCGCATGACCGCCGTCGAGGTCGGCACTTCGCCCTACCACCATGCCGGCGCGACCTCGGTGCAGGACCTGGCGTTCCTGCTCGGCACCGGCGTCGAGTACTTGCGGGCGCTCACCGCGGGAGGGTTGAACTTAAACGCCGCGGCAAAGCAGATCGCTTTCAGCGTCAGCATCGGCTGCCGGTTCTACCAAGCCATTGCGAAGATTCGAGCGGCCCGGATGTTGTGGGCCCAGGTCGTCGCGGCGTGCGGCGGCGACGCCGCGGCCCAAACCATGCGGCTGCGGACGACGACAAGCCGGCGCGTGCCGACGATGCGCAGCCCGGCGATCAACATCTTGCGCAACACCGTGGCCTGCTACGCCGGCGCCATCGCCGGGGCCGACGCCATCACCACGGTTCCGTTCGATGCTCCGATCGTGCTTAGCACGGAGTCGAGCCGCCGCATCGCGCGGAACACCCAGCTCATCCTCGCCGAGGAATGCCATCTGAATCACGTCATCGACCCCGCGGGCGGCTCTTGGTACATCGAGTGGTATACCCGGCAGCTCGCCGAGAAGGCCTGGGCGATGTTCCAGCAAATCGAGGCGCAAGGCGGCATGCTGGCCGCGGCGAGCAGCGGCTGGGTCGCCCAGCAAATCGACAAGGACGAGCTGAAGCGCGAGCGCGACATCGCCACGCGCAAGCTGCCGATCACCGGCATTAGCGAGCATCCCGACCCTTCGGAAACGAAGCTCGGTGAGGCGGCGCCGAACCGGGTCGAGCTCAGGATGGCGGCGGCCCGGCGGCTGGCGAACTGGCGCGTGACGCACGCGCCGCGGCCGGCCCTTGACCTGCTGGTCGGCGCGGCCCGCCGGTCGGATGTCACGGCCGGTGAACTGACGGCCAGCGCCATCGCCGCGGCCGGCGCCGGCGCGACCCTCGGCCAACTGGCCACGGCCCTCCGCCCGCCGGGCGCAGAGCCGGCTCACGCCGTCGCACTTTACATGCACCCGTTCGACGAGGCTTTCGAGGAGCTGCGCGACGCCAGCGACGCCTTTGCCGCGCGGCAAGGCCACAAACCGCGTGTCTTCCTCGCCGGCGTGGGCTCGATCGCCGAGCAGATTGCCCGCAAGACCTACGCGTCGAACTTTTTCGAGGCTGGGGGCTTCGAAGTCCTGGCCCGCGAGGCGGAATACAACGTCGACTCATCGGCCGCCGAGTTCGCGCGAAGCGGCGCGAAGATCGCAGTTATCTGCTCAACCGACAAACAGTACACGACCTGCGTCGCGCAATTGGCACCGAAGCTGAAGCAGGCCGGAGCACGCACCGTCATCCTCGCCGGCAGCCCCGGCCCCAATGAGGCGGCCTACCGGGCGGCCGGGGTGGACCGCTTCATCTTCGTCAAATGCGATGTCCTCGAAACCTTATCGGCCCTTCTCCGGGGTGAAGGAGCGCTGTCATGAGCACGATCCCAAGTTTCAACGATGTTCCGCTCCCCGGCCATTGGGCTGGCGTCCCAACGCCCGAGATGTGGCGCGAGGCGGCCCAGAGCGTCGCGGGGCGGCCCTTCTCGGAGCTCGGCTGGAAAACCGCCGAGGGAATCAACGTCAAGGCACTCTACACGGCGGCGGACCGCGCCGGCATCGAGCACCTTGACACCTTCCCAGGCTTTCCGCCCTTCGTGCGTGGTCCCTACGCGTCGATGTACATCAACCGGCCGTGGACCGTGCGTCAGTACTCCGGCTTCTCGACAGCCGAGGCTTCGAATGCCTTCTACAAACGCAACTTGGCCGCCGGCCAGAAGGGCTTGAGCGTCGCCTTCGACCTACCGACGCACCGCGGCTATGATAGCGACAATCCTCGCGTCGTGGGCGATGTCGGCATGGCCGGCGTCGCTATCGACAGCATCCTCGACATGCGCGTCCTGTTCGACGGCATACCCCTCGACCAGATCAGCGTGTCGATGACGATGAACGGCGCCGTGCTGCCGGTGATGGCGCTTTATATCATCGCCGGCGAGGAACAGGGCGTGCCCCAGGCGAAGCTCACCGGCACGATCCAGAACGACATCCTCAAAGAGTTCATGGTCCGCAACACGTTCATCTACCCCCCCGCGCCGAGCATGCGGATCATCGGCGACATGTTCAAATACACCACGTCAGAACATGCCGATGTTCAACAGCATCAGCATCTCCGGCTACCACATGCAGGAAGCCGGCGCCACCGCCGATCTCGAGCTCGGCTACACGCTGGCCGACGGTCTCGAATACCTGCGGACCGGCATCGCGACCGGCATGAAAGTCGATGATTTCGCCCCGCGCCTGTCGTTCTTCTGGTCGATCGGCAAGAATGTCTTGATGGAAGTCGCCAAGATGCGCGCCGCGCGCATGCTGTGGGCGAAGATCGTCAAGACGTTCGATCCCAAGAACCCAAAGAGCCTGTCGCTCCGCGCCCACAGTCAGACCAGCGGCTGGAGCCTGACCGCCCAGGACGTGTTCAACAACATCATCCGCACCTGCGTCGAGGCGATGGCCGCGACCCAGGGCGAGACGCAGAGCCTGCACACCAATGCACTCGACGAGGCGCTCGCGCTGCCGACCGACTTCTCGGAGAGCATCGCCATCAATACCCAAAACTTTCTCAGGGAGGAGACCGACACCGACAGCGTCATCGACCCGTGGGGCGGCAGCTACTATGTCGAATGGCTCACCCAGGAGCTGGCACGCAAGGCCTCGGCGCATATCGTCGAGTGCGAGGAGCACGGCGGCATGACCAAGGCGATCGAGGCCGGTCTCCCCAAGATGCGCATCGCCGAAGCGGCGGCCCGCACCCAGGCGCTGATCGACTCAGGACGGCAGACCATCGTCGGACTCAACAAGTATCGGCCGGCCCACGACAATCCGATACGCGTGCTCACGATTGACAACACGGCGGTCCGCGAAAACCAGATCAAGCGGCTGAAGGAGCTGCGCTCCACGCGCGATTCTGGCGCGGTCGCGGCGGCCCTCGACGCCCTGACGAAATGCGCGAGCGACAAGGACGGCAACCTGCTCGATCTCTCCATCAAGGCGGCCCGCGCAAGGCGACGGTCGGCGAGATCAGCTTCGCGCTGGAGAAAGTGTTCGGACGCTTCCAGCCCGAGCCGCGGATGGTCACCGGCGTCTACGCGCGGCAAGTGGGTGACAGCGAAAGCACCATCCAGAAGGTGCGCAGCAAGGTCGAGGAGTTCCTCAAGCGTGAAGGGCGCCGGCCGCGCATCCTGATCGCCAAGCTCGGCCAGGACGGTCATGACCGCGGTCAGCAGGTCGTCGCCTCGGGCTTTGCCGATCTCGGCTTCGACGTCGACGTCGGCCCCCTCTTCCAGACCCCGGAAGAGGCGGCGCAGGAGGCCGTCGATAACGACGTGCACGTGGTCGGCGCCAGCACGCTCGCCGCCGGGCACCTGACCCTGATCCCGGCCCTCAAGAAGGCGCTGACGGAACGCGGGCGCGGCGACATCCTGATCGTCGCCGGCGGAGTCATCCCGCCGCAAGACTACGACGAGCTCTATGCCGACGGCGTCGCCGCCATCTTTGGTCCCGGCACCGTCATCTCCGAGTCGGCGGAGAAGATCCTCGACTTGCTTGGCGACCGCGCCCAAACGCGGCGTGACCACCGGCAAGCCAACGGGAAGGGCCTTACTCATGCCATCACCCTCGATCCCCCGCCTGCGCCAGGCTGCCCCGAAATTGACCCCAGTGGACTATGCGGACGGCGTTCTCGGCTGGAATCGGGCGACCCTGGCGCGAGCCATCACCCTCATCGAGTCGAACCGGCCCGATCACCAGGAGTTGGCGCAGGAGCTGCTGAACCGGCTGCTGCCCCACACCGGGCGCTCGACCCGGTTCGGCCTCACCGGGGCTCCTGGCGTGGGCAAGAGTGCCTTGATCGAAGCTTTGGGCTGCCGGCTTACCGCCGCGGGCCATCGCGTCGCCGTGCTCGCGATCGATCCCTCGAGCGTCCGCTCCGGCGGCAGCCTGCTCGGCGACAAGACGAGGATGGTCCGCTTGACCGCCGATCCCAACGCTTTCATTCGGCCCTCGCCGAGCGACCTGGTGCTCGGCGGCGTCGCCCGCAAGACGCGGGAGACCGTGCTCCTCTGCGAAGCGGCCGGCTGCGACGTGGTGCTGATCGAAACGGTCGGCGTCGGGCAATCCGAGGCGTCGGTCGCAAGCATGACCGACTACCTCGTGGTGCTGATGGTGGCCGGCGCCGGCGACGAGTTGCAAGGCATCAAGCGGGGGCTACTCGAACTCGCCGACATGATCGCGATCACCAAGGCCGACGGCGAGAACCTCAGCCCGCGCCAAGCTCGCGGCGTCGCAATATGCCTTTGCCATGCATCTCCTGCGCGGCGGCGAGCAGTCTCCCGTCGTCACCTGCAGCTCACTCGACGGCTCCGGGATCGACGAGATCTGGCGGATCATCCTCGAGCGGACGCGCAAGCGCCAGTGCTCGGGCGCCCTCCGGGCCCAGCGCAGCGCAAGGCCGCGAGTTGGATGTGGTCGTTGGTCGACGAGCAAATCCGCGAGACGCTGCGGCAAACCGAGGCGATCCGCCGCGTCGCCGAGGACGCCGAGCGCGACGTCCGCACCGGGGCGCTGTCGCCGCTGCTCGGCGCCAAGCGATTCTCCGCGCCCTGCGCTCCTCGGGATGAGTGATACGACGAAACCGTCACCGCCCTAAACCTCGTCTTCTGGTCCATCTTCGGCACCTGACCCGAAAAAGCGTCGCTTTGGACGCACCGTGGACCCTTTCTGCCTCTGGCGGGAACGCCTCATGGAGGTCTCTTGACCGTTCCGGTGTCCCTCGACAAAGCCAGCCCAGATAACTGAGCATGCCAGGACGAATTATTCGATAGAAACTACTTGCATTGCCCTGCTTGTCGTGTTAAAGATATCCTGGTCGCGAGCTTTCCCCTGGCATGGATGCGCGGGTCATCTTCTACCAGCAGGAATGGCAATGAAAAACTTCCGGCTTGTTACTCATCGCACGGCGCTGGCACATCGTAACGGGTCGCGGCCGATTCGGATTGTTCGGGAACGAGAACCCTCCCAGAGGCACCGATCGCTCTTCGTGAACGAAGACGTATCTTACCGCGGCGATCTTATGACGATCCGAGGGCGGCGAATGGGTCATTGATCGGTAAACGTGTGACATCGACAGGAGTGATGCCATGATTGTCGACGATGATATTAAGACGTATAAAGTCGTAGTTAACGAAGAAGAACAGTATTCGATCTGGTTTGCCGACTGCGAGCCTCCCCCCGGTTGGAGGGAGGCGGGGAAGGAGGGGCCGAAGGAGAAGTGCCTGGCGTACATCGAGAAGGTTTGGACGGACATGCGTCCGAAGAGCCTCAGGAAGCGGATGGACGAACCGGACGCGATATCATGATTAGGCCCCACGTCACACAGCCCGAATGGGCCAGCCTGGTCGACCTCCTCCGTTGGCGTGCCGCCGAGAACGCCGACGCCCCCCTGTTCGCGTTTCTCCCGGACGGCGAGGACGCCGCGGGAATGACGATCACGCGCGGCGAGCTCGACCGCCGTGCACGCGCCGTGGCGGCCCAGATGCAGGACCTTGGCTTAAGCGGAGGGCGTGCCTTGCTGCTCTACCCGCCAGGGCTTGATTTCATCGCGGCGTTTTTCGGCTGCCTCTATGCCGGAGTCGTGGCGGTCCCCGCCCATCTTCCCAGGCTCAACCGGCCGATGCCGCGGTTACGGTCCATCGTCGACGACGCCACTCCCTGCGCGGTCCTGACAAGTTCTTCCCAGAAGAAGGATGCCCGCAATGGTCGGCCGGCGTGCCGGCACTCGATGGCGTCGAGGTGCTTTGCACGGATGAGGGCTCTGAAGACGACCAATGGGCGGGCCGGTGGATCGACCTGGGTGCGACGACCGCGACGCTCGCTTTCCTTCAATACACCTCGGGCTCCACGGCGACGCCCAAGGGGGTGATGATCACGCACGGCAATCTGCTGAACAACTCCGCGTGCATTCAGTCTGCATTCGGCTCGGCATCCGACGGCCAGGGCGTCTTCTGGCTGCCTTTTTTCCATGACATGGGACTGATCGGCGGCCTGCTCCAGACGCTTTACTGCGGTGGGGCGAGCACGCTCTTCTCGCCTGTCTCCTTCCTCCAACGCCCGCTACGATGGCTGCAAGCCATCTCACGTACCCGCGCGATTATTAGCGGCGGGCCCAACTTCGCCTACGACCTGTGTGTCGAGAAGACGACAGCCGAGCAGCGTGCAGGACTGGACCTGAGCTGTTGGCGGGTCGCCTTTAACGGCGCCGAGCCGGTCCGTGCCGAGACGCTCGACCGCTTCGCAGAGGCTTTCGCGCAGCCGGCTTTCGGCGCGATGCGTTCCTGCCCTGCTACGGTTTGGCCGAGGCGACGCTGCTAGTCTCGGTTCATCCCTCGGGCAACCTCCCCGTCGTGTTCTCCGCCGACGCCGAGGCACTGGGACGAGGTGAGACTTCCCTTGCGGTTGCGTCCGAGCCATCCACGCGGCTGGTCAGCAGCGGCCATGCCGTCGAAAGGCACGTGGTCGCGATCGTCGACCCAACGACTGGCCGCGCAGTGCCCAGAGAATCGCGTGGGCGAGATCTGGGTTTCGGGTCCGAGCATCTCGCCGGGCTACTGGAACCGCCCCGAGGAGAGTAGGGAAGTCATCGGCGCCCGTCTGAACGGGGAGGGCGACCGCTCGTTCCTCCGCACCGGAGACCTTGGCTTCCTGCGCGATGACGAGCTATTCGTCACCGGACGGATCAAAGATATGATCATTCTGCGAGGAAGAAACATCTATCCGCAGGACGTCGAGTGGGCGGCCGAATGCTGTCATCCCGCGCTGCGAGCGGGCGGTGCCGCCGCCTTTTCGATCGTCGCCGCACGCGAGGAGCGGCTGGCGGTCACACTGGAGGTCGAACGAAGGCTCCCCAAGGGTGCGGCCGAGGAGATCTTCGCGGCAGTGCGCCGCGAGGTCGCCTTGGCGCTCGACCTCGAGGTCTTCGCGATCCGGCTGATCAAGACAACAAGCCTGCCCCGGACTTCGAGCGGGAAGGTTCAGCGCCATGCCTGCCGTGAGGCCTTCGTGGCCGGATCGCTCGAGACCATTGCGGAGTGGACTCGCCCAGACTTGGCCGATGCGCGGGCGCCAGAGGCCAAACCGACCGCACATGGCCAAAGCCGCGAATCGTCCGGTCCGTCCCAGTCGCATAGCGCGATCACGGCCTGGCTGGCTGCGAAGGTGGCGCAGCCGCTGGGCATTCGCCCCGATGACGTCGACATCCGCACGCCCTTGGCCGGCTTCGGCATCGGATCGCTCCAGGCGGTTCGGCTCGCCGCCGAGCTTGAGGAGTGGCTTGGACGTAAGCTGACGCCGACGCTCGTCTATGATTATCCCACGATCAATGCCCTGGCGGGCTTCCTCGCCGGTGAATCCCCCGGCGGCGGGCCCGTGACGCCCGCTGCCACTACCTCAGTCGGCAGTAGAGAACCGATCGCGATCATCGGCATCGGCTGCCGGTTCCCGGGTGCGGGCGGCCCCGCGGCCTTCTGGGAGCTGTTGCGAACCGGCTCGGAGGCGATCGGCGAGGTCCCGGACGCACGCTGGACCACGCAGGACCTGCACGGCCTCGACTTCCCCCGGCGCAGCGGATTCCTCAAATCGATCGACCGCTTCGACGCGGCCTTCTTCCGGATCGCACCCCGCGAGGCGATTTTCCTCGATCCCCAGCAGCGAATGCTTCTCGAGGTCGCCTGGGAGGCACTCGAAGACGGCGGCCAAGTCCCCGAGAGGCTCGCCGGCACACCGGTCGGGGTTTTTATCGGCATCTCCACTAATGACTATGCCTTCATGCAAGTGAAGCGTGGTGGCGAGGCAGTCGGCCACCGCGTCACGGGGAACTCCGGCAGCATCGCGGCCAATCGAATTTCGCACTTCTTCGACTTCCGGGCACCAAGCCTGGCAATCGACACCGCCTGCTCGTCTTCGCTGCTGGCTACCCTCTTCGCCTGCCGGAGCATCTGGGACGGCGAGTCCGAGCTTGCGCTGGCCGGGGGCTCGAACCTGCTCCTCCAGGCCCAGGTCTTCGCCGGCTTCGCCAAGAGCGGGTTCCTCTCTCCCGATGGGCATTGCCGGGCCTTTGACGCGCAAGCCAATGGATACGTCCGCGGTGAGGGCGCGGGGATCGTGGTCTTAAAGCCGCTGTCGCGAGCTTTGGCCGACGGCGATCCGATTTATGCCGTGATCAAGGGGGGCGCGGTCAACCAGGACGGCCGGACCAACGGCCTGACGGCCCCCAGTGGACCGGCAAGAAGCGGTCCTCCGCGCGGCCTACCGGCATGCCGGCGTTGCGCCCGAGCGAGTCGATTATATTGAAGCCCACGGTACCGGCACCCCGCTCGGCGATCCTATCGAGCTTTCCGCCCTCGGGGCGGTTCTCGGCAATGGACGTGACGCCCGGCGGAGATGTGCGATTGGCTCGGTCAAGACGAACATCGGCCACCTCGAGGCCGCGGCCGGTGTGGCGGGTCTGATTAAGGCGGCCCTGGCCCTACATCACCGGCAGATCCCCGCAAGCCTCAATTTCACCCAGCCGAATCCCCACGTTGACCTCGAGGCATCGCCGCTACGGGTCGCATGCGGCCTCGAGCCCTGGCCCAGCACCGATGGGCCGGCCCACGCGGGCGTCAGCGCGTTCGGCTTCGGCGGGACCAATGTGCATCTTGTTCTCCAGGAGGCAACGCTTGGTCAGCCTCGAGAGTTGCCCTGTGAGCCCGCGGGCGATGAAGACGTCGTGGTGCCGCTGTCCGCGAAAACGCCGGACGCCTTGTTGGACCTTTGCCGCTCGATCCGGGAATTCTTAACCGACGCATCGAACGAAATGGATCTCCGCGACGTGGCCTACACCGCCGGCGCCGGCGTGGGCACCACGACCACAGAATCGCGCTCGTGGTGTCGAACCGGGATGATGCCATCGAGGCCCTTGAGACCTTCCGGCGGGGCGAACCGCACTGGAGCATCGTGCAGGGACGTAGGCCACATGGTCGCCGCCCAGGAATTGTCTTCGTCTTTCCTGGCGCGGATGGCCTCTGGCGGGGCGCCGGCCGCGTACTGTGCCGATCGCGAGCCCGCCTTCCGAGCCGCGATCGAGCGATGCGACACTCTCCTGACGCCTCACCTCGGTTGGTCACCAGCGACTGAGCTGACTGCAGACCAATCCCTGTCGCGACTTGGCGAAGCCACGGCGGATCGAGCGATCCAGTTCACCCTTCAAGTGGCGCTGGCGGCGCTTTGGCAGTCGTGGGGAGTCATTCCCAACCGAGTTATCGGCGACGGCGTTGGCGAACTCGCGGCGGCCTATGTCGCCGGGACCCTGAGCCTTGAGGACGCCGCTCGTAGCGTCGCCATCGCGGCGCCAGGGACGCGCCCCGTGCGGGACGCCATCGCCGAAGCGGCAAACGAGGGATTCGACGTCTTTCTTGAAGTCGGACCGCATCCCGTCCTCGCCTCGGCCATAAAGCAATCCCTTGGTCCCGGCGAACGAGCGCCCTTGTCCTCGCATCGCTACGGCGGGGCGATGCGGGATCGGCGACGATGCGATTGTCGGCAGCCTCTCTTTACGCTCGGGGTTTCGACCTGGAATGGTCGCGAGTCTCGCCCCCTGGTCGTTTCGTCCGGTTACCGGGCTATCCGTGGCATCGCGAGCGGTTCTGGTTCGACGACGAGGGGAAACTGGGAAGAAGAAGTGCAGAGGGCCAGCCTGATCAAGCCGAGCGCAACCGATGCACCGTGCCTCATCAAAATGGGCTGTCAAATGGGCACCATGCTCCCGCAGTCGAGGAAGAACCTGCACTCATAGTGAATCAGGACGGCCCAACGCCACCGCCTCCCGCGATTATCGAGAATGGTGCCGGGGCGCGCCCGAGCAACGTCTTCCCAGAAGAGGGGCTCTCGGACTTACCAGATCACATTCGCCGCCTGCGGCTGATGGATTACTTCCGCGATCGCGTTGCCGACGTGCTCGGACTCACTCCAGAGAATGTCGACCCTGGCCGGCCGCTCATGAGCTTGGGGCTCGATTCACTCAGTGCGATGGATCTGAAGGTCGAGATCGATACCCGCCTCGGGACGAAGCTCCCGTTGTCGATGCTGATGGAGGGGGCCGGTATCGGCGATCTGGCCGAGTGGGTCAGCGAGCGTCTCGCGGTGCTGCCAGTGGATCGTCAGTGGCGGCCGCGCCGGCCCAGCGCGGGCCGGCAACCCTGGACGCCGGCCTACCGCTCTCGCATGGTCAGCAGATGCTTTGGTACGCGCACCAGTTCACGACGACCGGTGCCGCCTATCACGTCCTCGGGGCGGGCTTGGTCCGCGCCGACCTGGACAAAGCCGCCTTCCGCCGCGCCATGCGGCGAGTGATTGCCCGCCAGGAGGCTCTGCGGACTACGTTCGTGCTCGTCGACGAGAAGCCCGCGGTCCGCCTCCTCGACGTTAATGATCTCGCCCTCCGCGAAGATGAATGGCTGCCGATCGAGGACCTCGAGGGCTGTTCCGATGCCGAGCTCCAGGAGAGGCTTGCCGACCTGGCTCACCGCCCGTTTGACCTCGAGGAAGGGCCGCTTTTCCGTGTCCATATCCTGAGCCGGTCGGACTCGGAGCACGTTGTTCTCTTGGTCTTCCACCACATCATCTCCGACTTTTGGTCCACAGCCGTATTCCTTGACGACTTCAAGACGGCATACACCGCGGAGCTCGCAGGAGTGAGCGGTGAGCTCGCTCCCCCGCAGTCGAGCTATGGCAATTTCACGCGCTGGCAGCATGAGATGGTCGCCAGCCCGGAGGGAGACCGCCATTGGCAATACTGGCGGAAGCAGCTTTCGGGGCCGCTCCCCGTCCTCGACCTCCCGGACGACTTCGTCCGTCCGGCCGTCCAAAGCTTCCGAGGCGCGGTCAAGCACTATTACTTCGATCCGACATTGACCTGGGCGATCATCGACGCTGGCCGAGTCGCAAGGGTCCAGCCTATACACGATTCTGCTGGCTGCGTTTCAAACGCTGCTGGGGCGTTACAGCGGCCAGGCCGACATTGTCGTCGGCACCCCCGTGGCGGGCAGAACGCGCCGGGATTGCAAGACCTGGTCGGCTACTTCGTCAACCTCGTGGCGATGAGAGGCGACCTGTCAGGAAACCCCACGTTTGGCGAATACCTGGGCCGCGTCCGTCGGATCGTATCCGAGGGGCTGGATCATCAAGATTTTCCCTTTGGCCTGCTCGTCCATCGACTCGAGGGGACCCCCGATCCCAGCCGGCCGCCGCTGTTTCAGGTGATGTATGCCCACCAGAAGATCCAGCCCTTGGACGACCAGGGCCTCGCTCCCTTCGCGCTCGGCATCCCTGGAGCACGGCTGGACCTGCACGGGCTCGGCGTCGAGTCGATCGAATTCGAGCGGCAGACCTCGCTCTTCGACCTCACGATGATGACCGCCAAGGACGGCGATCGGCTCTGCGCGGCGATCGAGTACAGCACCGATCTGTTCAAATCGTCGACGATCGATCGCATGGCGTCCGCGTTCCGAAACCTACTGGAAGCGATCGTCGCCAATCCCGGGCGACGACTGGCGGACTTGCGGCGCTGTCCGACTCCGAACGACATCAACTGCTCGGCATATGGGCGACCACACCCGCGATTCCCCACGACGACATCGCTATCCATCGTCGCTTCGAGCGGCAGGTCGAGCTGACGCCCGACGCGGTCGCACTTTTGTGGGGTGAGCAATCGTTAACCTACCGCGAACTAAACCGGTTGTCCAATTTGCTGGCCCAACGCCTCCTCGAGCGAGGTGTACGGCCAGAGACTGCCGTCGGTGTTTTCTTCGAACGCTGGCCAGCCAGAATCATCGGCGTGCTTGGCGTCCTGAAGGCCGGCGGGGCCTACGTACCTCTCGACACCGACCATCCCGCCGAGCGACTCGCGGCGATGCTGCGGGATTCAGGAGCGACCGTCCTGATGACCGAGGACCATCTAAGCGGCCGGCTTCCAGAAGTCCCGCCAATCGTCGTCGCGCTCGATCCTCTGGCCGATTCACTGTCGGGAGTCGAGCCGCGGAATCCCGACGTGCGCGTCGACGGTGAAAACCTCGCCTATTTCGTCTTCACCTCCGGTAGCACCGGGCGTCCCAAGGGCGTCATGGTCACCCACCGCGGGGTCCTTTCCGCCGCTACCGCGTGGGAGCACGCCTATGACCTGCGCACGCCTCCGCTGAAACACCTTCAGGCCGCGGGCTTTGGCTTCGACGTGTTCACCGGCGACTGGGTCCGCGCCCTCACCACCGGCGGTACTCTCATCGCTTGTCCCCGTCCCACTTTACTCGACCCGAAAACGCTGGCCAATCTCATCAGACGCGAACGCATCGAGTGCGTCGAGCTTGTCCCGGCCGTGGCCGACGCCCTGGCGACCCACCTCGAACGTGAGGGCGAAGACTTGAGCGGCGTCCAGCTTTTGGCCGTCGGCTCCGACACAGTGCACCGTCGGCTGTACTGTCGGCTCTGGCGGTTGGTCGGGCCCGCTGGCCGGGTGGTCAACTCCTATGGCCTGACCGAAGCGACGATCGACAGCAGCTACTTCAGCGCAGCACCGGCAGACCTCGAAAGCGAAGACGGCCCGGTTCCGATCGGCCGCCCATTTGCCGGCACGAGCACGTACGTGCTGGATGAGCGCAGAGAGCCGGTGCCGGTAGGCGTGGTCGGCGAGCTGTATATCGCCGGGCCAGGACTGGCGCGGGGCTATGTCTCCAATCCGCGTCAAACGGCCGAGCGGTTCGTTCCGGACCCACACGGGGAGCCGGGATCACGGATGTACGCCACGGGCGATCGTGCGCGGTGGCGTGACGAGGGCGTCATAGAGCTACTCGGTAGACGAGACGGCCAAGTGAAAGTGCGGGGCTTCCGGGTAGAGCTCGGCGAGATCGAGGCCGTGCTGGCACGTCACCCACAGGTGTGCGAGGCGGCTGTCCTCGTTGTGGATGCCCGCGGAGAAAAGCGACTGGCCGCCTATGTCGTGCCGGGAGCCCCTCCGGACCCCACCGCGTCCGATCTGAGGCGCTGGTTGCAGCAACGATTGCCCGAACCGATGATCCCGTCGTCGTATTGCTTCCTCGACGGCTTGCCGCTCTCGCCAAATGGCAAGCTTGACCGATCGGCCCTTCCCCCTCCCGCCGCGCTTGAGGGAGATGACTCGGCTACTGAATACGTTCCCCCGCGCAACACGGCAGAGGAGCTCCTGGCCGGAATTGCAGCAGATCTATTGGGCCGGAGCCGCGTTGGCGTCCACGACAACTTCTTCGACATCGGCGTGGACTCGATACTCGGCATCCAAATGGTGTCGCGGGCTCGGCAGGCGGGACTGGACCTGGACCCCGCGCTCCTGTTCCGGCATCCGAACATCGCCGACCTGGCGGCGGCGGCCGGGGCAAGCTCGGATGGCCCGGGCGCGTGCGAGAATTCGACACCCGCGGTCGCTCCATTTGAGTTGACTCCCGAGGGCATCGACCTCGAGGCGCTAAAGCTCGCATTCGCGGATGACGAAGGCATCGAGGATCTGTATCCGCTCACGCCGATGCAGGAAGGCATGCTCTTCCATGCCCTCGCCGATCCCGAGGCGGGACACTACGTCGAACAGTTCGTCTGCCGTATCCGCGGCGAACTCAAATCGGCCACGCTCCAGGAGTCGTGGAATCGCCTGGTCCGCGGCACCCCGCTCTGCGGTCAACAATCCATTGGATCGATTTCGACCGGCCTTACCAGGTTGTCCATCGTCGGGCCGACCTCCCCGTGGAATACCACGATTGGCGAGCGCTGACACCCGCCCTCCAAGATGAAGGGATCAGCGCCTATCTCAGCTCGGACCGCCGTCGCGGTTTCGTTCTCTCGCAGCCTCCCTTATCCCGGCTCACCGTGCTGCGGCTCGCGGATACCGTTCACACCATCATATGGAGCATCCATCATGCCGTGATCGACGGCTGGTGTCTCTCGATCTTGCTCCACGAATTCCTGGATATCGACGAGTCGATTCGTCGTGGGACGGAGCCCGCATTGAATCCGATCCGGCCGTTTCGCGATTACGTCGCCTGGCTCCGTGACCGGGACAACACAGAGGCCGAGGGATACTGGAGGCAAGCCCTAAAAGGCATCACCTCACCGACGCCAATCGGATTGGAGGCACCGTTGCCGGGCCAGCGCGGACATTCGCGTCAGTACGTTGCCGAGCGGGAGACCGTGCTGTCGGTACAAGTGACGACCAAGCTCCAGAAGCTAGCCCGATCGTATCGGCTTACGCTCAGCACCATCATTCAAGGGGCTTGGGCCCTGTTGTTGTCACGGTACAGCGGACAGAGCGACGTGCTCTTCGGCGTCGCGGTCTCCGGTCGACCTCCTGAACTACCTGGAGTCGAGTCGATGGTCGGGATGTTTATCAACTCCCTTCCGGTCCGCATCTCGGTGATCGAGGATTCTTGGCTTGTCGCTTGGCTTCGTTCGGTCCAGGCAACCATGGTCGAGCTGCGGCGATACGAGACAGTTCCGCTGGCGCGCATTCAAGCCTGGACCGATATGGCGCCTGGCATTCCACTTTTCGACAGCATCGTGATCGTTCAGAACCTCCCGTTCATAGCCTCCCTTCAAGAGCGCGCCAACCGGCTTGGAATCGAGTCGGCTCGATACCTGGAAAGGACCCATTATCCGCTGGCCGTCACGGTAGTGCCGGGTACCGAGCTGGCGATCAAGATCGGTTTCGACAGCGACCGATTCGATCCCTCAGCCATCGACCGGACACTCGGGCATCTTCGTACCGTACTCGAGGCGATGACCAATGGCCCCGAGCGGCGAGTCGCCGATCTGCCGATCATGACCGAGAGCGAGCAACAGCAACTGATCGGGCGAGGAAATCGGTCGCAGGGCGACCCGCCGTCGGTTGAGTTGCACTTAGAGCGGCTTTCTGACTCGGCTCTCGACGGCCTGCTCGATCAGCTCCAGAAAGAAGGGAGGAACCTTCGATGAGTCAACTCGCAGAGGGCGTTGCCCTGAGCCTGGAACAAAAGCGCGAACTGGTCGCACGGCTACTGCGCGAAAAAGCCGAACGTCTCCGAAACGAATCGAGCCTCGTTCACCGCCGGTTCGAAATGCAGGCGGAACGGGTTCCCGATGCCGTCGCCTTGACAAGCTCGGGCGAGTCGCTCACTTATTCCGACATTAACTCCCGGGCCAACCGCCTCGCCCGGCGTCTGCGGGCCATGGGCGTTGGTCCCGAAGTGCTGGTAGGCCTGGCGTTCGGCCGGTCGGCGGACATGGTGGTGGGACTCTTGGCTGTTCTCAAAGCGGGCGGCGCCTATGTGCCACTCGACCCGGCCTATCCGGCCGAGCGGCTGGCGTTCATGCTCGACGATTCAAGTGCTTCGATCCTTTTGACGGAGGAAAAACTGCTCGGGGCTCTGCCGGATGGCAACGCGCCTCTACTCTGCGTCGACGCTAACCGGGCGGCAATTGATGCGGAAAACGACGCCAACCTCGACGAAAACCCGGCCGCGGCAAACCTCGCTTACGTCATCTACACGTCGGGCTCCACTGGTAAACCCAAAGGGGTGCAGATCACTCACGGTGCGCTCGCGAACCTTCTCGAGGCAATGCGCAACCTTCTGCAGATCAGCGACCGAGACGCGCTCCTGGCGGTGACGACGCTCTCTTTCGACATTGCCGCGCTCGAGATCTTCTTGCCGTTGAACGTCGGCGCCCGCATTGAGCTGATCGACCGAGACATGGCCGCCGACCCAGTCCGTCTCTCCGATCGCCTGCACGACCCTCGGATCACTTTCCTGCAGGCAACGCCCGCCACCTGGAGATTGTTACTGGAAGGGGGCTGGCGCGGCAAGCCAGCGCTCAACATGCTCTGTGGCGGTGAGTCGCTCCGGCGAGTTCTGGCGGATCGGTTGATCAACAAGGGGGCCGCTCTCTGGAACCTTTACGGCCCGACCGAAACGACCGTCTGGTCAACAGCCTGGCGGGTGGAACCAGGCACCGCGAACATGTCGATCGGCAGTCCGATCACCAACACCCGCCTCTATGTCCTGGACAAGCGGCTGCGCACCGTCCCGATTGGCGTCGTCGGCGAACTGTACATCGGTGGCGCCGGGCTAGCGCCGCGGCTATCGGAATCGCCCGGGCCTGACAGCCGAGCGGTTTATCCCCGACCCGTTCGGCAACCCTCCTGGCGGTCGACTCTATCGGTCGGGCGACCTCGCTCGGTGGATGTCCGACGGCCGCCTCGAATGTTTGGGGCGAGTCGATTATCAGGTCAAGGTCCGCGGGTTTCGCGTGGAGCTGGGTGAAATCGAGACCGTCCTGGCTCGCCACCCAGCGGTGCGCGATGCGGTCGTCGCGGCATTTCCGGATCCGAGCGGAGAGATGAGCTTGGCCGGGTACGTCGTACTGCGCGACGATCGGGACTCAAGTATCGCGGCGGAGCTGCGACGGTGGCTCGCTGGGGCGGTTCCCGAGTACATGGTACCGTCGACGTTCGCGTTTCTGGACGCTCTGCCCCTGACGCCTAACGGCAAGATCGACCGCCAGGCCCTTCCTGAGCCCGGCCGAGCATCGCCTACACCGGGTGCCGAGTTTGTGCCGGCACGGGGACCGATTGAAGAAGCTGTGGCTGAAATCTGGACCGAGTTGCTCGGCGAAGGGTCCGTCGGGGCTCACGACAATTTCTTCGAGCGTGGGGGGCATTCGCTGATGACTGTCCGGCTCTTGTCACGGCTTCGCCACACGTTCGAGGTCGAGGTATCGCTGAGGGAGTTTTTGGAACATCCCACGATCTCTGGGTTGGCACGATCGGTCGAGCGGATCCTGCAAAGCCGGCCGGCACACTCGGCTCCGCCACTCGTGCCGATTAACCGCGGTGTAGCGTTGCCGGCTTCGTTCGCGCAACAGAGGCTATGGTTCCTCGATCAAATGGAACCGGGTCGCGCCTCGTATCATGTCCCAGCGGCTGTCAAGCTTGAGGGGCGGCTAGACCTTCCAGCCCTCGAGCGTGCCTTGAACGAGGTCGTGCGACGCCACGAGGCCTTGCGGACCACGCTCATCGCCGAGGGCGGCGTCCCGCACCAGGTCATCGCCGCCAGGCTAGAAGTGCCGCTGACCGTCCACGACCTGAGCGACCTTTGTGAAGGCGAGCGCGACCATCAGGCCCAACACCAGCTTCGCCAAGAAGTCGACCGCCCGTTTGACCTGGCGCGGACCACTCATCCGTGCCATGCTGCTACGACTGAGCGAGCAAGAGCACATTGCCATACTGACCATGCATCATGCGATTTGCGACGGCTGGTCAATCGGGATCCTGGTCCACGAACTATCCGTGCTTTATCCTTCGTTCTTGCGTGGGGAGCCATCTCCGCTCCCAGACCTCACAATACAGTACGCCGACTACGCCGTTTGGAAGCGCGACTGGCTCGCGGGCGATGTCCTCGATGCCCAGCTCGTTTACTGGACGGGGCAACTCGCCGGTGTGCCCGATCTCGAGCTGCCCACGGATCGTCCCCGACGGCCGGTGGCGACCCAGCGCGGGGCGATGCGATCGACGACCTTGCCGACGACCATTCTCGAGTCCGTGCGAGCGCTCGGTCGACAGGAGCGCGCGACTCTCTACATGACCCTGCTGGCGGCATTTCAGGTGCTCCTCTTCCGATACTCGGGCCAAGACGACATTGCCGTAGGAACACCGTTTGCCGGACGATCTCGCCCAGAGCTCGAAGGACTGATCGGGCTTTTCGTCAACACGCTGGTCATGCGCGGCGACCTGTCTGGTGACCCAGGGTTCCGCGAGTTGCTCCGCCGCATTCGCCGAACAGCGATCGAGGCGTACGCCCATCAGGATCTCCCGTTCGACCAACTTGTAACCGCCGCCCGATACGATCGCGACGCCGGTCGCACGCCGCTTTTTCAGGTAATGTTCGCCCTTCAGAATGCACCGCTACCCTCGTTGCAAGTGCCTGGCCTTCGTTTCACTCCACTGGAGCCGTCGAGCCAAACTGCGAAGGTGGCCGTTCACCGGTGTAGCTATGGCGTAATTGCGGCCAATGATGTAGTGTAGCGACCCATGAAACCCAAGACACGGAAGTCTTGTCAGAACTGCGAGCGCATGCGGGCCAAGTTAGACGCCCAGCAGGCGAGACTTGCGGCACTTGAGGCTACCGTCGCGCGACTCCAAGAGCAACTTGCGGCGGCGAGGAAGAATTCCGCAACATCTTCCAAGCCACCGTCGTCGGACATCGTCAAGCCGCCCAAGCCTCCTCCCCCCGATGGTCAGGCTCAACGCAAGATCGGTGGGCAGCCCGGACACCCTAAACACGAACGGATCCGTTTCCGCCCGAGGCCATCAACGACGGGTTTTTCGATTATCGTATCGACCTTTGTCCCCGGTGCGGCGGTGGGCTAGAACCCGCGGCCTGGAGCGAGCCCCGGGTGATTCAGCAGGTTGACATCAAGGAAGTACCGCTGTCGATTCAAGAGCACCGCAGTCATCCGGGCTGGTGCCCGTGTTGCGAAAAGCTCTATGAGGCCCCGCTTCCAATTCAGATCACACGCGGGAAATTGGTCGGGCCCAGACTGACCACCTTGATCGCTTACCTCAAGGGGGTCTGCCATGCTTCGTTCTCGACCATCCGGAAGTTCATCCGCGATGTCGTCCATGTGACGATCTCGCGTGGGCAACTGTCGGCGATCATCGGTAAGGTGACTCATGCGCTGGAGCAGCCCTATCAGGAACTTCTGGAACGCCTGCCGGACGAAGATCGTCTTAACGTTGACGAGACTGGCCACAAGCAGAACCGCCTCCGCATGTGGACCTGGTGCTTTCGCGCCGACTTGTACACGCTGTTCAAGATCGATCCGACGCGAAGTACGGACGTGTTGATCGAGGTGTTGGGCACGGAGTTCGACGGAGTCTTGGGCTGCGACTACTTTTCGTCCTATCGGAGCTACATGGATCGGTTCGATGTGACGATCCAGTTTTGCCTGGCGCATCTGATCCGCGATGTGAAGTTCCTGACGACCCTGCCCGATGTTCGTGATCGGGCCTATGGAGAACGATTGCGTGAGGCGCTGCGGGAACTCTTCCAGGTAATTCATCGCCGAGACCGCTTCTCGGCGAAACAGTTCCAGAGCCAACTGGACCTGGCCCGGTTCAAGGTTCTGTGTTGTGCCACGACCGATGTCCCGGCGACGAAACACAGTCGCAACATGGCGACCCGGTTCGAAAAGCATGGCGCGAGCTATTTCCAGTTCATTACGACTCCGGGAGTGGAGCCGACGAACAACTTGGCCGAGCAAGCGATCCGCTTCGTAGTGATCGACCGACTGATCACGCAAGGGACGAGGAGTGAACACGGAAACCGCTGGTGCGAACGAATCTGGACGGTGATTGCGACCTGCACGCAGCAGGGGCGATCGGTGTTTGAGTACCTGGAGGCTGCGGTTGGGGCGTGGTTCGCCGAGACCGATCCGCCGACATTGTGGCGTGAGGTCTGAGCGAATGAAGCAGTAGGCGGCGAGCGAGGATGCAAGGTCTAGCCAGACCGGGAAGTCGCGAAAGCCGCATGCAAGAAATGACATCCATGAGCCGAGCCGGGATTCAGGCTGCGCGAAGTGGACACACTTGAGGAACTGCGCCACGGAGAACCAATCAATTTTCGTTGGCGGCGGTCGCGGTGTGCGCACAACTCACGGAAGAGCGGATGAAACTACAACGGTGAACGCCCACCTGCGAAGTTTGACTTGACGCTCTTCGCCACCGAAGTGCCGGAAGGCTTGCGGCTCGCGATGGAGTACAGCACTGACCTGTTCGATGTGGGCAGAGTGGATCGCATGTTGGCTCACTACCGAATCCTTCTGGAAGCGATTGTCGCCCATCCCGATCAACCCATCGGTGGGCTTCCCATGCTCACCGAGGAAGAGCGGACGGAGCTCCTCGTGGGATGGAGCGCCCCGGGAATCGACCACGTCACCAGTGTGCTCGATGGGCCGGCGACCGACGACCTGGACTTCTTTCTTTACGACTTGTCTCCGACGGAGCTCGCCACCGATGAATAGTGCAACACGAGCGGGCGTGAACGCGCCCCGAAGAGCCACTGCCGGGGCGCCGCCAGGAGACGACCCGGCGGTCACCAGCGAAGTTACGGTGTGTCCACCGATGGATCGAAATGCAGGCCGAACGGGCCCCGGGGGCGACTGCCCTGACCTGCGCCGGGCAGTCCCTCACTTTTTCCCAGCTCAATGCGCGGGCCGACCGCCTGGCTCACCGTCTGCGAGCCATGGGCGTTGGCCCCGAGGTTCTGGTCGCTTTGTGCGCTCGTCGGTCAGCGTCGATGGTGGTAGGTCTCCTGGCCGTCCTCAAGGCAGGGGGCGCCTATGTGCCGCTAGACCCGGCCTATCCGGCCGAGCGACTCGCCTTCATGCTCGGCGACGCTCAAGCCTCCGTCCTGCTGTCGCAGGCCGACCTGCTCGATCGGCTTCCCGCGACCGCCGCGTCCCTCGTCTGCATCGATCGTGATTGGAAGTCGATCGAACGCGAACCCGACCTGAACCTCGCAGGCGGCGCGGGGCTCGAGAACCTCGCCTACGTCATCTACACCTCCGGCTCGACCGGCCGGCCGAAAGGGGCCATGATCGACCACCTCGGCCTGGCGAATTACCTGAGCTGGTGCGCGAAAGCGTACGCCGTCCCGGAAGGGGAGGGGGCACCGGTCCATTCGTCAATCTCGTTCGACCTGACGATCACCGCCTTGCTCGCGCCCCTGATTTCAGGCCGGCGCGTTCGACTTGCTCGACGATGACCTGGGCATCGAGCAACTCAGCGAGGCATTCCAGCAATCGCGAGATTACAGTCTCGTCAAGATTACTCCGGCTCATCTCCGGTGGCTCGGCGACCAGGTAAATCCCCGCGACGCGGTGGGTCGTACACGAGCGTTTGTCATCGGTGGAGAGCAACTCCGGCCCGAGCACGTCGCTTTCTGGCGGCAGCACGCGCCTGAAACCGCCTTGATCAATGAGTACGGTCCGACCGAGACAGTCGTTGGGTGTTGCGTCTACCTCGTGCCCGCTGACCAACCCATTTCGAGCCCCATCCCCATTGGTCGACCGATCGCCAATACACGACTGTACGTCGCAAACCGGAATCTCGAGCCGGTGCCCGTCGGCGTTACGGGTGAGCTGTTTATCGGCGGTGCCGGCGTGGCGAGGGGATATCTTAACAGGCCGGGCTTGACCGCCGAGCGGTTTATTCCCGATCCGTTCGGCACGGAGCCAGGCGCTCGCCTCTACCGCACGGGCGACCTCGTCCGTTGGCGCACCCGACGGCAACCTTGAGTACCTCGGCAGGGTGGATCGCCAGGTCAAGGTCCGCGGTTACCGCATCGAACCGGCTGAAATCGAAGAGGCTCTCGCGCGACACCCGGCCGTGCGCGAGACCGCCGTCGTAGCACGCGAGGAAGCGCCCGACGATCGTCGGTTAGTTGCCTATCTGACGGTCACGGCAGATCAAGCCGTCCCGGCCACCTCGGAGCTCCGCCAGTTCCTGCGAAACGCGCCTCCCGAGCCGATGATCCCATCGGCATATGTGATACTCGAGGCCTTCCCGCTAACACCCAACGGCAAGGTCGACCGCGAGGCCCTGCCAGTTCCCGAAGCGAATGTGACGCGGCCAGTCGCCGGTTTTGTCTCGCCCGACGGTTCGGTCGAGGAGCTTGTGGCTTCGGTCTGGACGACTGTCTTGGGGCTCGATCGCATCGGCGCCCGCGACAACTTCTTCGAGATCGGTGGCCACTCGCTCCTCGCAACCCAGGTCGTCTCGCGCCTCCGCGAGGCGTTCGGCGTGGGCATTCCTCTCCGCGCGATCTTCGAGGCCCCTACCGTTGCCGAACTGGCCGAGCGGATCCACGCGTTACATCGGGGCGAGGCGAGATGCCAGGCCAGCCCGATCGAGCAAACGATTGACGTCGGCCCGCTGCCCCTTTCCTTCGCGCAGGAGGCCCTTTGGTTCCTTGATCAGCTCGCCCCAGGGCAGCCTACCTTCAATGTCACCGCGGCCCTGCGGATCAAGGGACCGCTCGACCACGGCGCGCTGGAACGGAGCCTCAACCACCTTGTCCGTCGTCATGAGTCGCTCCGCACGTCATTCGTCGCAACTGAGGGCACACCGCACCAGTTGATCGGAGAAGACATTTCCTTTTCACTCGGCACAATCGATCTGACCGAGTTACCAGTGGAGGGTCGAGAAAATGAGGCCAAACGTCGAGCGATCGACGAGTCGCGGCGGCCCTTCGACCTGGCTCATGGGCCGCTCGCTCGCGTCAGTCTGCTGCGTCTGGGCGACGCCGACCACGCGATTATCTTGACGATGCACCACCTCATCACCGATGGCTGGTCGTTCGGCCTGGCCGCCACCGAGCTGGCGAGCCTCTATGAGGCAGAGCGCCACGGTCGCCCATCGTCTTTGCCGCGTCCGTCGATCCAGTATGTCGATTTCGCGCGCTGGCAGCGGACCCAGCTTGAAAGCGGAGCCTGGTCGGCGCAGATCGAGTGCTGGAGGCGCCGGCTCGCCCGGCGTGCCCTCCCTGGAGCTGCCCACGGATCGCCCTCGTCCGCCGATCCGTAGTGCTCGTGGCGAGCAGCATCAACTCGTGCTCTCAACAGAACTGTCCGCGGCCGTCCGGGCCATCTCCCGCCGCGAAGGCGTAACACCCTTTATGACCTTGCTCGCAGCGTTCCAGCTCGTGCTGAGCCGATGGAGCGGACAGCACGACTTCGCCGTCGGCGCGCCAGTGGCCAACCGTAACAGGCCGGAAACGGAGCGATTGATCGGTTACTTCGTCAATATGATCGCGCTCCGCGCCGACTCGTCCGGTGACCCAACCGCGGGGAATTCCTGGCCCGTGTGCCGAGGTGGCGCTCGAGGCATTCGAAAACCAGGAAGTCCCGCTCGAGGTCCTCATCTCCGCGATAGCGCCCCGGCGTGATGCCAGCCGCTCACCGCTTTTCCAGGCGATGTTCGTGCTCCAGAACAACCCAGTGCCGGCCGTCGGCCCGCTCGACCTCACCTTCGCCCCACTCGATCTCGACGAGGGAACCGGTACGTCGAAATTCGACATTTCGCTGGGGTTCGAAGACATGCCCGAAGGCTTCGCCGGCTCGGTGGAATTCAACACCGACCTGTTCGAGCCCGCCACGATCGAGCGGTTCTCGCGCCACTACGTCAACGTGATCGAGTCTATCATCGCTCATCCAGAACGGCGGATTTCCGAGCTCACCTTGCTCACCGACGCCGAGCGCACCAGGTCTTGGCGTGGAGTCGAGCAGTCCGACGGCTCGGAGGGTGTGGACATCGCCGATCGGACTGAGCCATCAGCCATCCACGGCGCATTCGAAGCCCAGGTCCGGGCGACACCAGACGGCGTGGCTCTGATTTCCGGCGAGGAAAAGCTGACGTATGCCGAATTGAACGCACACGCGAACCGGCTGGCGCATCACCTCCGTGGCGCGGGCGCCGGCCCCGAAATCCGGGTCGGCCTCGTCCTCGACGATCCGATTCATCGAATCGTGGCAGTGCTGGGCGTCCTCAAGGCGGGTGCCGCGTATGTACCGATCGAGCCCTCCCTGCCAACGGCGCGACAGGAGGGCATGTTGGACGCTGCGTCAGTCGCGATTGTTATCGTCGATCGTGGCGGCCGGAACGGCACCGCGAACCCCGGCGAAAGTGATCGACCTCGACGCCGACCAGCCGTCGATCGCCGCGCAGTCCCCGAGGATCTGTCGGTGCTAGCGGATGACGAGAATCTCGCATACGTTGTCTTCACGTCTGGGACCTCCGGGCGGCCCAAGGGAGTCATGATCTCGCACCGAAACCTTCTCGCCGCGGCGATCGCCTGGGAGTGCGGCTCACAGGCCTTCGCCGGCCTCCGCTCCGACACCTTCAGGCCGCAGGCTTTCGCGTTCGATGTCTTCACGGGCGATTGGGTCCGCACCACTCACTACCGGCGGAACTCTCGTGGCGTGCCCGCGTCCGATATTGCTTGACCCCGCTGCGCTCGCGGAACTCATTCGTCGCGAACATATCGAGTGCCTCGAGCTCGTCCCGGCCCTTGCCGAGGTCTTGGCTTCCCACATCGAGGGACAGGGCGAAGGCCTCGGCGGAATAAAGCTGCTGGCCGTCGGCTCGGACACTCTGCGTGGCCGGCTGCACCGTCGGCTCCGCCAGTTGGTGGGGCCTGGCGGCCGCGTCGTCAACTCCTACGGACTGACCGAGGCGACGATCGACAGCACCTACTTCGGTGGGCTGCGAGGGACTCGCCGCCGAGGACGGCCCGGTCCCGATCGGCCGCCCCTTGCCCGGGACTCGGGTGTACGTCCTGGATGGGTGCGGCGAGCCGGTTCCGGTGGGTTTGCTTGGCGAGTTGTACATCGGGGGCTCGGGCGTGGCACGCGGATACGTCTCCAATCCGCGACAGACTGCCGAGCGGTTCGTGCCGGACCCGCACGGCGCGCCAGGATCACGAATGTACGCGACCGGAGATCGAGCGCGGTGGTGCGAGGACGGCAACCTCGAGCTGCTCGGGGCGCCACGACGGCCAGGTCAAGGTGCGGGGCTTCCGGGTCGAGCTCGCCGAGGTCGAGGCCGTGCTCGCGCGCAGCCCCTGGGGTGAGCGCGGCCGCGGTCGAATCCAGGCCGGACACGGCCGGCAACCAGCGCCTTGTGGGCTACATCGTGCCGCTTGCGGCGACTGAGCACCAGGTGTCCGAGCTGCGACGCTGGCTGCAAGTGGAGCTGCCCGAGTACATGGTGCCCTCGGCGTTCGTCGTCCTCGAAGCGCTGCCGCTCTCGCGCAACGGCAAGATCGACCGCAAGGCGCTGCCCACGCCCGGTCCCGGACAGCTCGACCCGGTTGTGGAGTATGTGGCACCGCGAGATCCGCTCGAGGAAACGCTCGTCGCGGTGTGGGCCGAAGTACTGGAGCTCGAGCGAGTCGGAGTGCACGACGATTTCTTCGACCTTGGAGGCCATTCGCTCCAGTCCCTGCAGCTCGTGGCTCGGCTTACCGCCGCCTTGAATCGTCCGGTCTCCGTCAAAGCGGTCTTTCAGGCCCCGACCGCTGCCGCGATGGCAAACCTCCTGGAGCGCGACGCGGCCGGGGTCGGTTCCCTGGACCCATCGCACCCAAGCGACGACGACCGGGCCGCGTCGGCAGCGTGGCTGCTCGAACAAGGGCCCGCCAAGCTCCCCGAGCACGTGACCATCGAACGGCGCCCGTTCTCTTCGCTCTTCGCCACCGGGGAGTTCGCGCGGTCGAGTCGGTCGCCCTGGGATATTTGCCGTCCGCTCTCCTCCCTTTTACGGGCCTCGACCGGATGACCGTGATCAACGACTGGTGCCGCGGTAGGCCGCTCATCACCGACGTCCGGGAAACGCCCTTGGGCCGGATCGGCTCGGTGTTGATTCCCCGATTCGACGACCAGCTCTACCAGGACAGGCGCGACCTCCTGGCAGTCCTCGGCGACGCCGTCCGGCTCGCGCACGAGATTGGCGCGACAACGGTGTCGCTCACCGGTCTGCTCCCCTCAGCCACCGGCTACGGCCGATACCTGGCTGAGGAGTTGGCCGGCCGCGACTTGCCACTTATCACCACCGGCCACGCTACCACGACTTCGGCCGTGGTGCTGTCCGTCCGTCGGGCCCTGGAGAAGGCAGGTCGCAACTTGGCCGACGAACACGTCGGATTCATAGGCTTGGGATCGGTCGGCCTCGCGACGCTTCGGCTCTTGCTTTCGTGCCTGCCGCATCCCGCGCGGCTGAGCCTGTGCGACGTTTATTCCAAGTTGGAGAGTCTCGAGTCGCTGCAGCGCGAGCTGATCGATGAGCTGGGATATCGCGGTGAGGTGCGTCTGCTGGCGTCCCGGCACGAAGTGCCGCCCGAGCTTTACGACGCGAGCGTGATCGTCGGAGCGACGAACGTCGCAGAGATCCTCGACATCGACCGGGTCGCCCCCGGCTCGATCGTGGTCGACGACTCCGCGCCACATGCTTTTGATTCGGACCAGGCACTCCGGCGCTTCCATGACCGAGGCGACATCCTCGTGACCGAGGGGGGCGTGCTCATGGCACCAGAAGCGCTTCCCCTTTCTGTCTATGTCCCGGACGAGCTCGAATCGTGGCTCAGGGCCGGCTTGGTCTCGCTCATAGCGCGGACCAATCCGTGGAACATCACCGGCTGCGTTCTGTCAGGCCTGCTGTCGGCCAGGTTCCCTGAGCTGGCACCGACGATCGGACTCATCGATCGGCAGACCGCACTCGATCACTACACGACGCTCGACGCGCTCGGCTTTGCGCCGCGGGCCTCCAACTCGACGATTCGCCGCTTGATTCGCTCATTGTTCAAGACTTCCGGTCGCGGTACGGCGATCGTCACCGGTCCGGTCACCCGAATGGGGACGGCCATGACCGTTCGGTGAGTCACCATCCATGATGAATCTCATTCGGTTCCTTCTCGAGTCTTCACGGAAGATCGTGATTCTCTCGGCGATCGCCGGGGCGGCCGGTGGCGTGGCGGGAATCGCGCTCATTGCGCTCATCCAGCGCGAGCTGGCGAGTGAGCCCTCGGCCCCAGGCACCACGGCATTGGCCTTCTTCGCGCTCTGCGCCGTCGGCCACGGCGCGAGTGATCGCCCAGATCGCGATGGTCAAGATAGGTCAAGGGGCGATCGCCAGGCTTAGCCTACACCTCGTCCGTCAAACCTTGCTGTTGCCATTGCGCGCGTTCGAGATGCTCGACAGCTCCGTTTTGTTGTCCGCCCTGACCGATGACATCGCCCTGATCGCCAACGCCATGGTAGGGCTTCCCCACCTCTGCATCAACATCCCGATCGTGGTCACATGCCTGGTCTACACAGGCTGGCTGGCGCCACGCAGCATGGCATGCGGCGTGGTCTTCGCCACGCTGGCAATCATCGCCTTTGCGATCGTATCGGGCCGCGGCATCAAGGCACTGCGGCGAGCCCGCGAGCAGCAAGCGCTCTTGGTCAGCCATTACCGGACCCTGATCGGCGGGTTTCGAGAACTCAAGGTTCACCGCGGGCGAAGAGAGGCATACGTCGCCGAGTCTCTCGAGCCGACCTTGGCGTCGGCCCGCGCTGATATGGTCAGCGGCATGGCGTACTTCGCCGCCGGCGAGGGCTGGGGTCAGCTCGCGTTTTTCGGTTTCATTGGCTTTCTCCTCTTCGCTGCGCCATCGATCGAGCCGATCTCTCGGCCGACGCTCGTCTCGGCCGTCCTGGTTGTCCTCTACCTGATGACGCCGCTGGACATCATCTTGACGTGGGTTCCGGTCCTGGGCCGGGCACAGGTCTCGCTCGCGAGGGTGCAGGCCCTGATCCCGACGCTCGAGCGGCGCGGAGACGACGGCACCGGACGGCCGGTGCAAATCGAGCGGCTCGCGCTGCGTGACTCGATCTGCCTCGAGGGAGTAACGTTCCACTATCGCGACGGCGACGATGACGCGGGCTTTCACCTGGGCCCAGTTGACCTGACGCTCCGGCCGGGCGAGCTGGTCATCCTGGCGGGGGGTAACGGCAGCGGCAAGACTACCTTGGTCAAACTGGTCACCGGGTTGTACCGTCCCGACTCTGGCGACGTGCGGATCGATGGGCGCCGGCTCACCGAAGAGGATCGCGACGCCTATCGTCAGCTCTTTTCGGTTGTCTTCGCTGACGGCCATCTGTTCGGGGACCTCGTTGGTGTGGGCACATACGGAATCGCCGAGCGAGCACGCGAGGGTCTTGAACAACTGGGGTTGGCACCGGTGGTCTCGGTGCGAGAGAGCACCTTTACGACCGTCGACCTGTCACAAGGCCAGCGGCGGCGACTGGCTCTCTTGGGCGCCTTGCTGGAGGATCGACCCATTTCCATCTTCGACGAATGGGCCGCCAATCAGGACCCCTCTTTCAAGCAGCTTTTTTATCACAAGGTGCTTCCCGAACTGAGGGCAGCGGGCAAGGCACTTCTGGTCATCAGCCACGACGAGAGTTATTTCGACGCCGCCGACCGCGTCATCTACCTCCAGGACGGCCGCATCCTCGAAGGATCCTCCCTGGGGCTCGGCGGTGCGTGGGCCTGACGAATAAACGAAAGGATCGCATTATGAAGAGACTTCTCCTGTTCATGGTGTTGCTCTGGGGCGGGGGCGCCTACGGACTCTGGTACTGGATCGTCCCTCATAGCAACCGAGTGTCGTATCGTGTCGTTCCCATCAAGCGAGGCAATATCGGTTCGACGATCAATACGACAGGAACAATCGAGCCCGAGGAGGTCGTCGATGTGGGGGCCGAGGTTGCCGGCCGTATTGAGAGCTTCGCCACCGAACCTGGTAACCCAAAGAAGACCATTGGCTACGGTTCGCAGGTGGAGAAAGGGACGGTTCTCGCCCGGCTCGACAGCGCGCTGTTCCAGACGCGAGTCGACCAGGCGCGCGGCGCGCGTCGCGAAGGCCAAGGCAGACATCGAGCAGGCCCAGGCTAAGCTGCGACAGGCGGCTCGAGAGATGGATCGCGCTCGCAAGCTCATGGCCCGCGGGGCGGTTGTCATCGCCGCCAAGGAATACGAAGAGGCCGTGGCGAACGACGAGTCAGCCACGGCTGCTCTCGCTGTAACTGAAGGCACGCTGGCAGTCGCGATGGCCGATCTCGAAGAAGCCACGGTCAACCTCGGATATACAACGATCCGCTCCCCGGTGAAGGGGGTTATCCTCGACCGCCGGTACAACGTCGGGCAGGTCGTCGCAGCCGCCTTGAATGCCCCCAGTCTCTTCCTCATTGCCAAAGACCTCAAGCGCCTCGAGATCTGGTCGTCGGTGAACGAGACCGACATCGGCTCTATCCACGTAGACCAAAAGGTTCGCTTCACGGTCAGCGCCCTTCCGCGGGACACGTTCGAAGGCAAGGTTTCTCAGATTCGCTTAAACGCGAGCATGACACAGAGCGTCGTCACGTATACCGTCGTCGTCGTGGTCGATAACTCCAGCGGCCGCCTTCTACCGTACTTGACGGCGCGGCTTCAGTTCGAGGTCGATACGAGGCAGAATGTGCTGCTCGTGCCCAACGCCGCACTTCGGTGGAGGCCCGACGCCCAGACCATCGTCCCCGAGGCGCGCGAAGAATTAGCCCTCTTGACGCGCGGGAGGACCTCCGCGGCAGGCGGGGCCAAAGGGAGCCTATCCTCCTCCCGCGATGAACAAATCGGGCTCCTCTGGATCCGCCAGGGCGATCTCGTCAGGCCAATCAAGGTTCGAACCGGCCTCTCCGACGGCGTCTTCACCGAGATTTTCGGAGACCACGTTGGCGAGGGAATAGAGATTGTCGTCGGCGCGAACCGAATCGATTCCGAACCCGATGCGCTCTCGATCTTGCCGCATACCTGGAGCGAACCTCCCAAGAAATAAAGCCTCCATGCTTCCCAACGTATCGCACCGTGTCTTAGAAGGCTCGTCCGTGGATCACTACATGTGTCGGCCGAGCGGAGAAACGATCATGGACTTCATCAAACTCGAGGAGATCCACAAGACCTATGCGCGGGGGGCGATCGATGTGCCTGTCTTACGGGGCGTGTCAGTCTCAATCGCGCGGCGCGAGATGGTCGCGCTTATGGGTGTCTCGGGTGCGGGGAAGACGACCCTCATCAACCTCCTTGGATTCCTCGACCGGCCGACGAGCGGTCGGCACTCTTTCGATGGTCGGGACGTCACGGGGCTCAGTGAAGCAGAACGAGCATGGTTACGTAGCCGGGAGGTCGGGTTTGTCTTTCAGAACTTCAACCTTTTACCACGAATGACGGCTCTCGAGAACGTGATGATGCCGTCCGTCTATGGGTCGCACGAGTTCTCGGAGCGGCAATACCGCATTCGTGCGCGTGCGCTCCTCGAGCGGGTCGGCCTGGGAGATCGCGTCGATCACGAGCCATCACAGCTCTCCGGCGGCGAACAACAACGCGTCGCGATTGCCCGCGCACTCATTAACCGCTGCTCGCTATTGATCGCGGATGAGCCAACCGGAAACCTCGACTCGAAGACGGGTGAGGAGATCCTCGGCCTCTTCCGGCAGCTCAATCGCGAAGATGGGCTCACGATCATGCTCGTGACACACGACCCCGCCGTCGCCGCACACGCCGGCCGCATCATACGAATGCGCGATGGGCTGGTCGCCGAAGACGATGGCTTCATCGCTCAAACAATGTGCCCAGCGGAAATTCCCGAGATGAGCGCGATCGAGTCGGGCGATGGAGTGAACCAGCAAAGCACTCCACATCGCACCAACGCCAACGCCGCGGCGACTCATCAAAGGACGGCTCGCGACGATATGCGGTTCTTCGCCCGCACGACTGCGACAGCTCTTCGCTCGCTTCGTCGTAACGCCCTCCGCTCGGCGCTGACGACGCTCGGCATCATCATCGGAGTGGGCTCCCTCCTCGCCATCGCCGAGATCGGCAAGGGGGCGTGGTCGGCGATTCGCACGCTCTTGACCAAGACAGGCGTCGATAACATCGTGGTCCAGGCCGGCGCAGCCTCGCGCAACGGAGTTAGCTTGGGAAGCGGCAGCATCAAAACCCTGACACCCGATGATGCGGAGGCCATCGCTCACGAGTGCCCTAGTGTTGACAGTCTGGCACCCCTGGTTTTCACCCGCCGGCAAGTGGTCCGCGGAAACAAGAACTGGGTCCCAAGCACCTTCGCCGGCACCACGCCAGGATACCTGCGAGTCAGACAATGGGAAGAACTCGACCAGGGGGAATCGTTCACGGAAGAAGACGTTCGTGATGTCGCGATGGTCTGCCTGCTCGGCCAGACGGTGGCGCGCGAACTGTTTGACGAAGAGTCGCCAATCGGCCAGGAGGTGTACGTCAACGACGTGCCCCTGCGGGTCATCGGCGTTCTGTCACGAAAGGGGGCCGACATCATCGGTGAAGATCAGGACGACCTGCTTGTCGCACCGTGGACGACTGTCAAGTTCCGCGTGAGCGGAGAGGCCGCCTCGTCCGGCGAGAGCCGGGACTTACGCGGTTCGGATGCCACCGCCTGGTTCAGTCCCAACTTTCGGCGCTACCCTGGCCGACACGTCGCTCCTTTTCCAACGGTTTCCCCGACCCAGTCGATCGACACGCCCCGGCTGGAGCGGCTCTCGAACGTCGATTCGATCATGGTTCGGGCGTTATCGACCGAGGAGATCCCGGCCGCGATGGACCAGATCACCCGTGTTCTTCGCGAACGACACCGAACCGTATCGGGAGAGCTTGACGATTTTGCCGTGCGCGACTTTACCGAGGTCGTGCACGCCGTGAAGGGAACCGTCGGCCTGGTCGCGGGCTTGCTGCTCTGCGTGGCCCTGATCTCACTGCTCGTCGGCGGGATCGGAATCATGAACATCATGCTCCTGACCGTCACCGAGCGTTACCGGGAGATCGGCCTTCGCATGGCCGTGGGGGCGCCGCTCCCGCGACATCCTCCGACAGTTCCTCGTCGAGGCCGTCGTCCTCTGCGTGCTGGGAGGCGCGGTGGGTATTGCGGCTGGCCGGGGAGCCTCGGCGCTCGTCCGTTTGCTCGCTCGCTGGCCAACCGAGCCTTCGCTTATTGCCGTGTTGGCGTCGGTCTCGGTGTCGGTGACCGTCGGAGTGATCTTTGGTTACTACCCCGCTTGGAAGGCCTCTCGACTCGACCCGATCGAAGCCCTCCGGTTTGAGTGAACTCACATTGTCTGATTACTAAACACCTGGCGATTTGATGCCAGTGCTCGGGATCGTTACGGCGCGACTGTCCCGCTGAAAAGGTCTGACCGCGCCGCTGTGAACAAAACCATCTTCATTGGAGCAATCGGTCATGACGCGATTCCATTCAAAACGGCAGCGATTTTTGGCGTTTGAACCACTCGAGGGACGATTGGCATTGAGTACGGGCATGGGAATGCCCTTGGCCTCTCACCATTCTGATGCAGCACACATCACTCAGACCGCTGGCTCCGTGCCGGCGTCCTTCAAAGGTCATGCACAGCTCGTCGGGTCGACACTGACGATCACAAACCTGACAGGGACAATCGGGAAGGACCATTTCGCCGGCTACGGCACGGGAACGGAGGCGGGGAAACAATTTGAAGGCGGCAATGTCTACCTGAGCAACAGCAGTGGAACCGTTCAGTTCAGCCTGGCCTCCGCCGTGACCGTCAAGGTGAGGAGGTCCACGAGGCAGCAAGTGTCGCTTGTTGCGGTGAACGGCACCGGAGAGTACGCTTCGTACGTCGGTCTCACCGGGACGTTGACATCATGGAATGTGCCTGCCAAACCCAGCGGATCGGCGAGATTCGGAGGAAACTTGAGCGGCTAATACATTAACAGGAGACCCAGAGCCATGATTCTCGATCAGATCAATTACGAGCAATTGCTAATTCCGCTCAACAAGTTCTACGATCTACACGTTGGCGGCTCGCGGCGGCCGGTCTTTTTCGACATCGCCGCGACCCGCCCCGAATTGCTGGCTCTGGACCACAACTTCGAAGTAATCCGCGACGAGCTACTGGGGATATTGCCGGACCAACAGGCCATCCCCCGGTACCACGAGCTGGACGCAATGCAGTACAACATCTCGGCGAGGGTTGAGCCCGACAAGGACTGGAAGGTGTATCCACTGAATATTATGGGGATGAAGCCGGAGGCGTATTGTGCTCGCTGCCCGCGGACAATGGAACTTCTGGAGGGAATTCCCGGCTTGTTCGAGGCTTTTTTCTCGATCCTTCAAGGAGGAAAGTCGATCCCGCATCACGAAGGGCCGTACCGCGGCTACCTGCGCTATCATCTCGGCCTGATCGTGCCCAAGAAGAACCCTCCCTCGATCCGGCTTAAGGACCAGGTCTACACCTGGAAAGAGGGCGAGAGCGTGCTTTTCGACGACAGTTGGGACCATGAGGTCTACAACGAGTGCGAGTCAGACCGCGTGGTCCTGATTGTCGACATTCGCCGCCCGATGCCACAGCCGTTCGATGGCGTGAACCGGCTCGTGCAACGGATCATGAAGGCCGTCTATGGCAGGCACGTTCGCCAGCGTCTTGCCGCCATGACTCCGCCAAAGTCGCACGAGGCCACCGTCACACCTTAGCTTCGGCGCCTGGCCATGGCCTGCAATTCAGACGTAAGCCGCGGGGCCGGCGGGAGGGCGCGGGACGCCGCCGCTGGCAACGCGGGCCGGTCCCTCGTATTTCGTCCCGTTTTCTTACTCCGGATCTTCCGGGGCATCCTCGGCGACCAATCCCCGCGACACGATCGCGATTTCGCCCGGGCTGACTTTTCTCAGCTTTTTCGGGCCGGCACCGAAACTTTCCTCGGTAGCTTGCAGCCGGAATCCGGCCAGGGGAGAAGTCTCCGTCGGACCACAAGTCGGGAGACGATCAACTCGGCAAAAAGGTGGACGCGGCTGTCCGGCTTGATCAATCCCTGGCGCTGGGCCGGTCGAACCCCGCTCCCAAGCAAACGGGGCCCGGACTGACATGCGCTAGACTTCTCCTTGCTCCCTGGGCGGCGGCGAGCGGGACCTTCCGGCGTCCAATGTGTTGCCGGGCAGGTCCACAAGCGCTTTGGGGACCGGCTTTAGACTCTTTCCAATGAACTTCTACGCAACTTGCGGAGAAGTTGTACACAATAACGTTCACTACCTCTTTGGTTGCGGCTCTGCCGCGTTGGGGAGACCGAAAAACAAAAAACACTGTTTGACCCCGTCGGGCGGCACCGACCCCGTCGGGCGGCACCGCCTCAGCGGTGCCGCCCGGGTAAGAAAAAGGAAATACCGCGAATTGTTATTTGCGAAGTCCAATGCATCAACTATACGTCAAGTCCTGATGACATCGGGCACTAGAGATGCCGTGTCCTGGGAAACCGGGGCCGAGGGTTCGAATCTCTCCCTGTCCGCTGCGCATCTGGAAAATTAGACTTGCGTCATCGGGTTTACGAAGTGCCGCAATTCCGCTGCGAAGGATGCCTCCCGGTATCCTTTTTCGCACGGCCAGGCGTAGAATCAACCGTGCATTCGCCACTTGGATCGGGACGAATCGCGAAGGGACCCAGTCCGCGAACCGCAAGTTGGCGTTAGCGCCGGTGTCTGGAGTCGGCATGCATCAGCACAAATGTTCGCTGTGCGGGACGATCTGGCAGCATGGGGAGGAATGGGACAGAGACATGCTGGCTCATGAATGCCCAGTCTGTGGATCCCACCAATTTCGCGTCTTCAAGGCAGACGGCGGGCAGACCGCCGCTTCGCCGGAGCAAACTCACGATAAATTGGTGGCGGCCTTCGCTAGTGCCGACCCGTTTGTGCGGTCAACAACGCTGTTTGCCTTAAACGTCAGCGATCAGGCAGCGCGCGGCGTTCTGCCCAACCTGGCAACGATGGCCACGGCTGACCCGGAAACCATGGTGCGGTTGGCGGCCGTTGAAGCCTTGCGTCGCTTTGGGGCCGATGCCGTTGCGGCAATACCAGCCCTCTCCCAAGCACTCGCCGACCGACATCCCGAGGTTCGACGTGCAGCCGCGCTCACGTTGGGCGATCTTGGCACTTCGGCACTGGGCGCCATGACTGCGCTGACGGGCCGTCTGAGCGACAACCATCCGCGAGTTCGAACTGTCGTCGCCGCGGCTTTGGAAAAGATTCGATTCGTATCGCCGCGGTAGACCACGGTGATCTTGTGCTTGCCCGGCATCGCCCAAGTTTCGGTGATCGTAGCATCGCCGATGTTGTCCAGGGCCACCGTACCCCAGCACCGTCGATCCATCGTCACCTTCGTCGATGTCGGCTCTTGGTGACCGTCTGCGCGAAAACCGCGGACGTGCTGGGTGCGAGACTGCTGCTCCCGGAGTAGCTGACCGTGATGGAATTTCTGCCCACGCTGAGGGCGAACGCCGAGGTCGTGTATTTGGCCTTGCCCCGTCTCAAGTGGGCAGTGTGCAGGACCTTCGTGCCATCGAGGAACGTGGTCGCTGGGCGTGACAATTGAACGGCTCGCCCTGCCGAGGCGGCGCCGGGCAGCAAGTTGAGCGTGCGAGCCGACCGCGCTCTTCGAGTGAAAGCGAGTGAAACCGTAATGGAGTTGTCTGCTGACGGCTCGGTGTCGAGCCAGTGGCCTACACAAAGGCGGTTCGAGCCGCCGCCTTGCCCTGGAACCAGTGCCGCGAACGGCGCGCCGCGGCATCGACCAGAGAGCTCGGTCGGCCCGCCGCCTGCTTGAACAATCGACCGAAGCCGCGCACAGTTTCGACCCAGTTCGATCGATCGAGCCCCAGCCGGTCCACGATCGGGGCCAGGTGATCCGGAATCGCCCCGCGCTTGTCCGCGCGGAGCTCCCGCCCCGTCCAATCCAGCAGCATGAGATGGTGTCCCCGGAATCACAGGAAAACTTCACGCTTTCTGATTGACTTCACTCTTTTTCGTGATAGGATTGTGTAAAGTGGTCGGGAATCAGCGCGGGGGACCGGGCCGTGTCGAGAGCACTTACTGGCGGCTTTCTTGTTCGAGGATGGTCGTAGAACCATCGTTTGTGAGCGTTTCTACGAGGGCGGCGCTTGACGCCGTTTATCAATTCCCATTTCGATTGAATTCTATTTCTATTCGGAGAATATCATGGCCGCCACAGCACACACTTCGGGGGTTGACTCGAAATTGGTGGCGAGCAGGGCATTTGCCGAGGTTTTCCGCGAGTACATTGAATGCAGCGACAAGATCCAAAAGGTCATCCGTGATATGGTCGAGATCGTGACTGACCCTGATGCTACAGAGGAGGAACGGAGAATGGCCTGCATCACGATGGCCGATGCGCTTTTTCCGTCCTACCACGACGGTCGCTTAGGTGTCGAGCTACAGAATGCTGAGGACAGAGACGCTCTGCGGTCGCAGGAATTCAAGGAGTCATGCGATACATTGGACGCCGAGGAGACGTGCTTCGCCGATTGCGTGCAGACGATTCTGAAGGATCGAGGCATGAGTCAAGCCGCGCTCGCAGACGCATGTGGGATCGGGGAGTCAGCCATTTCCAACTTGCTGTCTCGCCGAAGTCGCCCGCAGCGTCGCACTGTCGAAAAGATCGCCAATGCCCTTAATGTGCTCCCAGCCGCGATCTGGCCGGTAGACGCTAATCGGACATGAACCCGGCCGTAGCGGATTCTTCGTTATCAACCTGATACCAGTCGCCGCGGATGTAAAGTGAAAAGGACAGGTGAACGCGACAGGCAACGCAGCGCCGCGGCAGGCCGATCAAGTCGAAGAACGGAAGAGCAGGAACGGGAGCTCAACCCGGCACGATCCGCCGGACGCGGTGACGTCGCATTGATCCGAACGGATGTGCTCCGAACAGCTTATTGCGGCTGACCGGCTCCTGCCTGCGTCGCGCGATGCCTTCGACCCCTTCGACCCCATTCCGCGCCGCCGCATGGCGAACGAACGCTCACTCTCCCTGCGGTGAAGAGAGTGGCAACTTAGTTCGTTACCTCGAAGGTCGGTGAATGATCTGCCCTGCCGACTCGACAAGGGAGCGGAGCGGCGTGGGGGCTGTGATTTCGATTGACCCGAGCGATCGCTCAGACGCTGATTGCTACCAACAAACTTCTATTCGTTTGGGTGGTTCTGTGCGTGCTCCCCGATCCCATCTGTTTTTGTCCAGGAGGCACGATCAGGTTATTTGGAAACGTTCTGATCATGGCGTATTGACACAGCACGAGACAGATCGATAACCTCGGGCTGATCAGAGTTATCGGGAGTGTTTTCGCCATTGAAATAGCAACAGACGCCGCCGACGGCGGTGCTGGTGAAATCACGAGGCGTTGGAGTGCACGTGTGGACAATCCACGAGAGCCTGGATTGAAAAATGCTTGGCGACTCGGCCGACGGTTTTTTTCCCCCCAGCGACGGGGGGCGTCGTGGATTTTGCAGCGCTCGTAGAATGCTTCCACTCGCTGCCAGCCGCAGTGGTGTTAATGTGGTCACTGGAACTCGGGATCGCTCCCCGAGAGGTACAGCAACTTGGCGTCACAGTCAGAGGAGGATCGGATGATACCGGTACGTTTGAAGGTGGCGGCGGCCTTGGCAGTGCTTCTAGGCGAGGTTGGGCAGACGAAGGCGGAATTCATCCACCCTCCCGAAACGAACTGGAGCCCACCCTGGGTGGGCGCTGCTCCCTATCAGCGTGACATTACCTGGTCCACTTTCTCCGAAAATCCGGTGGGTGGACCCAGTCCCGACGGAACCCCCGGAGCGCAATATTCGGGAACACTCGACGGCCAGTTGAAAAGTTCCGATAAAGTTGCCATCAGTGGAAGCGTGCAATGGATCCCCAGTATCACCTTAGGGCCAGGGAAAGACAATACCTATTTTGGTGTAGTTGGAATCGACAACCGAACCGGAACTACAAAACTAAAAGGGACGTACACCGTTTATCTTGACAACACTACAACCCTAGACGCACAGAAGAACGTCTGGGTCGAAACCCTAGGCACCGGGTCTGGAGGGGGATTAGTCTCCCTCTCGCTGGTTTCGCCCAGGGATTCACGGCCTCCGGACGCCTGGGCGCGATGTCGGAGATGTACTCCGAGAACCCCGATCTTTTCCTCTTTGATGTCGGGTTCACAGTAACACTGAACCCCCCCTGGGAGATGCTTGTAGAATCGTTCTCCGTACCCGCGGGGGGCTACGCATTCATCGCCAGCCAAGAAATAGCAACCCAATCTGTGCCCGAGCCCACCACCTCGGTCATGCTTGTGATCGGCTCTGTCGGTGCGCTGGGCTTAGCCTGGTGGCGGCGGAAGCAGACACAGTAACTAGCCCATTCCGCTTAGGCCGCTCCTGACCCTGCATTGCCGGTGCCGAACGTCGTCCTGTCCTGGGTGTCTGATATCCCGCTATCTGACATCCCGCAGGGACCAACCTGACGACGCTATCTACAAATGAAGGCCAAGACGGAAACCATCGCCCGGGCACTTGAGGGTCTCACGCCCGAAGGCTTCACGAAAAAGAGCCTTGTTGAACGCTACACCGAAGCCAACTTGTACGAGAAGATCAACGGCCGGTCCGAACTGTTTCAGTCCTACGACGTGACGGGCATGACCTTCGTCATCCCGAAATGAACGGTCGGCGTCGATCAAGCCCTGACGAAGAGCTCCGCCGAGCGCTGAACGGCTGCGAGGTTCTCTTTGAAATGGGCGAAGTTCTGCATGTCTGAATTGACCACGTCGACGCCGTGGGCGAGGACAAACGCGTAGGACCGTTGCCAGGGCGAAAGCCCCGATTGCATAAGCTTGTCGCTGTAGTGCCCGTCGAAGGCGTTCTGCCAACTTCTTACCGCCGCGGGACGATAAGTAGCGGGCCGCCTTCATACCGACGAGACCGATGCCGGCGTCCCGGGCGCGCTGCAGTGTGGGCTGAAGCTCGACCATCGTCGGCGTGCCGGGAAGGAGACTCTTCGAATCCCATTCGTACCACCCGGCGGGGGTGATGGCGATCATGGCGAGGTCGTACCAGCCCGTTCCAATCATGGCCTCGAGCACTTGCTGCGCCCGCTTGTGGGTACTCACGCCCCAATGGCCCACCTTCCCGGCCTGTTTCGCCTTGAGGAAGGCCTCATGCAGTTGCTCGCACTGGACGACCTCCGGCTCGCCGACGCCCATGAGGTAGTAGGCGTCCACATAATCGGTCCGCAGATCGGCGAGGCTCGCATTGAGCAGCCCCGTCCAGTAATCGGCCAGAAACCTGCCTTGCTCGACGGTCAACGGCTTGCCCGGTTCGTAGCCGTCAATGCGACGCAACGGCGCTTTGGACGTGACCCAGATCTTGCCGCGATGCGCTGCGAGGAAGGGGGCGAAGGCACGCTCGCTACCCTTGTAATAGACGTTGGAGCCGAGATCGTAGAAGTTCACGCCCACGTCGAACGCCGCCTCGAGCAACCGAACGGCCTTCCCGCCCATGAGCGCCGCCCCGCCGCCGAAAACGAGGTGGCTGCACATGAAATTCGTCCGGCCGAGCTTGCGGTAGGGCATGCCGCTCCGCTCGTTGCGGTGGATCAGGCCGTCGGCCGGCGCGTCCTGGGCCCGCGCCGACGGCGCGACGGCCGCCGTGGCAGTGGCGGCGGCGGTGGTCTTGATGAATGCCCGGCGGTTCATCTCGTACGGCGCGGTCATGGCGCTCCCCCTGCGGCTGGACGATCCCGGAATTATTACATCCTACCATTCTAGGCTGGACGGGCGCATCGCGTCAACCTTCGCCGCCTTTCGCCGGGTTTCTTTACTTTCGCAGCAAGGAGTGGAAAGATGACGACGGGGACATTGCTAATTCACCTGGAGGTTTGAATAATCTGACGACGGGGACATTGCTAATTCACCTGGAGGTTTGAATAATCTGGGAAGACGATTGTCTCTCCTCGTTGTGGACGAACGGACCATGCCCCGAACTGCTCGCTCGTGCCCAGGCGATTACACCTACCACGCTCTCAATCGCGGGAACGCGCGGGCCACGGTTTTCTACGGGTCCGACGATGATAAAGCCTTCCTCGAAGTGATGGCCGATGCCAGTATCCGCGGTGGGTAGAAGGCGTGAACGCCGTCACGGCCGACATTGACCTGGCGATCATTCGACAATCGGCGTGCCGGGATCGCCCCTTCGGAGCCTCAGGATGGACGTTTGAGACGGCCAAGGCTTTGGGTTTGGGATACAGCCTTCGTCCTCGGGGACGGCCGCGACGCGTCGAACCGAGCAGCGGGGACGAAATCTCCTAAACTGCGTATTCAGCGTCAAAATTGAGCAGTGTCCCCTGGTTCCTGGTTCCCTGGTTCAGTGTCCCCTGGTTCCCCTGGTTCAGTGTCCCCTGGTTCGTTCTGGAACGCCGACATCGTCACCGTCGTCGGCACGTCCAGCCTGGCCGTGCTCGAAGATGCCCGTGGACTCGAAAGTCTGGCCCTTGTCAAGTGCTTTCGATTGCGGGCCCTCGTTTAGCGGCATGCCGATCTCCTTCGAAAGGTCGCCGGGATAGACAATCGCCCCCGATCTTTGTAACCAGCATAACAAGGGCCGCGGTGGAATTCAGGTCAATTGCAGCGGGCCCGTTCCGAAACCTGCGGCACGTAGGACAGGGTTTGGTCGACCAGGCAAGCTGCTGTGGCGGCATTTATGACGATACCGACGCAGGTCTGGGGGCCCGTCGGAATTCTCAGACGATGCACAGACACCAATTCTGAGGGCGGCCACGATGGCCGCCCCGCGACACCAATTCTGAGGGCGGCCACGGTGGCCGCCCCGAAGCCCAATTCTGAGGGCGGCCACGTGGCCGCCCCCCCCGCCCGGAATCCCCAGGCCTCAAGTGGCCGGAGCGGACGGCGGAAGGATAATCGAACTGACACCAATTCTGAAGGCGGCCACGATGGCCGCCCCGACACCAATTCTGAAGGCGGCCACGATGGCCGCCCCGAACTGACACCAATTCTGAAGGCGGCCACGATGGCCGCCCCGACACCAATTCTGAAGGCGGCCACGATGGCCGCCCCGACACCAATTCGCCCCCGAATGAAGGCGGCCACGATGGCCGCCCCGACACCAATTCTGAAGGCGGCCACGATGGCCGCCCCGACACCAATTCTGAAGGCGGCCACGATGGCCGCCCCCAATTTTGAAGGCGGCCACGATGGCCGCCCCAGGCGATTGCTTGGTTCGACCAGCACCTGAAACAGTAGCTGGCGGCGAAATTATGGGGGCCCTAGTGCCTGTTGTCCGGCGTTCCAGCGGCCCAGAGGCTGGCGTCTAATCGAATCAACCGTGAGCAAGCCGCCCTGCAGTGCACGGCCAGCGGATATGGATTAAGTAGAACCCGTGGGCCTACAGTTCTCCCTTGACCCCCAGTTCATGGAAATAGTGCGTGACCTTTTCCTGATTCTCGAGCAGCCAGTCGATTGTCGGCTCACAGCGAATCGCCTTCTTGACGGCCTTGGCCGTCGCCTCACGATGCACGTCAAAGAGGGCCTTGTGGTCGAGGTCGTCCACTTTCAAAACGGCCGGATCAAGCCAAACCGAGTAGATGATTCCCAGGTCGTTGACCTTATCCTTGGGGATGTCGCCTGCGCCACGGCGTCCAAGACGCCGTTGGCGATCGCCGCCTGGACGGTTCCCATCAGGATGTTGGTGTACTTGCCGCTCTTGACCGTGACCTTGCTCACCATCAGCGTGAGGCGAGGGGCGATTTTCCATAAGTTGGCTAATCTTGGGGCTTTGTGGCATTCTATATTTCTTATGGGTTCCATATCTTCCATGTTTTGCACAGGATTTCGTAAGGATTTGGTGCGGAGGCGTTTGCTGATTTGAGCGATTTTTCCCACGTGGGCTTGTGGCAGCTTGGCCTCCACCAATAACATGGATACACGTGCCTGTGGCGGAACGGCAGACGCAGGGGGTTGCCCCATGGCTTTCGCAAGAGAGCCATAGGGAACCTCCTGTCCGCGAGGACGTGCGGGTTCAAATCCCGCCGGGCACATGAGAGCCCCGGCATCGCCGCCGGGGTTTTTTGTTTCGCCGGTTCCGCTTGCGTTTCATCGTGGCTGCGGGGATGGTAAACTGGTGTTCCGTGGTGGTGCTACTGATTCATGCCTATGTGGGGGAAAATGATCGTGGATGCCGGGACGATCATCGCGACTGCGAAAGAGACGTTGGAGGTCGGCAAGGCCGCCTACGACGGATGGCGATGGTATGAGAAGTGGCGGATGGGAAAGGTTTTTATTGATCGCCCGAAAAATAATACGCCTGCGCCTCCGGGAAGGATCGATTTCGAGGGCAGACACGAGAAAGCACAAGGGATTTATTGGTTGGTTGGGTTTCGGGGTGATTATTACCACCCGAAATGCCCTGTAAACCTTAAACCCGATGGAACATGGAATGAGTGGGCCAGTGTTGGTGGCAACCCAGGACCAAGGGAAGCTATCACTGGGCTGTTTTGGGTAAGCGATTTCATGGATTCTATTTTGGCTGATGTCAAAAAACGAAGCGATGAATTGGGGAAGTGGGAGCCAATCAGGATGAAGCCGCCGCGCGATCAAATGTTGCTCGTGCAGGCAATCGTATCGAATGTTCAATAGTTAGCCAGCCGCCTTCCTGGTGTTGCGTCGTTGGTCAGAATCAACTCGACATGCTCAGGCACGCGCCGGTTGCCGGTCTTCCAGTTCCATAGCTGCTGGCGGCTGTAGCGATGCCCCAGGGGAACCTCTACGGCACGACGCTTTATGGCGGTGCCTATAACCAGGGATCTGTGTGGGAGATCGCCAATGGCAGTACCACGATTACCACACTGGGATCGTTCAGCTCGATTTACACCAGTGATGGGCCAGGGCCTTACGGTGGAGTAACATTCGACGCGCAGGGCAACATCTACGGAATAACCAGGCGGCACCGCTGGCGCGGTGCCGCCTGACGGGGTCAAGCTATGTTTTTTGTTTTTCGGTCCGCCTAATGCGGACCCTCAGCGCACGGTGCCCGGCCTGGCGCCGGCGGTGACGGAGTAATTCGACCCCGTCTCTAGAATCGCCGGGCCGTTGTTGCTCTGTCAGGCTTCCGTCGACGGCCCCTCTTTGCAGATAACCGTCCACGCCCCTGGTCGGCAGATCACCGCACATGCTCACAGCACCCGAGGCTTCGGTCCGCGTCCTGAACGCGCATCGAACGCGGAACTTCGCGGACTCGTTCGTCGCGCGACTCGCCGAGGTGGCTGTGGCAAAGAAACATTCACCACTGAGAGGCGAAGAAAGCCAAGGAGATCGATGAGATCGCTCCTAAACCGTGAGCATGGCGTCCAGCATCGACGCGACGATCCGCTCTATCTCCTGCCTCTGGCGCCCCGCGACGACCTGCAGCGTTCCGGTGGAGAGGACGAGATCTACGGTGGGGCGGATCGCCTGCAGGGCCTTGGCCGCCGCCCGCCGCGTTCAATTTTCCAGTGTGTCCAAGCACTCCGGACAAAAATTTTTGGCAAATATCGTAGCCCTCATCTGAGTCAAGGCTTCTATTCGGAATTCACCCGCCAAACGGCGTCCAAAATTTGACAAAATCTGCGCAGTTTATATAAGTTTAGGAAACAGAGGAGGACTGTGGGCCGAGGTTTTTGTCGCTGATGTCCGGCCAGCCGTCGGGTTGCCGGAATCATCAACAGCCTTTGAGCCGGGTTGATCGTGGTCAGCGGCCCGCTTGAGGCCGATTGTCTGATCGGCGCAACCCTCAGATCCCTCACGTCCCATTTCCCGGATCGAATGCGGATCGAATGCGTGTCCATTCGTCCGAGTCAGCTTTTTTCAAGGCCGACATTCTGTAGTGTAGTGGAGTACGGCGCATCCCCATTTCCGCGCTCGTCCCCTTTCCACGCCTCAACGATTGCGGTATCCTTCAGAGTGTGACCGTGCGAAAAAGTGGGTTCGGGAAGCGCTGAGTCGCTTCGAGAACAGACCATCTATGCCCGAGCCCTACACGATCCTCTTGACCCAACAAGCCGAGACCCATTTGAGGTGGTTGGCTCACTTTGCACGGCGAATGGTCATCGAGAGTCGCGTCCATGAAAGTGATCGACCTGAACGAGGCGAAAGCGAATCTTGAAGGCTATGCAGAGGACTGCCAACAATCGCCGGTAATCGTCACAATTGGAGGGATACCGAAATTCGAGCTCGTCCCGATACAAACGGACGATCCCGACTTCATCGACCGCCTGCTCGAAGAGAACAAGTCGTTTCGCAGACTCGCCGAGGAAAGCCGACGTGAAGCGGATGAAGGTCGCGTCTCGACGCTGGCCGACGTTCGTAAGAGACTCGATGCGTCCTCCTAAACCGGCGCTGTGCGTCGGTCGCTCGAGCGAGATCCGCGGCATTTCCTGCATGCTCCGCATGAACGGCTTACCCATTACTACACGGCCTCTGGGTCGCGTCGACAAGCTCCTCGCCCGAAAATGGCGCCCGACATTTTTCTCGCCCTCTGGCGCCAAGAAGGTCGGCTGACATAAGAGCAGCCAGGTCAATGGCTTGTGTTTAGGGGCCTTGGCTCCAGCGAGCGAAAAATGGCGCTTTTGGCCTTCGGAAAAGCGCCATTCTCCGCCATTTTTTCCCTGTCTATTCGGATGAGCAGCAACCAAGTCAATGTGGCGTCTGAGACGGCCAATGGCGCGATCGTTGCGGTCCCGGGACCTAAATCGTGTTTGGCGAGAGAGATCGGCAGCGGGCCCCTCCGGAAAAGAGCCAAAAATCGTAGGCGCTCGCCAGTCGGTGCGCGCGTCTGGGCGGGTTGCAGCGGTTGCGTACCGTAAAATGGGCCAACCGCCCCCCGTCCTGGCGCACCAACTGGCGAGCGCCAGGAAAAAATCGCCATTTTGTGCAACCCCCGCCCCGGGATGTCCCGCCGGCTTGCGTCTGAATTGCAGTGGCGACCGAGCTTGCCGTTTGGGAACCCGATCGGCGAGAATGAGTTGGGCACCTTCAGTCACCGGCGCCCTTGACCCCCCTACGACAGGCATGAGACCGTCTCTCGGTTATTGGCCTCAAACCTTAGCAACCACAGCCGCTCAATGATCCTCATTTCCGCTAATGGATTAGGCCGCCAGTACGTCGGCGATCCCGTCTTCAGCGAGTTGGCATTCGAGGTTCGCGCCGGCGAACGGATCGGTCTGGTCGGGCCGAACGGCGCGGGTAAGACCACGCTGATAAAGCTCTTGGCCGGCCTGGAACAGCCCGATTACGGTTCGTTGTTCGTGCGACCGGGAATTCGGGTCAGCCTGCTGCGTCAGGAGATCAACTTCGAGCCCGACGAGACGTTGATGGAGGTTGTCAAATCGGGGCTCGCCTCGTTGATCGAGCTGCAGCGCGAGCTCGAGGAGGCCGCGCAAGAGATGGCCGAGGCCGAAGACACGGTCGATCGCCAACGGGCCGGGCGGCGGTACGACGAGATCCACGGCCAGCTCGAGCACCAGGATGCTTACTCGATCGACCATCGCGTCGAAGAAGTACTGACGGGCCTCGGCTTCGGCGAGCCGGAATTTCACCGGCCGGCATCGACGTTTTCCGGCGGCCAGCAGTCGCGCATGATGCTTGCCAGGCTCCTGCTCGAAAGCCCGGACCTGATGCTGCTGGACGAGCCGTCCAACCATCTCGATATTGCGACCACGGAATGGTTGGAAAGCTACCTGGCTCGGCAGGCCGTCGCGATGGTTGTCGTGAGCCACGACCGCTACTTTCTTGACAAGGTCGTGAACAAGATCTGGGAGCTGCACGAAGGGAAGATCACCCCCTACCCCGGTAATTACAGCCAGTATTGGCGGCTGCGCACCGAAAAGGCGAAGGTGCTCGACCGCCAGTCCGAGCGGTACGAAGAGAAAACCGCGAAGCTCGAGGCGTACATTCGCAAATACGGGGCCGGCCAGCGCGCCAAGCAGGCCCACGACCGCGAGCGCAAGCTCGAACGTCTCGAGCGCGAACAGGTGGAAACCATGCGCGACGTTGTTGGGCCGGTCATGCGGTTCGACGAGGTCGAACGGTCCGGTGATATCGTGGTCGATGCTCGCGATCTGTCCAAGGCGTTCGATTTCCCGTTGTTCCGCGGCTTAAACCTCACCGTCAACCGCGGGGAATGCATGGCCGTCATCGGGCCCAACGGGGCAGGCAAGACGACGTTGATCAAGACCCTGATCGGCCGCGAGCAACCCGACTCGGGCGCGGTCAAGCTCGGCCATAAGGTTCAGGTCGGCTATCATGACCAGGGGCTGCAATCACTCGATCCTAATACGACCGTCGTGCGGGCGGTCTGGCCCGAAGACGATCCTGATTGGGTAGAAGGCGACATCCGCAATTTGCTGGCCCGCTTCGGCCTGACCGGCGATCTGGTTTTTCACTCCGTCGGCAAGCTGTCCGGCGGTGAAAAAGCCAAGGCAGCCCTCGCTCGATTGTGCGCGACCTCCGCCAACCTGCTGGTCATGGATGAGCCCACGAACCACCTCGACATCTGGTCGAGAGAGTCCCTCGAGCGTTCGATCAACGAGTTCGAAGGAACAGTTTTGGTCGTCAGCCACGACCGCTACTTCCTCAACAAGGTGGCCGATCGGCTGGTCGTCCTTGCGGGCGGACACGCCCGCGTCATCCCGGGAGACTACGAAACCTACCAACATCTGCTCAAGGAATCGGACCGTCCAAACAAGGAGCCGGCGAAGTCGGCGGCGTCTTCGACCACGCCCCGTCCCGACAAGGTCCCAGCGAAGTCGGTGGCGTCTTCGACCGCGCCCGAGACGCGGTCTCGGCCCTCCCCTGCTCTGGCATCGAGTGCCACCAAGAACAAGCGAAAATTTGCCTACCGCAAGGCCGCCGAAATTGAACGCGAGATCGCCGAGCTCGAAAGCGAAGCACACGACCTCGAAGACCTGCTCGGTCAGCCCGCCACCTGGCGTGAACCTGTCAAGGCCGTGGGCTTCCAGGATCGCCACATCGAGCTCAAGACGCGTCTGGAAACCCTGTACGAACACTGGGAGACCGCACTAAAAGCAAACTGGTAACTGGTAACGGGTCACTTGCCTCGCTTCGGAAATCGCCCTCATGCCCGACCCTCTCAAAGTGCTGACCACGATCCGCCAGGCGACCGCGCTAGCGCGTTCCACGCCGGGGCGAGCCGGCGGGATCGTCACGATCGAAAAAGCCGCCGAACTGCTGGTCGTGGGAGACCTGCACGGCAATTTTTCGGCGTTGAAGAAGGTCTTGGCTATCTCGGCCCTCGATCGCAATCCCGGCCGGCACCTGGTATTACAGGAGGTCATCCATGGGCCGCTCACGTATTCAGGCGACAAGGGAGATCGCTCGCATCAGCTTCTGGATGTCTTTTGCGCGCTCAAATGCCAGTATCCCGACCGGGTTCACATGATTCTTGGCAATCACGAGCTCTCGGAGCTGACAGGCCGTTCCATCGGCAAGGACGGCGAGGGGCTCAACGCCAAATTTCGCCGCGGGGTCGACACGGCGTACGGTGCATCGTCGGGCGACATTTATGAGTCGTACAAAGCCCTGTTCGCAGCACTGCCGCTGGCCGTCAGGACGGCGAATCGCGTTTACGTTTGCCACACGCTGCCCGACGTGCGCGACCTCGATACGCTCGACCTCGACCTACTGAACGCCGATTGCTGGCCGGAAGACGCCATGAAGCGCCGGGGGACGATTTATGCACTCACATGGGGACGCGACAACACACCCGAAACCGCCGACCGGTTCGCCGCCATGGTCAACGCCGATTTCTTCGTCACGGGCCACCAACCGTGTGATGAAGGATTTCGCCAGGCCAACCACCGGCAGATCATCATCGATGGCACGAACCCGTATCCTTGCTACTGTCTCTTCCCGGTCGATCAGCCAGTGACGATCGAATCTCTCCTCGCCTGTGTGCATGTCATCGATATGTCGGACGGTTGAATCTGGAATTCCCTGATTGCCTCGCGGCGTCGCCGCGGTAGGATGGGGTGCCAGAGCCGCCAAATGGCGGACTTCGAGAAATCAACAGCGAAATGACAGTCGTTCCTCAAGAAATCGGGGCTCTTTCGTGATATACCCACCTCGCTCGACCATCCATGTCGTTGGCTTCGTTCTTTTGCTGCTGCCTTTGATGACGTCGTCGCCGCCGGTCCGCGCCGCCGAGGATGCCCCGATCGCTGTATTCACGGCGAGCGATTTTCCCAAGCTGGCCGAGGGAGTTAACCATGGGTTCGCCGGCCTTGTGCGTGTCCATGTTTGGGCTCCGCCAGGCGACGAGTGGCACCTGACCACCGACAACGGCATCCTTTCTCTGATCTTGAAAACCAAGCCAGGCGACCCCGAGCCCCGCTGGCAGGCACTGGGGGAAACGAATCTCCGGAAAGGATCGCCGCTCAGGGTGATCGCCACGAGGGACGTCGCCAAGGAACAACGCCCGGCACCCGACAACGCGAAGTCCAAGAAAAAAGAGCAAGCAAAGCCCCCCTCGCCGGTACCGGCGCTCTTGTTGCTCTCCTCAGGTGATGGCCCGAACAAGGAAGCGTTACTCGACTTGATTCGCGGTGCGCGTTGAGACAAGCGAGCCGACAGGCGATGCCCGGCGGGCCCACGTCCGCACCAACGGACAAGGAGCGGATTTTCAGGCGCCCGCGACCGTACAAGCCTGGCGCGACAGGGCGGGTCATGTCCGCGAGCAGATGCTGGTGGCCCTCGGGCTCTGGCCAATGTTTCCCAAGACCTCGCTCAACCCCAAGATCAGCGGCAAGCTCGATCGCGGCGATTACACCATCGAAAAGGTCGTTCTCGAGACGTTTCCCGGCTTCACCTTGAGCGGAAATCTCTACCGGCCGGCAACGCCATGCGGCCGGTCGCCCGCGATCTTGTGTCCGCACGGCCATTGGCAAGACGGGCGAGTGAATCCCGAGGTCCAACAGCGGTGCATTCGATGGGCCAAGCTCGGCTGCGTCGTTCTCATGTACGACATGGTCGGCTACAACGATAGCAAGCCGTTTACACATGCCTTTCTGAATCAGCGACTGCGGCGCTGGGGTTTGAGCTTGCCGACGCTCCAGACCTGGAATAGCATCCGTCGCTCGACTGGATCACCTCGCTGCCAGACGTCGACCCGGCGCGCATCGGCTGTACTGGCGAATCGGGAGGAGGCACGCAAACCTTCCTGCTCACGGCCCTTGACGACCGCATCAAGGTGTCCGCGCCCGTAGTGATGGTCTCCGATACGTTTCAGGGGGGCTGCGTCTGCGAAAATGCCGCCGGTTTGCGCCACGGGACCGACAATGTCGAATTCGCCGCGCTCTGCGCTCCTCGACCGCTGATCATGGTCGGCGCCTCGGGCGACTGGACCGCCAAGACGATGTCGCGGGCCTATCCCGCGATTCGCGGTGTCTATTCCCTGGTTGGCTCAATCGACCGTGTCACCGCCCAGGTGTTTAACTTCGAACATAACTACAACAAAACGACTCGAAACGCCGTTTATGCGTTCATGTCCCGGTGGCTCTTGGGGATCGAAGACAGCCAAAAGACCCAGGAGGGGGAGCAAAAGCCCGAGAAACCCGAGGAACTATTCACCTTTACCAGCTCGCATCCCGCGCCGCCTGGTCGGAAGACCCCCGCACAGCTCGAAACTGATCTGATCGCGACCTTGGGAAAACTGCTCGACGAGCTATCTCCAGCCGTGGGCAGCCCCGCACGGTGGGAAGCCTCGCGGCGACTGCTCTTGACGAGCCTGAAGAACCGCGTCGGGCTGACCAACCCGGTCCCCGCGGAATTGACTCATCGCGAGGTGCGCCGAATCACCCGCGAGGGTTTCACGATCGCCCACTCGGTCGTCGGCCGCTCGGGCGCCGGCGACGCCATCCCCGTCGTTCGGCTCGTGCCCCGTCACGCGAGTGGACGGCTGACGATCATCGCCCACCCCAGGGGCAAGGCAGCCCTGGCAACGGCGGCGGGCGACCCCGTTCCGCTGGCGAAGGCGCTCTTGTCGCTGGGCCAGAGCGTCGTCGGCTTTGATCCACTTTTCATCGGCGAATCGCTGGATCCGCGCCGGCCTCTCGCACGGCGACCAGAGACGGTGCACTTCGAGACATACAACCCGGTCGTCGCCGCCGATCAGATGCAGGACCTGGCCACCGTCGTGGCCTGGGCACGCTCACAGCCGGACGTTCTCGCGGTCAGCCTGATCGGACAGGATCTTTGCGGCCCCCAGGTCTTGCTCGCTCGCCCGGCGCTGGAAGGACTGGCCCGAACGGTCATTGAGCTTGGGGATGTTCCCGATCCCCAGGCTTCGGGAGCATACCCGCCTCAACTCGATCTTCCCGGCATGTATCAGTTTGGCGGCTTCAACGCGGCGGCCTCGCTTGTGGCTCCCGATCCGCTATGGATCCATCGAGTTTCAGCCAAGTTCAATAGCTCCGAAACCAATGCTGCATACGCTCTGAGCGGGGCCGGCCATGTCCTCCGCCTCGAGCCGCGCGAACCGAGCGTCGATCAGATTGCCAAATGGATCGATCACGGTGATTGACGTGCACTATAGCGCCCCGCGGCGCTCAAGCACGCGCACGCCGATATAGAAGTTCTTGCGAACCTCTAGAAATCGACCTCTTGACGTGGGCTTGTCGCCGGCACGCGCGCCAGCACGTCGCTCACCAGGGCCGCGGGATCATCGGCGACGAGCAGGAGCTCCAGGTGTTTGGGCCGGACGAATCGCTGTGCGACGGCGTGGTCCAAGAGAGCGAGCAGGGGATCGAAGTAACCGCCAACATTCAGCAAACCCATAGGCTTTTGATGTAGCCCCAGCGCGGCCCAGCTCAATGTTTCGAAGAATTCTTCGAGCGTGCCGATCCCGCCAGGTAGCGTCAGAAACGCACTCGAGCAGCGTGCCATGAGCGCTTTCCGCTCGTGCATGCCGGCCACGACATGGAGCTCAGTCAATCCGTGATGAGCGATCTCCTTGGTCGCCATCGGCTCGGGAATCACACCGATTGCCCTGCCCCCTTCGTCGAGTACGGCGTCGGCCACGACCCCCATCAAACCGACGCGGCCGCCGCCATAAACCAGGCCGATGCCCTGGCGCGGCAACGCCTTTCCCAGACTCTTCGCCACCGTCGCGTATTCGGGACGATCCCCCAGCGAGGATCCACAGTAGATGCAAAAGTTAGTATTCATTCCGCAGGGTCAAACCGCCGGTCGATATTGCCTGGCCGCCGAGGATGTTATATTGGCTAAACAGGAAATGGTTACTCCCAAACGGCGTTATCCCGAGCCACTCGAGGCTCTTGCTCTAGCACCTTTAATGTATCACACTGTCGCTCAATGAGCGAGGTGGCGAGCCACCCGAACCGGCGATTGAATCACGGAGACAAGAAAGCGATGCGCGCTGCTTTTATCGAACAAACCGGACCGCCGGAAGTGATCAAGGTGGGCGAATTACCGCGGCCGGTGCCGGGGCCTAATCAGGTGCTTCTGCGCGTTCATGCCGTCGCCTTGAACCCGATCGACCTTTATATCCGATCAGGGCTGGTCGCCATGCCGATGTCTTTTCCTTATGTCATTGGCTGCGACGTGGCGGGTACGGTGGCAAAAACGGGCCCAGGCTGCACGCGATACCGCCAAGGCGACCGGGTATGGGGATCAAACCAGGGGCTGCTCGGGCGTCAAGGAGTCGCGGCGGAATACGCCGCGGTCGATGAAGAATGGCTCTATCCCACACCCGCCCTGCTCCCGGACAACGAGGCCGCGGCGATGGCACTCGTGGGGATCACCGCGCATCTCGGGCTCTTTCACTTCGGTCAACTCAAGAAAGGGGAACTTGTTTACGTCCCGGGCGGAACGGGGGGAGTCGGTTCGATGGTGGTGCAATTCGCCAAGGCGGCCGGAGCACGGGTCGCGACCGCCGCCGGCTCACCCGAGCGCGTCGAGCTGTGCCGGCGGCTGGGTGCGGATCTGGCACTGAACTACCATTCCGACGACATTCCAGCGAGACTCCGCGAGTTTTCGCCCGAGGGAGTCGACGTCTGGTACGAAACCCAGCGCGAGCCAAATCTGGAGATCTCGATCCCGCTCCTTCGCAAGAATGGCCGGATGGTCTTAATCGCCGGGCGCACAGCCAAGCCGGTCCTCCCCGTGGGGTCGTTCTATCCACGCAATTGTGCGCTCTTCGGGTTCGCGATGTTCAACGCATCCGCCGAAGAGCAGCATGCTTGCGCCGACGAAATGGTCCGCTGGATTGAGGAGGGCTTGGTGAAGCCGATCGTCGGCCGCGCGTTCCCATTGTCGGCCACGGGGGAAGCCGTGCGCTTCCTCGAAGAAAAGACTCTCAAAGGCGCGGGCTCACTGACCGGCAAAGTGGTCATCACCATCGAATAAGAAAAGTCGACTTAATCATGAATTTGCTCACAACTTTGTCTGGATCAATGATGGAGGGGTTTCTACCCCGCGGTTGGGACCTCGCCAAGATTGACGCCTGCTGTTCGCATCCTCCCCAGGCGATCGGCGGGCGTCAGACGTGGTGGCATCCGCGCTTTGAGCCGATTGCCTGCGACTCGATCGCCGACTTTGATGTCGTGATGGGGCACGAGATCGCCCGGGCGATTCACCAGGCGCGCGACCACGATCGGAAGGTCGCCCTCATCTTGCCCGTCGGCCCCATGGGAATGTACCGCTGGGCCGTCTATTTCCTCAAGGAGTGGGGCGTCACCTGCGATCATGTTTACGGATTCAACATGGACGAATGGAGCGACCGCGCGGGCGTTACCTTGCCTGCCGAACATCCCGGCGCATTTCAAAACGCGATGCAGGCGGCGTTCTACGGATCGCTCGGCTCACTCACTGTTCCCGACCGCCAGCGCTGGTTCGCCACGGCCGAACAACTCCCCCATTACGCCGAGCGGATTGCCGACCTAAAGGCCCAGGGTGCCGAGCTAATCTTGATCTTTGGAATCGGCCGAGTCTGCCATATCGCCTTCTGGGAACCCCATTTCGCCGAAGAATTCGCCAGCTTGGCGGAATGGAAAGCACAGACACATCGGATCGGTGCGCGGCTGCATCCGCTCACGATCGAGCAAAACGCCCTGACCAGCTTTAAGAGCCGAACGACCCTGGTTCCCGCGTTCGCCAATACGATCGGCCCAGGGCTCTTCCTTCAGGCCGATCGGATCATCGGCGGGGCCGAAGGCGTCTTCGGCCGAGGCATGCAATGGCAGGGAGCGAGCCTCTGGATGACTCTCCGCTACGGACCGGATCCGTGGGTCCCTAGCTCGTTCATGCCCACACTGCCGGGCCGACTGTTCTACCACCGCGATTTGGCCGGACCGCTAGAACCGGCGATGAATTGAATCGGTACGTTGGTGGAAGCGCCCGCTGGCGCGTGCTCAGGCCTTTGGAATCACTTGGAGTGGTCGCATCCAAGATCAAGTCGTCGCACTCTTGATTGCAGCCGCTCGAGATGATACCGTGAACGGGTAATCTTGTCCTAAGCAGGTTTCTCGATCAAAGCGCGATGTCGCCGGAAGTGAGAGTGCGCCTCCGATCACCTCACGAATGGGTCCGCTCAGGGTCGAGCCGCAAGAAGAATACAACGAAAAACGGGCATGGCAGCGAACCCCGCCCGGGAACCGGCGACGGTTCAGCAAGGGAATGGGTTGATTGACAATGTCGTCTTTCTAACGAGTGATCTCATCGAGATCACACGAGGAGCGCCGGGATGAGGGTTGGAACCGGACCGGTTCGCGCGCCGCGTGCCGCAATCGCAGGGTTGAGCATCTTATTCTATGTGTCGATTTTGGTAATTGGGGTTTCGGGTCAAACCACTGCAAACGCGAAAAAGCCGCTCGCGGGTGTGGCCCCTGCACAGGCGGCGAATTCCGTTCCGACTTACGCCAGAGACGTCGGCGCCCATTTTGCAGTCGAAATGCCAGAACTGCCACCGTCACCACCAGATCGGACCGTTCGCTCTTGAGACCTACGAGCAAGCTCGGAAGCGCTCGCGCGACATCGCCGCGGTGACTGCGGAGAGAACGATGCCGCCGTGGAAGCCGACGGCGGGGGTAGGGCCAAAGCTCAAGCACGACCAGTCGCTGACGCGAGCCGAAATCGGGGTTCTCGCGGCCTGGGCCGCGGCCGGCGCTCCCCTGGGCAACCCTAATGACCTGCCGGCGCCGACCAAGTTCGCCGACGGTTGGAAGCTCGGTCCACCCGACTTGGTGCTAGAGCCGAGCGAGGGTTTCCCCATCCCCGCTTCGGGCCCCGACATGTACCGCTGCTTCGTCTTGCCCACCAACCTGGCACGCGATTCCTACCTGGAAGCGGTCGACTACTCCGCGGGTGAACGCGAGGCCGTGCACCATTTGATCGCTTACATCGACGCGACGGGCCAAGGGCGTCGGCTCGACGACGAGGCGCCGGGATCGGGCTACACAGCCTCCGGCGGGCCGGGATTCGACGCCCGAGAATTGAGCTTCTGGACCGCCGGCACCGAGCCGCACCACCTGCCCGAGGGGGTTGGCATCGCTCTTCCCAACCACTCTGATATTATCCTTCAGGTTCACTATCATCCCTACGGTAAGGCCGGCATCGATAAGACGCGTGTGGGCCTCTACTTCGCGCGCAAGCCGGTGAAACAGTCGCTGCACTGGAATAACGCGACGTGCTACGACTTCCAGCTTCCGGCCGGCGCCAAAAGCGTCGAGGTTAAGGCGAAATGGTTCGTCCCGGTGGACGTGGAAGTCCTAGCCGTCTCTCCCCATATGCACCTGCTCGGCCGTGATATGCATATGTCGGTTCGCTCGCGAAACGGTCGCACCCAAAGCCTGATCGAGATTGCCGACTGGGACCCCTCATGGCAGAACGCCTATTACTTTCAAAAGCCGATTTCGCTCGCCGCCGGTTCAGTGGTAAAAGTGGTGGCGCACTTCGACAATTCCGCCCATGCGCGTAACCCCAACCAGCCCCCCAAGCTAGTCAAAGTCGGGCCCAATTTCGACGACGAGATGTGCGTCGGCTACATCGCCGTCGTAAAGAAGGGTCAGGACCTGACGGTTCCCGGCGCTCGCGACGACCTCTTCGACATCTTCATCCGACAGCGCGATCGGATCATCCGCAGGCGAATGCCCAAGAAGGCGCACTGAGCGGAAATCCCGGCGCATCCCCCAAAGCGATGCCGAATGGCGTCCCGGCAAGCCGATCGGCATCGACGCCAAGACGCTCGCCCGAGCCGGGCGCGTCCGACCCGATCATTCCAGTTCGCTCCGGGTTTTCAATTTGTCGGCACTTCAGAATCCGCGGGAGCCGATGTTGCGCGGGCGAGTGCCGAATTCTCGTGGCAATGGGCCGATCCGCCGATACGATTGCCAGGGCACCCAAGGCCCCGATCCACAATAGGTACAAAGCCAAGGATGCGACGAAAATCGCGCGAGTGAACTTGCGGGTCACGACCATTCTCCCTTCGGTATCACCCGGTTGGGCCGGATGGTGGGCTCGACCAAAAAACGTACCGATGCGCGCGCCGTCGGATGGCTAATGTGGCCTGGGTCTCAAAGCCGTGTCGAAATCGAAAACGTCGTCGAAATCTGACCGTGAATCGCTGGGCGTTTTTTCGAGGTCGCCGGCGGCGATCAGGTTGTACACGATATCGCCGATATCGGAAGTTGACCGCACGCCCCAATGATTGAGCACGGTCGCCGCGAGCAATCCGTATTGGCGGAGCGCCAATTTTCGGACCGCCTCGCACAGCATGCGACCAGTGACATGGCCCGAAACGCGGGCTTTCTTTGACGATGATGACGCGGCATGACGTACTTGGTCTGGCGCGGAAGAACGATCGTTGTCTGGTCCGCGCGCGGCTGCCTTGAGCTTCTGGTGCTTGGCGTGATTCAGTGCCTCGAGTACAAACGCATAAGCTTCGATCGAATAGCGAGGGTCGCTCGCGATAATTCGTGCCAGCTCGTCACGAAAGTTCATGATATTGTGTTTTCTCCGCCGTTTAATTCCAGCGCGACTGTTGACCGGCATCGTCTTGGTCGGTCAATGGTGAATCGTCGGTTTCGTCGCCTTCGGCCTGGGCGCCATTCGGCCCGTGGGGGCCTCGAAGCTCAAAATATCCTCCCCCCCGACGATGATCCGCCGGTGATCCTCGAACTCGACAACGAGCTTCTGAACCAGGATATCTTGGGCGACAATCCGCCCCATCCCCTTGGAGGTGAACACTTTGGCCCCAACAGGCGGGAGCGATTTTTCCATGGTGCGATAAGTATCATACTCGTAGCGCAGGCAGCACTTCAAGCGCCCGCACCGGCCGGAAATCTTGGCGGGGTCGAGCGTGGTCTTCTGAATCTTGGCCATCTTCATGGAGACTGGCGGCATGCGTGTCAAATGCGTATTGCAACAGACCGGTTGGCCGCAATCACCGTAGTCGGCCAGCAACTTCGCCTCGTCACGAACGCCGATTTGGCGCATTTCGATCCGCGTTCGTAACACCCGGGCCAGGTCTTTCACCAGCTCACGGAAATCGACACGCCTTTCGGCCAAGTAATAGAAAACCACTCGCTCGCGGCCGTGGATGACCTCGACGTCGACCAGCTTCATCTGCAGCCGGCGCTTGGCGATCAACTCCTCGCACGTGGCGAACACCGGCTTGCGATCTTCGCCCAACCGGGCCTCCCAATCGCAATCCTCGGCGGTCGCCATCCGGAGAATCTCCCCCTGACACGGACCGGAAAGGAATTTGGCCGTCTGCTCCGTTACTGGACAAAGAATCTCGCCTAACTCGGTGCCCCGATCGCTGCGCACCACGACCCGCTGACCGCGAGCGTGTTCCTGATCCGCCAGGCCCCTGTACTCGCCCAGAAATCGCATCCGACCATACCGAACGACGTAAGTCCCAGCCATTTCAGATTCTTCGCTGCGATCGATGATCGTGCACCTCGATCCTTCAAGCCAGAGCGAAACCTGACCGCCACATCTCTCAAACGCGATCTGGATTATCGCCTGGTTCGCCGTTCGGGGGAAGACAGAGATCGAGGCCCGATCTCAGCGATCCGCAAAGGTTCACGCCGGCTTCGCCGGTTCGGCGATCAGACGCAAGAAATCATGCCTGCCGATCATTCCCACCGGTACTCCGTCGCGTACGACGGGAATATGGTCGATGTCGTAGCGAAGCATCAATCTCGCCAGCTCCTCCAGGGGCGTTTCTTCGGTGCCCGTGATGACATCCGTGACCATGATTTGTTCGACCATCGTCGCCCGTGCGTCCGCGAGCTTGTTCGATTTCCTGCGGGGGCATCGATCGACTGAACTTCTGTAAGAGGGCCTCCATTGAAAACGGAGCTCCACGCTGATCGCCGGCGAAATCCGTCTGGGTGACAATGCCGCGCAACTTACCCTGGAGGTCGACCACGAGGACACAGCCCGTCCGGTGATCGACCATGGCTTTGGCGGTCTCGGCCACGCTGGATTCACGGCGGACAGTCACAACCGGCTGGGTCATCACCTCGCGAGCTTTCATGGCGTCATCTCCCAGAACGAACTTGGAACCAAATCTCCGAATGATCTAAATCCCCGTTGTCATTGCGCTGTCATCGCCGGCTCGAACCGACGCCTCGCGGGCCTTGCGCTCGGTGCTGAACAGGTTGGATCGGTGACCTTCGCGGAGGGCTTGCTGGATCATCAAGACCTCGGCAAGGTTATCCGCCGTCAATAGTCCCACCAGGCGGCCGTCCCGCACGACCGGCAGGGTGCGAGCGTGGCCTTCCGCAAGCCGGGAAAAGGCTGATTGGAGAACCTCGTGGGGGTCGGTGGTAGCGAAGTCTTGCTTCATGACGTCGCCGACACGGCTCGTCGGTCCGTGCCGGCCCAGCGCGGTGGCCAGGTCGTTGCGGGCGAGAATGCCCACGAGCTGGCCGTTTTCGACCACCGGGAAATCCTGCTGAAAGCCGGCGAGAACATATCCCACGGCCCGCTCCAAGGGATCATCGGGATGCAACGTGCGGAAGTCGGTGATCATGGCCCGCAGGACCGGGATATTGCCCAGGGACGAGCGGATCTGCACCAAGCTCGCCTCTTGGGTGCCGGCGAGCCAGACGAACAGCGCGATAAAAATCAGGAAGACATTGTATCGCAGCCCGAGCAGCCCGAACGCGAGGGCGATCACCTGGCCAACCCCGGCGGCGATCTGAGTGGCCTGGACATAATCGAGCCGCATGGCCAGTAAGGCGCGGAAGACCCGGCCGCCATCCATCGGAAACGCTGGAACGAGGTTGAAGAGCACCAGCGAGACGTTGACCCAAAAAATCTGCTGAAGGAAGCCGCCGCCGCCTTTGAGCACCTCATCGATCGATGCCAGCCGCCCCCCCAACGCCAACCCCAGATAAATCGCGATGGCCATCACGACGTTGACGGCCGGCCCGGCGAGGGCGACCGCCAGCTCTTGCGAAGGCACTTCCGGAATTCGCTCCAGCCGCGCCACCCCGCCGATCGGCAGGAGCGTGATATCGCGGGTACGAATCCCGTAGCGGCGGGCGGTCAGAGCGTGCCCCAGTTCGTGGAGAACCACGATCCCGAAGAGCGCCAGAATGAATGCCACGCCCGCCATGGCTTCCCCCCAGTCGCCATGCGCGGAATAATTCGACATTGCCACCCACGCGAGCAGAAGCAGGAACGTGGGATGGACGAACACGTCGATGCCCGCAATCCGGCCAATTCGCCACGACCACCCCATGATGAGCCTCCTTCAACTTCCATCGACCATTCGGTTGATCGTCCGCGTGACTTCCTGATTCTAACACGGCCCAGCCAACCGGCACATGCATGTCGAGAATGTGAACTTTGTCTTTGAGTCGATAAGCGGTCCTCCCTGTGCCGTTCTCTATTTTTTGGATTTGACTTGACAACGATCACCCGCCGTTTGAGATTAAATTCCTGGGACGGCTCTCGGGTGATTTGTGAATTTCCGGTTGTAACCTCAATGTGATCGTCCGAGCCGATTTCCAATTCGCAGTGTACGCTATGCTTTGCAAGTCTCGTTCTCGAGATGGAGGAAGCCAATGAAGAAGCTGAAACTTCCCTATGCCGTTGTAGCGATTGTTGCCGGGTTGCTGGGGCATCCAGCGGTTGCGTCGGTGATCACCTCGCTGCCAGGCGGTACGGTAGTGCCAATGCCCGCCGCCGATATGAGGGACCGGGACCTGAGACGTTCGGACCGGGAATCACCTGGAGTTCGACGAATGCTGCCAACGAGGGAGGATCGGTCTTCGGTTATACCTGTCCGTATGGGTTCCTTAGCAATGGCTATTGGAGCGGCGCCCTAGGGCCCATGGCCGGATTGAACGATTCCACCGCCGATTACGGCAGTACCGACACGATGACGTTTGCGTTCAGCACGCCGCAGGAGGCCGTCGGCGGATTCCTCAATTACGTCCCCGGTTCAGAGAATCCGACGACGATCGCCGTCTACGACTCGAGCATGACTCTGATCGAGAGTTATAACCTAACGTTCCTCACCAGCGGCGGAACCGACACCGGAATGTTCCTGGGCTTCCAGGAAAGTAGCCCGATCATCAGCTACTTCACGCTGACCGACAACTATGTTGGCCTGGTAAACCTCACAATCATGTCCGTCCCCGAACCCGGCGGCCTGACGCTGCTCGGTCTGGGGTTCGTGGGCGTCGGTGGGCTCGGCTGGCTGAAAACGCGGAAGCGGAAAGCCCGGATGGTCTGAGCCGCCGCTGAATTGCGAGCGATCCCAACGTCGCACCCTGGCGGCCCCAGCCGGCGGGGATCTTTCGTGCGCCCGTGAAAGGCAGCGTTGGCAGAAGGGCACAACCAGGCCAAGTCGTTCGTCCGGCGCGAGATGGGGCTGCCCTAATGGCCGAGTTCCCGCGAAATGACCTTGCGTGAATCCGGGAGGGCGAGGCTCCGCCCGAGCCGGGTGGTGCTGCGGCTCGCCAGAAGGCTCGCCCTCCCAGAATCGTGCAAAGGCGTGTAGACACCAACCATCTGAGCGACGCGATCCGGCCTGCCGGATATCCGTGTCGAAAACTGGCTCGGCTCATTCCGAGCTGACTTACGGCGCGAATTCCAGAACGATATCCACACAGTGGTTTCAGTCGATGTACGTGACTTCGCTCGGATTGACGTCAATCAGCACGTCGCTACTGGTGACGAGGTACCAGTCGTCGTCTGAGCCAACCGTACCGAAGATCTGATCGACCGCCGTGCTACCAATGACCGTCGTGCCCGAGATCAGGTAGTTGCAGCCATTGGCGCCCACAGGGCCGTAAACACCGCTCAAGTCGGCGACTCGCGTGGCATAACTATCCGATGAGTCCCATTCCGCCAGCACCGCGTCGAGCGCGCACAAGCCGAGGTTGGTCGTCCCGGCGATGAATAGGTCGCCCGTGTTGCGCCCAAGGTATAGCCGGCGGGCCAGCCGTGGACGGTGTCGGCGCCGGTGCCGCCGATGATGAGATCCTGTCCCTCGGCCGTCTTGCCGCTGGTGCCGCTGCTGACCGGTAGGGCGCAGTGGGCATAGATTGTGTCGTTGCCGCCACCGGCCACGATCAGATTATTGCCCCCCTCGCCGCCGTCACCGCCGAAATTGCCGTAGATCGTGTCTTGGCCGCTGCCGGTGAGGATGGTGTTATTGCCCCCTTCGCCGCCGTCGCCGCCGAGGTTTCCATAAATAGTGTCGTTGCCGTTGCCCACCTGGATAAAGTTGCTGCCACACAGGCGCTGGGGGTCGTTGCCATTGGCATTTCCGTAGATGACGTCGTTGCCATTGCCGGCGATAATGGTGTTGCTCCCCCCTTCGCCGCCGTCGGCGGTGCCGTAGTTGCCGTAGATCGTGTTATCGCCGTTGCCGACCGTGATCGTGTTGTTGCTTCCTTCGCCGCCGTCGTGATAGCCGCCGTTACCATAGTTGCCATAGATGGTGTTGTTGCCGTCGCCGGCCGTAATCGTATTATTGCCGCCTCGATATCCGTTGCCGCTGTAGTTGCCGTAAATGATGTTGTTGCCGTTGCCGACAGTGATCGTGTTACTGGGATCTTCGACGCCGGATGGGTTGGGGCTGCTGCCCATGCCGTTGCCATAGATGGTGCTATCCCCGTCGCCCGCGATGACGGTGTTGGCGCCACCGCCGCCGATGACCGTGTCGTTACCATCACCAACGGTGATATCGCTTGCGATCGTGGTGAGGCCGCTGCCGTCCACGACGTCGGCGTCGCCAGCGACATCATATTCGGTCGCCACGACACTCCCAGTCACGCCGGTGATGGTTGCCGTGAAACTCATCGCGACACTGGCTAACTCGTTCACATTAATCTGGACCGTACCGGTGGCCGTCTGGATGAACTGCACTTGATCACTGCCCGAGGTGCCATACCAAACCAGATTCTCGGCCGTGCCGCTCGCGACCAGTTGGTACCCGGCTACGTCAACGGCCGAGGTTGTGATCGGAGTGGCGCCCGTAGCGGAAACCTGCAGCGTGTAGGCCAGGCCCGGGTTGCTGATCGTCAAGCCCGAAAACGTGGCCACACCGCCGGAGGCCTGGACGCTCAGTGTGCCCCCCAACACGCTGTTGCCTGGATTGTTCGCCAGCGACAGCGTCACGGTGCCGTTGTAAGAGGTATCAAGCTGATTCTGCGCGTTGACCGCATCGACTGTGAGCCCGAACGTACAACCGGCCAAAACGCCGGGCGGTAGTTGGGTCGCGATCACGGTGACCGTCGAGACGTTCCAGGTGAAGCTTTGGCTGACGCTAAACTGGCTGTCGCCCACGCTGACCGAGGCCGAATACGAGTTGGCCGTCCCAGTGATCGTGCCGATGATCAGTCCCGAACTCGGGTTAATCGACAGGCCGGACGGCAAGCCGGTGGCGGCAAAGCTCAAGAGATTGCCGCTGGGCAAGCCGATAACAGAGATTTGTAGCGACACCGCGTCGCCAACGGCGTTGTTCTGCGTGCCCGGATTGGTCACCGACACAGCGTACACGGGAAGAGTCGCGGAGGTCCCGCCGTCGAAGTTCTGGTCGCCGCTGTAGATGGCCGTGATGGCGTCGGTCCCCGCCGGCAAGCTGGAGACGGTAAAAGTCGCATCGTTGGGGTTGGACGCCGGCTCGCCGTTGAAGGGGTTCAGCCCCACCGTCCCGAGCACGATGCTGCCGTCCATGAACGTGACCGTGCCGAGCGGCACGAAGGACGTGCTGGTCGGGGTCACCGTGGCGGTCAAGGTGACACTGCTGCCGGCTGCCACCGGATTCGCCGACGCCGACACGCTCGTTGTGGTCGTTGCGAGGATCGGCAGCACGAACGTCATCTGGCCCGCGGAGTAGGTCGAATCGCCGCTGTAGGAGGCGATGACATGGTAGTGGGCGGCGGACAATTTCGATGCCGACAGCGGGAGGCTGGCCACGCCGTCGCTCAGGGACGCGGTGCCCAGGCTGATGGGTGTTGTGTCGTAGTTGAGGGGGCTGTTGGCGCCCGCGTAAGCGGTGTAGGTGATGGTGCCGGTTGGTGTCGGGCCTCCCGAGGTCGATGCCAGGGTCGTCGTCAGCGTGATCGAATTGCCGACTACGGCGGGATTGGCGGAAGCGACCGCGTTGATGGTGTAATTCGAGTAGCCGCCCAGCGCGAACAGCGTGCCGCCGTTATCAGAAAAGATCTCGCCGTTGGGGCTGATCGCCGTCGGCGTGTACGGCACGCTATAGCCCTTGCTGACCTCAACAGTGTTGGTGATCGTGTTGGTGCCCAGGTTCCACTCGTAGGTGTAGCCGTCCTCATTGTTGACGAAGATGCTGTCGGCGGCGGGATCGACGGCGGTGCCGTTTGTGCACCACTCGCGCGTGCCGTCGGCATAGCCGTCGGCGACGGCGTCTCGTCGGGCGACGGGCTCACTAAGGTCATGACCTGGCTCATGACCTGCATGACCCGGCCGTCCGGCTCGGGGTCGGCGTTGGGGTCCGGCTCAGTCGCGTACGGATCGAGGATCGCGATCGCGTTGACGCCGTTCCCGCCGGTACTGCCACCGATGTCGTAATTGTTGTACTTGGAGAGGATCAGGTACGGCGACGATCCCGCGTAGGAAGGAACCATCGAGGTGGGAATGACCGAAGGGGTATCGTCCCACCCGAAGGCCCCGGGGGCGTATTCGGTTTGCAGGTTGCCGGAGTAGTGCAATAGCGAGCCGCGGAGCCATCGTAGTTGGAGCCGAAGACGCCCATGAAGACCGAGCCGTCCGGCGCCACCATCGGCGAGGCCGAGCTTTCGTCGATGAGCCCGGCACCATTGCCGCTGGTCTGGACGCCGCTGGCCGGCACGCCACTGCCCGTCGTCGGATCATAAAGCCGTACCGAGTACTCCGGGGCCAGGGTCGTGCTGTTCAGCCCGACCAAGTACGAGTTGTATTCCGTCGCCGTTGAGCGCATAGCCGCCGTCGTCAACGGGGAGGTAGAGGATGGAACCGTCGTTACTAAGGGCCGGCGCCGAGCCGAGGGCCGCGGTCCACTTGCCGTTGTCCGAGGACTGCGCCCGGCGGTGTCCGCAGCCGCGAAAGCCGACACATTCGTCGCCGCACCCGATGCGCTGATGCGGGCGATGCCTCCCTCGGTGATGCCGGAAGGATTGCTGCCGGTCACCGCGTAGCCGAAATAGACGTTGCCCTGCGAGTCGACCGTAAGGGGCGTGTTGATGTAGATCGAAGCGTTGTAGGCGGACTCGTTGTTCGTGTAGTTGGAGGTTCCGTAAAAGGCCACCTGGACGGGAGTCACCACGCCGGTGGCTGTGTCGGGATTGCTGACGTAGTCGATCGTGCCGCCGGGGCCTGGGAAATAGACCTGGTCGGTGACGGGATCGTAAGCGGCCTGATCGGGCGGCAGCCAGTTGTAAGCCGGTTCGATGTAGCTGGTCGAGGTCGAAGAAGGCGTACTGAGGACCCAAGTGCCGCCGCCCGTGTAGGTGCCATTGCCCGTGACGTTGTCGAGTGTGAACGAGTTCGGCGTCACGTTGCTGATCATGTACGTGTTGTTGTTCCTGCCGGTGTTCGCGGCCGTGTCGCCTTGCATGTTGCCGATGGTGACGGAGTCGCCGCTGACCAGACCATTGGTGTTATTGGTGGTGATGACGATCGTGTTGCCGACGTTGCTGGCGCCGGTGATCGATCCCAACGGGGCCGTGCTCCAGAGCACCGCGCCGGTGACGTCGTTGAGGCCCACCTCGATGAAATTGGTCGCGCCCTGGGTTGTTTCCCTCATACGTCACCTTGATGGGGACGATGACGACGTTGTTGGCCGTGAAGACCGGATCGCCATAATGGGTATAGCCCCAGGGGTCCAGATCAAGCGGTACTTGCCAGAGGAGGCTGTCGATCGGCTGGGCGGCGTTCTGAGCGTCGTCGGTGTGCTGGGCGTTGCCGCCGAAGTTGTTCCATGAAGCCGACAGGACGGTACGGTCCTCCAGACGTTCGACCGGGCGTCTGTAACGGGAACGACGAGGGGTGCGCTTTCGAACGCGATTCACGAAACCACATGCGGATGTCTCCTGTTGCGGCGTTGACGTGACTTCTGAGAAGGGCTCGAGCTCCACCCACCCGCCTTTTTAGGGCGGTGAAAAATATCAACGTTTCTCCAGTTTATCGCAGAACCACACAACGATGGCCGAACCCGCATCCCCGAATTGACGCTGCCACACTGAAGGGAAATAATCGTATTCTGTGCCGACGATAGGCTGATGTCAATCCCCCAGTGGCACGGCCCTTCACATTTGTTTCGACGATGTTAAGAGCGGCGACGCGTCTTCCTGGGGGAGAAGCGTTCCGACAGGTTGTCTGGGCGATCTTCGTCGCGCCGATGAACCGGCGGAAGCCCAAGATCGCCGTCGGGACGCGTGAATAACCATACGAACACGAAACCCCGAAACGACGAAAGCCCGAAACGGACGTTCAATGTGGGCGACTTTTAGCAGCGATTGTGTGCTAAATGCCGTTGTACGATATTGGGATGGCGAGCCTCCTGGCGAGCCGAGTGCCAATGCCGGCTCGGGCGGAGCCTCGCCCTCCCGGAATCACGCTAGATTTCTTCGTGTTTTCGTACTTTCGTGTTTTCGTGATCGATCGGGAGGAACTCCCATGGGCCATGACTTCGAGCCGCTTTCCGCGAGGATCGTCGAGGCGGCCATCGCCGTGCAACGGGCCTCCGCGTCGGCTTGCTCCTCGACTTCAACGCCTTGACGGCTGTCCTGAAACGAATTGTGGTGGGATAAGATCGAATCGATCACGAAAGCACGAAAGTACGGAAACACGAAAATGGCCACCGTGGCGTCGCTCTCTCGCTCGTGGCGTATTCGATCTGAAGTGGACCCCAAAAACTGGACAGCGGGTTAAGCTAGAGCTTGGCACTGGACGGACCAACATGCATGGAGGCATGAAATGGCCAAGCGCAAGAAGAGGTATGAGTCGGGGTTCAAGGCTCGGGTCGCGCTGGAAGCGATCAGGGAGCGAGAGACGATCGCAGTAATCGCCAAGCGGTTCGGAGTTCATTCCACGCTGATTCATCAGTGGAAGAAGCGACTCGTCGAGGAAGCGGGAACCGTCTTCGACGGGGTGGAACGGCGAACCGAGGAGGTTGTTTCGCAGGCGGAGCTCTACGAGCAAATTGGTCGGCTGAACGTGGAGCTCGATTGGCTCAAAAAAAAAATTGCCAAGGGGGGCATCTGAGCTCCGCCGTTGGATCGACCCGGACGAGCCGCGGATCAGCATCGCGCGACAGTGTGAACTGCTCGGATTGCCGCGGAGCACATACTACTACTCGCCGGCCGCGGCGACAAAAGAGGACCTGATGCTGATGCGTCGGATCGACGAGCAGTACCTTCGAACGCCATTCTATGGCAGCCGGCGGATGGCCGTGCATTTGGGAGAGGAGGGATTTCCAGTCAATCGCAAGCGCATCCAGCGGCTCATGAGGCTGATGGGCATTGAGGCCATTTACCCGCGAAGAACGACGATTCCCACTCCCGGCCATAAGGTGTATCCGTACCTGCTGCGCGGCCTTACAATTGATCGGCCCAACCAGGTCTGGTGCAGTGACATCACCTATGTACCGATGAGGAACGGATTCATGTACCTGGTCGCGATCATGGATTGGTACAGTCGGCACGTGTTGGCTTGGCGATTGTCCAACACGTTGGACACGACGTTCTGCCTCGAGGCACTGGACGAAGCTCTGGACCAATACCGGCCGGACATCTTCAACAGCGACCAAGGAAGCCAGTACACCAGCGAAGCGTTCACGATGCGCCTGCAGAGCCAGGGTGTGGCGATCAGCATGGACGGTCGCGGACGCGCGCTGGACAATGTGTTCATCGAGCGCCTCTGGCGAAGCGTGAAGTATGAGGAGATTTACCTCAAGCTGCACGACCTTGTCGCCGATCTGGAAATGGGCCTCACGCAGTACTTCGACTTCTACACGTACGAACGGAAGCATCAAGGCCTGGAATACCGCACGCCGTGGGCGGTGTTTCAGAAGAGCCTCGGGAACTCACGGTCCACCAAACGAAGGAGTCCACGCACGGTGTCCAGGTCTAGCTAAACTCACCTCGCCCGCTGTCCAGTTTTTGGGGTCCACTTCAAATCCAGGCGGACCTGCTGATCCGCTCCGTCAATGCCGGCCGAAAGGTCGTCATCCCGAAAGGTAGCCACGCTCCGTATCTGAGCGACCCGGCGACATTCAACACCGCACTGTTGGCGTTCCTCTGGCAGTTGTCTCGATGAGGATAACCTTGTTTTCGGCTTATCAGCGGGTTTCGGGACGTATCAGTCGATCAACGTGACTTCGTTCGGCTTGACGTTGTTCAGCACGTCGTTACTGGTAACCAGGTACCAGTCGTCGTCTGAGCCGACCGTGCCGAAGATCTCATCGACCGCCGTGCTGGCAATCACCGTCGTGCCCGAGATCAGGTAGTTGCCGCCGTTGGCGCCGACCGGGCCGTTGGCGCCGCTCAAATCGGCCACGCGCGTGGCGTAACTGTCCGACGAGTCCCATTCCGCCAGCACCGCATCGAGCGCGCACAAGCTGAGGTTGGTCGTCCCGGCGATGAATAGGTCGCCCGTATTGCTGCCTAAGGTATACCCAGCGGGCCAGCCGTAGACGGTGTCGGCGCCCGTGCCGCCGATGATGAGATCCCGTCCCTCGGCCGTCTTGCCGCTGGTGCTGCTGCTGACCGGCAGGGGCAGTGGGCGTAGATTGTGTCGTTGCCGCCGCCGGCCACGATCAGATTATTGCCCCCTTCGCCGCCGTCGCCGCCGAAATTGCCATAGATCGTGTCTTGGCCGCTGCCGGTGAGGATGGTGTTATTGCCCCCTTCGCCGCCGTCGCCGCCGAGGTTTCCATAAATGGTGTCGTTGCCGTTGCCCACCTGAATGAAGTTGCTGCCACACTTCCGCTGCGGGTCGTTGCCACTGGCATTTCCGTAGATGACGTCGTTACCATTGCCGGCAACAATGGTGTTACTCCCCCCTTCGCCGCCGTCGGCGATCCCGTAGTTGCCGTAGATCGTGTTGGCGCCGTTGCCGACCGTGATCGTGTTGTTGCTTCCCTCGGCGCCGTCATGATAGCCGCCGTTACCATAGTTGCCATAGATAGTGTTGTTGCCGTCGCCGGCCGTAATCGTGTTATTGCCGCCTTGATATCCCGTGCCGCTGTAGTTGCCGTAAATGATGTTGTTGCCGTTGCCGACAGTGATCGTGTTACTCGGATCTTCGACGCCGGATGCGTTGGGGCTGTTGCCCATGCCGTTGCCATAGATGGTGTTATCGCCGTCGCCCGCGATGATGGTGTTGGCACCACCGCCGCCGATGAGCGTGTCGTTGCCGTCACCAACGGTGATCAGGCTCGGAATCGTGGTGAGGCCGCTGCCGTCCACCAGGTCCGCGTCGCCGGCGACATCGTACTCGTTAACCACGACGTCGCCGGTCACGCCGGTCATGGTTGCTGTGAAACTCGTCGCGACACCGGCTAACTCGTTCACATTAATCTGGACCGTACCGGCGGCCGTCTGTATGAACTGCACTTGATCACTGCCCGAGGTGCCATACCAAACCAGATTCTCGGCCGTCCCGCTGGCGACCAGTTGCACGCCGATCCACGGACTGAAGTTGACATTGGCCGAGACGCTCGTGCCGTTGCCGCCTGGGTTGGCCGGGGTGGTCGGTCCGAGCAAGCTGCCCCACCAGTCGTAGGTGGCGGTGACGGCGTAGGCCGGGTTGGTCTGGAGGTTGGTGATGCCCGCGGTGGTGTTGCCTGAGAGGTCGTCGTCCTGCGCCACGACTAGGCAGGTGTCGCTGGCCCCGGTCCCGACCACGATACCGGTGCCGTCGCCGGTGATCGCGTCGTTGGTGATGGTGGCCGTGTCGCCGTTCTCAACCAGGATTCCGGTCCCGTCGCCGGTGATCGCGTCGTCCGTGATGGCGGCCGTTGCGGCCGACGCGACCTCGTCGGCGTCTTGACCATTGTCAGAGACCGTATTGCCGACGCCGGTTGCGGTCTCGCCGATTGTCGCCGCCCGCGGGGACAACAAGAATGATGCCGGCCACGTACCCGTCCACGATACCGGTATGGTCTCCGGTGATCGAGTCGTTGATAATGGTGGTGGATGGCCGGATGTGACCTGGACGCCAAAGCTATTATCAGAGATCGTATTGCCGGCGCCGGTCGCGGTACCGCCGATTGTTGCGCCCGAGGCGGTGACATAAATGCCAAAGCTGTTCGGCAGGGCGCCGGTACCCGCCGCATTTAGGCCAATTCGGTTCCCCTCCACCAGGCATGACCCATTGATGGCGATGCCGGTCGAGTTTCCCGAGATGATGTTGGCGGCGCCGGCCGTCGTCCCACCGATCGTGGCACCTGGACTTGGACTAAGTACGTAAACCCCATCAATGTCACCCGCGACGGAGGCGGTGCCGGCCGCATTCGTGCCGATTTTGTTGCCCTCTACCAGACAGGGCCCACCATTGATCCCAACGTTGTATCCCTCATTCCCGGATATGACGTTGCCGGCGCCGCTGTGGTCCCGCCGATCGTAGCGAATCACCAGCAGCGATGCCTACATACTGGTATTGAGCAGATCCGTACGAAACGTCGGCATTGCCGGCGGCATTCGTCCCAATTTCGTTGCCCACGACCAGGCAGGGCGCGTCGAACGACAACACCGTAGTTCGTGTTTCCCGAGATGATGTTGGCGTCGCCAGTTGTGGTCGCGCCGATCGTCGCGCCCGACCCACCGACAAAAATCCCGGTACGGTTCGAGACCGCCGACCCGGAGGCATTGATCCCCAGCCAACAGCCGATCACACTGTCATTCGTGCTCGAAGATGTGATGTCAATGCCTTGGCCCGACGAAAAACCCCCGATCACCAGGTCCTGGACGCTTGAACCCGAGGAGCCGCTGCCGAATGTCAGGCCCGCAGTGCCCGAGCCGGCCAAGATCTGAATCTGAGGTACACCTCCACTTGCAGTCCCCTCGATGGTGACCCGAGCGGTGATCGTTGGCAGCCCGGGGGAAGCCGGGCTGATCGTGTGCACGCCCGAACCTGGAATGTCGAAATCGATGAGACTGGAAGACCCACCGGTGGAATCGAGCTGATTGATGCCATAGAGTAAGGTGCCAGGGACGTTGGTGGTGCCGGTGCTGGTCACGGTGTAGACGGAGGAAAATACGCTGATCTGACCGCTAATCCCGCTCACGCTGAGTGAGCCGAATCCCGAGGCCGACGCCGTGAGCGTGTAGGTACCGATCGCCGTGATGTTCAGCCCGCTGAAGCTCGCGAAGCCGCCCGTGGGACTGATGGACGTTGTGCCCGCCAGAGTACCCGTGCCCGAGAGCGCGCTCGAAGGTCATCACGGCCTGGGCGCCGGGAACCGTGGAGGCGTCGAAGTTGATGCCGAGGTTGCCGCTGGCGTCCTCGGCCTCGACGACCGGTTGGGCGACAAAGGCCGCGGCCGCTGTAGCCGGGGACGAAGGCTCGGTAACGAAGACCAACTGCGTCGGCACGGCGTAGAGGGTAATGCCCGTAGGCTGGAACCCGGGGCCAGAGCCCGGGGTATAGACGCCGATCCATGGGGTGAAGTTTACGTTTGACGAGACGCCGGTGCCGTTGCCGCCCGGGTTGGCCGTGGTGGTCGGTCCGTGCAAGCTGCCCCACCAGTCGTTGGTGGCGGTGACGGCGTAGGCCGGGTTGCTCTGGTTGTTGGTTATGCCGGCGGTGGTGTTGCCTGAGAGGTCGTCGTCCTGGGCCGTGACAAGGCAAGTGTCGCTGGCCCCGCTCCCGACCAGGATACCGATGGCATTGCCGGTGATCGCGACGTCGGTGATGGTGGCCGATGCGCCAGAGGTGACATCGATGCCGGCCTCGGTATTATCAGAGATCGTATTGCCGGCGCCGGTCGCCGTCCCACCGATCGTCGTGCCCGACCCACCGACATCAATCCCAGTCCCATTGGGGGCGGCGGCGGTGCCGGCCGCATTCGTCCCGATGTAACATCCGATCACACTGTCGTTGGTCGATGCGATGTCGATGCCGTCGCCGCCGAAGCCGTTCAGTACCAGGCCCCAGATTATCGAACCCGAGGAGCCGGACCCAAGCGTCAGGCCGTTGGCTCCGCTCCCCGCCGAGTGCCGGTGATGACCACCAGCGGCACGCCTGAAAACCCCGGCTCTGTATTCCCTTCAATGTCGACGGGCACCGTGATCGCCGGCAGGGGCGAGGCCAGCGTAATCGTCTGGGCGCCCGACGATCCGAGGTCGAACGCGATGGCATTGGAGGATTCACCGCTGCAATCGAGCGAAGTGATGACCGCCCGCAGCGTGCCGGGCCCGCTGTCGGCGGTGCTGGTCACGACGTCGCTGGGGGGGACGCTGATTTGGATTTGGCTGCTGGTCCCGCTCAGGCTGAGCGAATCGAATCCGGAGGCCGAGGCTGTGAGCGTGAAGGTCCCGATGCCGGTGATGCTGAGCCCGCTCAAGCTGGCGAAGCCGCCCGACGCGCTGACCGACGTTGTGCCCGCCAGCGTGCCCGTGCCCGAGAGTGTGTTAAGCGTCACGCCGGCCTGGGCGCCGGGAACCGTGGCAGCGTCGAAGTTGATGCCGAGGTTGCCGCTGGCGTCTTCTGCCTCGACGACAGGCTGGGTGGCGAAGGCCACGCCCGGGGAGGCCGTGGATGATGGCTCGGTGGCGAAGACCAACTGCGTCGGCACGGCATAGAGGGTGATGCCCGTGGGCTGGAACCCGGGGCCGGTGCCTGGGGTGTACCCGCCGATCCACGGAGTGAAGCTCACGTTGGACGAGACGCCGGTACCGTTGCCGCCCAGGTTGCCCGTGGTGGTCGCTCCATGCAAGCTGCCCCACCAGTCGTCGATGGCGGTTACGGCGTAGGACGCGTTCGCCTGTTCATTGGTGATGCCCGCGGTGGTGTTGCCTGAAAGGTCGTCGTACTGCACCGTTACCACACAGGTGTCGGTGGAACCGCTGCCGACCAGGATACCGGTGCTGTCGCCGGTGATCGAGTTGTCGGTAATGGCGGCCGTTGCGCCGGAGGTGACATCGATGCCGGCCTCACTATTATCAGAGATCGTATTGCCAGCGCCGGTCGTCGTCCCGCCGATTGTTGTAGCGCCCGACGCGTTGTCGACATAAATGCCGTAATCTCCGTTCGCCACGGCGCCAGTGCCGGCGGCATTCGTGCCGATCTCGTTACCCTCGACCAGGCACGGCTCATTCGTCGAAACGCCATCAGTCGAGTTGCCCGAGATGACGTTGCCCGCGCCCGCCCCGGTCCCGCCGATTGTCGCACCGGGGTCTGAGACGCCAATGCCAAGGTCGTTCGCCACGGCGGCGGTGCCGGCGGCATTCGTGCCGATGTAGTTGCCCTCGACCAGGCAGGACGACCCCTCGAAGTAGACGCCATAACCCCCGGTGTTTCCCGAGATGACGTTGCGGGCGCCCGTCGTGGTACCGCCGATTGTCACAGGCGAGCCGAGTACAAAAATGCCGTAGTGTGCGTTCCCCACGGCGGCGGTGCCGGCGACATTCGTGCCGATTTCGTTGCCCTCGACCAGGCAGGCTGCACAGGTCTCAATTCCTGCCTGCGTATTCCCGGAGAGGATGTTGCCGGCACCGCTCGTGGTCCCGCCGATCGTCGCGCCCGGCCCACCGACAAAAACCCCGTACTCGTTGGCGTTCTTCGACCCGGAGGCATTGATCCCCAGCCAACAGCCAACCACACTGTCGCCCGTGCTCAACGGCGATGAGATGTCAATGCCGTCAGAACCAAAACCCGCGATCACCAAGTCCTGGACGCTCGAACCCGACGAGCCGCTGCCGAATGTCAGGCCGTTTGCACTACTTCCCGCCGAGCCGCCCAAGATCTGAATCTGAGGTACCCCGGAAGTGGCCGTCCCCTCGATGGTGACCGGTTTGGTGATCGTTGGCAGGGCCGAAGTCGGGCTGATCGTTTGCACGCCCGTACCCGGAATGTTGAAATTGATGATATTGGACGATCCGCCCGTGGAATCAAGTTGATCGATCTCATAGAGCAAGGTGCCAGCGACATCGGTCGTGCCGGTGCTGGTGACGGTGTAGGTCGTCAGGAGCGTCCGACCCTCGAGAAGTTCGAGCGTCGCGATCCGCCGCCGCCGGCGCCTCGGGTGCCGGTTCGCGAGACTTGCCAGAGAGCGCCGCGCGCGGCGAGTAAGCATGTCATCCACCGATCTCAGGGTGCCAAACATGGGAGCCCCTCCTAAATCTGCTTATATCATAAGATAACTAACGTCACCCTCTCAGCCACCTGGGTCACGGCGAATCGATCGCCCCTGAGCGCACAAGAACCCGCCACCGCACGTTGGGGCCATCTCGGCCCATAACCTATCCATCCACCCGTCTAGGGCGTTGACAAATATCAACACGTCTGCGATCTATCGCGGAACCGCACAACCCTGGCCGAAGCCCCGCATTGACGCTGCCACCCTGAACGAACACGGCTATTTTGTGCTGGCGAAAGGCTGATGTCAATCCCCCAGTGGCACGGCCCTTCACATTTTTCTTTTACAATGTAAAGAGCGGCGATGCGCCTTCCCAGGGGAGAAGCGTCGCAACGGGCTAACTCGGCGATATTCGTCGCGTCGATGGACCGCAGGAAGCCGAAGATCACCGTCGGGACGCGTGAATAACCATACGATCACGAAACCCCGAAACGACGAAAGCCCGAAACGGACGTTTAATTTGGGTAACTTTTAGCAGCGATTGTGTGCTCAATGCCGTTGCACGATACTGGGAGGGCGAGCCTCCTGGCGAGCCGAGTGCCAATGCCGGCTCGGGCGGAGCCTCGCCCTCCCGGAATCACGCTAGATTTCTTCGTGTTTTCGTACTTTCGTGTTTTCGTGATCGATCGGGAGGAACTTAGCTCCCCGCTCTATTTTGGATCAGTCGATGTACGTGACCTCGTTCGGCTTGACGTTCTTCAACACGTCATTACTGGTAACCAGGTACCAGTCATCATCCGAGCCGACCGTACCGAAGATCTGATCGACCGCCGTGCTGGCAATGACCGTCGTGCCCGAGATCAGGTAGTTGCCGCCGTTCGCGCCGACGGTGCCATTGGCGCCGCTCAAATCGGCCACGCGTGTGGCATAACTGTCTGATGAGTCCCATTCCGCCAGCACCGCATCGAGCGCGCATAAGCTGAGGTTGGTCGTCCCGGCGATGAATAGGTCGCCCGTGTTGGCGCCCAAGGAATAGCCGGCGGGCCATCCGTAGACGGTGTCGGCACCCGTGCCGCCGATGATTAAATCCTGTCCCTCGGCCGTTGTCCCGCTGGTGCTGCTTGCTGGCCGGCAGGCGCAGTGGGCATAGATTGTGTCGTTGCCGCCGCCCGCCACGATCAGGTTGTTGCCCCCTTCGCCGCCGTCTCCGCCAAAGTTCCCGTAGATGGTATCTTGCCCGTTGCCGGTGAGGATGGTGTTATCGCCCCCTTCGCCGCCGTCTCCGCCAAGGTTCCCGTAAATGGTGTCGTTGCCGTTGCCCACCTGGATGAAGTTGTTGCCCCCCTTACGCTGCGGGTCGTTGCCCCCCATGTTGCCGTAGATGGTGTCGTTGCCATTGCCGGCGACGATGGTGTTGTTTCCCCCCTCGCCGCCGTCAGGTCGTCCGTAGTTGCCGTAGATCGTGTTGCCATTGCCGACGTGATCGTGTTGTTGCTTCCCTCGGCGCCGTCGCCGTTACCATAGTTGCCATAGATGGTGTTGTCGCCGTCGCCGGCCGTAATGGTGTTATTGCCGCCTTGATATCCGCCGCTGTAATTGCCGTAAATGATGTTATTGCCGTCGCCGACGGTGATCGTGTTACTTGGATCCTGCACTTTGGATGCATTGGGGCTGTTGCCCATGCCGTTGCCGTAGATCGTGTTGTTGCCGTCGCCCGCGATGATGGTGTTGGCACCGCCGCCGCCGATGATCGTGTCGTTGCCATTACCCACAGTGATATCGCTTGGGATCGTGGTGAGGCCGCTGCCGTCCACCACGTCGGCGTCGCCGGCGACATCGTACTCGTTAACCACAACGTCGCCGGTCACGCCGGTCACGGTTGCTGTGAAACTCGTCGCGACACCGGCTAACTCGTTCACATTAATCTGGACCGTACCGGCGGCCGTCTGTATGAACTGCACCTGGTCGCTGCCCGACGTGCCGTACCAAACCAGATTCTCGGCCGTGCCGCTCGCGACCAGTTGGTAGCCGGCTACGTCAACGTTCGAGGTTGTGACCGGAGCGGCGCCCGTCGCGGAAACCTGCAGCGTGTAGGCCAGGCCCGGGTTGCTGATCGTGAGCCCAGAGAACGTGGCCACGCCATCCACTGCATTGACGGTAAGCAAGCCCCCCAAAATGCTGCTGCCCGGGTTGCTCGCTAACGACACCGTCACGCTGCCGTCGTAAGAGGTATCAAGCTGATCCTGCGCGTTGACCTCCTCGACCGTGAGCCCGAACGCATTACCGGCCAAAACCCCGGGCGGCGGCTGAGTCGCGAACACCGAGAGGGGCAACGTAACGCTAATTTGACTACTGGTCCCGCTCAGGCTGAGCGAGCCGAATCCCGCGGTCGACGCGATGAGCGTGTAGGTGCCAACCGCCGTGATGTTCAGCCCGCTGAAGCTGGCGAAGCCGCCCGAGGGGCTGACCGTGGTTGTACCCGCCAGCGTGCCCGTGCCCGAGAGCGTGTTGAGCGTCAGCACGGCCTGGGTACCGGGAACGGTGGTAGGCGTCGAAGTTGATGCCGAGGTTGCCGCTGGCGTCCTCGGCCTCCACGACCGGCTGGGTGGCGAAGGCCACGCCCGGGTAGGCCGCGGACGATGGCTCGGTGACGAAGACCAACTGCGTCGGCACGGCGTAAAGGGTGACGCCCGTGGGCTGGAACCCGGGGCCGGCGCTCGGCGTGTACACGCCGATCCACGGGGTGAAGCTCACGTTGGATGAGACGCTGGTGCCATTGCCGCCCGGGTTGGCCGTGGTGGTCGGTCCATGCAAGCTGCCCCACCAGTCGTCGGTGGCGGTGACGGCGTAGGCCGCGTTCGTCTGGTTGTTGGTTATGCCCGCGGTGGTGTTGCCTGAGAGGTCGTCGTCCTGGGCCGTCACCAGGCAGGTGTCGCTGGCCCCGCTCCCGACCAGGATACCGGTGCGCATTGCCGGTGATCGCGTCGTCGGTGATGGTGGCCGTCGCGCCAGAGGTGACATGAATGCCGGCCGCACTATTATCAGAAATCGTATTGCCGGCGCCGGCCGTGGTCCCGCCGATCGTCGCACCGGACCCATCGACACAAATGCCGTAGCCATTCGCCACGGCGGCGGTGCCGGCCGCATTCGTGCCGATCTTGTTGCCCTCGACCAGGCACGACGCATGGATGTAAATCCCGTACTCGTGTTGCCGGAGATGACGTTGCCGGCGCCGGTCGTGGTCCCGCCGATCGTCGCACCCGAAGCCTTGACGAAAATGCCGACAAATCCGTTCGCCACGGCGGCGGTGCCAGCCGCATTCGTGCCGATCTCGTTGCCCTCGATCAGGCAAGCGCGTTAGCGGAAACCCCGTACTCCGTGTTTCCAGAGATAACGTTGCCGTCCGCTCGTGGTCCCGCCGATCGTCGCGCCCGTTACTTACGACATACCATGCCATAGAGCGTGTTCGGCACGGCGGCGGTGCCGGCTGCATTCGTGCCGATCTTGTTACCCTCGATCAGGCAAGACTCCAGCGCTGAAATGCCATAGTCCGCGTTTCCCGAGATCACGTTGGCGGCGCCGGTCGTGGTTCCACCGATCGTCACGCCCAAAGCCTCAACGAGAATGCCGTAATCTCCGTTCGCCACGGCGGCGGTGCCCGCCGCATTCGTGCCGATCTTGTTGCCCTCGACCAGGCAAGACGCGAAAGCCTCAATGCCAGCACGCCTGTTTCCGGAGATGACGTTGCCGGCGCCGGTTGTGGTCCCGCCGATCGTCGTTCCCGAGCCGCCGACATAAACGCCTTAGGCGTTGGCGTCCGCCGATCCGGAGGCATTGATCCCGACCCAACAGCCGAGCACACTGTCGCCCGTGATCGATGATTCGGTTCGATGTCTATGGCCAGTATCAGACTAAAACCCGCGATCACCAAGTCCTGGACGCTCGAACCCGACGAGCCGCCGCCGAATGTCAGGCCGTTCGCAGTGCTTCCCGCCGAGCCGCCCAGGATCTGAATCTGAGGTACACCTCCACTGGCAGTCCCCTCGATGGTGACCGGCTTGGTGATCGTTGGCAGGGCGGAAGTCGGGCTGATTGTTTGCACGCCCGAACCAAGGTTGAAATTGATGATATTGGACGACCCGCCGGTGGAGTTGAGCTGATTGATCTCATAGAGCAAGGTGCCAGCGACATTGCCGGTGCCGGTGCTGGTGACGGTGTAGGTCGTCAGGAGCGTCCGACCCTCGAGAAGTTCGAGCGTCGCGATCCGTTGCCGCCGGCGCCTGGGTGCCGGTTCGCGAGACTTGCCAGCGAGCGCCGCGCGCGGAGCGTGAGCTCGTCATCCACCAATCTCTGGGTGCCGAACATGGAAGCCTCTCCGTATGTGATCAAATGACGGGGATCGCTCCCTCGACTGCCGGGGTCGAGGAGCTGATCGCCCGCGAGTGCACAAAAGCCTCCCCAAGGCAAAGCCATCCTGGCCCGAGACGCATCCGTTGCAGGCGACCCAAAACCAGGCCGTTCCTGGGAGTTTATCGCATAATCGCACGACCATGGCCGACCCCCATCCCCGCATTGAGCCTGCCGCGATGAACTGATCAGTCCATCATGATGTGCTGCCGGAGAGCCGATGTCAATCCCCCAGTGGCACGGCCCTTCACATTTTTTTCGACGAGGTTAAGAGCGGCGATGTGCCTTCCCAGTGGAGAAGGATTGCAACGGGTTGACTCGGCGATATTCGTCGCGCCGATGAACCGCAGGAAGCCGAAGATCGCCGTCGGGACGCGTGAGACGCAAAGAGCGCGAAGGCAAGATGCGATGAAATTCGATACAAGGGGGCGTCGTGTGCTCGTTAGCGGAACGTTGCAACGAAGTTTTGGGCAAGGGGGCGCCCGTAGGAATCGGTGATCTGACTTGCATTCACCTTGAGCTGTTCCAGTGCGGACGAACTCAGCTTGTGCTTAGGGAACAGGGTCACCGAGTTCGGCGGTGTGCCGGGATAGTTGTATACCGCCGACTTCAGGGGCACAGTCTTGGTGTACGTCGTCTTCCCTTTCTTGGTCTTGCCCGAAACGAGCCGATATGCCGCCAGGTTTCCCGCGCCTTCGACCGGTCCGCTGAACTGAAGTTCGAGCACGACCTCTTTCTTCACCTTTTTGCCCGTGCCGACCTTGATCGTTGGGTGCTGGAACGACGTAATCGTCACCATCGGGGGGTTGCCGTCGACGATGATCAGGCTCGCCGATGCGATGGCGCCAACGGTCGTGCCCGCGCTGGGCGATGAGAGCGAGAACGGGATGACGGCATTGCTCTCGCCCGGCTGGCCGTCGTTGGCGATCGGAACAGAAACGTTTGTGGTCATCACGTTTGGTGCGAACGTGACTGTTTCCGAGATCGGGCCAACCTCGTGTCCTCCGGGACTGGTGAGCACGACTGTGAGCGTGTCGCTCAGGTCGCCCGCGCGGGTCAAGACGAGCTGTCCTGAGCCATCGGTCACATTGGCGGTGAATTGGCCGCTGGAGAACTGGAGGATCGCCGGCGTGGTGAAGCCCATGTCGTTCCAGGAACTCGTGCCTCCCGCGTTGGTGGCTTCAACGTAATCGTAATAGGCTGTGCCTGGGGTCAAGCCGGTCAATGTCACAGCCTCCGGCTGATCGCCCGTCCCACTGCCCGCCGACTCGGCAGTGGTGGTGGTCCCACCGACGTCAGCGTCGGATTCGTGCCGTACACAAAGCTGTAAGTCGCGGCGCTCCCCTTGGGGTTGACGGTTCCGTTGAGCCTGGCGCCCGTGGAGGTGATCGAAGTGGCCGCGTCTGTCGTGACGGCGAGGGCGGTGACGACAGCGGCTGAACTGGTGAAGTTGAGGATTGTGCCGCCGGTCGTACCGCCCGCGTTGGTCGCTTGCACCTCGAAGTAATACTCCGTATCCGGTGTCAGGCCAGAAATTGCCGCCGTTTCTGCCTCGGCACTGGTCCCGCTGCCGGCCGATTGAGCAGTGGTCGTCGTGGCCCCCGAACTGAGCGTCGGATTGGTACCATAAACAAAGCTGTAGGTCGCGGTACTCCCCGCCGGGTTGACGCTCGCGTTGAGCGTCGCACCGGTGGCAGTAATCGATGTGGCCGTGTCTGTCGTTGCACCGGGCTTGGACACGGCCGACGTGGTGAAGTTGAGGATTGCGCGTCGGCCGTGCCCCCCGCGTTGGTCGCTTGCACCTCGAAGTAATACTCCGTATCCGGCGTCAGGCCAGAAACTGCCGCCATTTCTGCCTCGGCAATGGTCCCGCTGCCGGCCGATTGAGCAGTCGTCGTCGTGGTCCCCGAACTGAGCGTCGGATTGGTACCATAAACAAAGCTGTAGGTCGCGGTACTCCCCGCCGGGTTGACGCTCGCGTTCAGCATCGCACCGGTGGAAGTAATCGATGTGGCCGCGTCTGTCGTTGCACCGGGCATGGGCACGGCCGAGGTCGTGAAGTTGAGGACTGTGCCGTCGGTCGTGCCCCCCGCGTTGGTCGCTTGCACCTCGAAGTAATACTCCGTATCCGGCGTCAGGGCAGAAATTGCCACCGTTTCTGCCTCGGCGTTTGTCCCGCTGCCGGCCGATTGAGCAGTCGTCGTCGTGGTGCCGAACTTAGCGTCGGATTCGTACCATAAACAAAGCTGTAGGTCGCGGTGCTCCCCTCCGGGTTGACGCTCGCGTTCAGCATCGCACCGGTGGAAGTAATCGATGTGGCCGCGTCTGTCGTTGCACCGGGCATGGGCACGGCCGAGGTCGTGAAGTTGAGGACTGTGCCGTCGGTCGTGCCCCCCGCGTTGGTCGCTTGCACCTCGAAGTAATACTCCGTATCCGGCGTCAGGGCAGAAATTGCCACCGTTTCTGCCTCGGCGTTTGTCCCGCTGCCGGCCGATTGAGCAGTCGTCGTCGTGGTGCCCGAACTTAGCGTCGGATTCGTACCATAAACAAAGCTGTAGGTCGCGGTGCTCCCCTCCGGGTCGACGCTCGCGTTGAGCGTGGCTGCGGTGGAAGTAATCGATGTGGCCGCGTCTGTCGTTGCACCGGGCTTGGGCACGGCCAACGTGGTGAAGTTGAAGATTGTGCCGTCGGTCGTACCCGCCGCATTGGTCGATTGCAATTCAAAGTAATACTTCTTATCCGGCGTCAGGCCAGAAATTGCCGCCGTTTCTGCCTCGGGGTTTGTCCCGCTGCCGGCCGATTGGGCAGTGGTCGTCGTGGTGCCCGAATTTAGCGTCGGATTCCTGCCGTACACAAAGCTGTAAGTGGTGGCGCCCCCCTCGGGGTTGACGGTTCCGTTGAGTGTGGCGCCCGTGGAGGTGATTGAAGTGGCAGCGTCTGTCGTGACGGCGGGGGCGGTGACGACCGCGGCTGAAGTGGTGAAGTTGAGGATTGTGCCGTCGGTCGTACCCCCCGCGTTGGTCGCTTGCACTTCGAAGTAATACTCAGTATCCGGCGCCAGACCGGAGAGCACGTCCATCTCTGATTCGGCAATCGTCCCGCTTCCCGCCGGTTGCGCGGTCGTAGTCGTCGTGCCTGAGTTGAGCGTCGGGTTGGTGCCGTATACAAAGCTGTACGTCGTGGCACTCCCCTCCGGGTTGACGGTCGCGTCCAGTGTGGCGCTGGTGGAGGTGATCGATGTGGCCGGCTCGGTCATCACAGTGGGCGGCACGGGACTGATGGTAAACGTCACCGGTGGCCGTTCCGTTGACGTAATCGGGATCGGTGCTGGTGAATGAAGCCACGACGGTGTAGGTGCCAACGTTGGTGGGAGCCGTTGCGGAACCCGGTCCGCTGCCGCTCGTACCGGCGTAGTACGTGTACGTGAAATTGCCGGGGACCGCCAATCCGGCGAGCCCGATAGACGTCGCGCTGGCCGCGTAGGCACTTCCGTTAAACATTCCCCCCATGTCCGACACCGTCACCGTGGGCGTCAAAAGCGGGACCGTGCTGATCTGCGTGGTGAAGGTCAGTGTCATCCCATCGACAGCGTACTGCATCTGAATAAAGAAGTCGGTCGCCCCCATCGTGGGAGGTGTCACGTTGGCGACATAAGTGCCGCCGCCCTGATCGTTGAGGGGCGAGCTGGTCCAGTTTGGCCCAAATGTTTCCAATCGGAAGTCGCGATTATCGGGATTTGTGGCCTGCCACATCGTGACCGACGTCGGCGGCGTCGCGGTGTTCAAGGTGATTTCCGTGCCATCATTCGAGACGGTCCAGGTGAATTGGGGCAAAGCGGCTCCAGCGAGCAGGGCCGCCATGAATTCAATCCCGCCCGTGATGGCATCTGTATCCAGGGAATGGTCGGTGTTCGGCACGTAACGGAGGTAGTTTTCACCCGGCAGCTCACTGAAGAAGAACTGCGCATCCGGCACAAAGAATTGATCGCCGGTAGAGTCAATAAGATATTTGGGAATATCGTACGTCGATCGGTCGATATAATTGATCGGATCAATGATGTTCAGTAGCGCTTGACCCTGCGGTGTGCCGAGCTGGTCGAAAACCGTTGTATACGGCTCGTCGGCCGTCGAGTCGCCGTTGGCCGTGTCTTCCGTGACACGAGGTACGTGTCGAGCTGACTCTCGACCTGCTCTTGGAGATCAAGGCCGTCGAAGACCGAAGCGCCACGATGCGAGGACGCGGAATCGACCGCCGGCTGAGCCGGGTTGCCCCCCCCCGCTTCGGCAAGCCGGTCACGATGAAGTTTTGGACCGCGAGCGCCCGTTCGATTGGCTCGAAACGAACGACTGCGTCGTATCCATGGCGCGCACAGCGCCTTTTGACCATAGGGAGCAAAATGGGCCAGTCTTGGCCATCACCGCTCAAGAATTGCTGAAAGGAATAAGCGACGAGATCATCTTCGGACAACGGCGTGGTTTCACCGAGCGATGGAAACGTCACGGGCTCGTTGGGTACAGATGGAATGAACGTGACAACCGCGTTGAGCGCAAGCGCGGCTTGAAGGCTGAGCGGATCGGGCGATGTCGGCGGGTCTGGGGTGTTTGCGTTTGAACCGATATTCAACACGGCTGTCGTTGTGTCGACGGTCGAAGGAACGATGATCTGAAGCCAGTGCTGCCAGACTTCCGAGACCCCAGGCTGAGGATTCCAGGTTTGCGAGATGAGATTGATGACGTAGTCGGTGTACCCCGGGCCGACGATCGTGCTGTTGAGCGAGAACTGATAGGACGGGTCGGGAGTGGCGACGTACGTGTCGAGCGCGGTGATCTGCGACGGAGAGAGCGTTGGTAACGTCGACGCGTCGGGCGTCACGGCAGCGCTCGAACCGGCCCCAGTTAACAGCGTGCGATCCTCGAGCCACTCAAACCCTGCGATCGCGGACGAGATGCTGATGCGACGGTGGGCCGATCCTTTTCGGCGAGCAATCAGGCGGGGGACGTTTCTAGTCGGACGAAAACACGCGCCGAGCCAGCGGGCGATCTCAAATGGTCAGCGACATCAGCAGCTCCGGGGGGTCACTGGGGTGGAAGTGATGTCATTTTGTATTGGTTCAGCGTAAATGGGAAAGGCGGCGTGGCTCATTAAGCGAGTAACCGGGAACAAAGACTGTGACCGGATTTATCCTTTTCGGGCCAATCCCGGAAGGCCGTGGGGCGGCATCGTGCCGCTCTCTCCGGTCTTGGCCCCTGGACGGCGCTCGGGTCGCGTCCCCGCGTTGCCTTATCCTCCGCCCAGGTCTCCTCAATTTACTCTGGAGCACCGCGACTGTGCAAATCCCTCCTTCTCAGCCTTGGCTCGCCGCCGGGCGAGCCGTCGCCAGTTTCTGCGTTCGTGCGGCCCAGATCGCCTCGGCCCGACCGGCCAGCTTGTCAGCCGGCGTGACATAGGCGACCGCGTTGTGCAGTACCGAAGCCCGAACTCGTTGACTCCCTCGGTGATGACCCACAACTTCACCCCCTTGCAGGTGACATACGCCGACAAGATTCGGCTTCCCGTCAATCAAGGTGGCATCGTTAGCCTGGCGATCCTCTTCGTCTAGCTCGCGTGGGCGCGACTGGACGGATCACAAAGGCCCGAAGGCCGATCAGCAGGGTTCTTCCGCCCCTCGCGGCTGTCACGGTCTTACCGAGTTTTCGCGATGTATCGGTCCCCTCGGGCCGTTATGGCGCGCACAATGATCGCGGACAAAAAGTTTGGAAAACTTTTTAAGTCACTCTAGAGCAATATGTTCCGACCAGGATTAGCGTCACAATCGGCATACGTGCATTAACGAAATTTGCAAACCGTGTTATATTGTTAGTATGGGGTGTGCGCGACGCGTGCACGGAGTGTTTGTCGTAGCTCGCTGGGTCGCCGGCACTCAGAGAGCGGAAGAGCGACGCGACAATTACGAGATTGCTCTGTTCCTTTTCGTGTCTTTCGTCCCTTTCGTGGTCGCTATCATCGGATTGACCACGAAATGGACGAAATACACGAAAGAATCCGGAGCAGACTACGCGAAGCGAGCTGGCAAGGGAGAACCGGCGACCTCGTTTGCGACCGGAGTCTACACCACCATAGCGTGCGCTTTCAGGTCTTTAGAGCCATGGGACGTGGCTTCTCCGAACCGGTTTATCAATTGCGGACGAGAGTTCCCACGAAGGCCCCAGGGCCCCCTTGCCTTCGAGCGACCCGATTTTCGTGCCCCGACCGCGAGTGCGCCTGCCGCTTTGTCGAATTATCCTAACTCGTTTCTCGAATTGGCTGGCTGAGACGGAGCCCCGCTCAAACCCTGCCATTGAGTGCCAGAAAGTGCCATTTCAACGAATGAGAATTTTTGCCGGATACTACCCGACAACGGGCGTTGTTAAAGCATGCACGCGACCGTGACATGATATTACTTCCTTGGCGAGAGGGCTTACACGATGCCACTGATTCTGAAACAGGTCCAAGACGGAACGGGGGTGATCACATTCAACCACGATTCGAGGCGTAATGCGCTCAGCCGGGCCTTCATCGACGAATTGATCGCCGCGCTCGAGGAAATCAAGGCTGCCCGGGCGCGGTCGGTGATCCTGCGGGCACACCCGGGCGCGCTGGTCTGGTCGGCCGGCCACGACGTCGCTGAATTACCCGGACCCGGCCGCGATCCCCTGGGTTACGAAGACCCGCTCCGCCGCGTCGTGCGCGCCATCGAGGCCCTTCCCCTGCCTGTCATCGCGATGATCGAAGGAAGCGTCTGGGGCGGGGGCTGTGAGCTCGCGATCACCTGCGACCTGTTGATCGCCACGCCGGAAGCAACCTTCGCGCTTACGCCGGCCAAGATCGGCGTTCCTTACAATACCGGAGGAATGCTGAATATGATGAACTCGATCGGCACGCGGCTCCTGAAAGAGATGCTGTTCACCGCTCGCCCAATATCATCGCAGCGGGCACTTCACCTCGGAATGATCAATTCCGTCGTGCCAGGGCCTGAGATCGAGCACTTCTCGCGCCAGCTCGCCGCTCAGCTCGGGGAAATGTCGCCAAATTGCATCGCGCTCATGAAGGAGGAGCTGCGGATGCTGTTACAGTCGCGTCCGATGAGCGCCGAGACGTTGGAACGGCTCCAAGGTCTGCGCCAAAAGGTCTACGAGGGTCATGACTATCAGGAAGGCATTCGCTCGTTCCTGGAAAAACGCAAGCCGATATTTACTGGCGATTAACCGCTGGCCTGGCGCGTCGGCAGCAGCCGCGTTGACCGGTGTTTAACCGATCGCGTGGCGACCGCTCGCTTCGAGGCTTGGGTGTTCGTTTTTTTCTCGTCAGCGGTCTTGCTCGGCGAAGGCCCGCACATCTTCGATCGCCTGTTGCAGGCTTTGTCGACGCCAGTCGCTTGGGGCATTTTCAAGGCTGAGTGCCAGGAGCTCGGCCAGGCGGCTGGCCGCGGCTTTGGGCGAGTCGCCTTCGGCGTGAACCTCAGGAAAATCCCTATGGTGGGCGGACAACCCGTGAAGCAGAATACATTCTTGCTGTTCGTGCTGTTCGGGAACGACGATCACCTGGCTTGGGTTGGACATCATGGCGATGCTCCTTGTTGTTTAGCCGATTGGCCAGTCCATCCGGCGCACAAAAAAAGGCCCCATGTCACGCGAGAAATTCGCACAACGGGGCCGCCATAGCCGACTTCACCGCCCAACTTGGGCAATGATACATTGAGGATATCCCCGCCCGGAATGGGTGTCAAGAATCGGTCACAGGAATAATTCGGCCCGTTCCTGGAAATTCCTAGCCAGCGGGGGATTGGATCTGAGATCGTGAACGCAAACGTCCTCGACAGCCGACAAAAAACTTCCCTATATTTCGCCACCCAGGATGGAGCCCGCGATGCGTGTTTTGATGGTCACCTCGTTCCCGATCCCGGGCGAGTATGATGGTACGGCGATGTTACCGATCAAGATCATGCGGGCGCTCCGCCAGCGCGGCGTTGACGTGGTCATGGCCTATTTGCGAGCCCGTCCGCCCTGGGGAGCCGCCGCACGTGGCGAATTCGAGGGAACATCCATTTATGAGGTCCCGTTTTGGGGTTGGGCCAGCGGCCGGGGGCTCTCGCGAATTGCCCGCGAGCAGCCGTTTGACCTGGTTCACGCCCAGCATTATGGCGGTGCGACACGGGCCTACAAGGCGTGCCAACGCCATGGCTGGCCGATGGTCTACGAGATCCACTCACTCCTGGGTGAAGAGGTCGTGCGCGACAACCTCGGCCGGGGGCTCGTCTTTAACACATACCGGGCGATGGAAAAAGGGGTCCTGCGCCACGCCTCCGCGGTCATTACCCTGGGAGAGCCGGTCAAAGAGGTCGTGGTCAAAGAGAAAGGGGTGCCCGCGGACAGAGTGAGCGTTATTTACCCGGGGATTGACCTGGCTGAATACGAATCATCGGGCTCCGCGGCGACGATCCCCGGGGTCGGGCCCGAGCACAAGGTCGTCATGTACGTGGGAAGCATCGTTCATCCCAACCAGGGCGTGCCGATCTTGATCGAGGCTTTGCCCCGAGTCTTTAACGCCGTTCCGGACAGCGCGGTGCGTTTTGGTCGGCGGCCCAGCCGAAGCCGGTCGGGCCTACCAGTCCCAGCTTGGCACATACGCCGAGCGGCTGATCGTGCTGACCGGCCAGTCGCCCGAACAGGTCGTCGCTCTCTCCCGCCGCGCCGACGTCTTGGTACATCCGCGGCTGGCCTGCCGCGAGAACTACTCGGTTCAGAGCAAGATCGCCGTCTATCTGGCCGCTGGCCGTCCGATCGTGGCAACCGATTTCGGCGACTACCAGGCCCTCCTGGGAGCCACCGGGGCGGGATTACTCACTCCCGTCGCCCACGGGCCGCTGGCCGATGCCATCATCAACGTCCTGACCGATCCCGCTTTGGCCGCGCGGCTCGCCAGTGCAACTGGGCCGGTTGCACGCGAGTATTTCGCCATGGATCGCAACATTGACCGCTACCTTGCGGTTTACCGGAACGCGATCGCGGCCGGACCGCGGTGATCCGCCTCGTCATCAACGATCACTGGCATCTCAAAGGTCAGGCCCAGCGCGATCCACCACTGTCCGTCGCCATCTTCACCTTGACATTCCTTCGTGCCGTTTCTTAGTGTGAGGTCTGTCCATTCGCGCTGGGACCGCGGCGCCTCCCGGTCGTGCCACCTTAGCTCAGTCGGTAGAGCACAGCTTTCGTAAAGCTGGGGTCCAGGGTTCGAGTCCCTGAGGTGGCTCTCATGAGAAAACGCCATTCGGCGAGCCCCTTGTCACCTTATGGAAGCACGTGGGAGTAGGTCTTTAGGGTGATCTAACTCGATGCGTCTCTCATGTCCCACGATTCACGCGGGTGGTTTAAACCAACTCCCTGAATAAACCTCGCGTCAAAGTCAGTGGTGAACCCAGATAAATCGTCGCGCGGCAATGGAAATAAAAGAACGCACGTTGGCAAGATAACGTAGAATATCCAGGCTGGCCTCGCTCCTGACGACCATCACGAAATCATCTGGATCGATCGCGGGGAGACGACGCGAGAGTGCGCGATCAATCTTTCCGCCATGCCGGCGACGGGAATGTGTGAGTTTACCCCACGGTCTTTGTGCAGCTTGGAATCGGAGGGGGCCATGAATCGCAAAACATTCGCAACTGTCCTGACGATCGCACTGGCACTTTTCGGCATGGGCCGAGTCGCTTTGGCCCGTGGTGGGGGCGGCCACGGGGGTGGCGGCCACGGGGGCGGTGGCCATATGGGCGGTGGCCATATGGGCGGGTTCGGCGGTGGCCACATGGGCGGGTTCGGTGGGGCGCGGATGGGCGGGTTCGGTGGGGGCGCGGATGGGCGGCTTTGGCGGCTATCGCGGTCCCTCGATGGGCATGGCGCGTTCCGGCGGATTCGGCGGGATGCGTGGTTTCGGCGGCATGCAGCCGCGGATGGCTTCGCCCAGCATGGGGATGGGCCGGGGACTCGGTGGCTATGGCATGGGTGCACGCCCGGGGATGAATATGGCCGGCCGCTCGTTCGGGACATCCAACTTCGGCCGGGGCGGTTATGGCAATTTTGGCGGAGCCGGGATGAACAGTCTCGGCAGGGCAGGCTTCGGCGGCGGCGGAATGGGGATGGCGCGTAACGGATACGGGCTGGGTGCCCGTGCTCCGATCACCAGTGCGGCACGCATGGGCGCGGCAAATGCCTTCGGGCGCGCCGGAATGAACAACGGGATGGGGCGCGGAATCACAACCACCGCTTTCAATCGCGGCTCGCTGTCGAACAACTCCCTCAATGCGAACCGGACAAGTCTGGCTAACAACAACATGAACAGCGGTCGGATCGGCAACGCTTACGGGCGTTCCGGCTATTACGGGGGCTATGGCTACGGTGGTTACGGTCGTGGCTACGGAGGCTACGGGCGTGGGTACGGATACGGTGGCTATGGCGGCTATGGTCTCGGCTATGGCGGCTATGGTGGCTATGGCCTCGGTTACGGTCTCGGTGGTTTCGGGCTCGGTTTTGGGCTTGGTAGCCTGTTTGGGCTCGGCTACGGCGGGTATGGCGGGTATGGCGGGTATGGCGGGTATGGCGGCTACGGCGGGTATGGCGGCTACGGTGGGTATGGCGGCTACGGCGGGTATGGCGGCTACGGCGGCTATGGCGGGTACGGTTACTCCCCCTATCTCTACGGCTCCTCCCTCTACGACTGGGGTTACTCGAATTACTACAACCCCTATTACGGCGGCTATGGCCTTGGCGTATACGGCTATGACCAGAGTGCCTATGGTTACCCGGTCTCGACGACCGTGGTGCAGCCGACCGCTTATGATTATTCGCAGCCGATCAGTAACCAGGCTTCACCACCCCAGCCAGCGGTGGCGGAATCGGTGGGCACGAGCTTCGATTCGGCACGCGATGCCTTCAAGTCCGGCGACTATGCCAAGGCCCTCGAGCTGACGGATCAGGCAATCCGGCAGATGCCCAACGATGCGGCTTTGCACGAGTTCCGCGGGGTCGTTTTATTCGCTCTGCATCGCTATCAAGATGCGGCGACGCCGCTCTACGCCGTTCTCGCCGTCGGGCCGGGCTGGGATTGGGGTACGCTGATCGGGCTTTATCCCGACGTGTCGGTTTATACCGATCAGCTTCGGGCGCTCGAAAACTATTGCACGATCAACCCCGGCTCCCCCCCGGCGCGGTTCGTGCTCGCTTATTTTTACCTGACGCAAGGGAGTACGGATGCGGGGATTCAGCAGTTGAAGAAGGTGGTGGGGCTCCAGCCCAAGGACACGGTTTCGACGCGGCTGTTGCAGCAGCTCGGTGCGCCCGTGATGCCGCCGAGTGCCATCGCCGCCAACCAACCCCCAGCACCGGCCCCGCCTCCGGCGCTCACGGCGACTACCTTGACGGCGCCGAATGCCACGGGAAAGGAAGGCCGGCTGGAAGGCACGTGGACCGCTCAACCTGATCCGGAGACCACGATCACGTTAAGTTTCCTCGACCAGGGAAAGTTCACCTGGAAGATCACGCACAAGGGACAATCCCGGCTGATCCAGGGCAAGCTCACCGCGGGAAATGGACTCTTGACCTTGGCACAGGAACAGGGAGTTCCGATGGTCGGTAACCTCACCTGGAGCGACGAGACGCACTTCACGTTCAAAGTTCCCGGCGCCGGGCCCGACGATCCCGGGCTGCACTTTACCAAAGGGTCTTGACCAGCACGCGCCTCGGCGATCCGAAGCCAGAAGGGACTTCCGCATGTCGTCAGCGCTTCCTTTTGGGAGCATCCTGGCGGACGTGCCCACCGAGGACAACGCTCAGCCTCGAATTATCCGCTCTCCGATGGCCCGCCAAACAAAATCCAATAAATCGCTTTAAAAAACGCATTAGCTCTCCCGTTGCTGCCGATGATAACAATGTAACCGATGGTTACGTCCCGCGTGTGCCCGTGTCGCTCCGGGCACGCGCGGGTTAAGATTGCACTAAGATAGCTAAGATTGCAGGCTCGCGGCGACTGCAATCTTAGCCACCTTACTGCCCTTAGCCATCTTAGTGCAATCACAGCGGAAACGGGCGAGCCTATCCCGCGAGATCCGCCCGGCAGCACGCCTCACTGGAGCGCCCAATTCTGTGAAAAAGACTTCTCCGACCCGCACGATCACGCTCGATGATCGGCCCATCAACCTGACCCAGGTGCTCAAGCTCGGCGGCTGCGTTCAGAGCGGCGGCGAGGCCAAGGTGCTGATTGCGGGCGGCCAGGTCAGCGTCAATGGCCAGATCGAGCTGCGTAAGCGCCGCCAGATGCAGGCCGGTGACAAGGTCGTCATTGAAGGGGGCCCCACGATCGTTCTGCTGGCCGGATCAGCATCCACGATCGCAATAACGGAGGACGATACGGCGCGTACTGCGCGAATGATTCTGCAAGCAAACTCAGTCAATCATTGCGTCCCCGGAGCGCACGCACTCGAGGTTGGCTAGCGAGCCACATCCCGCCGGCAACTTGGCTTCTTCGATCAGCATATTAGGAATGTCGTCCTTGATCGAGAAACACGGGCCGCACCGCGTGCAAACGAATGTCTCGCCCTCGCGGCGCAGCGGTGCCTTGCCCATGGGACAAACCAGTTGCGACAACATTGCCTCGTTTAACATGGGTCAGCTCCATTGCCGGCGGAAAAAAGCAAGTCGGGATCGTTCGCACCCTGAGCCATACGCTTTGGTCCTGCATGCTGGGTGGCGAATTTCGCTACGGATATTATGCGTTGCCCAACGGATCGCGTGTAGCCCGCTTCGCTCCGGCCCGGCCCACCCCGCCGAGTCGAGTGCCGCCGCGGGCCACGGTGTATGTCGCTCCTGCCCGTCGATCACGGACTGCCGTCGCCCGTGAATCGAGGAGGCTGGCCCGTGGCGGCAAGGACCGACGACCAGAGCTCGCTTTCGAGATCAACCTGACGTCGGACATTACACGTCATGGCTATTGGCACGTGAATGAATGCGCGATTGAGCGAGCTAATCATCATGTCGGTTCGGCCCGACATGGCCGCGTGGACGGCGGCGTGCCAGGTCATCGCACAGGAGCTGGTCGGCGGTTGACGGCGGCACGCTGCGAATGATGTAGCTGGGGTCGATGTATTTAAGGTCGACCGGACGGCCTTTCGCGGCGAAGTAGTCGAGGATCTCCTGGCGAAGCCGCACGCCGATGTCGTGGAGTCGGGGATTTCCCGAGGCATCGACGCTCGCGGGGCCGCCCGTCTCAAACAGATGCTGACCAGCCCCTTCGGCAACGACGATGACGGCGTGGTCACGGTCGTCGAGCCTGCGTTCCAGTGCGGCCAGGAAGCCGGCATGGCCGTGCAAGGCGAACGGACACTCAGGGATCAAGACAAAGTTTGCTTCCTGCGCGGCTCGGGTCGCCATGCAGGCAATGTAGCCGGAATACCGACCCATGAGCTTCACGAGCCCGACTCCCCGCGATGTACTTCGAGCCTCGGTATGTGCCAGGTGGATGATGCCACGAGCCATATCCACCGCGGTCAGGTGGCCGAACGTCGAGTCGCAAAAGTCGATGTCATTGTCGATTGTTTTCGGGATGCCCACCACGGCGATCGGCACCGAGCGCAGGCGGATCTCCTCGCAGATCGCATGGGCGCCGCGATGGGTCCCGTCACCGCCGATGCAAAACAGCACGTCGATCTTTTGCTGTTCGAGACAGTCGACCATCACCCTCACGTCCTGCGGTCCGCGAGACGTGCCCAGCATCGTCCCCCCCTCGTCGTGAATGTCGCGGACAAATGCGCGAGAGAGGACCAGGGGCGGCAGGCCCGCCGCGGGGTTTAAGCCGCGATAACCCTGGCGCAAGCCCAGCACTTCTTTGACGCCATAGTTGAAATCGAGCTCCAAATACAGCGAGCGGATCACGCTGTTGATGCCAGGGCAAAGTCCGCCGCAAGTGACGATCGCCACGCGAGTGTGAGCCGGGTCGAAGAAAATCCGCCGCCGCGGACCTGCCTTCTCAAACAGCAATTCTTCGTCGCGGGGGTTTTCGCAGTCGATCTCAACCGAGTGGCGCACGCGGGCACTGTCGGGCACGAACTGTCCGCGCCCGTTTCCTGGCTTCGTATCCAGCCGAAGTGGAGAGTCAAATCGTGGTTCGCCGAGCCGAGCGGGCACCACGTGGCGGATCGCAGGTGGAGACGTCATTGACAGCACCGTACTAGACGTGAGGATGCCCTTTACCTTTGATCGCGTCGCGGATTTCGTGAAGCAGTGATTCGATGCGAGCCTGCCGATGCTTCTCCGCCCGAGATTGGTGCCAATGCACCGATTGGACGATGAGCAAAAGGCCAACGAGGACAAACAAGCCGGCGACATCGGGCCGTAACCCCACGGTTCCACCCCTTGCTTTGCGTTAAACGATCGCATTTATTGAATCTTCCCGCCGAACGTAAGCGTAAATACTAACCGAATTGCCCGCGATCAAGGAGTGCTGAGTTCGGACGAACCAAGGACGAGCAATGCTCGCGCTCTCCGGCGCGTTCCGGCTCGGCATCCGAAGCGCACGCCGCGTCGCCTCGAGGCTGTTCTCGGCATCGCGCGATTCGAAAAGAAAATCCTTGACATGCCAGTCGCAAAGGTATAGCCTGCATTCGTTGAACTGCTCGCGAAGGGTATTCAACCTCTCGGCTATGGTGGCCCCGCCGTGCAGCTCTGTGCGGATGGGGTAATTTTTTACCGCCACCCTTTCTGTCACGGTTAGTAGCGGGGTTGCGTTCGTACCTTCAAGGACGAACTCAGTCAGGCGGTAACGACTGCCGCAATTCAGGATGTCTTGAGGGCGTTATCTCCCTCAAGAATCTCGGAGGCAGCGGCATGGGGCTATTTCGTTAGGCGAGAGTAATCGTTGTTCGCACCGCCGTGGCGGCGCCCCCTTGCCGTGGCTATGGCCCATGGTGGGGATCCGTTTATCCACACTCGGTGGAACAACGATGAGTGCCGCGTCTCCAGGTGATTTAGTCCGTTTGCAAGACTCTCATAACCACCAAAGGAGATCATCATGGCAGAGCTCAAAGAAGCACCCAGGCCGAAGACCGAGAACGGCCCGGGACAGTCCAAAGACGTGGCGCACCGCGCAGCGGCGCCGCCCGCGAAGTCGAACGGCAACGCTTATGCGTACATGCGCCGGCTGGCCGAGGAGATGGACCATCTCTTCGAGAATTTCGGCATCAACACCGGCTGGCGAATGCCGAGCTTACTGACACGCGGTCACGAGTTGTTTCGCCGCGAGGCCGGTTTCGCCCCAGGCCTGTGGTCGCCCCGCATCGATGTTCTCGAGCGCAATGGCCAGTTCATCGTCAAGGCCGACCTACCGGGGCTTTCCAAGGAAGACGTTAAGGTCGAGGTCGAGGACGACATGCTGACGCTTGAGGGCGAGCGCAAGCAGTGCACCAAGGAAGAGAGGGAGGGTTACACCTATAACGAGTGCAACTACGGCAGCTTTTACCGCACCGTTCCCCTTCCGGCGGGCGCCGACGCATCCAAGGCGACCGCGCAGTTCCAGAACGGAGTCCTCGAGATCGTGATGCCAAGTGCTGCCACCGAGGGCAAAAAGGCGCGACGCATCGAGGTACGCGAGGCGAAATGACGGCTTTGACTCCTCGCGCGCTTGGGGGCGCGTACCCGGCAGCGGGCCGCGCTCCCAGCCATCAACCGACAGCACGCTGCTCATTCTTAGGGATCGGCTAAGCGACAGGTTGCGACCAAGAAGCTCAGTTACGCAAATCATCGGAGTTTACGATGACAACACAGTTCGACTTGCGACGAACGGTGCTCGACGAGCTCGAGTGGGAGCCGAGCATCAATGCCGACGAAATCGCGGTCACGGTGCACGATGGCATCGTGACGCTCACGGGTTTCGCATCCACTTATGCCGAAAAACTGAAGGCCGAGGAAGTTGTGAAACGGGTGCGTGGCGTCAGGGGAATTGCTAACGATATCGAAGTGCGCCTGGGTGGACAGCACGAGCGGACCGACACGGATATTGCTCGCGCGGCCGTTGATGTGCTCAAATCGCGGACCTCGGTGCCGGGCGACGAGATCAAGGTTTCGGTGACCAAGGGCTGGATCACTCTCGAAGGGAATGTCCACTGGCAGTTTCAAAAGAGCGCCGCCTACGAGTCAGTCCACCACCTGGCCGGAGTGCGGGGCATCACGAACCTGATCACCGTGAAACCGCTCGTGCAAGTCGGCGAAATCAAGTCACGTATCGAAGCCGCCTTTCGCCGCAGCGCCGAGGTCGACTCACAGAAAGTGAAAGTCGAGACGGAAAACGGCAAGGTCACGTTGCGGGGAGACGTCCGGTCATGGTCCGAGCGTGAGGAGGCCGAACGAACAGCGTGGGCGGCGCCAGGGGTTACTCAGGTCGAGAACCTTATCTTGGTCACGTCCCTCTAGGGGCATGATCGCGAAGTGGAGAGATTCGCCGCGAGGATGACTCACACTCGATTCGGTGGAGAGTTCGTTTGACGGGAGATCGATGAAAAACCGATTTCGAGACCGTACCTATGATGATTTCTCACCGACGACCGATGTCGAGGTTCGCGATCTCCTCGACCGCGCCGCCCTCGCAATGGCAGCTCAATGAGGACCACAATCCTATGCAACCCTTTCGAACGATTCTTTTCGCGGCGGATTTCTCGGAGAATTCCAAAGAAGCTTTCGAGGCCGCATGCTCGTTAGCAGTCGATCCTGAGACCAGGCTCGTCGTCCTCTACGTCGCCGAGCCCTCATATATACCACAGGAGCCGGTTGCCTACGGCCAGTTGACCGTCCAATTCTTACCCACCGATCCCGACAAAGCTCGTCATGACGAGCTCAAGCGGAAGCTGCGCGAACTTTACGTCCCCACGCGGCCGGTCGACGTGGCGTATCGGACAAGCGAGGGCAACGTCGCGGCTGAGGTGGTGCGAATCGCCAAGGAAGTCGGCGGCGACGTGATCGTCATGGGGACGCACGGGCGCACCGGGTTGCGGCGGCTGTTGGCGGGAAGTGTGGCCGTCGCCGTATTGCGCGGCGCGGCCTGTCCAGTGCTGGCTCTTCGGTCCGCCGAGCCGTCGCGGCAGGCCACGAAGACTCAGGTTATCCTTCACCCCACCGACTTCTCGGTCGAATCTGAGGTCGCGCTCAACGTCGCCCGCTGGCTCGCCCGCGACAAGGGCGCTCGTCTAATCCTCCTCTACGTCGAAGAGCTGGAGGTGCTCATGGATGGGACGCTCGCGGCGGAAGTCGACCCGCGCGTCTACCTAGAAACCCTTGAGCAATCGCGCAAACGGCTGGACGGCCCCGACCTGAAGTACCCCGTCGAGGTCCTGCTCCGACGCGGCTACGCCGCCGACGGGATCATCGAGGCCGCTCAAGAAACGAATTGCGACCTGATCGTGATGGGAACCCACTGGGCGAACCGGGCTGAGCCGGCTCTTGATGGGAAGCGTGGCTGAAAGCGTCTTGTCCAAGGCGAAGGCACCGGTGCTCGTGGTGAAAGCTAACAAGCAAGTTGCAGCCCATTCGGCCGAACCAGCCAAGACAGAGGTGACGGGAACACATTGAAGACCTCAATGGGAATCATTCGATGCATTGAAACTCACTCTTTGGTCCGATGGCGCCGGGGGTGGAAACCATCCGTAGCGCCGTACAGAGATCGGAGTCTGGACATAACAACCCGACGCGCAAGCAAGGGGAGTGCCGACGGAACCCTCGCGGGCTTCGGGTTGGTGTCAAGCGCCGCCCAAGAACGCCGGAATCCGTTGCGCACCCGACTCGACCACCCCTGGACGGCCAGCTCAAGCCCAAGCCGTAGTCGGCGCGGTCGAGCATGTGTCGGTAGTTTCTCTCCCGTCCTAGTTCCTCTCCCCAGGGCGGGTGAGGCGAGCGGCGGACCCAAATTTCCCGTAGGACGGTTTGAGACGCAGGCGATCCGTCACCGCATCCTAAAACCGGCACCGCCCTAAAACTCATTAGTCGAAATGCCGATGAGTGCGCGCACGAGCGCAAGCCCCAAAAGTGCGTCACGCGCGTCACGGCCTTACAGGGATTGGACTTACGTGTGACGCACTTTTTTAGGGGGCGACGCTTTTGGCGTATCCCTCGATATCACAAGGGATTAAGTGTGACGCACTCGCTGGTGCAAATTGTGCTCTTGAGGGTAAACAGACGCTTTTCGCGGTTTCGCTCGAATGTAATCGATAAGCCGTTTATGCGGGGCTGGGGGGCAATGCGCCGGATCTCGTTGCTGAGGAACCAGGGGGATTTCGGCCAGCGGGACGAGCAGCTCATTCGCCGGCTCGCTGCGTCATTGAGCGTGGCCAGGAGGTCCGTGGCGATTCCGGTCCAACTGCCAAAGTCGGGGGCGATTCTGAGCAGGACCTCTGCGACGAGTGCGTCCAAACCGCGCTACAATTCCGATCACCTCCTCCGTCTACCACTCGGGCCGCGCAACCAATCGCCCGTCCGGAGCCTCGCGGAGATCGAATCCATTCGCGGTCGCCGGGATGGTTGGGATACGACACGCGATGCATATCCCGACCATCACGGCCTCGCGGTATTGCCCCGCGCGGTAGAGTGCAACTCCGCGGGTGTTGTGATGAGCCGCGATTTCTGACCCGCGAGCGCCGCCCCGGTGCGTGTAGCAGGGCTCTGACGGGGTCTCGTAAGGGCGGCGGGGCGGCCACATAGGCCCAGGCCAGGATGTTTCGGAGGGGATGCCTCGTCGGGAAGCGCGACGAGGGATGCCTCGCAATCGGCGAACCCGCGAGCGAACTCCTTCCGCGCCAGGTAGGCTTCACCTGCGCCGACCGAGGATTTTGGGATCCCCGGCCGGATCGCGAGGGTGCGCGTGAAATCGGCGATGGCGTGATCATAACGGCGCTTGCTGAAATGAAGCCGGCCTCGCCGGGCGTTGGCATAGAAGTCGCCGGGGTCGATCTCCAGGGCCTCGTTCAAGCGATCGAGTTCCTGCGGGTGGGAAGCGCCCAGGAGAAGTCGTGCCCGCCGAGGTCGGTCGCGACCTTGAACGGGCCCGCGGCAGGCGTCGCTGCGACGGGCTCCGGCAAGGGAGGCCAATCCCAGTCGAGGCTGATTGCCAAGAGCTGGTGGCGGATGGCCCTCAGGTCCCAGACGTGGGCCGCGCGGCCGTCTTCGCTGGCGAGGATGAGCCGGGAGCTGTCCGCGGTGAACGTCGCGTGCCTCGAGCGCGACTGCCGCGGATCCTCCAGGCTGGCGACCAGGCGGCCTGTCTCGGCCTCGACCAGTTGCACGGATCCGCCCGGCTGCGCCGTGGCCAAGAGACGACCGTCGGGGGAGAACGCGAGCGCCCACCCTTCCAGACGGCATCCATTCCGCCATTCGCCGACTGTCCGGAGATGGAGCTCGTGGCCCAGGTTCGTCGCGAGCCAACGCCCATCGGGACTGAACAAAGGCGTGGCGCCCATCACCTCATTAGGAAACTGCTTCACGAAACGTCCGTCGGAGAGTGACCAAACCTTGACCCCATCTTTGCTATTGTGGCTGCCCGTCGCGACCCAACGGCCATCGGGGCTGATCGCGATGGACCGGACGTCGGCCTGAGGTCCCAGGCGGACCGGCGACTTCGGGTGGTCGCGGTCCGCCACGATCGGGCCCGAACTTTGACAGAGGCCCAAGAGCCGCCCGTCGCGGCTCTGGACGATTGCGCCGGCGGCGCTCGCGGACACGAAATCCGGTGGTCCCACCTGGAGCGAGTTCAAGCCGCCGCGGCTTTCGCGGACCGGCCATCGAGCCAATCCGGTCCGGCCGCCGGTCAAGAGATCGCCCGACGGTTCGAACAGGAGCGACTCGGTCAGGCCGATCGGCAGCCAGCCGACGGATGCGTCTCGATCGATGTCCCAAAAGCCGACCCCGTTTGTCATGGCGACGGCCAGCAGCCGCCCGTTGGGGTGAACTGACGAACATGTGGCGAAATCATGACTGGTCGCCGGCGATTGGACGAGCGATCGGTACTCTCGTCCGTCGGCGACCTGGAAGACGACGGGCTGGCTGAGCGCTGTCCGCGCGGCGAACCGCAATCCGTCCCGTCGGAAATTGAGTGGACCGAGCGCGGGCAGCGCGAGGAGCAACTCGGCCGTCTGGGGTCGCCAGATCCGCAATTTCCCATCCCAGCCATTGCTCGCCAGGAGGGAACCCCCCGGCTGGAATGTGGCGAATAGGCCCAACGACGTGTGGAGGGCGAGGACTCCGGTCTGACGTCCCTTCTCGGCATCGTAGACGCAAATCCGCGAATCAGCGCAGGCCGCCGCCAGCGTGGCGCCATCAGGGCCCCAGGCGAGTTTGCAAGCGGCTTGTAGCGGTATCTCGCGGATGACCTCACCCGAGGGTACCGCGCGAATCTGGATTTTGGCGGGCTCGCCAGCGAGGCTCACGGCCAGCTTTCGGCCGTCCGGAGAGAAGGCCAAATCCCACGCGCCGGGACCAACGTCCCAGCTTGCATCGGCTTTACCGGTTGTCATCTCGTGAAAAACCACCGGGCCTTCGACATGTCCGATCGCGATCCGCCGGCCGTCGGGCGTGAACCGCGTAATATAGACGGCGCTCGGGCCATCGACCGCCAGAACCGGCAGATCGCGGTCCAGGCGCCAGACCCTCAAAACGCTGGTCGAGCCGAGGTTGTATCCAACCGCGAGGTGTCGCCCGTCGGGGCTGAAATCAAGGATGAAGCTCTCGCCGACCGGACCGGAAGTCGGCGCCGGGACTCGCCGGACCTCGCTGTCGTCATCGACGCGGCGGACGCTCACGACCCCGTCCCAGTCGAGGCGAGCGTACCGCTCCAGGGACGGGTCGAATGTCAAGAGTGCTCCGTGGAAAGCCTGTGGCGACCGGTGGATCTCGTCCAGGTCGGGGAGTCGCCAGGCAAGCGATGGCTTCGTCTCGCAGCTCGGCCGTGCGATGGATCTTGGCGGCCTCGTTGAGCGCGGAGAGCGGCGAACCGCTGGCCAGGCCGGCGGCTAAACCGGCTGGCCCGCGCCTGCGCCAAGTAGGAACTGAAGAGCTTTTCGCGACCATCGAGCTCGGCGGTCCGCGGTGCGCTCGAACTGGTGCCTGTACCGCGTTGCCGAGACCGAGTAATACCCGGCGATGAACGTCAATAGGGCCACGATCGACGTCAGCAGCGCCGCCACGGCCGGGTTGCGGCGGCACCAGCGACCTGCCCGTTCCAGCGAGGTGCTACGCCGCGCGAGGATCGTCCGGTTCTCGAGGAAACGCCGGAGGTCTTCACCCAGGGCGTGGGCCGTGGCGTAGCGGGCCGCCGGCTCCTTGGCCATCGCTTTCAAGACGATCGTTTCCAGGTCGCGAGGGATCCGTCGGTCGAATTGGCGAGGCGATCTGAGTGCGCCATGTAAGACCTGATGGATCAGGGCCGCCTGATAGGTGGCATCATAGGCCGGTCGAAGCGTCAGCAGCTCGTAAAGTGTGACGCCCAGGCCGTAAACATCACTGCGACGGTCGGACCGTCCATCGAATCGCTCAGGCGCCATGTACCGCAAGGTCCCGACGACGTCGCGCGAAGACGACTGCTCGCCTGCGGCTTCAGCCCTGGCCAGGCCGAAGTCGACGACCCAGACGGTCCCCTCCTCGTCCATTAGCAAGTTCGACGGCTTGATGTCGCGATGCAGCACCCCCTGATCGTGTGCATAGGCGAGCGCCTCGGCGACCTGGAGACCGACGCGGGCGATCCGCCGATGATATTGAGTCTCGCCCCGCTCGCCGATCATCACTGTCGTGAAGTCTCCGCTCGAGGGGTTGCCGGCAGCCTTTTCGGGATCAGCGATCGGCCCGCTCGGGGGGGTGGGCTCGATCGTTTCGTTTTCTTCGTGCAGAAGGGCGTGATCGGCCGTCGAGCGGGTGAATCGGCCCGCCACCAGAGCCCCCGCGATCTCGGTCGCGGCGCGGTGGGCCACGGTTAAATCCATGGTCGGCATCGGGCCGGCGACGTCGCGAAGCCGGCGAACGCCCCCCAGAACGGCCTCGAGCGTCTGTCCGTGGATCAACTGCATCGCGTAGTAGTGGTAGCCGGCGTGCTCGCCGATGCCGAAGACGGGCACGATGTTGGAATGGTGCAGGGCCGCCACCGAGTGCGCCTCTCGCCGAAATCGCTTGAGCGCCGCCGGATCGGCCAGGCGCGCCCAGGGGAAGCACCTTTAAGGCCACCGAACGCCCGAGCGACTCTTGGACCGCCTCATACACCACACCCATGCCGCCGCGGCCGATCTCGCCCTTGATCCGGAAATCGCCCAGCCTGTCCGGGAGCGAGCCGTTGCCGGGCGTCGTCGGGTGTCGTGAGGACCCGGGCTCCTCCGAGTCGAGCGCCAGCCTCCTCGATGGCGAGGAGGGCCGGAAAGACCTCACGAATTTCCGCGGAAAGTTCGGGATGCTCGCCCACGTATTCCGTCACCGTCGGCCGTTCGCCCCGGCGGTATCGCTCGACGAATTCTTCGGCCAAGATCTCCACCGGATTGCGCCGCGGTTCAGTGTCGTTCATCGCTTTCCCCTTCGCCGACACGGCCGGAAAGGTGGCCGAGAATGCCGGGGCCATCCAAGAGGATCGGCCTGAGGCGCTTCAATGCGCACATAACGGTTGCTGGCCGCCGCCACGCTCAGGCCCAGGACCCTCGCCGTCTCGGCGTTGGATAACTGTTTGAAGTGACGGAGCAAAAGCACCTCGCGGTCGAGCGGCTCGAGACTATCGAGCGCGTCTTGAACGCGCAACTGAAGCTCGACGCGGGCGGCCGCCTTGCTGGGAGACGTCAGCCGGCCCAGCAGCCGGGCCGCCAACGCCACGGAGCTCGTCTGCGGTCGAACGCCCCCCAGATGCACATCGCGGCCTGCGTCGCGGATATGGGTGCCAAGGTGCTTGCGGTGTAGTGCCATCAGCTTCACGATGGTGATGTGGCGCAGCCACGCGAAGAACGGCACCTTGGGATTGCTCAAATAGCCTGGCATCGACCGGACAACCTCGATATAGGCTTCCTGAAGCACGTCGGACGGGTTCACACGGCCACGCAGGCGGCGATCGAGCCGCATCCGGACCAGCCGGTGCAGGCGATCCCAGTGCTCCATGAAGTCGTGACCCAGCGATTGCTGGTCTCCAGCGCCGCCACCCGCGAGGGGTTCCGGCGGAGCGTCAGCTTGGTGATCGGTTTGCAAAGTCATAGAGATATTAATTGCGCGCCCAGAAGATCAATACACAGGAAATCTTTTGATTTTTTCCATTTCACCGAAATCGGGCCCTGGGCGACACAACTTTGCGGTTTTCCGAGGTTGCCCGTTGACGGTCCGGCCGCTCGCGCAATTTCATCCGTAGACGAGTCGCCGTGAACGAAGCAGCCATCGCCAGCCATGAGGAGCACCCAGAGTTTCCCCCACGCTCCCATGATTGTACCGCGGAACGACCTGCCTGCAAGGAGTACTTCCCATGACCGCCGAAATCAACCGGAGAGAGGCAACATTATGTTCAGCGAACCTCGTCTCCACGACTGGTTCGGTTCCGGAACCATCCACATTCGCCCTCCTCTGCGTTGGCCTGGCGGCGCTGGGCTTGGCGTCGGCTCGAGAGCGTTGGCCTTTGGGCGGTCGCTGCTTACGCCACTGCAAGGCGCGAGACGCAACAGGTCATTCCCCTTGGGATCACGATCCGATCTAACGATCTTGCTCGAGCACAGCGGATTCTCGGTCGCCGCTAAACGGGGACCGGCGGCCGAGCCTTTATTTGTGAGCGCTGGTCACCATTTGCGAGGAGTTCTCCCATGATTCGCCACTGGCTTCTCGGTTTGAAAGTGACATCACGGCAGCCCCGGCGTGGATCGCGCGTCCGGGCGGTCGCGGGCCCTGGGTGTTGGAGGGACTGGAGGGTCGAATGCTCCTTTCGGGCAATCCCCCGGCCGACCGCGAACCGGTCGCCGTCAGTGATGTCCAATTCCCACCATCCTTCGTTGCTCTCGCCTTGGTCCAGTGGGGTACCTCCGGCTCCGCTCAGCTCCAGACCGCCACCGACGGTGTGCGTCTTCTCCCCGCCGGCCGGAATACCGACTTGCCCTGGCTGGATATCCGTCAAGTCCAAGTTCTTCTCGATCTGCCCGCGACGTTGAGCTCTGCGGACGTCACGGTCGTCGGGGCGAAGGGCAAGAACTACGGACCGGTTACCGTTTCCGGCTGGGGGTGCCTTACACGCTCAGCCTCGCCCAGCCGATCACGAAGCCTGACCGGGTCACGATCACGATCGGCAACGCCGACATCATTGCCTATACCCGTCGCCTCGATGTTCTGCCGGGCGACCTCACGGACGACGGCGTGGTCAACCAGAAGGACGTCAAGGGGGTCCACAACCAGTTCAAGCACAAGGGCGGCGCCACGCCGACGATCTTTGGTGACATCCTCGGTGATGGGACGGTCGACGCCAATGACAATAAGGCGGAAGGCAAGCTGGTGGGTAACAAGCTGCCCAAGCTTGCGGGCAGCGCCCGGTCCTGGCCCCTGGCACGCCAGCACGCCGGGCCAAGCTCCTGTTCGACCGTCCCCGGACCTAGAGCAATTTACCATAGCATGGCGGGCAGCGCCGGGGGGAAAAGGGGGCTGGCCCCCCCCTGGCGGCCTCCGTAACCGCTGCTGGAAAGGGACTGGCCGGGTGCCTGTCGACGTTATCCGCGGGGCACCCGGCTGAAAACCGCCCTGGGAGCGTCAGGCCCGCCGGCCTGGCGTGCTTTCTGAGCAAGAGAAGCGACGAACACGGCCTCAGTGCGGCCGAAATCGCGAACGATGGCCACCAATTCCGAGGAGTTCACTCATGATTCGCCACTGGTTAGTCGGTTTGAAGATGACATCGAAGGCGTACCGACGCGCATTGCGCCGCCGCCAAGCCTGGACGCCGGAAGGCCTGGAGGACCGGCTGCTTCTTTCGGGCAATCCCACGGCGTATATCGTCAACCTCACCAGCGATACCGGCGCCGGGTCAGGCAATTCGGGCGACCTGCGATATGTCATCACGCAGGCCAACGCCAACACAAATACCGGCGGTAGCGTGATCACGTTCGATCCGACGGTATTCGCCAGCCAGCAAGAGATCAATCTAGACCAGTCCCCTGGAATTGTCGGAAAAAGACGGTCCGGAAGTGATCGACGGCCCCGGCTCTTACAACGCTGTCATCAATGGGAACCAGTCCGTCCAGGATTTCATTGTCGATTTTGGCAACAACGCCACCCTCTCCGACCTGGTCATCGCCAATGGCTCGACAAGGGGCCCGGGGGCGGCATCAATAACGACGGCACGTTGGCGGTCGTTAATTGCTCGATCTATGGCAATTACATGCCCATGACGGCGGCGGCATCGATAACTCACGCACGCTGACGATCACCGGCAGTTCGATCTACGGCAATTCGGCCAATGGCAATGGCGGCGGCATCTACAACGCCGGCATGCTGACAGTCACCGACAGTTTAATCGGCGGCAACACGGCCTCGAATGATGGCGGCGGACTTGAGAACAACTCTTTCAACACGTCATTAACGACATACATCACAAACAGTACGATTGACGGTAACTCAGCCGTCGACGGCGGGGGCATCGGGAACGAGATCCCGCTGACGGCCGTCAACACCACCATCACGCGCAACCAGGCGGACAGCATGGGCACCGGTGGTGGGACTGGATATCGACGGCGGCCGTCACGCTTGACAACACGATCGTCGCCCTCAACACCCTTTCCGACTCAACGCCCAGTGACATCTACGGCCTAGTGACTTCGTCGAGCGGATTCAACCTGATCGGCACCGGCGGTTCAGGAGGCCTCGTCAACGGGACCAACGGCAACCAGGTCGGGGTCGCCGACCCCGGGCTCGGCCTGCGCGGTGACGGTTCCGGTCGTCCCGCTCTTGCCGGGCAGCCCGGCTATCGACCGCGGAGCAACGCCCTGGCGGTCGATCCCGCCACGGGCCAGCCGCTCACCACCGATCAAAGGGGCCGGCTTCGTCCGAATCGCCAACGGCACCGTCGACATCGGCGCCTACGAGGTCCAACCGTCCCAAGTCGCCAACGTCGTGGTCAAATGGGGGAGCTCGGGGTCATCGGCTCTCGGTTGCCGCCGACGGGCTCCGGCTGCTCCCCGCCGGCCGGAACACCGACTTGCCCTGGCTGGGCATCAATCAAATTCAGATCACCTTCAATCAGACCACGACATTGACCGCCGCTGACGTCACCGTCCAGGGAATCAAGCACAGCTACGGACCGGTCACGATCTCCGGATCGGGCATGAACTACACGATCACCCTCGCCCAGCCGATCACCAAGGCCGACCGGGTTACGATCACCATCAGCGGACAAGGCATCGTCACTTTCGCCGGCCGCATGGATGTCCTCCCGGTGACTTAACCGACGATGGCGTGGTGAATAGCAAGGACGTCAAGGGAGTCCACAACCAGTTCAAGCACAAGGGGGGTGCCATGCCCACGATCTTCGGCGACATCCTCGGTGACGGGACGGTCGACGCCAGAGACAACAAGGCGGAAGGGAGACTGGCCGACACGAAGCTGCCAAAGCTTGGCGGCAAGGTTCATAAAGCGGTCCTGGCCCGAGTTCTGGCTCGCCATCACACCAGCGTAATGTCCCTGTTCGACCGTCACCGCGAGAATGCCGGGCCCGCCGTGGGCTGAACCCCGCTACGAAGATGAAAGCGACGATCCGGGTGCGCAAATCGCCACTGGCGGGCACCACTTTAAGAGGAGATCCCCATGATTGGTCAGCGGCTGCTCGATTGGAAACCGGCGTCTCCAGCGTCCCGACGCGGATCGCGCCGTCGCTGGCCCTGGGGGTCGAGTGTCTCGAAGACAGGGTGCTGCTTGCGGGACGTCCCACGGCCTACACGGTCAACCTCACCAGCGCCACCGGCCAGGGCGATGGTAATTCGGGCGACTTGGTCTATGTCGTCACCCAGGCCAATAAAAACTCCAACCCCGCCGGCAGCCTGATCACTTTTGATCCGGCGGTGTTCGCCAGCGGAAAGATGCTCCCGGGATCGCGCTGACCAGCACGCTTGAATTATCGGAAACGGCTGGTCCGGAAGTGATCACTGGCCCAGCAGCGGACGTCGTGATCTCAGGCAACTCGGCTGTCGGTGTGCTCAAGGTCGACGCCAATGTGACGGCTTCGTTGGATACCATCATTATCATTAACAGGAATGACGGCCGGCGCGGCGGCGGCATTGACAACAGGGGCATACTGACGGTCACCCGTTGCGAAATAGCAGAAAACACAGCCGCCAGCGGCGGCGGCATTGACAACCGTGGTGCATTGACAGTCGCGGGCAGCATCATCGCGGGCAATACGGCCGCGACTTATGGCGGCGGAATCGAAAACTCCGGGACGCTCACGATCACCGGCAGCGCCATCATCGGAAACACGGTAGCCGGAGATGGTGGCGGCATTTTCAACGATTCGGCTAAGAACGCGCAATTATTCATCTCCAACAGTTTGATTGACGGCAACTCGGCCATCAGTGGCGGCGGCATTGAGAATGCTGGCGCGATGACGGCCGTCAATATCACGATCACTGGCAATCAGGCCGATGCCGCAGGCATTGGCGGTGGGCTGAATGACGCCGGCGGGGCGACCACGTTGGACAACACCATCGTCGCCTTGAACACAAAGGGAGCCGCCACGGCCAGCGACATCGACGGCCCGGTATCTTCGGCAGCGCGTTTCAACATGATCGGCACCGGGGTTCTGGGGGTCTCACCGACGGCGACAACGGCAACCAGGTCGGCGTCGGCTACCCCGGGCTGGGCCCGCCGGGCGTTAGCGGCGAGGCCTTCGTCGTCCCGCTGTTACCTGGCAGCCCGGCCATCGACAGCGGGAGCAACGCCTTGGCCGTCAATCCCGCCACCGGTCAGCCCTTGACGACCGATGGGCGCGGCGCGGGGTTCGCGCGATCTTCAACGGAACCGTCGACATCGGCGAGTACGAAGTTCAACCGCCCGCCGTCGTCGGCGTCTCGGTTAAATGGGGCGCCTCCGGCTCCGCGCCGCTCCAGACCGCCGCCGACGGGCTCCGCCTCCTACCCGCCGGCCGGAACACCGACCTGCCCTGGCTGGGCATCAATCAGATTCAGATCACTCTCAATCAGCCCGCGACGCTAACTGCCGCGGATGTCACGGTCCAGGGGATCAAGCGCAACTTTGGGCCGGTCACGATCTCCGGATCGGGGATGAACTATACGATCACCCTCGCCCGGCCGATCACGGCGGCCGATCGGGTAACGATCACCATCGCCGGCTTCTCGATCGCGACTTACACGCGTCGCCTCGATATCCTGCCGGGCGATTTGAGCGACGATGGCGTGGTGAATAACAAGGACGTCAAGGGAGTCCGCAACCAGTTCAAGCACAAGGGGGGCACCACGTCAACGATCTTCGGCGACATCCTCGGGGATGGAACGGTCGACGCCAAAGACAACAAGGCGGAAGGGAGACTGGTCGGCAAGAAGCTGCCGAAGCTCGGCGGCAAGGTCCCCAAGGCGGAGCTGGCCCGCGCCCTGGCACGCCGGCATCGGCACCAAACTTCCGGTCAATTCTCCCAGAAAACGTTGGTTCCGGCTGCGGAATTTGCTGAGACGACTGAGCGGAGTGCCGTGATCACTACAGTTTGACCCATTCCGCCACCTTTTTATGCACACGTCGCGGACGATTCCAAGCTTGCCCACGTTCCTTGAGGTAATTGCGATGAGACGAAATGCTTTTGCGCTCCGTGGAAAGTCACGACCTCGCAAGCCGCGCATCGAGCTGTTAGAGGCCCGATTGCTGCTGGCGTCAGGAATCGCCATGACCACGCCCGGTCCGGCCACGGTGGCGGCGATCAGCGCGTCCTACGGGCAGCTCCCGTTGAGTTTCGAGCCGAACCAGGGCCAGACCGACAGCCAGGTGAGTTTCCTGTCGCGCGGCTCCGGCTACGCCCTATTCCTGACGCCGAACGAAGCCGTCTTGAATCTGCAAACGCCCGCCGCGCGCACCGCCGCAGGCGTTGCAGCTTCCCAGGCCGCTGCGGGAGACGTCTTGCAAATGCAACTTATCGGTGCCAATGCCACGCCGAGCGTCGTGGGGACGGATCAACTGGCCGGCACGAGCAACTACTTGATCGGCAACGACCCGAGCCAGTGGCACACCGACATCCCCAACTTCGCGCGAGTGGAGGAGAACGGGATCTATCCCGGCGTGGACCTGGTCTACTACGGCAACCAGCGGCAGTTGGAGTATGACTTCACCGTCGCCCCTGGCGCCGACGCCGGTGTCATCCGGCTGGCCTTTCAGGGGGCGGACTCGATGGCTCTTGACAACGAAGGCAACCTGGTGCTGCATTCGGCCGGTGGCGATGTCGTCGAGCAGGCGCCGGTGCTCTATCAGGAAATTAGCGACACCCGCCAGGCCGTCGCGGGACACTACGTCATGGAAGAGAACGGTCAGGTCGGATTCGCCGTGGGCACGTATGACAGGACCCAGCCCCTGGTGATCGACCCAACCTTGAGCTACTCAACATATCTCGGCGGCGAGGGCATTGACGCGGGCGAGAGCATCGCCGTTGACTCGGCCGGCGATGCCTACGTCACGGGCATTACTCGTTCGACCGACTTCCCGACTGCCAACCCCCTTCAGCCGGCCAATGGCAGCGGCGGCGGCCAGGCGGATGCCTTTGTGGTGAAGCTCAATCCCGCGGGCTCGGCGTTGATCTACGCCACCTACTTAGGCGGCAGCGGCTTTGACAAGGGCTCTGGCATTGCGGTGGACTCAGCCGGCGACGCCTACGTCACCGGAGCTACCGAATCGACCGATTTCCCGACCAAGAACCCGCTACAGCCGGCCAACGCTCCCGCGGGGAGCGGTGCCAGTAACAATGCCTTCGTGGCGAAGCTGAATCCCGATGGCTCAGCGCTGATCTACTCTACCTACCTGGGCGGCAGCGGCGGTGATGACGCGGGCGAAGGCATTGCCTTGGACACCGCCGGCGACGCGTATGTGACCGGTGACACGAATTCGACCGACTTTCCGACCAAGAATCCGCTGCAGCCGACCATCGGCCGTGGTGGCGGCTTTTTGGCGAAGCTCAATGCCGATGGCTCGGCGCTGGTTTACTCCACGTATGTGGGCGGTTCCGCTACGGCCGTCGCCGTCGACTCAGCCGGCGACGCCTATATCACGGGAAATACTGGCTCGGCAGCCCTCACGACCAAAAACCCCTTGCAGCCGACCGACGGCGGCATTACCAACGCATTCGTGTCGGAGTACAATGCCGATGGCTCGGCGCCGGTCTACTCGAGCTACTTGGGCGGCAGCGACGAAGACATTGGCCGTGGGATCGCGGTCGACGCCGCCGGCGACGCCTACGTCACGGGCCAAACGGATTCTGGCGACTTCCCGACCAAAAACCCGTTGCAATCGGCCTTGGGAAATCAAGAGGACGTCCAGATCAGCGACGCCTTCGTGGCGGAGATCGCGGCCGGTGGCTCGGCGCTGGTCTATTCCACCTACTTGGGCGGCAACCAAATTGACGTCGCCTTCGGCATCGCCGTGGACGCCGCCGGCGACGCCTATGTGATCGGCACGACTTATTCGAGCGACTTCCCGACCAAGGACGCCCTGCAGCCGACACTCGCAGGCGCGGCTTACGAAGACGCCGATGCTTTCGTGGCAGAGCTTGGTGCCGGCGGCTCGGACCTTGTTTATTCGACCTACCTGGGCGGCGCCAACTACGACGCTGGTTCTGGCATCGCCGTGGACGCCGCGGGCGACGCCTATGTGACCGGCCTGACCATTTCGAGCGACTTCCCAACCGACAACGCCTTGCAGCCCACCAACGCCGGTGGTTTTAACGGCAACGCCTTCATTACCAAGATCGCACCCGCCCAGGCCACGACCACCGTCGCCACGACCACCCTGCTCGGTTCCTCCCCCAACCCCTCGACCGTCGGCCAGGCGGTCACGTTCACCGCGACCGTCACCGTGCCGCAAGGAGCCGGCGTGGCGACTGGGACCGTCACCTTCCTCGAGGGCACGGCGGTCTTGGGAGTGGGCAAACTCAACGAAGCTGACATCGCGACCTTCTCGACTTCGGATCTGGCCGCGGGCGATCACACAATCACGGCCTCCTATGGCGAAGATGCTTCGTTCGCCGCGAGCTCTTCCGATCCGATTGTTGTGACAATCAACGAGCCGGTCCCTTCACTTACGACAACGACCCTGACCGGCTCACTGAGCACCGCGGTACTGGGCCAGCATGTTAGTTTCACGGCGATCGTGGGCCCGCGAGACACGAGCACCGAACTGGACGGCTCAGTCTCGTTCACGATTGACGGCGTGACGGGCCCAGCATTTCTTTTTGCGGTCGGTCGACGGCCAGGAGGTCGCCTCGTTCACCAGCTCGACGCTTGCCGCCGGTACGCATACCGTGACCGCGTCGTTCGTCGGCACGGAAGCGTTCGCCCCAAGCGATTCGAACAATGTGAACGTAACGATCAACCCACCGGATCGCACACGACCCCGTCAGCGACACCGACACCGACGTCCGTGAGCACCTCGCCCAACATGGTCACGGGGCCCGCCGTCGCGGCCGATGGTCCGCGCATAAGAACCTCCAGCGGTTCGGCTCTCATTCCCAGCCGACCGTCCTGGTCCTCACTTTCAATAAGGGGCTGGATGCTACCCGCACCTGTCGAGAACGCGGCGAATTACAAGATCGTCTCCATCGGTCCGGTGGATCCCTGGGCCCGGCTCGCTATCAAGCGAATCGGCTACGACGCGGTGGCGAGGACCGTGACGTTGCGCCCGTACCGCAACGCTTGAATGTTCATAAGCGCGTTCGAGCTGATCGATTGACGGGACCTCAACGCACGCGGTGTCCGATCTCGCGGTTTCGACGCCCTGGACGGCGGCAAGACTGGCAAGCCGGGCAATGATTATGTTGGGATGATCGACTGGGCCACACTCGCCGGGCCGTCGCTCTCTGGGAAAAAATACGTCGGTTACTGGACGAAGCGGCTCCAACACAAATATCTCGACGCCCGTAGTGGCAACCGATGAGTCATGCCCGCGAAGGTAAGATATGATTTGGCTGTCTATTCAGTAGGCGATTTCCCATGAGTGGTGTACGAGCGGTTGGCATCGCAATGACGATTCTTTCCTGACTGGCCCCGAACTCGGGACGAGCCTGAAAGAAACGGGACGCCAGTCGATTCATAAAGGCGGCGTACTTGCGAGACCGGCCGTGGGGACGAAGCGTAGACCGTAGGCCGAACCGATGCGCTTTCGCCGCCTGCTACTGCAGGTGGCCGGTCGCTTCGCTCTCATTCAAAGGTTCGCATCTGTTGGGCGGGCGTGGCGAACGGCCAAGAAGCGTAAAGCGTGACGATGGCGGTGACGGACTTCCTGGGAGCTCGATCGGTCCCCGGCCTGATCACTTAGGGTTTTCCAAGCCTGGCGACGGATATCTCGAGTAAAGAAAGCAATGATTGACGACGGAGACGAGAGCGTTACGCTCTTGCTCTATGCGGTTGCGGACCTGGTCACGCCCGTCTTTGCTTACGATCTCGACTACCTCTAGAACAAGTCAGGAAGTATCTGGCATTGCCGGCTGGCTTTGCCTGAGCTGCGCGGCGAGCGGTTCTACGCGTATTCAATAGCCGGTCCCACCGCCCCAGGGCCGCTACGAATGGCAAGCACAACCATGCCAATAAACAAAACAACACAGATGGGCTAACGGAAAGCTACAGTTGGAACTGCTGGTGGGAACGGTGTCGGATTGATTCGTGACGAGGCGTGAGAATTCGCTCTCAGCCTCCTGACCTTTCTTCTCGATCCACCGTCCAGAACGAATGGGGTGGACGCGATCAAGGGCTTGCCGACAACCTAGGCTTTGAGCGAGAGAAACGCCCCGTCACCTCTTCGCATCGCGGACATTGCGGTGGCAACGCACGCAGTTCGCCGTCAATTGGACGTAGCCCAGTGTTGCGCCGTCGAGGTTCTTCTCGTTCGCTTTCGCGGTAATCTCGTCGGCAAGCTGCTGGAACTCGACCGAGAGCCATCCGTACTGGGGCTTCGACCGGAGCTTCGTATCGGCCCAGACCGCGGCCTGGCTCATTGCCTTCAAAGATGTTCGTGCAAGCTTCGAAGGCTTCGTGCCACCTTCGCTGCCGTCTGGGTACCTATCCGGTGGCGATCGGCCACGATTCTTCCGTCTCTCGATTGAGACGATTGGCCCTTGACGGGCGTGGTTCGTCTCTATAACCTTGATCTTAGTAGTTGCTCGCGACGGGCAACATCCACTCGGCAAAGGCGGCCCCGCCGTGCGATAGAGCGCATGGTCGGGGTTTTTTGTTGCGCCAATCGATGAGGGAATAAGACCGATGGTTAATAAAGGGGCAACCAGTCTACACATCCGCTGGTTCGAGGAGATCGGCATCGACGACGTCCCGCTCGTTGGCGGCAAAAACGCCTCGCTGGGCGAAATGTATCGGGAGCTGAATTCGAAGGGAGTCAAGGTGCCCAATGGCTTTGCCGTCACGGCCGACGCCTATCGCTACTTCCTGCGCGAGACCGGCGTTGACCGCCAGCTTCGGGAGGTACTCGCGGGTTTAGACACACGCGATATTGAGGACCTCCGCCAACGCGGCCGGCGGCGCGACCTGATCCTGTTGGCCGAGCTGCCCCAAGATCTCCAGCAAGCGATCGTCATCGCTTACGAGAACCTTTCCGAAGGTAGCTCCCAACCGCTCGACGTCGCCGTGCAGGCAGCGCCACCGCCGAAGACCTGCCGGACGCCAGCTTCGCCGGCCAGCAGGAAACGTACTTGAACGTTCAGGGGAGCCAGGCGCTGCTCGACGCCTGCAAACGCTGCTTCGCCTCGCTCTATACCGATCGGGCCATCTCCTACCGCGTCGACAAGGGGTTCGACCACTTTAAGATCGGTCTCTCGATCGGCGTACAGCGCATGGTGCGGTCCGACCTGGCGGTTTCTGGGGTGATGTTTTCGATCGATACGGAGACGGGGTTCCGGGACGCCGTGTTGATCAACGCCGCATACGGCCTGGGCGAGAACGTGGTTCAGGGGTCGGTCAATCCCGATGAGTATTACGTTTTCAAGCCAACCTTAAAGCAAGGCTTCCGGCCAATCCTCCAGAAGCTGGTCGGCACCAAGGAATTCAAGCTGATCTACGACATCGGCGGCGGCAAGATGACCAAGAACGTGCCAGTGCCGCCCGAGGATCGCGACCGGTTCGCGTTGAGCGACGACGAGGTCCTCGCCCTGGGGCGCTGGGCGTGCCTGATCGAAGACCACTACAGCGCGCAAGCGCGGCCGGCCCACGCCGATGGACATGGAGTGGCACCGATCCGGACGCACCCGGCAGAACCTTCGTGCATTGGGTGCTCTACGACCTGCCCGCCGCAACGCGGGCGCTTCCCCGAGGGAGTGCCGGCGCAGGGTCAGCTTGGCGACGGCTCTCGCCAGGGCCGCAACGACTTCGGCAATATCGGCTACGGAGGCCCTTGTCCTCCCTGGCCGATACGCCGCACCACTACCACTTCACGCTTTATGCGCTGGATGCGAAGCTGAATCTGCCCGTGGGAGCGACGCGAGCGCAGGTAGAAGCCGCCATGCAGGGACAGCGACGCCGCGAACAGGCAGCTGATTGGGCTGTTTCAGCGGTAGGGGACATGGACTGAGTTTACAAGGTACAGTCTTTGTATCCTTGGAAAGTGGTAGCGTATGCAAGACGTTAGAGAGTTGATCGCACTTCCGGAGTATTGGCAAGCAGTGGGTGAATTCTGGCGCGCCACACCATTCACTTGGAAACGATGGGACAGATATCGAGAAGATTGGACACACGATCATTGTAATTTCTGTTTTGCGTGCATTTGCAATCACCGGGATCGCTTCCCGGAGCAGGAACCTTGAAGAGCGTGGCTGCTATCGGCACGCATACTATGCGGAACGTGAGAAGGGCATTTGCATTTGGGTCTGTGGTACCTCTTTCGAGCATTCTCCAAGCTGAATTCGGTTG
>CAWHKI010000028.1:0-31602 GCA_963829765.1 uncultured Isosphaeraceae bacterium | reverse complement strand
GGATCGACGCGGATTGCGAAATTTGCGTTTGAATACGCGCGCAAGGCATTGCTCGTGCTCCTGGCGTCCGGCGTTCATGCGCAAACGGCCGCGCCGGCAAACTCCGGACAAAGCGCGACGGTTCCGCAGGCGGCGCCTTCCGATGAAGGAGCGGCGCAGTCACTGGCAACTGTCCAAGACGCCAAGCAACCACGCGGAAGCCGGAGGACCAGCCACCTCCCGTGTCGGCGCAATAGCCGGTCTGGAGGCCGGGCTTGATATGGCCAAAGGCGATCCGCTCACAAGCTCCCTTGCGGCCCGCGGCGCATCCTGGGCAGAGGGGCTCGATCCCGCGGGCTTCACAGCCGAGCACAGGGCTTCGAGTACGGCTCGCCTCCCGTCGAGGGCCCCCCCCTCGACATGGCCAACGACCTCATGGCCGGGCACGAAGGGAAAGCTGACGATGTGCTCGAAGTAGCGGGAGCTGCGACCGTCCAAGGTGGCGAGATCGGAGCCACAGATGCCGGCGAGGCGGGGACGGAGCCTCACCCATCCCGGTCCCGGAAGATCGAAGGCGTCGATCTCGACCAGTTCCAACGGTCCGACACGCACACCTTTGCCAGAGCCGACGAGTGCCGAGGCCGACGCGGGCGGCTGCGAACCGAGGGATGTTGCGGTCGAATTGGAGGGCTCTCATCGCACGTCTCCGCCGGAAGAGGTGGTCAGCCACGTTGGGTCAGGTATCCGACCGGGCCGTCACGCGATCGCGACCTCGATGAGTAGGAACCCGATCTTGAGCCGGCACGTTCGTCAAATCGTCACTGACCAATGCGGCGATCAGCCGGTCGAGCTGCGCGAAGTCGATGGAACCAACCTCCGACCTGAGCCGAGCTCGTTCTTCCTCATTAAGCTCTCCCCACCATCGCAAGAGCTGACTTTGACCGTGTTGATTCAAGCGATCGACAAGGACCGGGTCGGGAGACATCGCGTGCCAGACTCCTTTAGAACCAATAGCGTCCTCGAGACGCCGCCCAAAAGACTCAAATCCACTTAAAACTCGACTTGCAGCCCATCATGAGCCAGGGCCACGTGAGCTGGGAGCCGCTCCTGCGTGGGACCATGATCGAAGCTGTGCGACAGATGCGTCAAGAACGTTTGCCGAGGCTTCACCGCCTCGATCACCTCGAGAGCCTGATCGAGCGAAAAGTGCGTCGGATGCTTTTCGTACCGAAGCGCATCGAGCACCAGGACGTCCAGGCCCGTTAGCAGCGGCCAGCTCTCATCGGGAATTCGACTAACATCGGTGCAGTAAGCCAAGCCACCGACCCGAAACCCGAGGACCGGCGACTTCCCATGCTCGAGCCGGATAGGTGTCATGCGTTCACCTAGCACATCGATAGCGACACCGGGCGCGACCCGCACGAACTTTAGCTTGGGAACAAACCCCGGCGGCCAGTGCTCCGTTCCGGGCCGAAACGCGTAGCTGAAAACCCGCCGGATCGTCTCTTCCGTATCCTGCTCGCAATACACTGGCACTGGGCCGCCCGTCCAGCGGGAGAAGTGCCGGGCATCGTCCAGCCCGAACAGGTGGTCGGCGTGCGAGTGCGTGAACGCGATCGCATTGACGATGCGCACCTTTTCACGCAAGAGCTGAATCCTCATCTCGGGCGTCGTGTCAATCAGCAGGTTGCCCGCCGCGAACGATAATAAGACGCTGGGGCGGGTACGCTGATTTCGGGGATCGGTCGACGTGCACACCGCGCAATCGCAACCAATCGTGGGAACGCCACTGGACGTTCCGCTCCCCAGAAAAGTCATCCGGCGCAAACGCGCCGCATCGCTCTCGGCCAATCGAGCCATCCTCCGCCAGGGTGCTTTATTACGACTTCAGCACGATCGTCGTCGCGGAACGCGATCCTTCATAGATAATTCTACTCGAATTAGCATAGATATTCATGCAGTCCGGGGCAGAAAGCCAACAAGGGTCAGATTGAATCGCCCGGCCAGATCGATCGCCAGGGAGGACGGATGCCAACCGCCGCCAGGATCGGCAGTGATGCCATCACCGCTTTCTGGACGAGATCGTAACTCACACGGCCGGAGACCAGCAGCACGTACTGATCGAGCGGGACCAGGTTCTCGACGAGCGCCCAGCCGATCAGTTTGTCCAGAGCGTTGTGGCGTCCCACGTCTTCGCGCACGGCGGCTAACTTTCCGTCGGTGGTGAATAGGCCGGAGGCATGAACTCCACCCGTAAGCGCGAACGTGCGTTGAGCGGATTTCAGAATGCTAGGAAGCGTGCCCAGCACCGCTGCCCGCACTGTGATTGACGACTCGAGTCGAGTCGCCTTCACATCAAGCGAGGCGATCGTCCGCTTGCCGCAGGCACCACAGCTCGCGCTACTCATGAACGTTCGATCCAGTCCCGGACGCCGAGGTTTTGACACCAAGCCAACGTCGATCACATTGCCGGCGAGCGGCCCCGACAGATCATCGGGACGGTGCATCGCGAGGACGTCACCCGCTCCGGCAATGACCCCCTCACTGAACAGAAACCCACGCACGAGGTCTTCGTCATGGCCTGGTGTACGCATCAGCACCGTGGCCGGCCGGCCCGCGAACCGGACCTCGAGCGGTGCTTCCTGGGCGATATCGTCCATACGCCGGTGGCCCGCTTCACCTTCGGTCAGCGTCTCGATCGGATAAGAGATCGTTTCGTTGTCGCGTACCGAGTTCATGTGAGGCCCTCAAAACCGATCTCGCGGTGAATTCGATCTTGGAAGCGACAGGCCGGCTTGAGTCCGATTGTCATTCGCTTAGAATGTCCTCGGGTGCATCTTACCACTTTCTCAGGCAAAAGGAGTGCGAGCAATGCGGTCCAAGACCAGAGCGGGGCGATATGCGAGGCTGAAAGAGCCGTTGGTACGCGACGGCGGCGAGCTGCGACCCGCGGGATGGGATGAGGCACTCGATCGCGCGGCCGGGGGTTTGCGGGATACCATCGATCGATATGGTCCGCGCGCGTTCGGGATGTTCAGTTGCTCCAAGACCACGAATGAAATGAACTTCATCGCCCAAAAGTTCGCTCGCGTCGTGATCGGCAGTAATAACATCGACAGTTGCAACCGTACCTGACACGCGCCGAGTGTCGCCGGTCTGGCGACTGTGTTTGGCGTGGGTGGGGGTACGAACTCCTACCGGGAAATTGAGGACACCGAAGTCATTCTGCTCTGGGGGTCGAACGCGCGAAACACACCCGATCTTCTTCCATCACCTGCTCAAGGGCATCCATAACGGGGCTCGGCTGTTCACGATCGACCCGCGGCGCACAAGCTCCGCGCAGTGGGCCGACGCGTGGCTCGGCCTGGACGTCGGGTCTGACATCGCCCTGGCCAATGCCGTGGGCCGTGAGATTATCGCCTCCGGGCTGGAGAATCGGCAGTTCATCGAGCACGCCACGACGGGCTTCGAGTCGTACAGGCAGGGCGTCGAGCCTTATACGCTCGCTTACGCCGAGAAGGAAACGGGCGTGCCCGCACGCACGATCCGCGAGATGGCGCATGCCTACGCCGGCGCCAACCGGGCGATATCTGTTGGACCCTGGGGATCACGGAACACCACAATGCGGTCGATAACGTATTCGCACTGATCAATCTGGCTCTCCTGACCGGGCATGTGGGCCGCTATGGCTCGGGCCTCAATCCGTTGCGGGGGCAGAACAACGTCCAGGGCGGAGGCGACATGGGGGCGCTTCCCGACCGTCTGCCGGGTTTCCAGCATGTGGAAGTCGCCGAGCTGCGGGCCAAGTTCGAGCGGCACTGGGGAGTTCAGGTCCCACCGACGCGCGGCTGGCACATGTCGGAAATGTTCGAGGCGATGGAACGGGGCGAGTTCCGGGCGCTTTACGTGCTGGGCGAGAACCCGCTCCAGTCAGAGGCGGATCAGGCCCAGGCACGGCACCGGCTCGAAAGCCTCGACTTGCTGATCGTGCAGGACATCTTCCTCACCGCGACCGCCGAGCTGGCCGACGTGGTCTTCCCGGCCGCGGCCGGTTGGTGTGAATCGGAGGGGACGGTGACCAACAGCGAGCGCAGGGTTCAGCGTGTGCGGAAGGCGCTCGATCCACCAGGGGGAGCCAGGAACGACATCGACATCCTCTTCGATCTCGCCCGTCGGATGGGACACGACTGGGGAGAGCCGAACGCCGAGAAGATTTGGGACGAAGTGCGCGCACTCAGCCCGCCTCACGCGGGAATCAGCTATGCTCGCTTGGAAGCCACTGGCGGGCTGCAGTGGCCATGCTACGACGAAAACCATCCGGGGGAGCTGTTTTTGCACAGCAGGCTCTGGGATCGCCCCTTGAACGGCCCGAAGGTCGCCTTTCAGCCGGTCGAGCACGACCCGCCCGTCGAGCGGCTCACGGACGAGTTTCCGTTACGGCTCACAACCGGCCGCCGGCTTGACGAGTACAATACAGGCGTTCAAACTTCGGGGTACGCTTCGCCGCTCCGCCGAGGTGAGAGCCTTGACATCTCGCCGGAGGATGCTGAACGTCTTGGGGTCCGAAACGGCGAGCTCGTCCGGGTCTGTTCGCGTCGGGGGGGAATCGAAGTGCCTGTGCGGATCGACGAGGGCCTACGCCCTGGGCTTACATTCATGACCCCTCACTTCCAGGATGAGGTCGCCACCAATATCTTGACGATCGACGCCACGGACCCCAAGTCGGGCACCGCGGAATTCAAGGCCGCCGCCATTCGGGTCGAGCGGCTGGGAGCCACCTAAATCAATGGACCTTCACTTTCATGGCCCCGATCCGACGGCGGCCGAGCGAGCCGCCGTCGATTCCGTCCTGGGACCGCCGGTTTCGGCCTGGATGGGGGGGCCTCGGAATGTGGAAGACGAGGGCCACACTTCCTTGTTGGGCGGCGCAAGGGCTCGATCCCGGCGAGACCTGCTTCTGCCCGCGCTCCACGCCGTGCAGGCTCGCTTTGGCTGGGTTCCCCCGGGTGCCGTCGATTATCTCTGCCGGCGCCTGACGGTGCCGCCCGCCGAGGCACACGGAGTCGTGACGTTCTACCACCTCTTTTCGCTTTCGCCGCGCCCCTTGGCCGTCGCCCACGTGTGCGACGACATCGTCTGCCGGCCCAAAGGTGGGGAACGTCTTTGTGCCGAGCTGGAGAATCGACTCGGGCCGGAGAGTGAGGGCTCTTGGAAACGAAGCCCGTGCCTTGGTCGCTGCGAATCGGCCCCCGCCTCGCTGGTGCTGAAAGCAGGCGAGGCGCCCAGTGCAATTTCGCTCGCTCCCGCGACAACCGCCGAGATCGTGGCCGCGCGGTCGTCGGAGCAGGCAGCGAATCACGGCGGATTTGAATCGCTGCGTCGATCGATACCACAGTTCGGCGACCCGAAACTTCGCCTCCTCGGGCGAATCGGCCAAGTCAACCCCGAGAGCCTGGAAGCCTATCGGGCATCGGGAGGGTACGTCTCGCTGGCACGAGCGATCGAATCGGGCCCGGAGGGCGTCATTCGCGAGGTCCTGGCCTCCAAGCTCATGGGCCGGGGCGGGGCCGCGTTTCCCACGGGCCGCAAGTGGGAGGCCGTGGCGAAGGCGCCATGCCCGGCCCCACTACGTGGTCTGCAATGCCGACGAGTCGGAGCCAGGCACGTTCAAGGACCGGGCGCTGTTGGAGGGCGACCCGTTCGCGGTGGTCGAGGGGACGACGATTGCCGGCTTCGCGACCGGAAGCGAGCGCGGGTACCTTTACGTGCGTGGAGAGTATCCGCTCGCGGCCCGCCGCCTCGGTTTGGCGATCGCCGCGGCTCGCGCCGCCGGATTGCTCGGCGAGAACATCATGAATTCGGAATTCGCGTTTGATCTGGAGCTTCGGATCGGCGCCGGCGCCTACATCTGCGGTGAAGAGACGGCCTTGTTCAACTCGATCGAAGGGAAGCGGGGCGAACCGCGCAATAAGCCCCCATTTCCAGTTCAAGCCGGACTTTTCGGTAAGCCGACGGTCGTCAACAACGTGGAAACTCTGGTCAATATTCCCGTCATTCTCGCTTCGGGGGGTGAGGCCTATTCGCGCATCGGCACGCCCGGATCGAGCGGCCCCAAGCTCTTTTGCGTTTCTGGGAACGTGGCACGCCCGGGCGTCTACGAGGTCGATTTTGGCGTCTCACTGCGAAGCTTGATCGCGTTGGCCGGTGGGGTTCCTGACGGGAAGTCGATCCGCGCGGTGTTGCTTGGCGGCGCGGCGGGAACGTTTGTGGGACCGGACAAACTGGACTTGCCCCTGAGCTTCGAGGAAGCGCGAGCGGCAGGCGCCAGCCTTGGCTCGGGCGTGGTTTTTGTGCTTGATGAATCGATCGACCTCGGCGACATCCTCGTGCGCATCGCGGCGTTCTTCCGCGATGAGTCGTGCGGTCAGTGCGTCCCGTGCCGGGTCGGCACCGTGCGTCAGGAAGAACTGGTGCGGCGACTCCGCTCGGGCCGGCCGATTGGTAGTCGAGCACAGGAGATGACCTTGCTCGAAGAGATCGGCCAGGTGATGCGTGATGCCTCGATCTGTGGGCTGGGCCAGACCGCCTCGAATGCCATCGAGTCGGCATTCGCGACGCTCGATCCCATGCCCGAGCGAAAGAGTTGCCGATGAGCGATGATTCCCTCTGGTTCCGACCACCGCCGCGCCCCAGTCACACGCCCGCGGGCCCCACGCCTACCGAGCCGGCTCGCGTTGATGTCGTCATCGACGGCCAGGCGACGAGTGTGCCAGCCTCGTGGACGATCCTCGACGCGTGCCGCTCCCTGAGGATCGATACGCCCACGCTCTGCTACCTGGAAAACCTCACGCCGGTGAACGTCTGCCGGATTTGCGTGGTCGAGCTCACGGGCGCTCGAACTCTGGTTCCCGCTTGCTCTCGCCATGTCGAATCCGGTATGGACATCAAAACCGACTCGCCGCGTGTGCGGCTCTCGCGGAGGATGGTGATCGAATTCCTGGGCTCATCGGTCGATCTGTCGACCGCTCCCCAAGCACAGGCTTACGCGTCGCGGTACGGCGCCTGCCCCGAGCGGTACGGCACGCCGCAATCACCTGCAAGAGCCGGTGAACGCGACGGTCGCGAGGCGGGGCATCACCACGCACCCGACGGGAGTGTCGCCGAGACTGTCGCCCAGCCTGTGAAGGTTGACAACGACCTGTATGTTCGTGACTACGGCAAGTGCATCCTTTGCTACAAGTGTGTCGAGGCCTGCGGCACCGACGCCCAGAACACCTTCGCGATCGCGGTCGCGGGCCGGGGTTTCGACGCCCGGATCTCGACGGAAGGCAACGTTCCACTGCCCGAGTCGGCTTGCGTTTATTGCGGCAACTGCATCGGCGTGTGTCCCACCGGCGCCTTGATGTTTCGTAGCGAGTACGAGCTCCGCAAGCTCGGCAAATGGGACGAGGCGCGGCAGACCCGGACCGACACGATCTGTCCTTACTGTGGCGTCGGCTGCACGCTCTCGCTCCACGTTCAGGATCATCAAATCGTGAAAGTAACTTCGCCGCTCGAGGCCGAGGTCACGCATGGCCATCTTTGCATCAAGGGACGGTTCGGTTTCGAATTCGTCCACGGCGGCGATGTGCAGGCCGAGGCGGCCCTTGAAACCGGAGTTGCCGGCGATGCGGGAGCGGATCGCGGCGGTGTGCCCGAGAAAAGGAGCGGTCGATGACGGCACCCGTGCGATCCTTGCGACTAATTCCTGTCCCCCGGCCCGACAAGCGTCTCACACTAACCCGATGCGCCAGCGAGGGTTCCGACGATGGAATCCCCGGCCGGTGCGTTGGTACGGTGGGATCCCTCGCTGGTGCGTCGGGTTAGTAAGGAGTGATCGATGACAACGGCTGCGCGATCCGCGGACTCATGTTGTGGGCCGTCGCGCTTCTGACGTTCTCCCTCGCGGCGGGCGATCGGTCGCGGGAGGCCAGGCCGGGCCCCAAGCAGGAAGGACCCCTGCCGGCGGCACCGAAGGGATTCGACGCCCGGCGCGACGGGGTCGCCCGGGGTAAGGTCGAAACGGTCGAATATGATTCCAAGACCGTCGGCACCCGGCGCAAGCTGCTCGTGTACACGCCGCCGGGATATGCGAAAGACGGCCGGTACCCCGTCTTGTACCTGTTGCACGGCATCGGCGAGGACGAACGAGACTGGGTGCGCAAGGGCCGGGCCGACGTGATTCTCGACAACCTTTACGTCGATGGGAAGCTCGTGCCGATGATCGTCGTCATGGTCAACGGTCGCGCCGCCAAGCAAGACCGACCGGGGGGAAGCTACATCAAACAGTTTCCAGCGTTCGCGGCCTTTGAGCGCGATCTACTCAGGGACATCATCCCTTATATCGAGTCGCACTATCCGGTTAAGGCTGACCGCGAGCACCGCGCGCTGGCGGGGTTTTCGATGGGAGGCGGGCAATCGCTCAATTTCGGCCTAGCCCATCTCGATACGTTCGCCTCGATCGCGGCCTTTTCCGCAGGCCCCAACACGAAAGGCCGAGGCCAAGCTGGTGCCCGAGCCGGCCATGGCCGTCAAGAAGCTCAAGTTACTCTGGATCTCCTGTGGAAAACGGGACCCGCTGATCATTGTCAGCCAGCGCGTACACACCGCCTTGGCCCAGAGGAAGATCCCGCATGTTTGGCAGGTCGATTCCGGCGGCCATACCTGGGACGTCTGGAAAAACGACCTGTATCTGCTGGCACCGCGGCTGTTTCGATAGCGATCGATCGTCCGCGCGAGGGATGTTAATCCCTCGCGCGGACGATCGCGCCGGACCATGCGGTCGCCGTTCAACTCAAGAGACGATCGACCTTGGGGAGCATGGCCGAGAAGTCGATCTTGTGATGGCATGCCTCGCGGGCGGCGACGAGATCGGCACCCGTCCAGTCGCGTTCTTCAGCGGCCAGCTCGGCGTACGACTCGCGGGCAACGCCGCGCATTCCATGCGATTCGTAGTAGGTATAGAACCGGCGAAAGGTCCCCGAGCCGAGCCTTGGTGCCGCCGGCGAGCGAGCAGCGGCCGTCACAGCCGGGGCACATCGTCGGGTTCGATGCCAGGACGGCATCGCGAAGCTCCTCGATCTCCGCCTGTTTGAGCGGCTCAAAGCGCCGGGCCGCGTCGGCATTTTCGCGGATCTGCTCGGTGTTGCGCAGAGTCACGCACGAGGCTGAGAATCGCTCGTCCGTCCAAATCGCCTGAAGCAAGCCCTGAGCGGGCGTCAGCCCCTTGGCCTTGATCGATGGGACGTGCTTCGCGGTGAATTGCATCTGGCCGGCGAGCTGCTTCATCGAAACGAGCCCGATTTCTTTCGCGTGGCAGGCATCGAGCGCCTTGTTGAGAGGCGCGTCCTTTTCGAGCCATGGAGTGTACTTGAGCATGATGACGTCGATGAAACCGCCCTCCGCCGCGTTTTGAATCTGCTCGGCGATCTTCACGTCATGGGTCGAAAAGCCGACGAACTTGACCTTGCCGGTCTTCTTGATGGCCTCGGCGGCCGCCTTGAGCTCCTTGCTCTTGGGCCAGTCGGTCTGGGCCGTGCTGAGGCCGTGGAAGAATAGCAGGTCGATATAGTCGGTTTGGAGGACGGCGAGCCGCTGATCGAGCTTTTTGAGCATGGCCGACGGGGTATGGACATGGCTCTTGGTCGCCAAGAAGATTGACTTGCGAACCTCCGGCATGGCGGTAAACCACTCGCCGATGACTTTCTCGGAATTCTTGTATCCTTCGGCGGTGTCGAAGTAGCGGACGCCTTCAAGATAGGCCGCGCGGAGAAGGCGGTTGAGTCCGGCGGGCCCGCCGACCGTGCCGTGATTGAGTAAAGTCACCTCGACACCGGTTTTGCCCAGCTTCCGCGTCGGCAAGACGAGCTTGCCATTTCCGGCTTTAGGCTCCTGTGCCGCTGCGTCGCCGACAACCAAACCGGTCGTGGCAGCCGTGGCGATCACGCCCGCCTGGAGGAATGCCCGACGACCGACGGGATCGGAATGCGAATCGTTCATCTCTCGGTTCTCCTCGATTCCAAGAATGGAAATTGGCAAAAGACCCACTTCCGTGCGGAGACACGGGAAGCCGCAATCTTAACCTGTTAACGCGAAAATTGCACCGGTGAACTGGTTCGATGCCTGAAACTTACGTCAGCAACGGTGCGCCAGCGGATTCTGGCAGGCGCAGTTTCCCAGTGGCGTCTTGATAGCGTCCCGATGCTCTGCGGGCACTCGTTCCGATGCTCCGCGTCGGAATGCCGTCTTCGACGCTCCGCGTCGTCTTCGGGAACCAAGCCAAGCAACCAGCCCCGCGAGCCGAAGTGGGATCTTGCTCCGCGCGGTACATGCTCCGAGGACGGAAGAATTAGGTGCGACGCGGGAGCGTCGGAGACGGCATTCCTACGCGGGAGCGTAGGAACGAGTTAGGGCGTTGCCCCAGCAACGGCTCGGTGAAGATACCGTAATCCAATGGCGCACCTCGTCAGCAATAACACAAGAAAGGATCGGCATAACCGTTACCGTCGGCCGATCCTTTCTGAACCGTACGCATTCGATCGCAATATCCTGCCCACCATCAGGAGTCACCTGGACTTCTGGCGATGCCGTTTATCTTCCATCTTCCCTAGACCGATGATAGCTCTGAATGGGTCGAACAAGAACCGTTGTCGGGCCCGCTACGGAGAAAGAGCGGAATGGACGGCTTTCGGGCATGGGCGACCGCGAAGCAGCGGCCGAGTGTCGATCTACCGCGAGCGGTGATCGGTTTGATGGTCCTTGGGGTCGTTTTGCGCCTGGTGCGCTGGCTCCAGAATTATCCGATGTGGTGCGACGAGACGATGCTGGCGGCAAATCTGCTGGACCGCGACTGGACCGAGCTGGCGAGACCGCTCGCGTACCGGCAGGTATGCCCGCTCGGTTTCCTGGCCTTGGAATGGGTCGTCGTGCGTCTTTTTGGTTTTTCGGAGCTCTCGCTGCGCCGATTCCGGTGGCGTGTGCCACAGCGAGCATTCCGCTGTTCTATTTCCTGGCCCGGCGGGTGCTTGGCGGCGGGACGACGGCCGCGCTCTTAGCGATGGCGCTCTTCGCCGTCTCGATTCCGCCAATCCGCTACGCCGCGGAGGTCAAGCCCTATTCGGCTGACTTGCTTGTCAGTCTCGTCTTACTAAGCCTGGCGGTCGCTTGGCTACAGGCCCCGGGGCGATCCCGATCTGTTTGGGCCATGGCGGCGATCGCGCCTTTGGCCGTGGCGACCTCGCTGCCATCGGTCTTCATCATCGGCGAAGTCGCCGTGATCGGCTTCTTTCAAGTGCTCGAACAGCGGACGACGAAGGTAACGGCGGCGTATGGAGCATTCCTGGCAGCGGCTGGATCGGCCGTCGCGGGGATGATCGCCCTGAACCAATATACCGCTTCAGCGGCAAGCCGAGACTACCTGATCAAATACTGGTCAACCGCCTTTCCTCCCCCCTGGCGCAATCCGGGTGCTCTGGCCGGCTGGCTGCTGCGAGCGCACACCGGGCCACTGTTCGCGTATCCGTATGGCGTGAATCGGCTGGCCGGTCTGTCGGCGTTGATCTTCGGGTGCTTTGTCGTCGGCATGTTTGTCGTCAAGCGCGGCAACGCGAAGGTTGCCGTGTTGCTTGCACTGCCATTCCCGTTGGTCATGGCGGCTGCCGTGTTGCGGCGTTATCCCTACGGCATGAGCGTTCGGTTGGCGCAGTTCCTCACACCGTCGACGATCCTCTTGGCTTGTGCCGGCCTGGCCTGGCTTTGTGCCCGGCTGCGGCCGCCGGCCCTGGCGCGGTGGGCCAGCCCTGGCCTGGCGATGATTCTGGTTACGGCGGGATTATGGCAGCTTGGTCACGACCTCGTAAACCCTTACCGCACGCCCTGGGATCGGACTGGACGAGAGTTTGCCCGGTGGTTTTGGGACGAGCTCTCCGTCGACGGCGAACTGGTCTGCGTTCAGACCGACCTTGGCATTCCCTTCCGGCCTGGTCAGTGGGCGTACGGGACCGATCAGTACTTGTGCTTGCAGCGGATTTACTCCCGCCGCCATCAACAGAGACGCCTTCCGCGTTGGGACACGGTGTCTCCCACGCGGCCGTTGCGCTGCGTCCTCTTGAACCGAATGCCCACCGAGGTTCCTGGCTTCATGAACTGGATCGACTCGCACCGGGATCGCTACACGCTTCAAGACGTCAGGACGTATCGGGCGACGAGCGGATCAGCGGTCGAGCCCAAACAAACGTACGTTGTCTGCGAATTCGTGCCCGCATCACAGTCGCTTGCCATCAGCCCGTGTCGACGCGAGCTGAATATCATCACCGAACGAGCGGCTTTTCATGGGCCGGCTATCATGCGCTGAAACCGCCGTCCAAACCGGGCATGCTGACCGAACCCGCCGCAACCGCCGGCCGGTTCTCCGCCGCGTCCGTGTGGCGAGCGGGGTACCCAATGATGCGGTTCGGATTGGACGGCGCGAATCGAACTCGCGGCGATAGGCCAGCAGGAAAAGCCAGAGCGCAACGACGGCCAAGCCGAGGCCCACCCGCGCGGGCCCAACCCATGAGCCATCGGGCAACCTAGAGGTCAAGAGCGCGACCGTCACCGGGAGCCGCAAAAGCTCGGAGATGAGTGCCCACCGGCGACGTTCGAAGATGCCGCCGATATTGACCAGCGCCCACAAAACGAGAAACGTGGCGACGATCACCGAGCCACGAGGCAGCGACTTGCCAGTCGCCATGAGACTGAATGCCAGGAGCAGCGCCGCCACGAACTGCGCGAGGCCGTAGGCATTCAAGGCGCGGAACCTTTGTGTCGTAGGCGATGGCCGTCTGTCGGGTGACCTCGGGAGGAGGGGGATTGGGGGGCAAGCCCTCGGGCCTCCAGCCCGGCGGCATAAACCAGATGCGTAGCTTGTCGCTCCATCGCGGCGCCAGCCATGCGTCCCGGAACAGTTCGTTCCAGACGTGCAGGTTGGCCCAGAGCGGGTTCCAACTGTTTAAGGGCTTGACCAACCCATAGACCGGCTCTTCCTCTTCTTCCTGAAACGTACCGAACATCCGGTCCCAGATGATCAGTGCCCCGGCATAGTTTTTATCCAGGTATTTAGGATTGCGGGCATGGTGAACGCGATGATGCGACGGCGTGTTGAGAACCCATTCCAGCGGGCCCAGCTTGCCGATTAAGCGGGTGTGGATCCAGAACTGATAGAGCGTATCGAAGCTAGACACCGCCGCGAACCAGGCCGGCGGAAAGCCGACCAGGGCGAGCGGCAGGTAGAAGACCCAGGAGAAGAGCCCTTGAAACGTCCCCTGCCTGAGCGCCACCGCCAGGTTGTAATCTTCACTCGAATGGTGCACGACGTGCCCGGCCCAGGGAGCGTTGTACTCGTGGGCGATGCGATGGAACCAGTAGTACGCGCAATCGACACCCAGAAACAGCCCAATTGCCGCCAGCCACTTGCCGCCGGCGGAGTAGCTCTCGACATCCACCAGGTTCATACCCACGCGAGTCGAATAAGCAAATGTCCCCAGGTATCCCAGAAAGAGCAGCCCCTTCAAGAACAGGCCCACGACCTGGTCGGTGATGCCACAGCTCAGGTCGTTTACCGAATCGTGGAGCCGATAGGCTTCTCGTCGCTGCCAGAGCGCCGCCGCCAGCTCGATCCCGATCAACAGAAAGAAGACCGGCACCGCGTACGTCACATAGGGGATGCTGCTCCCCAAAGCTCGGTCGATGAATGTTCGGCCCATGATTCAAAACTCCATCCGCTGAAACGCCTTGATCCCGATTCGGAGCGGCACGATCGTCCCGATGGCACCAATCGAAAGGCTGACAACGATCGCCACGGTCAACCAAAACCGGAACCCGCTCTGCGAGAGGGCCAGCGACGATGTCTCGGGATGCTCCTGGCCAAGAAAGTAAAGATGACAGGGAACGGCGAGCGCCGTCACGATCGCGAAAATGAACACCAGGCTGACCAACAAGTTGAGTGTGCCGCCGAACCCGACGGCGATCTTGGACGGATCGGTCTCGCGCAGATTCGGCAGCCGGCGCCTAGGCCGACGCTGATGCCCGAGAGCCCCATGCAGAGAATCGCCACCATTCCCACATGGAGCGCGACGATCACGGGGCTCACCCCCAGCATGAGGTCGCTCAAAAAGATCAGGACCTCGGTCGCAACCAGCGAGATCCCGACCGAGAACGCGAATTTACCCCAGAGAATCTGCTCGCGGGCGACGGGCAGAAGGCCGAGGACCCAAAAGTTGCGACCTTCCAGCGAGAGTAACGGGAAAATGAACCGACTGGTAAAAGTTGAAAGGATGAGGGCAGTCACCGAGATATTCAGAAAGCTCAGCATGTTTCGCCATGACGGACTCTGAACCCCGTAGCCGAGGCGCGGAATGTTCAGGAAATAGAAGGCGAGCAGACCGAAGAAGATCAAGAACTGCGACCACTGAGCCGGGTCGCGGCGGAAGGTGCGCAGGTCTTTGAGGATCAGGAGACGAATCGGCCGGGGCAGAAAAAAGAAGAGCCGGTGAAAGAGAGCATCGAGGGCATAAAGCCCCATGCGACGGCGGTTGCTTCGGCTTCCCTGAACCCGGCTATAGCCCCGGAAATAAAGGTCGCGCGCCACGGCGGCGGCGGCCAGGTAGCCGAGCGCGGCGTGTGCCGAAAGGACCATCAGGTAGTAGCCCGCTCGACGCCATTCGCCTTGCGCCGAGGCAAGTAAACCGGCGGACATCCAGCGGCTCGGCCACAAGGGATGCTGGCAAAACGCCAGCCGGTTTTGCACATTGCCAAGCCAGTCGCTGGTGAGCGTGTCGCCGGGCGTCTTCCAGAGCCGGATCGCCAGCCCGGCCAGCAAGGCCAACGTGCCGATCACGGCAAAGGAAAGCACGATCTTCTGGTGTTTCGGAAAAATATTGGCGACCACGATCGCCGTGATCGCACCGAGGCTGCCGGTAATCAGAACGAACGTCACAAGGTAAACCAGGAACATCGCATAAAAGCCCGCCGGCGCCTTGACAGTGATCCCGTAGGCTACCATGAGCGGGCTACCCAACAGGAAGAAGCCCCAGCTCGAGAGCCCGACGGCCTCGGCGAACAAGTAGGCGAAGATCCGGTCGGTCGTGGCGGGCGTGCTCAGCAAAAAGGCCCCTTCGCGCGAATGAAAGAGCGCGGTGTACGTAATGATGCCCGTCGAGAAAAAAAGCATGATCGAAATGGACAGGAAGAACATGCTGAACAGGTACTCGAAGATCTTCTGGAAAAGCTCGTCGGGAAGACCGATGATAACGAACCCGCCCAGGAACAAACCGAAAAGGCCGACCCAGAAGACAGCGCTGCAAAAGAGAACCATCGCGAGTCTGAGCCGCGAGCCCGATAAGAGCGAGCGAATCGTGTTGCAGGCGAGGCACCACCGCAAGTGCCGGAAAGCCCGGGCCGTTTGTTCGGCCTTGATCGGGGGAAGCTCCAGCCGGTTGATTTCAGGAATCGCGAGGCTCATCGTTGCGTCCCGGCCAGTTCCGAGTCGATCACGCCATTTGTCCTGGGGCGTTGATCGCCGGTCAGTTTCAGAAAGAGATCTTCCAGGGGCCCGTGATGCTGCACCTGACTGCGAAGCTGCTCGAGCGTGCCGATCGCCAGCATCCGGCCGTGATCGACGATACCGATTCGGTCCGCCAGCTCTTCGGCGATCGCCAGCAGATGGGTGGACATGAGCACCGCGCAGCCCGACCGAGCCTGGGTAAGGAACAAGTCCTTCACGATCCGCGCGCTCCGCGGGTCGAGCCCGACTAAGGGCTCGTCGACGACAAGGACCTTGGGGTCGTGCACCAAGGCCGAGGCAAACACGACCCGTTGTTTCATTCCCTGCGAGTAGCTTTCACAAAGTTCGTCGACGTAATCGCCCATCTCGAATGTCTCGATCAGGTCGTCGATCCGCTCAGTTGCCCGGCGCGGCTCCAGCCCGTACATCTCCACGACGAACCGGAGGAACTCGCGACCGGTGAGCTTGTCGTAGAGATACGGCTGATCGGGAACGTAGCCGAGAAGTTGGTGAGCCTGCTGGGTAGCGGCATTGAAACCACCGACTTGGACCGTGCCGGCACTCGGTGCCAGCAGCCCGCAGATCATCTTGATCGTCGTGGTCTTGCCCGCGCCGTTGGGCCCGAGAAACGCGAACAGTTCGCCAGCGCGAATTTCCAGGTCGAGCCGGTCGACAGCGCACTTCGACCCAAAACGCTTGGTGACACCGCGAACTGCGATCATGAGGCTGGCACCCCGGGCTGTGGCAATGTTGGAACAAGGTCGGCATCGGGCCGGCGCTCCAGCACCACCCGCACATACGGCAACGGTACTTCTTGGCGGAGAATCACCCCATCGAGATCGACCCACGTCCGCATCGACAGCGGGCCCGTTCGCTGTTCGACCTCGAAGGTGGGCACCGACTTCCCGTTCCAGTGGATAAGCCCTCGCCGCTTGACCTCGACTTTCACCGGAGTGACTTGGCCGGTGAAGGGATTGATCACCTGCGATTCCCACCGCTGACCCACGTGCAGGCCGGGAAGCCGATCAAGCGGTCCAAGCAGGTCTTGGATCACACTTCTGGGCGCGTAGCCGATGACCATCTTCTTGTTGAGAATTTCCACCGGGCCCCGTGAGACGATCTCGATTGTCTTGCCCTTAATCTCACCCTTTACCTCGACCAAGGTCTCTGAAGGCTCTCTCGACTTGACCTCGAGCAGGAGCGAGTGAAGATTACCGGAAGGTGTGACAAGGTAAAGACTTTCGACTCCCATCCGGATGCTTGACTGGGAGAAGAACGCTGTCCCCTTCAAAAGGCCGGCAGCGTCGAGGTCGACCCGACTGGTCAGCTCAAACCAGCCATTGGCTCGCCGGGCGCACCCGGTCACCGCCTCTCCCACGGTCCGGTAGACATCAGGAGATCGAGGATCATCGATCACCTGAATTCTCCAACGGATCCGTCGGGCCGAATCGCCGGCAAGCGTAATGGATCGCAAATCGGGCGGATAGCCCGACGTCATCTCGGGGAGGACGTCCCAGGTCAGAAGGCAGAATGCGGCGATCGACCAGTAAATCAAAATAATCAAAGAAACAAACCGAGATGGCATGAACTCAGGCCCCCCGTGCGTTGAATCTACATTGCTATGCTAGGCGCACCATGGCCCTGCGTTCAATGGCTTCAGCATGCACCCGGCTAAATTCGATGCGGCAATCGGCACGCTTCATGCCGCGCGTGTCACCACGAATCCATGCCCGATGTGTCGAACCAGGGTTGACCTCTTTAATAAAGGCGCATAGACTTCAGTGAAGGTTCGACCACGTCTCCGTGTCAGGCCTGCCCGCTGTACACCATGACTCGCCGCCCCAGAGCCACGGTCGCGTTTGGTTTTCGCACGCTCTCTACGATTAGAGATCGGGGATCTCCGATGCACAATGCCCGCAAGCGGTTGCTCTGGATTGGTTTTGGACTTTGCCTCATCACGGCGATTCCAATGGCTGGATGGTTTTCTCTGACCTACCAGCCGTCGTATTACCGCGAAATGGTGGTCCCGTCGCGCGGAGGCGGGAGCGGATCGCCAGGGAATTCGAAGCGCAGAGCCTTCAGCTTCGCAACGACATTTGCAACGAACGAAGTTGGGAGGCCGTCTTCTCAGACAGGGAAGTGAACGCTTGGTTAGCGGAGAATCTCGTCAAGGAGTTTGGCCACCATCTTCCCCCGGAGGTTCACGAACCGCGCGTGCTCTTTGAGTTAGACCGCATTGTTTTCGCGTTCCTCTTGAAGCAGAGAGGTGTGGAGTCGGTCATCACGGTTGTGGGCCGTCCGCGCGTCTCGGGTGGAAACACCGTCGAATTCACGCTCGAGAGAATTCGGGCCGGCATTCTTCCCATCCGCGCCGACTACGTCATCAGTAGAATTGTCGAGTATGTTAGGTACCACGGCGTCGATGCCGAGTGGAGCCGCAAAGATGGGTACCCCGTGGTTCTTGTGCGTTATACGCCCAATCTCAAGCGCGACGACGTACAACTCGAGGAACTCCGCGTCCGCCAAGGCCAGATTCGACTGGCCGGCAGGTCGGACCGGGCCAAAGGGGTATTTTCGCGACCGATACTGCCATCACGCAAGGTGCTTCAGTCGAAGTTTCGCAAACTGAAGGTCCACGACGTGGGGGCGCCCGAAGGCGAAGTTGATGCTCGCAGCTCGACTTCTCCTACCAGTTGACCGCCGGCCAGTTCCACTCGTACGACGTCAGGCGACCATTCGAGGACGCGATAGGCTCCCTCATCGACTCTGCGAACGCGGCCGCGGTTTCCCGAGATCGGCCCCTCGTACTCTAAATACACACGCCGATGGTCTGGAAGCGCTCTGGCCGAGAGCATTCGTCCTGACACGACTGGGTGGTCGATGGCCCATGTCCGCAAGACCTCGCCGTCTTCGAGCATAAAGTCCCAATGTACGCCGTTCCAGTCGTGCTCAAGCAAGACAAACCGGGGCTCCTCGGGACAACACGGCAGCGGCGGCTTCTCGGTGTGTGTTATCATGCGATATCGGCCTGTTCCAACCCCGATCGCGTCGTCCTCAGTACGAATCAGCACTGATCACTTCGCCGCCTTGGATGGTGCCCAGCCCTACCCAGATTGGCCAACTGATCGAGCTTTTCATGAAGTGGACCGAGCCGTCTCCAAAGAGGGTATTAACGCCACCGGGATGCCGGCTTCGCGACGCGACGTACGAATATCCCTCAACGATGATCCCGCCCACACCGCTTGTGCCCGGACAGGTGCACGCCAGCCCTTGGGCGACTTGGTTGTCACAGTAACAGCCGGGTTTGGCCGGGGGGTTTGGCGAAGAGGTGCCGGTGCCGCATGGGTTCAAACCGAAAATGGTGTCTACGCTATTGACGCCCAGAATGTACTCAAACGTTCCGTTCGGCGTGAATCGCGTGAAGTAGGTACCCCCGCCGGCTTCGTTGAACCAAATGGTACCGCGCAGGTCGTCGTTCGCCCCCTGGAGGATCTCCGAGCAGAACTGCGTGTTGCTCAACCCGTCACTGACCGAGGAGACCTTTACCGCCTGCGGCCCCGTTCCTATCAAGTTGTACCCGAACGGGGACGCTTTATATTGCCCCGTGCACGGAGCCGTTGTTGCCGCGGAACATCCGAGTGCGGTACCTGAACCAGCGGTGCCGAAGTAGGCCCACTGGCCCATATCCGTGTTGCCCCAGTTCGCGCCGTAGTTTCCCTTCGTGGCGTTGAAAACGAGGATAGCCACATCGGCAGGCGGTGAAAGTATGCCGTTTTGGTTGACGGCGAAGACCTGCGCGTTGTCACTGGGGCACTGAAAGGAGGGAATCCTGGTGGCACGGACCGTGCTGTTACACCACTCGCCCTGAGGGCTCCCACCCGCGCCCCCAGAGTACCCCCCCGCGATGCCGAGTGTGTAGTTGTAAGCGTTGGCGAGCGATCCCTGCTCGAGAAAAGGTAGCATCAGACCAAACGACGGCGTTTCCTGGCACTGCGATAGTGCAAGGCTGGGGAAAGTGCAGCCGGGCATAGCTGTACTGAAGATGTCGCCGGAGGGGTACGCCCCATTCGCCGACTCATAATTGGCAAGGGCCAGCCCCAACTGTTTGAGATTGTTGGTGCACTGCGTCCGCCGGGCTGCCTCGCGTGCCGCCTGAACGGCGGGCAGAAGCAGGGCGATAAGAACCGCGATGATCGCGATAACGACCAAGAGTTCGATCAGAGTGAAACCTCGACGCATTCGCATATTGTCTAAACCTCCGAAAAGTGGTGATAAGAACGACGCAAAGGCGCACACGCCAATCCGTCGCGGGTAAAGCCCCCAGATCGGCTTTTCGGCGGAAAAATCGATGAGCGTCCGCTCGCCAGACGCCGAATATGAACATTCTAGAACAACTCATGATGTGTTTCCATTAGTATGAGTCGGCGCGCGGAAGATTGAACCGAAACGGTCACTACGACGAGACTCGCCACGAGCCGCGGCGTATGTTGCGATTGTCGCATCCGTGTATCCTTATGTCAAGTTGCCTCGAGGACGGCGCCGTCCGTTCCGTTGAATGAGGCCAGCACCCTGGGAGTGCCGCCGGCCACCAGTAGACTGAAAATGATGCCGTAACCGTAGGCCTCGCCAACCAGGGCCGTCCCGTATAGCGTCGACCCAACGAGCGGCAGAGCGCCGTTCTTGGCGGGATCACGTGCTCTCCAAATCTACGTGACATTGCGCAATCCCATCCACGGTCATGGCTGGCATTGGCGAACGACTCGGCTTCTGGAGCCCGACGCTTTGCCGGCTTCGGGAGGGTCCGAGGTGGCTTGCCCAAAATGCCTTCCGCGAGCCGTACCACTGTTCGATCGTATCGGCCGCGGCACGATCCACATCCCCAACGTGTGCCTGGCGATTTTCGGCACGATCCAACCGGGACTATTGGCACGCGTCCTTCGAGGCTCGATTTCTGGGGAGCAGGAGGATGGGTTTGTGCCACGGTTCCAAATCCTCATGTACCCCGACCCGCCCGGCAAATTCGTTAACTTCGACCGGTACCCCGATATGACGGCCAAGAACACAGCCTAATTACTCAAAGCCCACGCGCGACGGGTCTATCAGTCGGCGATGGATGGCGACCCGTCCGATGCGATCAAGCTGGCCGAGAAAATGAACGGGTCATTGCCGAACCCGTTCACGTATCGCCAAGTCGTAAAAAAGGGTGGGGAGGTCTTATACCTCACGCGGCCATGAGTGAAACATCCTCGAATTGCTGAAAATTGAGCGTCATCAGCGTGGCCAGTCCCTCGGCGTATTTAGTCGACAAGCCGTCTTGCACCTCTTGGATGGCGGCCCGAAAGTCGCTGAAGGTTGGGTGGTAGCGGCCGTACAGAGCGCGTCGCTTCATGAACTTCCACAGTCTCTCGATGAGGTTCAGGTTGGGGGAATACGACGGCAGGTACAACAGCGAGAGGCCCAGTTCAGCCGCCAACGCCTGCACCACGGCGTTGCGCTGATAGCGGGCGTTGTCCAGAACCAGCGTGATGGGTCCAGTCAGTCCCAGATTGGCGATCTTGCGCAATAAGTCACACATCCTGTCGGTATTGACGACCGTCGTGTTGGTCACGGCAATCAATTCCCGCGTGACGGCGTTCCACGCCCCCAGAACATTGAACCGTTGACGCCCCGACGCTGCGCGTACGTAAATTCGCGTGAACGACCATAGGCAGCAGAGGAACGTGCCGAACACGAAGTGAGCCGCGTCCACGAAGAAGACGTGACCGTGACCGGCTTGAGCGTCATCCAGTTTCGGTTTCAGTTTGGTGTTGAGAAACTCGGCTTGATCCCGAACGTGCTCGTCCAAGTTTTTTTGGGCGGCACGGGGATCGCTCGGATGCGCTGCCACTTCAATCCCATGTCCTTGAGGAATTTGCGTACCTGAGTCGGACCTCGACGGACGCCGGTCAGCCTCTCGATTCGGTCGCATGCCTCGGCGATCGTGCACGCGGGTTGTTCTTCGAATGACGCTCGGATGATGTCACGAAATGCGGCCAACTCGCTCACGGGCCTTTGGACGTTCGAACGCCGTAGTCCGTCCAATCCGCCTTGGCGGTAGGCATCCACATATCGCTGCACTGTGGCGCGAGAAACTCCAACGACCTCAGCAGCCTTCTGGCGAGTCAAGTCGCAATGCAAGAGCCAGATCGTCCACATCTTGTCACGAACCTGGAGATTCGGATGGCTCGATCGTTCCTCATTGACGATCCGCTGCTCGTCCTCGGTGAGTTGTATACGAGTCCACGCCATCATCCGCCTCCGTGCGGTATAACAAACGCAATGACCTCCTTGCCGAACTCGGCACAGATTTACCACAATCCTCCAGAAGTGGGAATGTCTCATTCAGCCCGGCGCGGGGTATAACACCAACGAAGACGTCCGACGAGCCGTCGACCTCTTGGACGACCGAGGGTGGGTGAAAGTGGTCGAGGCGGCGCCTGAAGATCCCGGGCGTGGGGGCCGTCCATCAGAGCTGGTATGGGTTCACCCCACGCTGATCACGGGGGGAATGCATGACTGATTATCTTCAGCGGTACCTCTCAAGAATTTCGGATAATCTTTGACCTGACTGCCGGCAAAACCCAGGCGCAAAAAACCGTGAGAACCTATCGGCGCCTGCCGGTGAAACCGGCGCAACCCCATTCGACCGAGGTTTTGCCGGTTTTGCCGGGACCCGCCAGAGGGAATCCGAAGTTTTTTTTCGTCCCCCTGGCCTCCAGATACGATCGGCGATCACGAACCTGAAACTCCCTCGATCAATCCCCCGATCGCCAGAATTTCAGGCAGTCCCGCGGGCAACCACCGACAAACTTGGGCGCAAAAACCGTGAGAACCTATCGGCGCCCACCGGCAAAACCGGCGAAACCTCCTCCGACCCACGTTTAGCCGGTTTTGCCGGCATCCCCCCCTAGGGAATCCGACGTTTTTTTCGTCCCCCTGGCCGCCCCGCCCAGACGATCGCGTGAACGCTGGGGACGCCTGGCCAACGAACTGGAAGCGTTTCGATGCTTTTTCGTTGGCTCGATCTATCGTGTTCCAGTAAACACCATGATAATGGCCATACCGTGCGGCGTCGAATTTGGGACGCGACGGAGAATGATCCCCGGCTATTTCAGCTCACGACACAAAAGGAGAGCGGTTGAGTGACCCCCAAAGAAGTCTTGGCACAGATCCGGCAGCGCGAGGTGACGACGGTTGACCTGCGATTCATGGATTTTCCCGGTGTCTGGCAGCATTTTTCCATTCCCGCCGACTCGCTCACCGAGGACACGTTCGAGGAGGGCATCGGCTTTGACGGTTCAAGCGTCGTGGGCTGGCGGGCGATCAACGAGTCGGACCTGCTGGTCGTCCCCCAGCCCGAGACGGCCCTGATCGATCCGTTTCCGGTGCAACCGACGCTCACGATGATCTGCAACATCCATGATCCCATCACGCACCAGGATTACACGCGCGACCCCCGCAACATTGCCCGCAAGGCCACAAGCTACATGCGGAACACGGGCGTGGCCGATCAGTGCCTGCTGGCTCCCGAGCTCGAGTTTTTCGTGTTCGACAACGTGCAGTTCGATCAACGCGGTCATGAGGCGTTTTATCAGGTTGATTCGGTCGAAGGGGCGTGGAACCGAGGGAAAACAGAAAACCCCAACCTTGGTTACAAGCCAGGATCAGGACTGGGCTATTTTCCGTGTCCACCAACCGACAGCCTTGTGGATCTTCGCTCTGAAATGGCCCAGCGCATGTTCGAGTGTGGCATCGCCACCGCGGCCCATTTTCATGAAGTGGCGACCGCTGGCCAGTGCGAGATCGACCTCGTGCCCCGGCCCTTAGTGGGAAGCGCCGACCAGGTCGTCACGGCCAAATACATCATTCGCAACGTCGCGAGGCGCAGCCGCAAGACCGCCACGTTCATGCCGAAGCCCCTCTTCGGTGACAACGGCTCGGGCATGCACACTCACCTGACCCTCTGGAAAGACGATCAGCCGCTCTTGGCCGGCCATGGATACGCGGGCCTGTCGGACCTGGGCATTCACGCCATCGGCGGCCTGATCAAGCACGCGGCGGCCCTTTGCGCCTTCGCCAACCCCACCACCAACAGCTACAAACGGCTGGTCCCCGGCTATGAGGCCCCCACCAAGATCTCATACAGCCGGCGCAACCGCGCCGCCATCATCCGCGTCCCGGTCAACAGCCCAAGCCCCAGAAGCCGCCGGATCGAGTACCGCGGGCCCGACAGTGCCGCGAATCCCTATCTGCTCTTCTCGGCCATGCTGATGGCGGTCTTAGACGGCATCCAAAACAAGATCCGGCCCGGCGAGCCGCTCGACAAAGACATTTACGACCTCGAGCCCGAAGAGCTCGATACGGTTCCCACCACTCCGCGCTCGCTGGAGGCCTCGCTCGAAGCGCTGAGGGCCGACCACGAGTTCCTCTTGCGTGGTGACGTCTTCACGCCCGATGTCATCGATACGTGGATCTGGTACAAGCAGTCGCACGAGGTAGAGACCATCCGCGTCCGCCCCCATCCCTATGAATTCGCACTTTACTATGACGTCTGAAGCGATCGGCTCAGCCGACGAAAGAAGTCGCGACGCCAGGGTGTTTGTCCGAGGGAGCGTCATCCTGTGGGGGCTTTTCCGGCCGCAGAGCATACAAAACCAGCGTGATCGCTCCGGCGATCAGCATGTTGTCGGCAAAGTTAAAGATCGCGCATTCGAAGCCGATCGCGTCGACGTGAAAGTAAACGAAGTCGCGGACATGCCCGAACGCCAGCCGGTCGTAGCAATTGCCCATCGCACCCGCCATGATGAGCCCCAGAGCGACCGTAAGAACTCGGTGCGAGGCGGCTCCGAGGACGAACAGATAGTAGATGATCACTCCGGCCGCGATGACGGAAAAACCCGCGAACACGAAGCTGCTGTACGGGATCCAAGCCCCAAAACCCCAGAGAGCGCCGGTGTTATAACTGGTGCGCAGATCAAGGATGGGGGGCACGAGTGATTGCTTACTCCCCGGAGGACCGACTTTCGAGAAGACGATCGTCTTGGTCACCTGGTCGAAGGCTGCCCCGCTCAGGGCGATCAACGAGAAAAGCAGGTATCTGCTTAGACCGATTTGCCCCTCGTTCTTCATTCGCTGGCCTCCAGCTTCCTTGCGCAGCCGATACAATGCCGGGCATAAGGGATCGCCTGCAGGCGCGGCTTGGAGATCGGCTCGTCGCACTCCACACATTGTCCAAACTTACCGTTTTCCATCCTGTCTAGCGCCTCGACGACCAGATCCAGCGTCCCCTGCTCGTTCTCGATCAGGCCCAGCGTAAACTCCTGGTCATAATTATCCGTGCCCAGGTCCGCCATATGCAGGGGAACGTTGGAAAGATTGCCCGTTCCACCAGCATTGTCCCAGTGGAGAGCTTCGTCTGTCATCTGGTCCAAATCGCCGCGCAACCGCGATTGCAAAGTCTGCAGCGTGTGGCGAAAAGAATCCAGCTCGTCGTTCTTGAAAACACTTGCCATAAATCCAGCCCCTTCCTCTTCGCGCTGATCGCCATCATGTCCAGAAAGGGCCGAGATTCGGGAATCCTAGACCGTCGTCGGCTTCCTGTCAAACCGAACACCCGGTCCCGGCCGCGAATCGGCCCAGAGTGCCACCTCGCCGGCCCTCCGTTTTCCGATAACTAAAGCGTACACCGACCGCCAATTTGAATACCACCCCTTATCGCCGTTTTGTGTAGGATAACGGCTGTGCTCTTGGCCCGCTTATTTCTTGAACCGCGCGGAACGTCATGAAAGCGACCCCATCGAAAACGATTTTCATCACCGGCGCGACCGGTTTGGTCGGTAGCCACGCGACCGAAGAGGCATTGAAACAAGGCCATCGGGTCCGGGCGCTCGTCCGTCCCACGAGCGACACTCGCTTGCTCGAGCAATGGGGCGTGGAGACGATCGTCGGCGACCTGGAAGACGCCAAGGCGTTGCGGGCCGGCGTTGCCGGGGCCAACTGGGTATTCAACTGCGCGGCCAAGGTTGGTGATTGGGGGTCCCTTGATGAGTTCCGCCGCCTCAACGTGGACGCGCTTTGATTGCTGCTTGATGCGGCCGTGCCGGCCCAGCTCGAACGGTTCGTCCACGTGAGCTCGCTCGGAGTGTACGAGGGGCGAGACCATTACGGAACCGACGAGACGGTGCCCCCTGCCGCCAATTCCCTCGATGCTTATACGCGATCCAAAACCGAGGCCGAGGCCCTGGTGCTCCAATACCATCGCCGCCACGGATTGCCCGTCGCGATCATCCGGCCCGGGTTCATCTACGGCGAGCGCGACCGCACGGTCCTGCCCAAACTGCTTTTGAACCTCAAACGCGGCAGTTTCATGTACTTCGGGTCAGGAGAACAGCGGGCTCAACTGCATCTACGTCAAGAACCTCGTTCACGGGATCTTTCTCGCCGCCCTCAACCCGGCCGCGATCGGCGAGGTATTCAACTTGACGGACGGCCAAGCCGTGACCAAGAAGCAATTCGTGGGCCGTGTCGCCGAACTCGCGGGATTAGAGCCGCCGAGGCGACGCCTGCCGCTCAAACTGGCGAAGTTCCTCGCCACACTGGTCGAGGGCGGCGCCAAGCTTCGAGGCGCCAAGAACCCGCCGATCATCAACAAGGCCCGCTTCAAGTTTCTCGGGCTGAACCTGGATTACTCGATTGAAAAGGCTCGCCGCGTACTCGGCTATCAGCCCCCGTTCACTTTCGAACAGGGCATCGAGCGGGCCATGGCCGAGCATCGCCCCGCCGCTGCACAGGCAGCCCCGCTGGTCGCAATCTAGTGAACCGTTGGTTTCCCTTTTTCGCCAACAGCAACCTCAACCATAGGAGACGACATCATGAGCAGCGTGCAAGGCAAGCGAGTGGCCGTTCTGGTCGAGAAATTCTACGAAGACCTCGAGTTTTGGTATCCGGTGTTGCGGCTTCGGGAAGCGGGCTGCGACGTCAAGATCGTCGGTCCCAAGGCAGGTGAGACATATGCTTCCAAGCACGGTTACCCGGCCAAGGCGGAAGTCGCCGCCAGTGAGGTTAAGGCGGCCGACTTCGACGCGATCATCATCCCGGGAGGTTACTCTCCCGACCACATGCGCAGGCACCCGCCGATGGTCGATCTGGTTACCCAGGCCGCGAAGCAAGGCAAGATCCTCGCCTCGATCTGCCACGGGCCCTGGATGCTTTGCTCGGCGAAATGCCTCAAGGGACGGAAAGTCACCGGCTTCTTCGCCATCCGCGACGACGTCGAAAACGCCGGCGGAATCTGGCAAGACGCCCCCTGCGTGCGCGACGGTAACATCGTCACCAGTCGTACCCCCGACGATTTGCCGGCCTTCATGCAAGGGATCCTCGCGGCGCTGGGAGAATCGTGAGCAGGATCCATCGGCTGATCGGATTCGCTCGACCGAACTCACTCTGGGACTGCTCCCATTCCTCTTCAAATAAACTCGTTGATAAGATTCTCGAGCATCTCCTGGCGCCCGCTGGAGTTCTTGGCGGCGTCGCCCTTGGGAAGAATATACGATTCGAGATCGCCGAAGCCGGCTTTGCCGGCTTCGACGCGGCGGCCGAGCTCGCAGTCCCAGCTTCGGTAGCGTTCCTTGACGAACGCGGCGAGCCGGCCGTCGGCGATGATCGCTCGGGCCGTCTTGAAGCCGCGGGCAAACGCGTCCATACCGCCGATGTGGGCATGAAATAGATCGATCGGCTCGAAGCTCTCGCGTCGGACCTTCGCGTCGAAGTTAATGCCTCCAGTCGTGAGGCCCCCCATGCCGGCCAGAATCGCGAGCATACACTGGGTGGTGAGATACACATTCGTTGGGAACTGATCGGTGTCCCACCCCAGCAGGTAGTCTCCCGTGTTGGCATCGATCGACCCGAGAGCGCCCGCGGCGATGGCGACTTCGAGCTCGTGCATCATCTCGTGACCAGCCAGAGTCGCGTGATTGGTCTCGAGGTTGAGCCTGAAATGCGGGAGGAGCCCATAAGTCCTGAGAAAGTTTAAGCAAGCGGCGGCGTCGGAATCGTATTGGTGCTTGGTGGGCTCTTTGGGCTTGGGCTCGATGTAAAAAAGGCCCGTGAATCCGATCTGCTTTTTGTAGTCGACCGCCATGTGGAGGAACCGCGCGAGGTGATCGAGCTCGCGTTTCATGTCAGTATTGAGCAGAGTCGAATAGCCTTCGCGGCCACCCCAGAACGTGTAGCCCGCCCCACCGAGGTCGAGCGTGACTTCCATGGCCTTTTTGACCTGTGCTCCCGCGAAGGCGAAGACATCAAAATTGGGACTGGTGGCGGCTCCGTGCATGAATCGCGGATGAGTGAACAGATTGGCTGTTCCCCAGAGCAAGTTGACGCCGGTTCGCGCCTGTTCGTCCTTGAGGACCTTGACGACCTCGTCGAGGTTTTTGTGGCTCTCTTTGAGGTTGCTGCCCTCGGGCGCGACGTCGCGATCGTGAAACGCGTAGAACGGAGTCCCGAGCTTTTCGAAGAGCTCGAACGCGACTTTGACTCTCCGCTGCGCGTTGGTGACGGAACTACTGCCGTCGTCCCACGGCCGCAAAGCCGTACCGGCCCCAAAGGGATCCGAAAGCGTATTACAGAAGGTATGCCAGTAGACGACGGAGAAGCGCAGGTGCTCCTTCATCGTTTTCCCATCGATGACCTCGTCGGGGTTGTAATGCTTGAATTCCAGCGGGTTGCGGGACTTGGGGCCGCCATATTCGATCTTGGGCACGTCGGGAAAAAACTCGGGCATCGGGAGCGACTCGCAGAGAATGCCATCCTGACAATCGGTTCAGAACCAAGCGATAATGTAAAATGGGGTTTGGCTTTCGGCAATACCTTACTGCGTCCATCAATGTTCAAGATCGGGGTGGGTCGTCTTGCCTTCGACGTCGCGAGTCGCTATTTTTGACCCTGACGTTCTCAGCTTCGCGGCTGAGCCCGTCGATTGCGTTTCGGGCGGCTAACTCAGCGGTTAGAGTGCCATCCTCACACGGTGGAAGTCGCAGGTTCGAATTCCGCGCCGCCCATAAATATTGAATCGCGTTTGTGTCGGAATCGCGGTTCATTCATGAGCAGCCGGCCGCACATCGCGACCCTTGCGCTTTGTTAATGAGTCGCCGAGCTCGACGCGAGCGCGCTCGGCGACGGCCATGAGCCGATGGACGACGTCGGGCTGTCGTGAGGCGACGTCGGTGGTTTCGCCCAGATCGTTTGCGAGGTCGTAAAGCTCTGGGTGGAGAATCTTGATGGATTCAGGCTTGGTGGCAACGCCGCCATGGCCGGCGGTATGTCCGGAGAGCGAGCGGTACTTATGAGGGAGCTGGAGCTTCCAGCGCCCATCGCCGCTGACGAGCGCCTGGAGCTGGTTTTCTTCAAAGTAATAGAGATACGCGTCGTGCGGGTTGGTCGCGCCAGGGTCGCCCGCCAGGAGCGGCCATACATCAAGGCCGTCGATCTTATGTTTGGGCAACTCGGCCCCGACGATTCGGGCGATGGTTGGGAACAGGTCGATCGTCATGAGCATCGCGTCGGACGTGGTGCCGGCCGGGATTTTCCCGGGCCACTTCATGATGCAAGGCACGCGCACACCCCCTTCCCAGCAAGTCCCCTTGCCCTCGCGTAACGCTCCGGCGCTGCCGCCGTGATCGCCATAGATGAGCCACGGTCCGTTGTCGGTCGTGAAAATCACCAGCGTATTTTTCTCCAGCCCATTGACCTCGAGTGCCCGCAGCACCTTGCCCACCGAAGCGTCGATCTCCTGGATCACATCGCCATAGAGACCTCGCTTCGATTTGCCCCGATATAGATCGCTGACGTGAAGCGGCACATGCGGCATCGAGTGCGCCAAGTAGAAGAAAAACGGACGGTCCTTGTTCCGATTGATAAACGCCACGGCTCGCTCGGTATAGAGGCCGGTCAACTGAGCTTGCTCTTTGGCCGTGACGTTGGCATTGATGACTCGATCCCCTTCGACCAATGGGAGCGGCGGAAAATAACCCTGCTTCAACTGGGGATGAAACGGCCACATGTCGTTCGAGTACGGTAGGCCGAGGTATTCGTCGAACCCATGGTGCGGCGGCAAGAAGCGAGTTTGATAACCGAGGTGCCACTTACCGGCCATGCCCGTCGCGTAACCCTGGCCCTTGAGCAACTGGGCGAGCGTTGTCTCGCGATCGGCAATCCCCACCTTGTCTTTGGCGCGAGGGCGCCGTGGATGCCAATCCGGTTGGGATAGCAGCCGGTTAAAAGCGCCGCTCGCGAGGCCGAACAGACCGGCTGGGCAACGTGGAAATTGATGAAACGTCTCCCTTGTGGCGCCAGCCGGTCGAGGTTCGGCGTCTGGAAACCTTGCGCCCGAAGCAGCCGATGTCGCCGTACCCTTGATCGTCGGTGAAGATGATCACGATATTGGGGGCCAGCCCGGCGGAATAAAGTGGCGACGCGCCGCTCAACACGACGGCGGCAACAAATATTGCAACGTGAATCGTTTTCATGGTGGCTGCCGATGCACGGCTGATAGTCATCAGGTTTTCGTACCAAAAACTGCGGTCTTATGGTCTCCGACGCCGTAAATCGTATCAGCCTTTTCGTTCGGTGCAATGGCATCGCCCGGGGGGCCGATTCGTTGGCGGCGAGTTTCTCTCACTGGGTTGGTCCTTCGCTTGATCATGGTTTCTCTTATGCTTATTCAGTGAAATGGCACTTTTTGGCACAACACGGCAGGGCTTGACCGGGCCTCTGTGCCAGAAAGGGCATCGGAGAGATGATTTCGGAATATTCGGCAAGGGGGCAGGTACATTCGCGGCCGCGGAGGGCAAACAAAGGGCCGCGGCGAGTGGCCTCTAACTTCGATCGAGCGAGGCCTCGATGGGGGCAACCATTGTACCCCGCCCGTTCCGTGAACAATCCGCATAGGCATCACTTCCCGGCACCGAGTCACGCCACCAAGGCCGCGCCTGGCTGCGTTTTGCATTGCGCGAAGACACCGCGTTTTGCATCGCGCGAAGACACCGCAATCCAACGGAGCGGCGCCAGCCAGTTCCGCGGTCGCCGACATCCTAATTCGGAAGGTGATCAACTTATCCCCCAAGAATCGTTGGTGTATCCAAGCCGCGTGAGCGGCGAAATCATCAAGGCCGGGGTGTAAACCCCGGCACCGACAAGCGCGCACGGTACCTCGCTGGCCACAAAAACGGTGCGTGACGCAACTGCTTCTGTACGTGCAACTTCCGCGTGTCGGCCCTACAATCGGAACTTTCACTGGGCCATAAGTCGATACTGTCATTAGCGTTGCGCTGTCAGCAGAATAATCGGCACGATCGGAAAAAAGGCAGGATCTCCTTACATGCCAAAATGTTACGGCGTGTCGGCTGTATAATCGGAATATTTGGAAAAAAGAACGTATGTCCATAATTGCGAAGACATTGCGGCGTGTCGGCTGTATAATCGCTGTATGCGTCAAAATCCAGTGTCCCGACACTCGGCTAGAGAAACGTCGCCGGACGGAGCCGGCTCTTACAGGAATTTCAAACATGTTGGCGCCGACAAAAACGTTCGGGTGACCCGCGAAATGATCGTCGAGCGTCTCGAACGTGCCCAGGAGCTCCCTCACGTGAAGTCCGGTCTCGGCCACGGGCTTTCCATCTCCGGTTGGATACTCAATTTCACGCGTTCGCCGCTGCTTCGGAACCGTCGCCATGATTCGCTCCTCCTCAATTGGGGTACCCGCTGGGAGGGAGCGAGGAAGCAATCCACCCGCTCGCCCTCGTAGGCCCGGCTCGATTTTACCATTCTTGGAGAGCGCCGGCAGTCCGGCATAGTTCCCTGACCAAAAGCCGGGCTCCCGGCCCACATCACTGGCCGTTGGACAGACCATCAGCCATGGCGGGCCGGGTGCTGTCTCGATGCTCGCTGGATCGCCAGGATCATCTGACTAATCCGCATACCGAAAATCAACTTTCCTTCACGGCACA
>CAWHKI010000027.1:0-8365 GCA_963829765.1 uncultured Isosphaeraceae bacterium | reverse complement strand
ACTCGCGAACCAGACCCCCTCGGTCGTGTCGAGAAACTCGGCGTAGATCTCCTGCCGGCCCAGCCGGGTATTCTCATACATGCTGACAATCTGAGCGAGAAACTCGCGCGGCAAATGGGCCTGGTTCGCATAGGTCGAATCGGTTGTCTTGACGGTGGTCGGCTCGGCCAGGATGCGCCGGAGCACGGCCAGCCGGCGCGGGGTTGTCGTGATCAGGGCCTGGGGATTGGTGCCGGCGCGAAGTGCCAGCATTGCCAGGTCCCACGTGGGTTCCGCTCGCTGCCAGCAGGCCAGCTCGTCGGCCCAGAGGGTGTCGATATTGAGCCCGCGGGCGCGATCGGGCTCTTCGCCGCTCAAGCAGACGGCCCGGGCGCCGTTGGGCCATTCGACGCGGCGTTTCGAAGATTCGAAACGCGGCCTGCTCCATGGGGGCGCGACGGCGATCAGGCCCGACGGGCCCTCGACCATCACGTCCCGGATATCAGCGGCGGTCGGCGCGATCAGGCAGCCGAGCTTCATGGTTCCGTCGTCGACCCGCTGCTGAACCCAGGAAGCCCCGGCGCGGGTCTTGCCGGCGCCGCGGCCGGCCACGTAAGCCCAGACTCGCCAGTCGCCCCCGGGGGGCGCTGGCTGATCCGGGCTCGGGGATGCTCGCGGCACTCGCCCGGCGGCACGCCGCAGGAACACGATTGGGCGTACCAGTCCCAGGCCGAGGGATCGGCCACTTCGGCCTCGGCCTGGGGGACATCAGCGAGCTCATGAACGCGAGCGAGGCGTACTTCGATGCTGGGCATTCACCTTCTCCTCAATCTGGGTTAAGCGATCTTCGAGGCCCCCAAACTTCGAGACGGCCATCATGTCGGACACGACAGCCCGCAGCGCGGACAGCTTAACGGATTCCGAGGCCGCCCCCTTGGCGAGCTGGAAAATCCCCTCGGTCGCCCAGTTGATACCGACCGTCATCCGGCCGATGGCCCGATCGAGGACCTTGCGGCGATACTTCTCGACGTCGGCCCGAACCTTAGGCTCGTGCGCCCACCGAAAGGCCGTGCGCCTGGGCACACCGTTGTCCCGCGCCCACTTCGTCACGGGTACACCCCTGGCGATCGCGAGCGTGAGCTTGCTTTTCGGGTTCAGCGGGACGTTATCATCAGAACATGAGTTCTCAGGCAATGTCATACGTTGGCACACGATGGCACTTAACCACCGTACCTCCTTTGGCCCCGCTCGCGGTTCTCAGCCCGGGGCCCAGGCTGGCCGGCACGCCCTCGAAGGGCAAAGAAATGAGAAACGGTGGGCACGGCCCACCAACACAAGCTTCAAACCTCAGAAACGGCAAGAATCGCTTGCCCAGCAATCGCACGCTGAGCGTGGCACCGAAGAGGGGGCACTTTTTGGCACCACCTGGCACGGTTAACACGGGCGCGTGTCTCAGAGTGCCCAACCAATCCACGAGTTATCAGAAATCGTGAAAGGAGCAGGTACACGTGCGCCTTGGGCCAGACAGGCTCGGTCGCGGCGAGTCACCGCGGGCGATCGATGATGCCCAGTCTTCGGCGGCATCGTTGTCGAAACGCGTCCGGCCAGAATCGGTTTTGGTCCACTCCACGGTGGGCATTCGCTCGACCGCTGCCACTCTCGTCGGGCTCACACTGGGAGCCGAGGCCGGCCGATTAACAATCGCATGATGGGCACGACTTGTGTATTTTGCCCAGTCTTCCTACATACAATATAACGTGGTCTGCAAATTTCGTTAATGCACCTATACCGTCTATCGTGTCATTTCCGATCGGAACCTGTTGTTCCTGAAAGGGTAAAAAATTTTTCCGAAATTTTTGTCCGGAATCATTGCGCGCGCACAAAAAGGAGGCCGCGGGCCTGTTTTGTCGCGGCATGGGCTAGCGACCCTCGCTGGCGCTTCGGGTTGGTGTTCGGCCCGCGATATCAGCGGCCTGGCCAACCGCGGAGACGATATCAACCCAACGTTTCACCCAGACCTGGACGATATCGGCCAGGTGCATGTTCAGTGTCTGCTCCGTCCCTCGCCTCAAATGGCTGCCGGCCCGAGCCCCGATCGTCTCGCGTCGTCGCCCGTCTCCTGTCCCTGGGTCCTTTTGAGATACCGCTCGAACAGCCAGTCGAGAAAGTATCGCGAGAACTTCTCGTCGTCGTTGATCTGTTTGTAAAACTTGAAGTGCTTGTCGATCAGCTCCTGGATCTTGTCATTGGCCACATGGTCAAACGTCAGCCGGGCGTTTTCCGGCACGTTGACCTTCACGCTGGTTTGCAATGAGACGTCCTCGTTGAGCCGCGACTCCAGGTGTTCGATGATCACCTTGTCGGCGTCGGTAAAGTCGGTGCCGAACTTCTCGTTGAGCTCTTTCAGGATCGCCGAGAGCGGCTCGACGTGTTCGGCCTCGGGACCGAACACCTGCTTGGCCTTAATCGGCTCGATCTCGTGCGTTCCCTTCTCGAGGCCGAGCTTGCCGCTCGATGTCTGCTGGAGCCGGTACGAATCCATGTCAATGTTCTGCTGAATCTCAACCGGAAGCTGCTCGCGATTGACAGGCAGCTTGCGCAGCAGGAGCCGGCCGAACTGGTAGAGCTTCTCCAGGTCAGCGTCGGTGAACGTGATGATCTGTGCCAGGAACGCGTAGAGCCGCACGTAATCGCCCAGGTAGCTCCGGAAATCCCGCTGCTCGTCGGCCGTCGCGTTCTCGTAACGGTCGACAGCGGGCGCCAGTGCCGCGTGCAGCGCCTCTTGCGTGGCCTTGGGGTCGAAATAGATACCGGCGAATCGGTCGATCTCCTCGTCCGTGTAAATGTGGTACCCACCCAGCGTCGTCTGGAGGTCGTAGAGCAGATTGGGGTCGGTCGCCTCACCCAGCAGCGTGCGGTCGTAGTACGGGGCGAAACCCTTCTGAATCTCCTCGGCCTCGTTGGCGAAATCGAGCACGCAGGTGCTCTCTTTTCCGGGGCAAACGCGGTTGAGCCGCGAGAGCGTCTGGACCGCGTTCACCCCGCCGAGTTTCTTATCGACGTACATCGTGTGCAGGAGCGGCTGGTCGAAACCGGTCTGGAACTTGTTGGCGACGACAAGAAGCCGATACTCGTCGCGCTTGAATGTCTCGGCCGTCTGTGCCTCGGGAAAGCCGTTCATGTTGGCCTCGGTGTGCTCGATTCCGGCATCCTTGACCGTGCCCGAGAACGCGACCAGGGCCTTGAACGGACAACCCTTCTTCTTGATGTACGCGTCGACGGCGTGCTTGTACCGGACGGCGTGCAGCCGCGAGCGGGTGACGATCATGGCCTTGCCCTTCCCCCCGATCGCGAGCAAGCCATGCTCGGCGAAGTGGTCGACCATGATCGCGACCTTCTTGTCGATCGTCGCCTGGTGAAGATCGACGAACGAGCGAAGAGGGCGGTCGCTTTCTTCCGGTCGTAGCGAGGGTCGTCCTTGATCTTCTTGAGCAGGCTCCAGTAGGCCTTGTAGGTCGTGTAATTGGCCAAGACGTCGAGAATGAACCCTTCCTCGATCGCCTGACGCATCGTGTAGAGGCTGAACGGCTCGAACTTGCCGTCGGGCCGCTTGGCGCCGAAGAGCTCGAGCGTCTTGGGCTTGGGGGTCGCGGTGAAGGCGAACATGCTGACATTCGGCAACCGGCCCCGCTTTTTCATCTCGGCGACGATCTTGTCTTCCAGGTCGTCCTTTTCGGCCACGTGAGTCGGCCTGCTCGGCTTCCTCCAGGCTGGGAGTCGCCAGCACGGCCTTCCAGCCCTTGGACGTCTCACCCGACTGCGAGGAATGGGCCTCATCGATGATCACCGCGAATCGCTTGCCGTACACCTGGAACTTCTTGCCTTGTTTTTCCCCCTGCTCGCGGGCCTCTTGTTCCATCTTTCGGATCTGGTCGAGCATGGCCGGGAACTTCTGAAGTGTGCTGACGATGATTGTCTTGCCCTCTTCGAGCGCGTCCTTGAGCTGCCTGGACGTCTTGTCGATGTTCTCGACCACGCCGAGCGTTTGCTCGAACGATCGGACGGTGCGTTGAAGTTGGCGATCAAGGACGCGGCGATCCGTCAGGACGATGACCGAGTCAAACACTCGATGCGACTCGGCGTCGTGCAGCAAACCGAGTTGATGAGCGAGCCAGGCGATCGAGTTCGACTTGCCGGAGCCGGCCGAGTGCTGGATCAGATAGCGCTGGCCCGCGCCCTGTTTCCTGCGCCGTGTCAATCAGCCGTCGCACCGTATCGAGCTGGTGATAACGGGGGAACAGCAGGGCACGCTTGCCTGTCTTCTTGCCCTTGTCATCCTCGTCTTCGACCACGTGCAGAAAGTTTTGGATGAGGTCGAGCACGCTGTCGCGGCTCCAGACCTGCTTCCACAGGTACGCCGTGGCGAAGTCGAAGCGCGCTGGGCTCGTTGCCCGCGCCGCCATACTTTCCCCGGTTGAACGGCAGGAACCAGGTCTTGTCGTCGGCCAGTCGCGTCGCGACGTAAACGAGATCGGGATCGACGGCGAAGTGCGCGAGACAGCGGCCGAACTGGAAAAGCGGCTCCTTGGAATCCCGGTCTTTCTTGTACTGAGTGATCGCGTTCCTAACCGTCTGGCCGGTGAGCGGATTCTTGAGCTCGGCCGTGAAAATCGGTAGGCCGTTGAGGAACAGGACCAGGTCGAGGCTCTTCTCGTTCTTTTCGCTGTAACGGAGTTGGCGCACGATGCTGAACTGATTGCCGTGGTAGAGCTTTTGCGTTTCGGGATTGAGGCCGCTGGCCGGTCGGAAGTAGGCGAGCTGAAACTTGCAGCCCGAGTCCTTAATGCCATGGCGGAGGACTTCGAGCGTGCCCCGCTTGGCAATCTCGGACGCGAGCCGTTGGAGAAAGCGAGCCTTGACGTCGGCCCCGTGCTGGGCCTTGAGATTTTCCCACGGCTTGGGCTGGGTCGCGTAGATGAAGTCAACGACCAGATCGGTGTCGAGGCAGAGCGAGCGGTTGTAGTCCTCAGGCGATCGCTTGCGATAGCCGCCAGGAACCGGGCCGCTCGCCGGCTCCGAAAGCGCGGGGCCGGCGGGGGCGGTTAGTACTTGCTCGATCGTCGCTTCAAAGTTTCGCTCGGAAATATCGACCGTTGTTTTCGCGGTTGGTTCCGGCAGTTCGGTGGCATCGGCTGACGCAACGGGCGCGGCCTCAGCCAAATGCCCTTTCTCCGCTTTCGCCCCGATCGGCACCCCGGCCTTCTTACCCGTAGGACGGATTGGCAATCCGTCCCACATGATCGACACCCGATAACCCGACGAAAACGCCTGCCACCAGTGCACGCACCAGCGCCCGATCGGCTCGGTCGTGACGGCGCCGGCCGGTGCTTCGGTTTGGGCACGCTGAGCGGCGTATCGGGCCTGTTCGGCCGTCGCCACGTAATACACTCGCCCCCGTCCGTCCCCTGAATCAACCTCGGCTTCCGCGAAGAAGCCTGGCCCATAAAGCTGATTGGCGAGCGCCTGAAACGCCTTCGACCCCTTATCGGTAAAATCGACATCGCCCACGGAAGGGAACCCATAAAGCGGATCAGGCCACCCGGTCGCGACATGGCGCTTTCGCAACTGGGCCAATCGATCCGCCGTGACGACTTCCAACAATCCGCCGCGCATGAGTCGCGCGAGGGCGGTCTTCGCTTCCGCGATCGAGATCGAACCGCGCGGGTCTTCATCCGCCTGCTGCGACGCGAGCTTGGCAACCTGCGCGTCCGGTACGAGCCATTGCGTCGGGACGCTGAATACGAACCAATCGGCCAGCGAGAATCCTCGCCGGTTCAGCGCTTCGATTTGTGACGACGGTTCGAGCATGGAAAAACGCGCTACTCCCAACGGGTTTGAACCACGATTCCTGGGCCTAATGGCAAGGACAGAATACCATTTTTTCCGTTGACTCATCCTCGAGGATTACCGGGGGGAAAGGAACTATACTGCCCGCGGTGCGAGCCGCGACGTCGGCGAGGGGAGGGCGAGGCTCCGGCCGAGCCTGCATTGGCACTCGGCTCGCCAGGAGGCTCGCCCTCCCCGGATGTCTCAAATCAGCCCGCGCACGGTATAACCAATCCGAGGTCGCCCCCGCCACAGCTTGGTGATAAAATGAACGTTCGAACGAGTCGAAATTGGTGCGGAGGCTGTCATGAGCGAGCTGAATATCTCGACCGCGGAGATTATGGTCCACCTCGAACGCCCAGGCGTCGGTACGCGAGAGTACTGCCTGCCTGCGGGGGCGACCCTCGCGGACCTGCTGCGTCTATCTGAAACCTCGGTGACGAACCAGGCTGTCTTCGTCGACGGTGCCGCGCCGGAGGAGGTCTTGCCTCTGCGTGATGGCGCGGTGGTGACGATCGTGCCGCCGTCCAGGAACGCCACGGGCGATGAGCCGTGGCGCGGAACCATCCCTGCGTTCCGGGATGAGGCTCTATTTCAAGAGTACTCTGATGTCCTGAAGGCCCGCCGCGTTGAGGTGAATCCCGACGACGAGGGCCAGGTCGGGTGATCATCCTGGACACCGACGCTCTCGGTCATCTGCAGAAACGAGATCCCGTCGGGGCCCGGATCGAGGCCGGACTCGACAACTGCCCGGATCGGAATGTCCGCATCACGGCCGTTACGACCTACGAGATGTTGGGAGGCGCCATTGCGCTGATCGACCGTCGCAAGAAGGAACGCCGGGATCTGGTTGCGGCCTTCGACCTGCACCGAAACCTGGTCGAGTACCTGGGGACCTGGCGGGGACTGATCTTGCCATACGAGACAATGGCCGACCAGATCTACGGAGCACTTCCGGCTCGCCTGCGGCAAGAACTCAAGGACGACGCGCGAATCGCGGCGATCGTGCTGGTGCACGGCGCGACGGTCTGGACTTGCAACGTCACCGACTACGCGAAGGTTCCCGGGCTCGCAGTCGTTCAGGCTGAGACTGGGTCACGTGTCCCGTGACACGGGGTTGTGCCAAAGCACGAACGTACGAAAGCCGATGACCAGATGGCGTCGCGCAGCGCGGCTGACCGAGCGGGGTCTGAGTCAAGCTATACCTGGCGCGGCGGGCTTTGAGACATTCCGGGAGGGCGAGCCGAGTGCCAATGCCGGCTCGGACGGAGCCTCGCCCTCCCCTCGCCAACGTTGCCGTTCGCGCCGGCGCAGTATAGCCTTCGAGCGCGGTGCCTCCGAAAGACCGGCAAGTTGGGCATTCCGGTCTCCTCAATGCGCTCCACTTGTTCCGGTCGTGTCGCTGCCACTAAATGTTGTCCGGAATTCGTGTTTTCGTGATTCACTTCGGCTCACCCGAACACACGCGGCTCTCAATGATTGGCTCAGGAGCATGCACCTATAAGAGATCACGATAACACGAAAAGAACAGGCGGGGAGAAGCGATTGATGGACTGGCCCGAGGATCACGGAGGCGTTTTTCGGGGAGCTCGCGAATCGAGTCGGCCGTGATTGCGCAGATCGCCATCAGTCGGCCTCCCCTCGTACGTCGATCTTGCCGGTGACGGCGGCGGAGATCAGGGCGGTGCGGTATTCGCGAAGCGTCTCGATGGAAGTGTGCAACTGCGTCGAAAGGTGCTTATCCCCTGTGTCCAAGGCGGACACACGAGCTAGAATGCGGCTCTGCTCGTCGGGAGGCGGCGAGAGGGTCCTCAGGTCAAAGAAGGCATCAGGATACAATCGGAGTCGGGAGTGCCAAACCCCCTGGGAATATCGAAACATTTCTGACTTGTAGACAGGCGTTCGGTAGAGCAAGTCGAGGAACCGCGTGTGATAACCGTCCGGCTCCCTCAAGCGATAGACATTATAGGAAGGGCTCACAACGCCTGGTTCCTGAGCGACGCCCACCGCCCCCATAAACGCCCACATGGTATTAACAATAAGGTCGCCGGCCGCGCATCGCTTGTAGCCTTCGAGGGACTCCGCCATAAACATTGTCACGTCGGGCTTGTCAGCTCGCCTTGTGACGCCCGTGAGATGAGACACCGTAAGGAGTTCCTCGTCCCCTGAGGGCGAATCGCTCGAATTCGATTTCCCGGAAGACTGACTTATTTCGCCGAAGCTTCCCCAGGTCACTGGGATCGGCTTCGACGCCGGGAAGCGGGCGGCTTTTCTTCGGCGTGTCAGCGTCAACGCCACCCGTAAACACTTGGTTAATCAGTGCCGTGCTATTCTCCTGCAACAACTCGATCAGCCGCTGCTTCTTGGCGATGAGGGCGTCGATCTTGGCGGCTTCGCGGTCGAGGAACCCGCAAATCGCGATTTGCTCTGGTAGAGGCGGTACCGCGACTTCGATGCTTTCCATAGCTCGGTCCGCAGGCACTTGGTGCCATAAGCCGGA
>CAWHKI010000026.1:0-21981 GCA_963829765.1 uncultured Isosphaeraceae bacterium | reverse complement strand
AATCGATGCCAGGTCTTGCTCGGCCCGGGCTGGCGGATGCGGCCAATATTGCCCAGCCCGACGTTTTGGAGCTGCCAAACGGCCGCCACTTCAAAGTTCGACGCCGGCCCGTTGGCGCCCAGACCGGCGTTTGGTCCGGCTGAGAGATTTCCGGCGGCCAGAACCCCCGTGGCCGTAGTGGGGCTCACGATGTAAAGCGTCGGCAAGAACGGGCGTTTCTTCTCCTGTTTCAGCCGCTGGTTCGCCGCGGCGAGCAACTCGCGCTGGCTCGCGATCTCGGGCCGGTTGGCAACCGCGACGGGAACAAGCTCGGCCGCCGTGTGGTCCGCGGGGATTAAACTGACCTGGCCGAACGGGGGTTCCACCGGTTCGAGCAAGCACTCTGGGTCAAGGAGGAGGATTTCCGCGAGGGATGCGCTTGAGACCATCCAGTCGCGAATGGCCACTTCGCGTGTTTGCTTCAGGCTCTGGAGCTCGGCCTTCGCGCGATTGATTTCCAGCGGGGCGATCAGGGCAGGAGCCAGCCCAACCGCCAAATCGACCAGCTTTTTGCGCCGGCACGATCGTCGCCTCGACACCAACGAGCCGCCCCCTGGCGTCTTGAAGCGTGAAATAGGCCTGGCTCACCTGCATGAGTACATCATTGCGGGCCGTCTGCACACTGGCTACGCGGGCGTTGACGACCCTGCGCTGGGCGAGCGGCTCGTAAATGATGTCGGTGAGCGCGACGAACATGCTTGGTCCGCCGCCGACAAAAAACGACTGTCGATCTTTCCGAAAGGGCGCCCCGGTGAAGAGGTTTTGTTGGATGCCATCATGGCGGAAATAGTCGACGCCCGCATTGAGGTTAGGCAACCAGAGCACCTTGGCCTGAAGCAACACCGCCAGCCCTTGCTGGACCTCGATTTTCGCCGCGGCGATATCGAGCGGATTCACGCCGGCCAACTGGAGCGCGGCCGGGAGGCTGATCGGCAGCCCGTGCCGGGCGTCGTCGAACGCCGGTTTCGCATCGGTAAGAGGCCCCTCTGTCGGTTCGGACGGCAGAGGGCTGACCGTGGGAATCTCTGGTTGTGGCTTCGCGCTCCGGCGGGTCGTCACCAAGCCGGGCTGGTCCTCGGGCGCACGTGGAGGCAGGTCGGACCGCGCTTGCCGGCTCAGTCCGCTCAAGCATAGAGCGAGTACGACCGGCCGTTGCCAGCGACCACGAAGTCCACGACCCATCCTCTCCCCCCTCGGAATCATGGCATTTTGGGGAAGAACGGCAAAGAATTACAGCGAAACATGGCCCCTGCCCCGGAGATCCCGATGACTATATCGGCCGGGAGAACTGCGTCGCGAGACCGAATCCCTCCCACCCCACTCGGAAGCGGAATCGGCCGGGCTTCCGGGGCCGCTAACAGATTCTGGCGAACGCTCAGGAAATCGCCGTAGATAGATCGGAATCCGGACATACCAACCCGAAGCGCCAGCGAGGGGAGCGCCGATGGAACCCTTGCTGGCGCGTCGGGTTGGTATCGGTGGCTGCCCCTCAACGCCGGAATGCGTTGCGCGCACCCGGCTTCCGTTTGGCACGCCTACCGGCCGGCTCTCGACCCCAGAAAATGCTACGATAAGGTCCGGTGCCCAGGAGATCGAAGTTTTGCGAGGTGAATCATACCTCGACCGGATAAGGCAGACCGGAAAGGCCTCGCGGCCCCAGATCGGTCCGCTCCTCCTCGGGGAATGATAGGCCCCGCAGCTCTACTACGGCTGCCTGTTCGGGTCTGTGTTGGGCGTGACACAACTGACTGCCAGAGTTCGCTGGCGCACCCGCGCTGTGAACCTCAATATGAAGCGCCCTTGCCCCTGGGTCACCGCCACGTTAGAGTCGAATTTCCTCACCGTCGCGGCGGCAAGGAACCATTGCCAGGAGATCTGCGTCTCATACTCCGTTTCCTGGCGCCGTAGCCAAGTGGTAAGGCAGAGGTCTGCAAAACCTTCATCCCCGGTTCGAATCCGGGCGGCGCCTCTTCAACGACAGTAGCCGACAAGACACGACTAGAGGCGTCTAGAGCCTCTTTTTCTAGGGTCAAACTTGCCATGCGACGATGTGATCGGCCAGCATTCTCCCATTTCGTGTGTCCCACGTTAAGGCCCGCACTTGGGGTGCCCTATCTCATGGACGTGGCCCGTCGGGGCGATCCGCGGGGATACCTGACGGTAGGGCCGTTTGGCCTGGTAGAGCACCAGCCGAGAGCGATAGTCGTCTTTCTGCTGTTTATCCGTCAAAAGTTCGATCGCGCTTTCTTGCGACTTTGCCGCCGCGTCGAAGTCGCCGGCCTCGGCCTGCGCGGCGGCGAAGGTATCAAGAATGATGGGATTCTTCCACTTGGTCAACTCGCAGGCGCGGGTGGCGAATTGGACTGCCTTCTTGCCGTCGCGGAACTTTGCCGCGGGACAGGCGGCCATGATCATCGCGGCGGCGTTGTACGACCTCGGGTCGCCCGGTTGGAGCCGTGTGGCCTCAGCGAATTCTGCCCTCGCCGCCTCATACTTCCCAAGGTGAGAGAAGACGAGGCCCAGGTTGTAGTGGGCATCGACGGAGCCGGGATTGAGCCGAAGCGCCTCGGTGAAATGAGCCGCCGCTGCCTCGTATTTCCCTCGTTTAAAGAGGACCTTGCCCAAGTTATTATGTGCTTTTTCGTCCCCGGGACGGAGCCGTGCGACCTCGGCATAATGGGTCTCGGCTTCCGCGTACTTCCCGCGACTGGAAAGAATCGTCCCCAGATTGTCGTGGGCATCGGCCAAGTTGGGATTGAGCCGCAGCGCCTCGGTGAAATGAGCGACCGCCGCCTCGTATTTCCCTTGTTTGTCGAGGACGACGGCCAGATTGTTGTGGGCATCGGCGAAGCCGGGATTGAGCCGCAGGGCCTCGGTGAACTGAGCCACCGCCCCCTCGTCCTTTCCCTGGGTATAGAGGACCTTGCCCAAGTTGTTGCGTGCTTTGTCGTCGCCGGGATGGAGCCATGCGGCCTCAGCGAAATGAGCCTCCGCCGCCTCGTACTTCCCGCGGTGGGAGAGGATCGTCCCCAAGTTCATGTGGGCTTCGGCGTAGCCGGGATTGAGCCGCAGCGCCTCGGTGAAATGAGCCGCCGCCGCGTCGTGCTTTCCCTGGGCGTAGAGGACATTGCCCACATTGTTGTGTGCTCGGTAGTTGGCGGGATTGAGCCGCAGCGCTTCGGTGTAATGAGCCACTGCCTCTTGGAACTTTTTCTGGAGATGAAGGACATTCCCGATGTTATAGTGTGCGCTGTCGCAGCCGGGATCGAGCCGCAGCGCCTCGTTGAAATGAGCCATTGCGGCCTCATACTTCCCCTGGTGAGAGAGTTCGACGCCCAGGTTGTTGTGTGCCAAGTCGCTGGAGTTTGCCCCATGGGCCAGAGCATGGGCCCACAAGGTTTCCGCGTCGAGCCAGGTCCGGCACTGGCTTCGCGCCATGGCGGTCAGACCCAGGAGCGCTCCCAGGCCAATCGCGATGATCCCGATGGCGCCGCCACGATGCCATCGTGTGGCTGTCCGCCAGAGCCAGCAAAAACCGGCGGCCGCCAGCATGACGGAGCCCAGCGTGGCCGCGTAGCTATAGCGATCCGCGGCAAGCTGGTTGCTGATCCAGATGATGCCCGAGTTGGGCACCAGGATCACCAGGTAACTCAGCCAGGCCGCCAACAGTCCGGGCCAGCGCCGGCGCAGCAGAAACAAGCCGGCGGAGATCGCCAGCGTGGCGAGGATGCTCAAGCTGAATGGGAGAGCGAGCCAATTCAGATCTCGCGGAAACGGGTAAAAGGCGGTGAGGTCCAGCGGTAACACCGTCTTGAGGATGTAGAACCCGGTCCCGTAGCACGCCCGGGCAATGCCTACCGAGACGTTGTCATGCTGAACTGGGAACCGTGATTGCGGCTTTGCCGCGATCGCGAGGCCCATAAAGACAAGGCTCGTCAACACAAACGGGACCTTCTCCAGCAAGGCTCTCCTCGCCGACGCTCCAGACCATCGCCCGGTCCCGTCCTCAAATCGCCGGAGTGGGTAGCCGTCCAGGATCAACAGCACAGCGGGCAGGCTCACCGCCGGTGCCTTGAACAACAAGGCCGCCACGAACAGGAGGAACGAGCCCACCAGCCAACCCCACCGCGGGCTTGAGCTCGTCCAAAATGCACGGAGATAGGCCAGAACCGACAGCATGGAAAACAGAATGCAGGGCAGATACGGCTGGCAGGAGGCCCAGGCCACGGCCTCGACCCGCAGCGGGTGCACCGCGAACAGGGCGGTCGCCAGCCCCGCGCTCAAGGAGCATGTCCACGGACTCTCAAGGCAAGATTCGGTCCGGCATCGGACGAGCAAGGCCACCGTCAAGAAATAGAGGACTACGGCGTTGGCAACCTGGAGGAGCAGACTGATGAGGTGGTAGCCCCGTGGATTAAGTTGCCAGACGGCATATTGCGTTTCCAAGAGCATCCACGCCAGCGGCTGGTAAGCGCCCAGCCAAAACGTAGTCCAAGCCCACTTCACCTGGGCTGCGCCCAGACCACGGAAATAGGGGTTGTCGAGGAAGTTCTCGCCGTCGTCCAACGGACTGAAGCCATTGTCCAGCGCGGGAGTGAAGGCGTAGATGACGATCAAGGCCAACGGGATCGCAACCAGCCAGGTGCGCCGGTCCCGGGCCTCCCGCGGTGCCTGACTCGAGACCGGAGCCACAACCGCCTGCGTTGTGCCTTCTTGACCAATCGCGTTCATCGGCAAGTCTCGCGTTATCGCTCACACCCTATTTTTCAACCAGTTATAACTTGGTTCTCGCTCTCAAAACAAGCCCTCCAAGATGCGGAACTAAAACCCTTGGGCGGCGGTCAAGGCGTCGCGTGATTCCGCAAACAAACCTGCGGTGTGAACTTTGAGACAACAATCACCGATCCGTTAACGGAGCCATTTCCGCTCGCGTCATGGGCTTGACAGTCGTGCTCTAGGCGCTTCTCGGGTCTGATACACTGATAGATCGGGACGGGTTGGGTTTGGAGGGATGAACGGCTTGTTGGCTTTTCAGGCGGCGGGAGCAACTGGATGACGATTCCGAATGCTCGACCTCGGGCTTACCCGCTGTTCGCGCTTTACGGCGCGGTCGCGCTGGGCTGGGTGATGTTTGCCGGCTGGCTCGTCCCGCCGCTGCTGACCGCCGAGCATCCGGGAAGTGGCATTGGGGCCCTCAAGCGTTACATCGAGAGCTTCGCCTCGCCATTCATCGCCCGGGACACCGGGGACCGCTGGCACCAGTTCACGGCGGCCTCGCTGATTGCACTGGGCCTCCATCTTTCGATCGTCTTACTAATCTGGTGGCATGATCGCGGAGCAGCCCTTGGACGCTCCTCGGCTGACTTTCGGGCGGAGCGCCGGGCCAGCTTGTTGCTGATCATGCTCTCGCTTGTTTTCCTCGCCGTAACGATCATCTCCGGGCCAGTCCACGATTATCTCTACTACCTCTTCGAGTGGTACAAGGTCCGCCAGGGGGACCCCTGGTTCATTGTTATCGGGCCTTATGGGAGGCTCCCCCTGAACGCTTACGGGCCTTTATTCAATTTGTTGGCGGTTCTGGAATTGGTTAATCCTTTGGCGCCAAAGCTCCTGTTCGCTTACGCGTACATCTTGTTTTGCCTGTGGCAGTTCAAGGAATTCGCGGCGAGCCATCGCCTCACCGGCGCACGGACGGCCGCGCTGACCGCCCTGTTCTGGAACCCATTCCCGTGGGTGGAGATCGCCATCAGGGGCCACTTCGATATTCTGGTCGCGGTGTTTTGCGTGGGGGCACTCCGTGCGCGAACGCGGGGCAGCGACTTCCGTTCCGGAATCAGCCTGGCACTGGGTGTGTTGCTCAAGTTTTTCCCCGTCGTGCTTCTGCCCTTCCTGGCGTTCAAACGCGGGCACCTCCGTCGGCGGTTGCTCATCGCGACCGTGGCGACGATCGCCCTCGGCATGGGCGTGAGCTATTATCTCTGGGGCATGTCAACCCTCACCCCCATGACCTTTGCCGTGAATCGGAGGTCGAACTGCCTGTCAGTCTTTTTCTTTCTACGAAAGCGTTATTCGCCGCTCCTGTGGCTTACACCCGATCCAGACATCGACCAGTGGGCGTCAATCATTCTGTTCGCGGCCTTGGTGTGCGTTTGGTTTTGGTATCGACTCCGAGATCCGGAAATCGAGGCCGCTTGCGTCGTTGCGGTCACGACGACGGCGCTGCTTTATCAAACGGGCTTCCCGCAGAATCACATGGTCCCCTTCGCGCTCGGCGCGGCATGGGCCGCGCGCTACTGGGACGTTGCCAAGGGGCGGATCGCTCGGGTCATCGCGGTCACGGCTTATTTCGGATGGCTCGCGGCTTTCAATGCCTATTCTTGTGCTGTCAATGAATCGTCGTATAATTATGTAATTTATGTAGAGCCGATTGTCGGGCTGCCGACGTTTGTGATCGGGTGCGGTTTCGTGGCGACGGTGGCCTGGTCGGCCTGGCCAACAAACACACGGTGAGACTTCGGAACAAGTCTGCGAGTTCAACCGTCCTGGCTTCAAAGGACCTCGACCGATGGCTCGATCATGTCGTCAATGGCCGGCTCGTCGGGCGAATGCGACTCGGCCAACGGTGCCGTCCCATTGCCGTCGCCGTCGCCGCGACCGTTCACCCCGAGTGGTGGTTCGTCCGCCGGCGCGGTGGGCGAGTGCGACTTGGTGAGCGAGGCAGCCGCCTTGGCGTCGCCATCTGCCTGACCATTGACCTCGGGCTTGGGACGAGCCGCGAAGCGCTCTTTCACGCTCTCGAGCCAGGCCGCCTCGGGTAATCCATACGGCCGAAACTTCTCGATCCGGTTAGCTTCCTCGCTGTAATAGAGCGCCCGGTTTTCGCCGAGCTTGCTGGCCGCCGGGGTGTCAATCAGGGTGCTCGAGTCGTTCGCACTCATCTGGAAGAGGATGCGATTCTCGAATTCCTTCATGCCCTGGCGATCGAGCGTCCGGTTCATGTTGTTGACGCTGTCGCACCAGATCATGGTGTGGATGCCCACGGGCGGTCCGTCGCGCAGGACGTCGCTGAAGAGCTTGGACGGAGGCACGGGCTTGTCTTCGTCGTAACGGGAGTAGCCGAAATCATCGTCCGCCTTGCGCAGGTCGCGGAATCGTTGGACGTCGTAGATGATCACATAGATGGGCGCCTGGTCGTCGGAGGTCGATTCCTGGCGGCGTTTCATTTCCTCGGCCAGTCCCGTAAAGATGGTGCCCAGCTCGCGCCAGGTGACGTTGGTGACGGGGTGCGGCAAGATCTCTTTGAGGCGGCCGAGCTGTCCCGACAGGGCCGAATCGACCGGGCTGCCGTCGAGCAGGTAAAAACGGCACGCCTGAGGACCGACGGGGGGATGCTGGGCGGCGATGCCAATGGCGCCCATGATCATCATGGCGAGCGCGGCCTCGTCGTTCTGGCCGACGATCAAGACGTTGCTGCCGCTCTGGGGACGAAAGACAACCGCCGTCGGATCTTTGATCGCGATCGCGTCGCCGAGCCACGCATAATCGGCCCTGGGGGCCTCGGGCCACTCGGTCGCCTCCATCAGGCGATTTAACAGTGGGTTCTTGCTCACGTCGGCGGGCAGATTGCCTTCAAAGACGATCGGCGGCGGCTTTTGGTTTTTGAGGCCGCGGGACATTTCCTGGATCTTCTCCAGGTAAGACTCGCGGTTCTCGTCCGATAACCATACGACCTGGAAGAGGTTGTTCCCCTCCATCATGCCGTTGGCGTCGTTATAGATCGCCTCGCCGGGGCGAGTGAGCAAACGGGCGGCGGTATTGTCGTCGCTCAGGATCAAGTGGGCATCGGCTTCACTACACTGGAGTGCGATCCGCACGGCCATCTGGCCCAGTGTCGCCTTCGGCAGCGAATACTGGCCGCCCAGCGTTTGCGAGCCCAGGATGACATGCATGCCAAAAGCACGGCCCTGCCGGACCAGGCGGTCCAAAAGCAGCGTGACTTCTTGCGCGATCTTGTCGTCTTCGACGAAGAACTCCTGGAACTCGTCGACGATTAACAGGACTCGCGCCATCGGAACCTCGGGCCGGGCCTCGCGATAGCCCGCCAGGTCTTGGCAACCGAGCTGGCGATAGATCTCGCCGCGTTCCTTGAGCTCGACATCCAGCCGCTGGAGCACGCTCAGGCCGAACTCTCGCTCGCTCTCCACCGCGATCACCCGCGCATGGGGCAAGTCCATCGCCGCATAGACCTTGAACTCGACGCCTTTCTTGAAGTCGATCAAGTAAAGCTCGAGCTGGTCGGGGCTGTAGCGAAGCGCTCCGTTGGTGATCAGGGCGTGCAGCAAGGTCGACTTGCCCGACCCGGTCTTGCCGGCGGTGAGTACGTGTTGCGACGTCCCCTTGCCGAGCTTTAAGTTTTGCAGCTTGGTCGCGCCGGCACGGCCCAGGGGGATGTCGACTCCCTTGCTGCTGTCGAAGGTCCAGTACTCTTCCACTGTGGGAGCGATGAACGAGAATGGCACCTCGACGCGGTTGGCGTCGCGCGCGGCCACGCCGACCTTGTGCAGCAGCTCGGAGAAGCGGCCCGCATTGGGAGGGGCATCCAGGGCGAGGGGATAGCGGCCGAAATTCGCCTCTCGCCATTGCAGCCGGCCTTCTTTCCAGATCATCTGGACGCAGGGGGCCTCGAGCTCCTTGAGCTGAAAGCCAGAGGGGAGGCCGAGCTTGGTGTCGTACATCACCAAAGCGTAGACGCCGCACCGCGCTCCGCTGTTGACGATGCTGATTAAGCGGCGGAGGGCGGCCTCGTTGAAATTGGTTGGGAAGTTGGCGACGACCAAGACCCGGAACGGCTCGGCGACCTCGCCGGCCATTGTGTTGTATTCTTCGATGGTCTCAAACTCGTTACGCAGGTACTTCTGAATCACGTTCTCCATGTGCTCGGTGAGATCGGTCAGCCGCTGCTCGATGTGCTGCGCCTCGGTCCAGATCCGGTTGGTAACGAGGAGCTCGTGGTAATCGCCCAGATGCATGAACGCGGCGAAATTTTCGCCCAGGCCGACCGGATCGACGATGGTGTAGCGAACCTTGCCCGGCGGCACCGAGGTGAGGTAGCGGAGCATCAGCGTCTGGAGCAACAGGATCGCCTCGTCTTTGCCCGCGTCGGCCGCCTTGATGAGCATCGAACCCTGAATGGGAAACGGCAGAAGGGCCGGCAGCTCGAAAGAGGTTTGCACTGATTTGAGCCTGGGATCGCGCGGCGAGCCGCCGGGGAATTGATCGAGATCGAAGCTAAAGGCACCGAAACGCAGGCCGGGAGGCACTTCCGTGGGCGTCTTCCAGCCGTCGAGCTCAGGCCGGTTCCACTCGAGAAATCGGCGGTCGCCCTCGTCGCGCACTTCGCCAACCACGCCGCTGATCGCCGCCATTCCCTCGGTCCAGTCTTTGATCAGCTTGTCCCAGGTCTCCTTGTATTGCTTTTGCGTGCTCGCCTTGGTTTGTTGATACGACTCGTCAAGTTGACGCCGATCTTTCTCATGTTTTTCTTTAAGCGCGGTGATACGCGGCGGATAATGGTCCTCGACTTTTTTCATCCCCGTTTCGTGAATCCGGCGAATCTCATCGAGCTTCACGGGGTAGATCTTGTCTGCTTCTTCGTTTTGCTTTTGCTGCCGGCTCTGGAACTCGGCGACGCGGCGAGCCATTTCCTCTTCGGCATCTTTCACCTTTTTCGCCCGTCCTTCGTCGAGCGCTTTGAGCTTGCTCTCGAATTCGTTTTTCACCCAATCCTTTTTCTGTTCAGCGAGTTGTTCGGCTTCGGCCAATGCCGCGCGTAAGGGTAAAGCATGTTTCACGACACCGGGGCGAGCCATTTTCGAGAGGCTGATGTAGGCACCGATCCCGGCGCCAAGGCCGGCAACCAATCCCGCGATCGCCGCCGCGGTCCAGCCAATCGGAGTGCCCAACCCCAAGCCGGCGATAACCCCTCCAGCCAAGAGCAGAAATGGCCAGGCGAACACGTCCATCCGCAGAAATTTCGGAAGCTTGAGCGATTCGATGGCGATCAATTCGTCGTCGATGCGAGCACAGATTTTGCGCAGGGACCCGATTGCGGTCGTGTCCTCGGGCTGTTCTGGGGCCTCTCCGGGATTGGCGGCCCCGGGCGATGATGGTTCGGCAGATTGAGTGGCGGAGTCGACGGAGGCCGTGGGGGTTTCGGGCGAAGTAACCGCGACGGTTTCCGGAAGATTGGCCGCGAGCCGGCCGCAGCGACCGAGAACATATTCGGCCGTTTCCTTCTTCAAGTGGAAATCATCGAGGGCACCGTGCCAGTTGGCGTCAGCCGCTCGCCGCCATTTCACTCCGTCTTCCTTCGAGCCTTCAAAAAACGCGAGCGCTTGCCAGCCGGTTTCTTCCTTCGCCTTCTTGGCCCGACGCTGATCTTTCTTGAATTGGTCGTCAAATTGCTTCTTGGCCTGGGCGTACTCGCTCTGGCACGCCTCGGTGTCACGCTGAAACGTCTGAGTTACCTCGTCTTTAGCCCGGGCATATTGTGCTTCGAGTGACTCGCTGTCGACTTTGTATTTGGCGGCGAGCTGGCGCGCGGCGGCCTTGTACTCGGTCTCTTCGCGTTCAATCCGTTTGCGGAAGCCAAGCTCGGTCTCCGACTCACGCTTGGCGCGATCGGCGATCAATGCTTCCAGGTCAGTCAGAGCGACGGCTTCTTTTTTTACGAGTGGCGATTCGGGCATGATTCCAGGGTCCATTATCTAGATGATCGCACGCCAGGCTCGCGATGATGCCAAACGATTGCTTAATCACAGGGACGTTTTTTCGGCCGAACCGGTCAGTCTTCATGGCACTGAGCCCGGATCCTTCCCAGCACTTCGCTCAGCTTTTCCATACCAACGATCGCGTTCTTGGTACTCTGCTCGAGCGGGATCAAATGGTTCTTCTCGAAGTCGCGCGAGGCGGGGTCGTTCCAGGTATCTTGGGCGATGTCCCACTGCTCTCTCAAGTGTTTCAGTGCGTGCTGAAGCCGTCCCGATTGCGCGCTCATGACGTCCTCCCCGCGACGACGGGCTCACCAGCCGGCGCGGCGGTCTCGGCCGTGCCGGGCTGATTTGCCGACATAGGTGTCCCGTTGGCACTGTCGGTCGGCGGCGTGTCCCCAGCCGATGCCATACTATTGGCTGATTCGCTCGCGGCGGATGAGCCGGCTGACGTGGCCGAGTGGCCCGTTCCGGTGAACGAATCCAAGCGAGGGGCCGTGGGAGCCGCCAGTGCCAGATATTCCTCCAGCGAATTGATCATCTTCTGCATGGTGAACACGCTTTTCTCAAAGCCGCCCGAAAGATGGTCGCCCAGCGGCTGCGAATGCGAGTGGTATTCATCAATCGCGTGGTGGAGAAAAGGAATGAGCCGCTTAACTTGTGCCAGCTTTTCCTCGGCGATCCTCAGTTTCCTGGTCGCTTCCCGCAACGTCTCTTTCTGCTCGGCATCGGAAACGGCGTCGCTCCCTTGCTGAGAAATCTTCCGTTTGTGCAGCTCGGCTCGCGCCTGCATCAAGTCTTCCTGACGTCTCTTGATCTGAGACTGCCAATAGCCGAGCTGGTCGCGCTCGAGCCAGTCGCGCATCCGGCGCAGCTCCATGTCGACGCCGCTGAGCGAGTTGCGCGCGTCCTCCGCGAATGTGATCATCGCCAGCTTGAAGTCCTTGAGCGTCTGGACCGACAAGACGTTGGCTGATTTGCTCATGACGGAGTCCTATCCTATCGCTGCTGGAGATATTCCTCGATCCGCTCGGCCTTGCGGAGCAAGAACGGGATGTGCTGGTTGGTCGATTCGGTAAACCGCTTGACGACTTGGAGCGTCTGCTCGAACTCCTCGACGAACTTGTCGTGCTCGCGGTCGCGCAGCTCTGGCTGAGGCCGGCGAGCTGGCCGTGCAGCGTGGTCAACTGGCTGATCATCTCGTTGTTAAACTGCTTGAGCCGGGCGGCGAACCGGCGTAGCTCTTCCGGATTGACGATGGCTTGAGACATTTCAGGCCTCGATTCCGCGACATGTGCGGATGAATAGAACGGGAAGTGCCGACGAGCCGGAGTTCGGCCGCCACAACGACCGTGACCCTCGCGACCCGGCGCTCGGTACGGATTACCTTGATCGTATTCGCCTTGAAGCGGACTGTAAAGTCATGCGTGCCGAAAGGCTCTTACCCAAATAAGGTTGTGAGGGGCGTCCCCCTGCTCATCGGCATCGGTCGCATTTCCATATCGACGATCCGCGCGTCCGGCTCGAGTCCAAACGCCGATAGGACCGTGGCCGCGAAATCGTCGGGGCTCACCGGGCGATCCTTGGGGTACGCGGCGTGTTTATCACTCGCGCCGTAGACTTGGCCACCGCGTATCCCGCCTCCAGCCAGGACCTGCGAATAACAGAAAGGCCAGTGGTCTCGGCCGGCCAATGCGTTGATCTTGGGAGTGCGGCCAAACTCGCCCGTGACGGCCACCAGGGTGTCCCGCAGCAAACCGCGGTCTTCGAGATCTCCCAACAACGCCGAGAACGCGCGGTCGAACGACGGACAGCAATAGTCGTGCTTGATCATTTCGAGTCCCGTTCGTCGCCCCCGGTGCCGGCGATCGGCATCTTCACGCCGTGGTTGTCCCATAGGTTGAATTGTGTGCCGGCCTTGTCGAAGAAGGTCCAGAAGACGTTGACGAAGCGCACCCCCGCTTCCACAAGGCGCCGAGCCAAGAGAAAGCTCTGTCCGTATTCGTTGCGACCGTAGCGAGCACGCACCTTTTCGGGTTCGCGCGTCAGGTCAAAGGCGTGCCGGCAGGAACTGCCGGAAAGCATCTCGATGGCCTTTTCGTGGTAGGTTTGCATCTGCGCTCCAAAACCTGCGGCGCAACCGATTGGCGTGGCGGCGTGGCCTTGCGCGAGCAGCCGGCGCCGCGCGGCGAATCGGGGGCCGCTCACTCCTTCCGGCAGCTTTAAACTGTCGAAGAGCAAGTCTTTATCGGCCAGCGAATCGCGTTTGGCTTCCTGCAGCATGACGGGATCGTGGGCGGCTCCCAGAAACCCGGCCCACTGCCCCTTGTACGGCGGCGACGCGGTGGTGAACGGCCGCGGCAGGATGACCCACGGGGGCATGAGGCCGCAGTCACCACGCAGCTTGTGCAAAATCCCGCCCAAGCCAGGATGGTCGCGCCGTGACACAAACACGTCGCGCGGCTGGGGCGGCTTCTGGCCGAGCAAAGTATACGCGATCGAGTAGTCGTGAACGGTACTGTCGTGACACATAGAACGAACGATCGCCAGCTTATCGGCGTGGGCGGCCACCCTCGGCAGCAGCTCGGTCAGTTGGATCCCCGGTACCTTCGTGGCGATCGACCGGAACGCTCCCCGGATTTCTGCGGGAGCGTCGGGTTTGGGATCCCACATATCCAATTGCGACGGGCCGCCGCACAGGAAAATGAAGATGCAGTGCCGCGCCGGCCGGCGCGGCATCCAGCCCGGTGCTTGCCTGCAACCGTACCAGGTCGGAGAGCGCCCAGCCGGCCATGCCCAGCGTGCTCAGCCGCAGCATTTGGCGGCGATTGAGGTGCTGGCCGCGGCGGGCGGCGAGCAGGTTCAGCATGGTTGCGTCTCCAGGGGCCCTCCACCGACACAGCCCAGCGCGGGGCGAGACTGTGTCCCGAAGTTCCGATTCTACCCCGAGTGCAACAGAGACGCCATTTCTGAATCAGCCGCCAAGGGCCAACCAAGCCAGGGTTTGGCAATGATCACGCCGCGGACGCGGCGTCGCCGGCGTCCCCTTTTTCCGACTTGGGTTTCTCTCCCGCCCCGGTCCAGATTTCCGCCGGCGCCGCTCCGGAGAGCTCGGCGGCCAGCGACGCATAGTCTTCGGCACCCCGGCTGGTGGGAGCGTACTGGAAGATCGACTGGCCGAAGCTGGGACACTCGGCCAGCCGGATATTGCGGCGGATCCGCGTCTGGAACACCTTGGCGTCGGCCCACGGAGCATCCGCGTGTCGCCTCCCCTCAAAAAAGGTCTCGAGGTCTTCGATGACCTCGCCGCCATGGCGCGTGCCGGCGTCGTAAAGGCAAAGGACGATCCCACCCACTTTCAACTCGCGATTCACCCGCTTCGAAACCAGGTTGACCGTCTCGAGCAGCTTGGACAAGCCGTGGAGTGCCAAGAAGTGGGCCTGGAGCGGGATCAAGACCTCGCTGGCGGCGCATAGCGCATTGAGCGTGAGCACGCTCAGCGAGGGGGGGCAATCCATCAAGACGAAGTCGTAGGGTTCAGTATCGGCCGCGAGCTGATCGCGGAGGATGACCTCTCGCCCCACGGTTCCCAGCAGCTCGAGTTCGGCGCCGCTAAGTCGATGTGGCTGCCGCAGATCGATAAATTGGGACCGACCTCCCGGCGCACGCTCGCCAGCGGCAGCCCATCGGTCAAAACCTCATACAATGAGGGACCGGAACGGCCCGGCAACAGACCGAGATGCAGGGTCGCGTGGGCCTGCGGATCCAGGTCCAGCACCAGCGTCTTGTGCCCCGCCATCGCCAGCGCGGCCGAAAGATTCACGGCCGTCGTGGTTTTGCCGACTCCACCCTTTTGATTCAATACGGCAATCCGTCGCATCTGGGTTCCCCCTCCCTGTTGCCAGGCCGGACGGGCATTGAGCACCCTAGCCCCGGGCATTGGTGGTTGGCAGGGCTGCCTGCCCTGCCCATAACTCCCATCCTGTACACCGAGTGATTCTCGGCGAGAGTGTAATCGTTCGGGCCGAATCCGAGAAGGCGAATCATTCCAACGCGAATCATTCCAACGTCATCAGGAACGCGAACAGGTCGTGTAGGTCCTTGACGGTCAGCGTCTCCGCGAGGTTCTCGGGCATCAGCGATTTCTTCAAGACCTTGAGCTCTTCCAGGTCGCGTTTGAGCAACGAATGGAAGCGGCCGTTCTCCTCGTGGATTTGGATGCTAAAATTGGTTTCGTTGACCCGCAAGCCGACGATCACACGACCGTCTTTGGTGGCGACGGCGACGGACTCGTATTCAGGGGCGATCTCCTTGGAAGGCTGAACGATCGACTCCATGATAAACTCGGCGGCTCGGCGGCTGGCAATGCGATCGAGGGCTGGGCCAATCCGGCCCCCTTCGCCCCCGACGCTGTGGCACTTCGCCGCATTGCCCCTTCCCCTGAAGATCGAAAAACAACTTGTGTCCCGCCCGCGGATCGCCGGCGATATAGGGTTTCCAGGTGCTCTCGGACGATGAGCGTGCGAGCCGGCGGATATAAGCGATTAACTTGCGAATCTGTTCCGGCTTGAGCGCGTCGCCCAGTTTTTTCATGGTCGTCTTGGGTACGCCATTGGAAATCACACGGGCGATGTCGGTATCCGTGCCGCCGTGGATCCAGCGGTTGTCGGTCAAGTCGGGCCCTTTACCGCCACGACCGGCGCCCCCATGACAGCCACTGCACAGCCCGCGAAAAAGCGCCTGGCCCTCTGCCAGGGCCGCCGCGTCTTGATCCGGGGCTGGGCGGCCGGCGGGCGCAGTCGCTGCGGCCCCTGGCGCCGTTATCGTGATCCGTGCTCGCCTGGCACCGAGGTGACGCGGGGGCGGCAAGCATGCCGCAAGATAGAAAGCCGACCCCACCCAGCACGGAAGCACCGATCAAGGCCCGGCCGCACCGCCAGATCGCTGAGGCGAATCTACTCACGACCCCGGCTCTTTTCTCGGCTCTGCGACCGTGCTCGATTTATAGGAAATGTGCCACCGGGCAAAAACTTTGGCCAACTCGCCTGATCGATCCAACCGATCCCAGGCCGAATCGATCGCGTCCTTCAAATCACCATCGGTTTTTCGAATGGCCGCACATAGAGGAAAACAATCCCGCGAATCGGCTGCCGGCTGAAAACGGAGCTGCCCCGGCCAGCGTTCATGGGCCAGCCACGGGCCACGTGTCGAGATGACGTAACCCACTTTTTCGCGCCCGTCGGCCACGGCTTCCAGAATGGCTTCGGTGCTGGGATACGGCCGCGTCGGACGCCCGCTCAGCGAGCGGACGGCGACCCCTTCCTCGATGGCCAGCGGCTCATGTGACGCCGGCGGGCCTCCTCCGGAGCGGACGACCAGTTGGTAGCTCGCCTCGTAGTAGGGCCGGGAATAGAGAACCCGCTGCCCAAACCGATCGTCGGGCATGACGCCCAAGATCACGTCGCACAGTCGTTTGGGCGACAGTTTCGACGGGTACGAATCATGCGAGGAGAGCGCCCAGTAAACGCGCAGACGAACCCCCAATTGCTCCGCTAGCAGGGCGGCGATAGCGTAGTCGAGCCCGGCCGGCTCGGGATAGGCCGACGAGAACGGGAGATTCCGCTGATCGAGCGCCACCACCAGCTCTCCCGCGGAGCGAATCCGCTCCACCGCCGAGTAGCCGTGTTTCGATGTCTCGATCTTCTGCATCCGAGGGTCAGGGCCCCTGAGAGCAACGCCATGGTGGTGGACGGACGGATCGGCACTCTCGCGGGCCTCTCCCGTGCGTCCGAGAAACGGGGGAAAATACGGCACATGGTAAGCCGCCAGGGTCCGGGCGACCCTGCCCTCTTTGATCAAGACATCGAGCCCCCTGTCGACGTGACGCTTGAGCTCGTCGTCGCCGAGGCTCATGGCGACCGCGATATTCCAACGGTCCTCCGGAACGTAATCGGGGACGATCCGCAGGTGAAAGTCTGGTGAGACATGGAGTGCCCAACCCACATTGGCCCAGAGGTAGGCATAGTCGATGTCGCCATCATTCAAAGCCTTAAGCGTCGCTAACTGGTTGCGGAACAGCCGGCGCAGGTAGCCGCGCTGGCGCAGGCTGTAATCGGCGACCGAGCCGGCCTCCGTTCCCAGACGCTGACCCTTCGCTCCTTTCAGCTCCGCCAGTGAATGAAGATGAGGGCCGCCCGTACGCTCGACGAGCACGTAGCCCGTCGCGTAGTACGGCCGTGAGTAGCGAACTTTTCCGGCCAGCTCCAGGTCGGCGGCGACGGCGTTGTCCGCGATCGCCTCGCCGAACACCAGATCACACCTCGTCGAGAAGTTGTCCGACCGCGGTCTCGCGCTGGACGTCGAGCCATTCGATGCGCAGGTTTGACGTGAAGTTGACCGGCCAGAGCTCGCGCCAGCTCAACGTCAAGGCCTGGACGCTCACCCCTCGCGGCCGAGTAGGGCAGATTGGCCGGGTCCATGGCGACGACCACCTCGCCCTTTTCGCGGATGCGCTGCCAGGTGTTGGGCGATGCTTCTCGCGGGATCGAGCCCGTGAACGGCGGTCGAAAGGGGACGCCATGCTCGGCGTAGATCTTTAAGAACTCTCCTGTCTTGGCGAGCTGGGCGATGGCGTGATTAATCTCGACCAGAAGTGGTACGTCGCCGGCCCGGACGGCCGCCGCCATGTTCCAGCGCTCCCGCGGCACGTACCCGCTCACCAGCTTCAACCCGAGACGAGGATGTGCGTGCAAATACCACGCGGCGAAATCGGCATCGAGAAAAGCCGCGTCAAGCAACCCAGACGCAAACCCGTCCAGGAGCGCCTCTCGCGACTTGAAGCCAGCGACCTTGTGGTCTTTCTCGGAAAGGGCCACCGTGCCCGCAACGATCCCAATGCGTCTATCGCGCAGGTCGGCCAGGGAGCGGATGCCTTCTGACGCGAGTGGGACCACCAACCCGAACTGAGCACCGGCATAGGGAACGCTCCAGGCCGCGGTGCGCGGTGGCCCGGAGTCAGAGGGCAAGCCCACGACCATGTCACAACGGCCAGCGGGCAGACAGCTCCAGGCGCACCCCGCATTGGCACACCAGTGGAACTGAACCGCTCGCCCCAGAATGCGTGCCACCCGCTCGGCCACGGCTACGTCAAGGCCCCGGGGAGTTCCATCCGCCGCCTTGTCGGTTCGCGGCATCGATCCCGGGAGTGCACACACGGTCAAAACCTTCGCCGGCGACACGGAACCGGCTTCTTGGTTCTGACGCTGAGGAAGCTCTTGCGCGCTTTCAAACCGCTGCACAAGGCCAACACCAGTGTGGCGAAACCGACCACCCGGCGCCGACCTATACTAACCCGAAGCGCAAGCGAGGTGATGGCTGGCGACCCTCGCTGACTCACCACCCGACGTGTATTCATTGGGAAGGACTGGCTCATTTCGCCGACTTGCCCTCCTCCGGAAGCGCGAATACAAAGAGCGTGTTTCCACGGCGTGCGTTGCGAGCCAGGGAGCGCCATCCCCGGCAAAGCCGGCCGTCCAGCCGCCCCAGCCGGCGCACACGGCAACATACTGCCGGCCGTCGAGGCTGTAAGTGATGGGCCCGGAATGGTGGCCCGAGCCACATTGAAAGGTCCAGAGGTCCTTGCCGGTCTGAGAGTCGTAGGCGGTGAAAAAACCTTCGGCATCGCCGGTGAAGACGAGCCCGCCGGCGGTCGCCAGCGCGCCGGCCACCATGGGCGATCGCGTGGCCACCTCCCACTTGATCTGGCCCGACCTCACGTCGATCGCCTTGAACGCGCCTGAAGCCTGATTATCGATCAGGGTGAGCGAGCTGCCCCAGTAAGGCTGGCCCTTGATGAAAAAGGCCTTGCCCGAGGTGAACTTGGCACAGTTGTTGATCACCGGCACGAACGCGAATTGAATTCGCGGGTCATACGCGATCGGGTTCCATTCCTTGCCGCCCGCGGCACCGGGACATACCCGCACGCCCGCTTCGGTGGGCAGCGCGGCCGGGTTGACGAACGGCCGCCCGGTTTGGGGATCGAGCCCGTCAGCACCCCTGGTGCGGTCGGTCCAGGTGACCTCGCAGAATGGCTTGCCATAAAGGAACTGACCGTTTGCTCGGTTCAGGCAATAAAAATAGCCGTTGCGATGCGCCTGCACCAGGGCCTTCACGGGCTTGCCGTCGCGGGTGATATCCACGAGCACCGGCTCATTGACGCCGTCGTAGTCCCACACGTCGTGGGGACTATTTTGGAAGTGCCATTTGTAAGAGCCGTCGTCGGGGTTGAGTGCCAGGATCGAGCACGTGTAGAGGTTATCCCCCTTGCGCACCTCGCCGTTGAAGTCGGGCGAGGGGTTGCCGACTCCCCAGTACAGCGTATTGAGCTCGGGGTCGTAGGTGCCGGTCACCCAGGCCGATCCGCCGCCGGTGAGCCAGGTATTGCCTTCCCACGTCGCCAGCGCCTTGCGGGCATGGTCCGATTTATCGTCGCTGCTCGGGACGGTGTAAAACCGCCATTGCCGCTTGCCGCTTTTGGCGTCGTACGCGTCAATAAAGCCCCGTATGCCATACTCCGCGCCGCTGATACCGATGACGACCTTGCCCTTGATCGCCAGGGGCGCCACCGTCGCGCTGTAGGCCATCTTATAGATGTCGCCGATTTCCTTGCCGTCGTTGCCGGGAACCGTGATCGGCACATCCCAGATCTCTTCACCGGAATTGCGGTCGAGGCAAACCAGGTGCGCGTCGAGCGTCGTCATGTAGAGGCGGTCTCCCCAGGCGGCGAACCCTCGATTGACGGCATCGCAGCAGAGCGCCAGGTTTTCAGGGAGTGACTTCTGGTAGTGCCAGAGCTGCGAGCCGGTCTTGCAGTCGATCGCGTATCCATGGTTCCATGGCGTCGTCACGTACATGATGCCGTCGATCACGAGCGGCGAGCATTCAAAGCCATCAAGCACGCCGGTTTGGAAGGTCCAGACGGGGATCAGTCGAGCGACGTTCTTGGTGTTGATCTGCTCGAGGGAACTGAACCGCTGGCCGTTGTAGGTGCGGCCGTACATCAGCCAGTTGGCGTCGTTGCCGGCTGATTTCAAAAGGTCGGCTTCATCGACGGCCCCGACCGGCTCGGCCGCCGGCTGCTGGACCGTGGTGGCGGCCGGCTCGACCGCGTGCAGCCACCAGCCTCCTGGGGCCGCGCACAGCAAAACGACGAGAAAGAGACCGCGCCCGTGCCGGCGCACGAGACCACGCAGGGAGAGGTGCAATGTTCTCACGGTGACTACCTCACTGCTTCCCAGAACGCGCCGATGGACGGTAGAGAATGCGGAAAACCCAAGTTCTCGATGCGTCCAGGGCGCTTCAGGAGCGTTGTCGAATCCACACGAAAAAGATCTCGGCCGCCTGAATGAGCCACCGCTGATCATACTGGGTGTCCCCGGCCAGTCAATGCCCCAAAGGGACGGCGCTGGCGCTCGCCCCCCATTCGAGGAATCGCTCGTGACCGATCCGAAGGTCTTGAACGCCGATTTACACGGAGTCGCGACTCGTTAAATTTACATGCGTGGATATGTTTTTAGTGAGCATTCACTGAAATGGCACTTTTTGGCACAGAAGAGCGCGGTTTGAGCAGGCTTCCATCTCAGAACGACGATCTGAGAAAGGAGGTACGACGATTCGGCAACGGAGCAGGCGCACTGGCGTTCGGGACGCGAAAAAACGGGTCGCCGCAAGCGGCCAGTGGGGCGGTCGCGGGGCCAAGGTCGCCCCACGGCGCGAGCTCAGATCAGCGCGTTTCGGCATGCACTGAGACCCACCACCCGGCGCCCGTGATCCGCATGAGCGAGCTCAGGTCAACTTGAATCCGCATTTACTGGGCCCGCCGTCCATCACCCGCATGGCCGGGGTTATCTCAACGCAAATCGGCATGTACTGGAACCAGAACTTCACCCGATCGCCGCAACGACCTAGCCATCGGGGCGAGCACTCGCGCGCACTTTGCCCAAACGCTCTACATTACAATATAACACGCTTTGCAAATTTCGTTAATGCACCTATTCCGGTTATCGGGTACATTTCGATCAGAACGTATTGCTCCGGGGTGATTTAAAATGTTTTCCAAACTTTTTGTCCGCGATCATTGCGCACACGGCATAACAGCCCGAGGGGGGCGATACATCGCAAAAACCCGGTAAGATCGCGACAGCCGCGACGGGCGGAAGAACCCTTCCGGTCGGCCTTCTGGCGGCGTTGAAGATTGACGATGGGGCGATTGATATCGCCGCGCTTTTCCGGTGAGAACCGGGGCTCGCCCGCCCGGCTCGCGTTCCGGCTCGCGTTCAAGATGGCACTTGTGGCAGGAACTGGCGAGCCCATTCCGCATCCTTACCGTCCAGCTTTGGGCGGGGGCTTCCCTCGTAGATGTAGTCGGCGTAGCCCGCGTTATCGTAAATCCGATCCAGGATCGCTTGCAGGTCAAGCTGGGCGTCGGCGTCTGGTGAACGGACCGGGACTGGGATCACGGGCAGGCGTTCGCCGAGCGAGATCGGCCAGAATTCGGCGTCTAGCCGGCGTTCGCTGCGGCTGACCCGCACCGAGTAAGGCAGTCGGGGCGACCATCCGCCGGCATGGCAGGGCCTCCCCGTAGGAGATCAATCTCGACGAGATGGACCGGCCCATTGATTAATTCCATGCGTTTGGCCAGGTACTGCTCCCGATCGGGCCCCGGATTTTTGTTCGTTGGGCTCAGTAACTCAAGTACCGCCACCAACTCGCGGTGGTGCCTGTCGCGGATTTCCACGTAGCTGAGCCGCTCGTGGTCCACGGCGGGAAGCCGGACCCGCGGGTGCCTCCAGAATTGCCGAGGCTGTTGACGCAGCGAATTCGTGGGCCGCCTTTCGGGATGGTTGTCCGATCGAGACGTCGCCCCTACCGGCCAGACGCCGGCCCTCGACGGCTGGTTCGTGCACGTAGACATGTTCATCGATTTTGACGATGTATCGAGGGCGCAACTGGCCCCCCAAGATCGTTGCTACCAGCGGAATGAATCGTTCGTGAAAGTCGTGCCACGCATCGTCTTGTTCCAGGTACGGGTTCATTCCGGGGAAGGGTGATGGCATCGGAGGATTCTCTCGGCGGGGGGCTTTTACTGGGCTCCGGCCATGGCGGAATCGACGGA
>CAWHKI010000025.1:0-9717 GCA_963829765.1 uncultured Isosphaeraceae bacterium | reverse complement strand
CATCGTGATCTGGTGCGACTCCCTACGAACTCTTCGTCCTGATGCAAACCGACAGCGGCATGGGCATCAATTCGATTCGCATCGCCGAACGCAAGTCAGCGGCCGGCCGTGCGCCGGCTTATCTCTACAACTTCCATTGGGACACGCCGGTCGAGGGTCTCAATAGCCCGCACACACTGGAAATCCCATTTGTATTCAATAACATCAAAATTGCCAAACTGCTGACGGGAGACAGCCAGGAGGCGTTTGAGCTGGCGAACAAGGTCTCCGACGCCTGGGTCGCGTTCGCCCGCACCGGTAACCCCCACACGCCGGGATTGCCGGCGTGGCCGGCCTATAACAGCCAGGACCGCGCCACGATGATGATCGACCGCGAAAGCAAAATCGTGTCAGATCCTATCCGCGAGAAGCGGGTGTTACTGATGGAGATAGGCCGCCCTGCTTGACCTTGCCCCGGCACTCGCGGAACCAATTGCAAAAGTGGAAATGGTAATAGTCGTAGACGCCAAGCTCGCGCCAGTTGTTTAACCAATCATGCCGCTGGAAGGTCGCTTCGATCGCGTCGGCGAGATCCACGCAGGCGTTCGATGGCACGCCGGCGCGGTAGATCAGCACGGGAAAGCGGCTGTTGGGGACTCTTCCGTTGGGCTTGAATGTGAGAGTTTCAAGCCGACGGCCCTGTTGCACCATGATGTCTGCTCCATCTGGTTGAAGTCCATGATCGGGTCGGAACCATCATAGTGCGAAGACGCTTGCGTGTGCCATATTTGCGTTTTGCCCGGACTATTGCCAAGATGGAGAAATCGTGCCGGCGAGCGTTCGAATTGACGATTCAAAGGTGACGTCGGAATGGCTGAGCCAACTTCATCGGGCGAGTTGCCGACCAATTTGGACTCCGAGCTGCGGATCGGGAGTTATCGCGTCCTCGAGCCGCTTGCGGCGGGGGGGATGAGTGCGGTTTATCGCGCCGTGCACGAGGAATCCGGCCACGAAGTCGTTCTCAAGGTCCTGACCAAGGCGCTCGTGCGCAGCCCATCGATGCTCCAGCGATTTATTCGGGAGGCCAGCAGCGCCGAAAGACTCCAGCACGAAAACATCGTCACGATCTATGATCGCGGAATCGATCGTGGCCGGCATTACCTCGTTCTCGAATACGTTTCTGGGGGTGATTTTCACGATTATGTCCGGCACCACGGCGCCTCGATGTAACCGACGCGGTTTCGACAATCAAGTCGGTCGCATCCGGGCTGCGTTATGCCGCCGGCCGCGGCGTGATCCACCGCGACATCAAGCCGTCAAACATCTTACGCACCCTCGAGGGCCGGGCGAAGATTATCGACCTTGGCCTCGCGTCCAAAACGGGTTGGAAGACGAGCGACTCACCCGGCAAGGCACAACAGTCGGGACGGTCGACTACATCGCGCCAGAGCAGGCCCGCGACAGCCGGGCGGCCAGCATTCAGAGCGACATTTACTCACTCGGCTGTACGTTTTATTACCTCCTGACCGGAGCACGTCCGTTTTCCGGCGGGGACGTCATGGAAAAGCTGTTACAACACGCCAAGGCTCCCCCACCGGACGTGCTAGACGTTCGCCCCGAGGTAGGGGGCGGAGTGTCCGCCATCATTCAGAAAATGATGGCGAAGAAGCCGGAGGATCGGTTCGCTAGTTACGACCAGTTGATCAATGCCCTTGATAGCCTCGGTGCCGCTAGCAATAGCGACGGTCTAGACATTTCACTCGTCCCCCTGGAAGACGAAGTTGCCCCGCCTTCGGTGCGTCCTCCGGTCGAAACGGGAGGTGCCCCTCGAAGCGGCGGCGGGATACCTAGCGAAGCACGTCCCGATTCCAGAGAGGTTCGCAGGGCCCCTCGTGATGATGACGGAATCTTTAGCGATGTCGGGGCGGCCTCTCGCGACGCAGGCGCCATTGCGAGCGATGATGACGCGAGTACGATGCATTCCCAAGAGGTTCCCAGGGCACCTCGTGATGATGACGGGGTCTTTAGCGATGTCGGGCCGGCCTCTCGCGACGCAGGCGTCGTTGCGAGCGATGATGACGCGAGTACGATGCATTCCCAAGAGGTTCGCAGGGCCCCTCGTGATGATGACGGGGTCTTTAGCGATGTCGGGGCGGCCTCTCGCGACGCAGGCGTCGTTGCGAGCGATGATGACGCGAGTACGATGCATGCCCGACAGGTTCGTAGGGCCCCTCATGATGACGGAATCTTTAGCGATGTCGGGGCGGCCTCTCGCGATGCAGGCGTCATTGCGAGAGATGATGACGCGAGCCCGACCCATGCCGCCTCGCTGACTGAGCTCGGGAGTGAGCATTCCGATGAAATCCCCAACCTCCCAGCTCGCCTGCGCGCACCAAAGCGTCGCGGGCTCAGGGGCGCCGGCATGGCTCAAGGCGCGGCCCTCGAAGAGAACGACGCTCCGCAGATAATGATGTTATGCAGGCGAGCCAAGTCGCGCAGTCTCACGCCGATGTGGCCCATCGCGTGCTTACTCGCCGCCATTGGCGTGTTCTTGGTGATGCGATTCAATGCCGGGGCTCCTCGCCAGACGGCAAATCACTTGCCGCGAACCTCGACTGAGCCAGCGGGCCCAAAGCCCGCTCCGACCGACACTCAAGAGCTCGTCGCCGCCCTGAAAGGCCTGGCTGATCCGCGCCGCCGAAGCATGAGCCGGAGCCGGCGGAGGTTCAGAAGGTCGCGGTAAGCGAGGCGCCAACCAAATGGGTGGAACCGCCCGATTCCGACGTCCCCCCGAGTGGGGATGTAAGCGACGAGAAGGCGAAGTCGCGATCCGAGTCTTTGCCGGCATGGGCCCGCGAAGCCGTTCCCGACCGCATCGAGGGGCCGTTCGTCAAGGTCCGTCGAGTCGCTGAATCAAGCGGAGATTCCATTCTCCCATCACTCCACATGGCACTCGATCAAAAAAAAGGGGGGACGGTCGAGATTGCCGACGAAGGGCCCATTTTCAACGACAACTTTCGCATCGCTGGCGAGTCGAAGCTGATTCGCGCACAGGCTGGACGTCGCGCCATCGTTCGCGTCGAGCGCACTAGTTCGGACGCGGTGCGGAAGCAACCGGCGACGTTCATCATCGATGGCCAAGACGTCACGTTTGACAGAATCGATCTGGTGGTGGACGTGCGTGATTTGCCCCCCGATCAGACGGCCCTTTTCACCTGTATGGCGTCAAGCCTGACGCTTAAGGACTGTTCGGTTACGATCGTCAACCCCAACAACGCTCCGTTCTCGCTCGTGCGTGTCGAACCAAGCGCATCCCGCCCGACTCGTCTCCGCCTCGAAAGGACTCTGATTCGTGGCGGCTTGGCGTTGGGAATCGATTTCGGTTCGAGCTCGGCGGAACTGGCCGTTCATCAGTGTGTGTTTGTCGGCGCGCTCGCGCCGCTGGTCAAATTGACCGGCGCCGTCGGCGCGGCCGAACAGCGACTCTTTTTCGTCGATAATGTACTCGTGGGGCGAGGCCCCTTGATCCGACTTGCAACGAGAGCTCAAGGCGAGCGAACCAAGCCGGTCCCAATCCGAGCGTTCGGAAATGTGCTCGTGCGATTGCAGGGGGGCCAGAGTACCAGCGTGATTTCGTCGACCGATCTCACGGAAAGCGCGGCGAAGCAGGTCGAGTGGACCGGAAACAACAATCTGTTCACCGGCTGGAACGCATTCTTTTCCCTGGCCAAGAACAACGCCGAGGGAGTGCGCGGCTTGGCGCAGGTCCGTTCCACCTGGAACGGCTCTGACTCAGAAAGCCAAGAGGATCTCTCGCCTTTGACGATACCGAAAGACTTGGCAACCGTAACTCCCGACGACCTAGCGACTTTCTTGCCAAGTGGCCGATCGGTGCTACGTCAGGTCGCACATCCACGGAGCGGTCTATTTCCAAAGGCCATCGACAGATACCTCTCGCCACCGGTCCCGCAGCCCGTCGGCTGGGCATTTGACGCTCAGGTGATGACTCCCGACGCTCGAGGTAAAACCTCCAAGGGTCGAACCGCTCCCTTTGAGACTCAGGGTACCATGCCAGACATGGATCCGTTTGAACGAATGAAGGTGATTGCCGACCGATTTGCAAAAAAGGCCCGCAACGCTCCCGCCCCGCCTACTCCGCCAAATGTTCCAAAGCCGCCGGCCAATGTCGTCGAACTGAGCTTTGAGACATCGGACCAAGCTTGGGCGGGGGATCTGGGGGCATTCCTCAAAGAACGTCTGTCGGCATCGGTTCGGCACGCCCGCGTGCGAGTGACCGGCTCCGGGCGTCATCGATTCACCACCGTTCGTCTGCCTAAAGATCTTTGGCTGGAAATCCGCGTGGAGCCCTCAGCGGGGCACGAGCCTCCGTCGTGGTCACCGGCTCCCTACTCGACCGGACCGGCTCTGATAAATCTTGAAGGAGGCGCGATTGTACTTTCCAACGTCGTCTTGCGCGACGACGAGCCCTCTCGCCTTGAGAATCTGATCGCTGTCGAGGGGGGTAACGCGGTCCTCTCCCGCTGTCAGCTCACAGCCAAGGCGTCACCGGACGGAACCGCCCAGAACATAATTTCTTTCCGATCGCCGACGACGCGACAAGATCTCGTCGACCCCGCCAGGAAACTGTTCGATTCTTCCGTGGATCGCCCCGTGTGCCTAATTCAAGAATCGGTGCTGATCACGGGAGGAACCGCACTGAGAGCCGAGCTGGGTCGCGGTTTGATCGCACTGACTCAATGCGCCGTGGCGGCGGGCGTCGCGGGCGTCGAGCTGGTGCCCGCGAAGGTTTCTCGGCAACGATTCGACGCCGACCTCATCATCGACCACTGCACCCTCACCTCGGCGCGATCGATTATCGAAATGGGACCTTGGCCCGGGTTAGCACCGGGACCCGATCGCCCATGGCTGATCACGTCTCGCAACTGCGCTTTTCTCGCGATGTCCGATCGAGGAACTCAGGAAACCGTCTTGCTTCGGTCGGAAGCCGGCGCCCTCGCATCGGGTGCCGTTTCCTGGCAGGCAAGCGATGATGCGGCTGAAGTCGACACCTTCATCGCCGTGGGAAACGGCAAGCCAACGCCGAATCGTTCTCGAGACATTCGACTTCAATGGATTAGTTTATGGGGAAATAATCACATGGACGGCCTTATCACTGGTCCTCGCCGAGGCGTCAGTCAGCGGTCCGTTCAATTCGTCGGGAAGCTCCGTCCCGGGCAAATCGAGCCCGTTGACCTCGTTCTCAATCCCGACCACCATCCTGAACGCAGGACCTTGAACGTCGGCGCCGATCTGGATTGGCTCGGTTTTGCTCGGCGAAGAAAGGGCTTTTGAAGTCCGCCCAGCGAGTCGCGCGACGTCAGTGAGTTCTGGATAATCACGCCCGTCACTGAGGCGGGAACCGTCAGCGTTTGATCCTGATTGAGCGTCGACCGGAATTCAATAGCCTTCATCGCCGCCGCCTCCCCTTATGATTCTACGCGATTGACGCAATTATGGAGAACTCGGCCACGGCATTTACAGCCAGCGGCTCGTGGCGCTCATGTTCGTTTCCAAACATCTATCTCTCCGCGGCCCCTTCGTCGACGCGCTTCCGCCAATAGTCCGGGTCTGACTCAATTTCTGAGAGGAAACGGCAAGCGATCGGCTGAGGGCGACGCTTGCCCTGCTCCCAAGATCGTATGGTGTTGACATTCACCCCTAAGAACCGCGCAAGTACGGCCTGGCTTGCGCCGAGCTGTTCTCGGACGCGCTTGACGTCGCCGGACCGGCAGACGGTCGGTGCTGGCGGGCTGGTGCAGGAGCGAATCGTCAACCGCGTACTTTCGATCCCGTCCGCGCGCAGAATCGCCGTCGCCTCTTCAATCGCGTTGAGGATCCGTATCCCGGCGGAGGCCCGGCATTTAGAGCGTCCGTTCACTGCCCGAGTCCGACGGCCGGTCGGCTCTTTTCTGTTTATATTCTTCACGATTCTCGCTCCTTCAACTACTTTTAGCGATCAATTCTAAACCGCTCCAACAAGCGAGGCCTCGTCAAACGTCGGATTCCTTGATCAAAGAGGGTTCCAGCAAATGCGAACCACACGCAGGGCGTCCCCGTACTGGACGGCCGACCATGGCTATTTCGGCTTTTCCTCCGCCTTCTTCAACGGCGCCGCCACTTCGGCCCGCTCTTGTTAGCATGTCCTTGCGGCCCGCGCAGTTGACAACGACAGGCTCCAGAGTCCCCACAATGATCACGGACCCGATTTTCTACCGTCTCTTCGAGACCAGCCCCGAAACCTTCTTTCTTGAAACAGCACGACCCCGGCCAAGAATTCTGCGGCGTGGTCCTGTTCGCCAGTCGCGCGTTAGAGCCCAAAGAAACGCTCCCCTACGAACCTCTCTTCGCGGCGGGGCTGATTCGCCGCTATTACCTGGATGAAATGGCCGAGATCGCGAACGCGCCGCTGGGATTGACGATCTTGTATTTGCTTCGGGAATCGGAACACCAGGCACCGGGAAAGCGCGAGAGCTGGTGCGCGCGTCAAATCCGAAATCGGCGATGAAGCCCTGAGGGCCGATCTGGTAGAATTAATAGAAACCATAATCATCTGCAAGCTGCCCCGCTTAACTCGGAAGGAGATTCAGGTCATGCTGCAAGTACACGACATTCGCAAGACCCGGGTCTATCAAGAGGCCCGACAGGAAGGGCTTGAGGAAGGTATCGAGAAAGAGCGGCGCCGCTCGATTTTGCAATTGGCGGCGCGGAAAATGCCGCCGAGGAGATTGCGGAATCCTTGGGACTGGACGTCGATATGGTTCGCGAAGCCATGGCAAAAACAAGCGACGGGGCAACGGGACAAACGAAACGGACCGGGCGTGGACGCGAACGGCAGCGCCAGCCGGATTGATCTCTTTCTCTTGTTCCCACAGTCCCCCGTGGGAATGCCGGCTTCGACGCTCGGAGTTTGTGATTTTTTTAGACGACGCTTGGGGTTATGATCCCTTGCATACTGTTTTGATGCCCGTAATGAGTTCCAAGCCGGCTTCAGAGTCCGTTGGCGACAATCTCGGACAAATTATCGAAGCCCACGGGCGAAAAAACCACAAGCTCGGAGCATGAGACCGAGTGTTTCTGTATGGAACGCGTCTCTCAACCGCCCTAACAAGCGAGGCACCGTCAAACGTCGGATTAACAAGGCACGCGCGTGTCCTTGACCAACGCCCGCAAATCGGTCGGTATCAAATTTAGGGGTGTGATCTTCAGCGATAAATGCCGCCAAATCGTCGGGGCAATGTGTCACCGGCCGGATCACCTCGTCAGGAAACCCGTGACAATACCTAGCCTGCCTTTGATTGCTTGATTGAGTTTCTTTACCCAGGGACAGAAGAATCTGCGTCGGACGTGGCAACCCGCTGTAAGCAGTAATGAAAACGGCCGTTCGGTTTACTGCCAGGATAGGCACCAGGAAGAGGAGGCTAGGGAGAGGTCTTGCAGCCGCCTCGAAGCCTTCGACCTGACGCGCAGCTACCCTTCATTCGCGCGTTGGGCAATCGTTGCGTGCGCTTTCATGCTTGTCACTGCGTCCCGGACGGCCTCGAACGCGTAAGATAACAACTCCGCCTCATAGGCGGAGACGGCGGCATGCAAGGGAGTGTCGGCCGAAATCGCGGAATCCAGGTGATGGGCAAGCGTGGCCGCGTCTCGCAACGCCGTGTTTGCACCATGGGCACCGGCGGGCGGCATGCAATGGATGGCGTCCCCGAGGAGTGTGACGTTCTCCGTCGCCCAAGGTTCCACCGCTGCCGCGCTGCGGATCGCGGCCCCCTGGCCGCTTACCCGCACGTCTCATGATCTTTCTCGCCTGCCAGACGATGGAGGGCCAGCCGATCACCGTCATTCCCGAGATCTGGAAGGAGCTGCGCGATCACGAGCGGAAGCCCTACGCCCGACGCTTGGCAGGGCGGGGCATCGATCGGCTCGCGCCGGGAGTGCAGCGGCCGCGCGCCAGGCCCTGTTGGATATCATCGAGCGTGAGTCGGCGCAGATCAAACTCAAGGCCGCCGCACATCGCCACCGTGCCGAGGTCATCGACGACCTGGCCGCGGACCGCCTTCTCTTTGATGAGAGTCCCGAAGGCGAACGTCTGCGCCGTTTCGAGCTCGCCTGTGGTCGTGGTAGCTGGCGCTCGTTGGACTCGCTGCGCAAGATTCGCCAGGCTACGAAAGGTCCGTTGTCAGTGGTCCATTGTCCGTCGCCAGTCGCCGGTTCTACGACCGAAGCGCTCGACGAGCCCGAGAGTACGAACGAACCCACGAGGGAAAGACGGAGGAACGAGGACGGAGGACGGAAAGAAGCGCCGAACGAACTCAACGCGGCTCACGAAAACGCTACGAACGAACCCACCGTGGTCATTGAAAACGTGACAAACGAACCCACCGCGGCTCACGGAAATGCTACGAACGAACCCACCGGTGGTCCGTTGTCTTTCGTCCGTTGTCCGTTGCAGGTTGCAAGTTGCACGGCTCACGCAGTCGTCGAGCTAAATGCCTTTGCCCGATCCTGGGAGGGCGAGCCTCCTGGCGAGCCGCGGCACCACCCGGCTCGGACGGAGCCTCGCCCTCCCGGCCAGCTGCAGCACCATCCGGCTCGGACAGAGCCTCGCCCTCCCGGAATCACGCAAGGTCGTTTCGAGAGCGCGAACGAACTGGGTCTTCTGGAAGACGTCACGAACGAACCCTGTGTCAAGCAGAGGCTTGACTGGCTCGCCGGGTGTGGTCAGCATGGAAGCGAAGTTGCCGGGGATATCCCAATCGAAACGGCGATTTCCCTTCCGATCAAGGGCCCCTGGTGATCGACGGAGGACACACACTTGCACCGGGAATTTCGGCCGGACCAGATGCGCCTGGGAGTGCCCTCTCCGCCCCGTGGTCACGATGAACATGGACACGGGCATCATCATCACCAAATCGGCTCGGCGCACGATCATGATCATGATCCCGATGCCGAGCGGCGTTGGCTCTGGGCCGTGACAGCCGTGGTGGGGCTGTTGCTGCTGGCGGACGTGGTGCTGACGGTCATCGGCAGCCCGTGGCAGCGTCCGCTCGGCGTGCCGTTGGCCTTGGGGGCGGCGGTCATCGGCGGTGGGCGCGTGGTCTATCTCGCCTTGACCGCCCTGTTCGAAGGATCGATCGGCGCCGACATCGCCCTGGCGGTCGCCTGCATCGCGGCGGCCTGCCTGGGTGAGTATTTCGTTGCCGCCGAGGTGGTGTTCATCGCGCTCGTGGGAGAATGCCTGGAAGCGCTGACGTTCGAGCGAGCCCAACGCGCGATCGGCAAGCTGCTGGACTTTTATCCGCGGACTGCGCGCGTGATCCGCGGCGACGCCGAGGTCGAGGTTTCGACCGAAGACGTCGCTTTGGGCGATCGGGTGGTCGTCCGTCCCGGAGAGCGGATCAGTGTTGACGGCATCGTGGTGCGCGGGCGGTCGGCTGTCGATCAGGCGGTTCTCACCGGCGAGAGTATGGCGGTCGATAAGGGAGAAGGCGACACCGTTTATACCGGCACGGTCAACCAGTTCGGCCGGCTGGAGATCCGGGCCGACAAGCTCGGCAATGAGACCACGCTCGGGCAGGTGATTCGACTGCTCGCCGACGCCCAGCGCCATCGCTCTCCGCTGGAACGTATGGCTGACCGCTATGCCCGACTGTTTCTGCCGGTCGTGCTCTCCGCGGCGGC
>CAWHKI010000024.1:0-11925 GCA_963829765.1 uncultured Isosphaeraceae bacterium | reverse complement strand
GACCATCGATCCCGAGCGAGTGGATATCGACGAAGTTCCTCTTTCGCGGTTGACACGAATTCCGCTTGAAAAACTCGACGACGACCGAATTCTGGCTCTTTACCGTCGGGCTCGTGAGTGGGGCGTGCGGGCCGTCACGACCCGGGTGGCTCAATGGATCGACACCCGACCCGCACTGATGGTGAAGGGGAAGATCGAGCCGACCACACTTTACGGCGAACTCGCCCTTGATGCGGCCGCGAGAAGTGACCGGGCTCAGGCGAAGCATTGGCTCACTCGCGGGATCGAGTCTGAACCGCCGTTGAAACGTTCGGCCAATGCGCTCACCTGGGAGATGATCGACCTGCAGACGCAGATGGTGCTCGACGGCCCCGAGGTATGGGTCCCTAGCCTGGCGGTGATTCTCGAGCGCTATCGCGGCAATCAAGAAGCAACGTCGGCGGTGATCCTCCGCCTGATCAATCTTGGGCTGGTCCAAGTCGCCCAAGACCCCAACCGCCCCGATCAGATGGTGCTCGACACTCGCACTCTCAATCATTATCTCACTGAGTACGGCCCCCGCGTCACGACCGCCGGCGGGCAACTGGGCGTGGCCGCGACGCGTGGCGAAATCTGGACGCCGGATTCTGCTGGCGCGGGGAGCGGTTCACCGATCTGGACCCCAGGAGGGCCCGCGCCTCCGCCTCCCGGTACGGGAGGAGTAAAATCGTCAATCATCGTCACGGGTCAGTAACAGTCCCGCACAGGCCCGCGGCCACCGCGACCTGCGAAACGGCTCCCTCCGTGCCGCCGAGCCACTTTCCCGCGTTCGAAAAGATTGCGAGTCCGATCGCGTCGTGACCGCGAGAAAAGGGGTTGATTAAGCGGCCGCCAGCATTCGTTCGCTTGACAGCGGACCGAAATCGGGGTTGTAATAAGGGAGGCGGGAAGAGTACGAACGAACAACCAGTTCCCGCCTGTGGCGTTCTTGTGAGCACGGAAACCATATCTTCCGTGCGCTCGGATCTCTTGGTTCGAAACCGGCCCCATGGCCGCTTACTTATTTGGTCCTCTATCGACCTGGCGCATTGACAATTTGGCCGAGCCTCACAGAGATTGATGAGGGCTCCTCAACCTCGCGCGGGGCGTCTGCTCGGTCGAGGGATGGCCCAGCGAGCGTGGCGCTTTCTGATTTGATCGTGTGCATGGCCGGGGCAGAGCCTGACGGAACCGCCTTCAGGAGGGAAAAGTCTCATGTCGACAGGATCGGATTTGATCACCCTGATCGGTAGTCGCCAGAATTTGGGCGACTATCAGAAGAAACATTGGACCGGCTCTTTTTCCCAATATCTCGATATCGTCCAGCGTGATCCCAAGGTCACCCGAACGGCTTACCAGCGGATCTACGATATGATTATCAGCCACGGCACCGAGGAAGCCGTGGTCAATAAGGAAAAAACACTCCGGTATAAGTTCTTCGAGGACCCGGAAAACGACGGCCAAGATGCGATCTTCGGCCTCGAGCGGACCCTGGTGAATTTTGTCAACATCCTGATGAGTGCCGCCAACGGCTACGGGACGGAGCGGCGGGTGCTGCTCTTGCACGGGCCGGTCGGCAGTTCCAAGAGCACGCTGGCCCGGCTGCTGAAGAAAGGGCTGGAACGCTATTCACGCGTCGAGGAAGGGGGCCTCTACAGCTTTAGCTGGAAAGAGGAAGGGCCCGACGGCGAAGAGTTTTTCTCCCCTTGCCCCATGCATGAGGAACCGCTCCATCTGATCCCCCAGGAACATCGATCCGAGGTCACGGCCCTTTTGAACGCCAACTGCGGTGCTCATGAGTTTCAGATCACGATCGAAGGGGATCTCTGCCCGTTCTGCCGCCAAATGTTCAATGAGCGGATGGAACGCTATTCCGGCGATTGGTCGCGAGTCATGGCCGACGTGCGGGTGCGGCGGATGATCCTGTCCGAGCAAGACCGGATCGGCATCGGCACGTTTCAGCCCAAGGACGAGAAAAATCAGGACGCCACAGAACTGACCGGCGACATCAACTATCGCAAGATCGCCGAATATGGTACCGAGAGCGACCCCCGCGCCTTCAACTTCGACGGTGAATTCAATATCGCCAACCGGGGAATCATCGAGTTTATCGAGGTCCTCAAGCTCGACGTCGCCTTCCTCTACGACTTGTTCGGCGCCAGCCAGGAACACAAAATCAAGCCCAAGAAGTTCGCCCAGACCGACATTGACGAGGTGATCATCGGTCATACCAATGAGCCGGAATACAAGAAGCTCCAGTCCAACGAATTCATGGAGGCGCTGCGAGACCGGACCGTCAAGATCGACGTCCCCTATGTGACGCGGCTGGCCGACGAGATCAAAATCTACGAAAAGGACTACAATAGCCGGAAGGTCCGCGGCAAGCGGCTGGCGCCGCACACGCTCGAGGTCGCCGCGATGTGGGCCGTCTTGACCCGCCTCGAAGAGCCCAAGAACGCCGGGTTGACCTTGATGCAGAAACTCAAGCTGTATAACGGCAAGACGCTGCCCGGGTTTACCGAGGATAACATCAAAGAGTTACGCGAGGAGGCCGAGCGCGAGGGGATGCACGGAATCAGCCCTCGGTACGTCCAAGACAAGATCTCCAATGCCTTGGTGGCACATCCCAACGAACGCTCGATCAACCCGTTCATGGTCTTGAACGAGCTGGAAGCCGGTCTGAAGCACCACTCGCTGATCAACAGCGAGGAGATTCGCAAGCACTACCGTCACTTGCTGGCACTCGTCAAGGAAGAATACGAGGACATCGTGAAAAACGAAGTGCAGCGCGCGATTGCCGCCGACGAAGACGCACTCACCCGGCTTTGCGGCAATTACATCGATAACGTCAAAGCCTACACTCAGCGGGAAAAGGTCAAGAACAAGTACACCGGCCAAACCGAAGAGCCCGACGAACGGCTGATGCGCTCGATCGAGGAAAAGATCGACATTCCGGAAAGCCGCAAGGACGACTTCCGTCGCGAGATCATGAACTACATCGGCGCGCTATCCTTGGACGGCAAGAAGTTTGACTACCGGACCAACGAACGCCTCCAAAAAGCCCTGGAGCTCAAGCTGTTTCAGGACCAGAAAGATACGATCAAGCTGACGAGCCTGGTTTCGAGCGTCGTCGACAAAGACACCCAAGAGAAGATCGACATCGTCAAGGCCCGCTTGATCCGCAACTACGGCTACGACGAAGACTCGGCCACCGACGTCTTGAACTATGTCGCCAGCATCTTCGCTCGTGGGGATGTCAAGCGAGGGAGCCATTAAGGCCAGCGAAATATCATTTTTCGGCGTCGGACCGATTTGGGTAGTCGAAGTTCCGACCGAGCCGCCTCATTTTCTCCAGACGGACGAAGGTGACCGTCATATCCAACGTCGCGACGTGATTTAACACACCATCCGTCAACGAAACCAAAATCCTTGGACCATTTGGCTTGGACACCGGGGGTCATAAGGAATACAATTTGCTTGAGGATATGAGGGTTGATTGACAACGGCAATCGCAGGAAGACCACGCTGATCCGTCCTCGACGTGCTCCTACCCGTCGCACCTAGTCCCGATTTCCCCTAATTGATCTTTTGCTTTTCGGCTCGGTGGACCGCTGAGGCCGTGGCGCAGGTTGCTGCGCTTCTAGGCAGGATGTGGTTCAGATTGGGACATGGTGCGCATGTCCTGATACCCAGAGGCGAGGTTTAAATACCCGTGGTTCGAAAAATCGATCGTGACGCCAATCGTTTCAAACAAATCGTGCGCGGCAAGATCAAGTCGGATTTGCGTAAGTACATTACGCACGGCGAATTGATCGGCAAGAGCGGCGGGGAATTCGTTTCGATCCCGTTGCCGCAGATCGAGATCCCCGAATTTCGCTACGGGACCAAGAACCGGGGCGGAGTCGGGCAGGGCCCGGGAGACGTCGGTACACCCATCGGCCGCTCGAATGACGGTGACGGCGACGCGGGGGCGGGCGATGCACCCGGGGATCACATCCTCGAGGTCGAGCTGACCATGGACGACCTGGCCGCGATCCTGGGTGAGGAACTAGCCCTGCCGCGAATCGAGCCCAAAGGGCGGGCCAATATCATCGAAGAGAAAGACAAATACACCGGCATTCGGCAGGCCGGGCCAGAGAGTCTGCGTCATTTTAAGCGCACCTACAAAAAAGCACTGAAGCGGCAGATCGCCTCCAATACCTATGACCCTCGCGAACCGCTCGTCATTCCGATCCGCGAGGACAAGCTCTACCGATCGTGGAACCCGATCGCCGTGCCGCAGTTCAACGCGATTGTCTTTTACCTTATGGATGTTTCGGGCTCGATGACCGACGACCAGAAAGAGATTGTTCGGGCCGAGGCGTTCTGGATCGATGCCTGGCTCAAGAGCCAGTACGACGGAGTGACCACGCGTTACATCATCCATGATGCGGTGGCTCGCGAGGTCGACGAGCACACGTTCTATCACACCCGCGAAAGTGGCGGCACGAGGATCAGCTCGGCTTATCACCTGGCGAACAAGATCATCGACGACCAGCATCCCCAGGCCGACTGGAACATCTACGTATTCCATTTCTCCGACGGCGACAACTGGGGCGAGGACAACCGGCAATGTATTAGCTTGTTGCGCGATCACCTGCTCCCCAAGTGCAACCTGTTTTGCTACGGGCAGGTCGAGAGCCCCTACGGCTCGGGCGAGTTCTATCGCGAGCTCGAAGAAGCTTTCGAGGACGAGGAAAACCTGGCGCTTTCCGAGATCCGAAACAAGGAAGGCATCTATGATTCGATTAGAGAGTTCTTGGGACGAGGGCGGTGACCAGTTCCCAACAACACGAGACCTGACGTCGTAGAATAAAGAAGCGAGATCGCGGCTCATCCTCATCAGGGGGACGAATCCATGTCGACCGTCAATACCCACAACCTGCCCGACGACCTCCGTGCCATTCAGCTCGAAACCGAAGCCCACGCGCGTGATTACGGGCTGGATTTCTACGACACGATTTTCGAGGTGCTCGATTACGACGAGCTTTCCGAGATCGCGGCCCTCGGAGGATTTCCCACGCGGTACCCTCACTGGCGGTTCGGCATGGAGTACCAGCAACTTGCCAAGGGGTATCGCTACGGCCTTCAGAAAATCTACGAGATGGTCATCAATAACGACCCGTGCTATGCCTACCTGCTGCGGTGCAACCAACTGGTCGACCAGAAGCTCGTGATGGCCCACGTTTATGGACATAACGACTTCTTCAAGAATAACATCTGGTTCAGTCAAACGAACCGTAAAATGATGGACGAGATGGCCAACCACGGCAATCGAATTCGTTCTTGCATGGAGCGCTACGGCGAGGAGACCGTCGAGAACTTTATCGATAGCTGTTTGTCGCTCGAAAACTTAATCGATATCTACTCGCCCTTGATCAAGCGCCGCGAGCAGATCAACCGCTATGATTTTAAGGGCGATGACGAAGAAGACGACGCGAACTCGCCCCGGAAGTTCCAGAGCAAGGATTATATGGACGCGTTCGTCAATCCACCGCAGCTCCTCAAGGAAGAGGCACGCAAGCGGGATACAGAACGGGAAAAAGAAAGGACCAAGCCCACCTCGATCCCGGAACAGCCGGAACGCGATGTGCTCCTTTTCCTGTTGGAGCACGCTCCCTTGAAGGCGTGGCAGCACGAAGTATTAGCGATCGTTCGCGAAGAGGCCTATTACTTCGCGCCCCAGGGCCAGACCAAAATCATGAATGAGGGCTGGGCCTCGTTCTGGCACTCGACGATCATGACGCAAAAGACGCTTCACCCTTCCGAGCTGGTCGACTATGCCGACCATCACTCCGGAACGATGGCCACTCAGCCAGGACGGCTCAACCCGTACAAGCTGGGTATCGAGCTCTTGCGCGACATCGAAGAACGCTGGAACAAAGGGCAGTTCGGCCCAGAGTGGGAGGAATGCGACAACCTCGACGTCCGCCAGAAGTGGGACAAAAAAATCGGTCTGGGCCGCCAAAAGATTTTCGAGGTCCGCCGGATTCATAATGATGTGACGTTTATCGACACGTTTTTGACGATTGATTTTTGCCGTCGGTACAAGCTCTTTAGCTTTAGGCACAACGATCAGACCGAGATGTACGAGATCGAAAGCCGCGAGTTCAAGAAGATCAAGGAGCGGCTCCTTTTCAATTTAACGAATTTCGGCCAGCCGATCATCCGGGTCAAGGAAGCCAATCACCGCAACCGCGGCGAGTTGTACTTGCAACATGAGTACTTTGGCGTCGACCTGAAGATCGATCATGCCCAGGACACGCTCCGTCATCTGCACCGTCTGTGGACCCGGCCGGTCCACCTCGAGACGTGCGTTGACGGACGACCAACGCTCTTGTCGTTCGATGGAACCGATCACTCGATCCGTCCTTTGGGAGGTTCGTCTCATGAGTCTGAGCAAAAAGATCGCCGCCGCGTTTGATGAAAATACCAGGGCGTATGTTCTGCCCTGCACCGTCACGGTTGAGGAGAGTCCCAGCCGGCTGACCTTGAATCTGACCGCCCTTGACACCGTCGGGGTGGCGTTCACGACGATGGAGTTCGCCGCAACGAGCCGTCCAGAGTGGGGCTCTGAGGCCCTGAAGGAATGGGGCGAACGGTTGTCAAAGAGGGTGTCTTATCTGATGGAGCCGCTCAAAGTCCTCGAGGTCAACGACCAGGGAGGCGAAGTCCAGATGCGGAGCCAGAGTCCGACTCCTCGGGCGGACCAGCGGGCCTACTACGAGATGCGGCTGTTCCGGCAGGGAACCTTGCGCATGGAACGGTACGCGTTCGACGAGACGACTCGCCACCGCAGGCAGGTTCCCTGCCAGCTCACGCGGGAAACGCTCGAACGGCTGGCGGATGACATTGCCGCCAGCGCTAGCTGAGGTTTGGCGGCGACGCGGCTTCAGCGAATGGTCGACTGCGCCGTGGGATTCATCCGACAAGGCGCGTGCTTTTGATCGGTGGGACGGGATTCCCCGGTCCGTATGTCGGTCCGGGGCCTGGCGTCCCGGGACCATTAGGTTGCGATTTTTCATCATGGCCCGTGTTCCGTCTCAGCCCGATCCTGGCGTCATTCTCGACCTACTCGAAGCCTTTCGGCGCTCAAAGACCATGTTCGCGGCGGTGTCATTGGGGGTCTTTGATACGCTGGAATCGGGGCCTCGGTCGGCAGCCGCCCTGGCCGAAACTTTGAATCTCGACGCCGGCGCACTCGAGCGTCTGCTGGACGCGTGCGTGTGTCTCCAGGTGCTCGGAAAGCGGGGGCCGCTTTACGAGAACACGGCAACCGCCTCGGCCTACCTGTGCAAGCAGAGCCCGTCGCGCATGACCGCCTATCTCAACTACTCCAATGAGATCCTCTGGAAGATGTGGGGCAACCTCGAAGGGGCCATCCGCGAGGGAACCAACCGCTGGCAGGAGACCTTCGGCTGGGACGGGCCGATCTTCTCCAGCTTCTTCAAGACCGAAGCGGCCATGCGCGAATTCCTGATGGGGATGCACGGGCAGGGACTCTTGAGCTCGCCCCAGGTCGTGACGGCGTTCGACCTGAGCCGGTTTCATCGGCTGGTCGATCTCGGTGGAGCGACCGGCCATCTGGTCATCGCCGCCTGCGAGTGCTATCCCCAGCTCCGTGGCGTCGTGTTCGACCTCCCCGAAACCGGTGTGCTCGCGCGGGAGATTGTTGGCACGTCGCCGGCCGCGAGCCGGATCGAAATCATCGCGGGCGACTTTTTCGTGGACGAACTGCCGGAGGCCGACATCTACTCCCTAGGCCGGATCTTGCACGACTGGACCGAAGCCAAATGTCTCGCCTTGCTGAAGCGAATTCACGACCGGCTCCCCTCCGGCGGAGCGCTGCTGATCGCCGAGAAGCTGCTCGACGAAGACAAAACCGGACCGCGCTGGGCCTCGATGCAGAATCTGGGTATGCTGCTGTACACAGAAGGGAAAGAGCGGACCTTAAGCGAGTATCGATCACTTCTGAATCAGGTAGGCTTCGCCGAAGTCAAAGGGGCGACCACCCCTTCGCCCCTCGACGCCGTTCTCGCGTTAAAATCCTGATCGCCCTGAGCACGACGCCCATCGACAGCCTTTCGGCGGACGACGTCCGGCGCGGGCTGGGAATTGACTGATAAAGTCCACCCCTGGCCCGACGGCCCCTTGCGCAAATAGCGCTCGGTCGGTGCCCGACGAAAACCCGCTTTCTGGAATCGATTTTCGGTAGGTGAGCCCTCAGGCTCGCGGGACCGCCTGTCGAAAATAATGTAGTGTACGATTTACATTTGGTATGCTATTGCTTACAATTTGTTTGTCTTAGATGACATTCCAGTACCGTTCGTTCTATGAGGAGTCTGCGCTGTCTATGACACCAAAAAACGCGTGGTTCAATCTGGTGATTGTCGTTCTCGCTGCGATCGCGGTTGCCACGCTGAGTCCAATCCTGGGAATACAGAGAGCACAGGCGGGCTTTGCCGTGCTGGGGGCGTTGGGGCTCAATCCTTTCCTCTTTCGCGGAAAGCCGGGCACGATCGTGTGCGACGAGCGAGACGAAGTCATCCGCCGTCGGTCAGTGATGATCGCCTACGCCGCCTTCTGGATGGTCTTTGTGGCCGCCTGCATGTCGGCCCCGCTTTTTTACGGATTTACGGGTGCGGTACCGGTCTGGCAGGTCCAGATGAGCGTCTGGTGGGGCATGAGCGTCGTCGTAGGTGTCAGCTCAATCGCCGCGTTGATTCAGTACAGCGCGGGGGCCGTGAGATGAAGCCAAAGCAGGAGGGACCGCTCAAGAATCAGATCCGCCGCCTGCGTTTCGAGCACGGTGAAATGACGCAGCAATGCTGGCCGACCTGGTCGGCGTGACGCGGCAAACGATCATCGCGCTCGAGGCCGGGAAATACACCCCCACGTTGCTCTTGGCCTTCCGGCTAGCGCGGGCATTCGGCGAAGGTGTCGAAAGCGTGTTTCAGTACGACGGATCCGACCTCGTGCCGACGGCGAAGGCGTGACCGTACACAAGCGGATTCGGTCAGCGGTCACGGCGGAGCCTTCTTCTGAGCACCCTGGCCCATCAACCCGAGCGATTTGCGAACCAGCTCCGGCAAGTACTTCACGGGGATCGTTCCATGCGCCAGGACCGCCTCGTGATATTGCCCGAGATCAAAACGGGCCCCGAGTTCGCGCTGAATTTGCTGTCGCAGGCGACAAAAGGCCGTTCGGCCGACGAAATAGGTCGAGAGCTGACAGGAAGTCTGTTTGGCCCGGATGATTTTCCCGACCGCCTCGCCCTCGGTCTGAAAGGCGCGGTGCATCAGCAAGTCCATTGCCTCCGCGTCGCTCATTTGGCCGGCGTGCATCTTGTGATCGAGGATCGCGTTGACCACCGCTCGCAGGTAGAACTTCAACTGCTGCAGCCGCAGGCCCAGGTCCTCGCCACCGAATCCCTGGTCGAGCATCATCGGTTCGGTGTAAACGGCCCAGCCTTCCGCGAAGGTTCCCGAGGAAAGCACCCGGCGGATCAAGGATGGGCAGCGATTGCTATATTCGAGCTGGACGTAATGTCCGGGATAGGCCTCGTGGATCGTGAGGATCTTGAGCATTGCCCGGTTGTATTCCCGCAAGTAACTTTCAGCGCCTGGGGGCCCCAGTCACGCGGCGGCGGACTGATGGCATATTCGCTCGATCCGCGGATGTCGAGGGGGGGAGCCGGGTTGAGATAAGCGACGGAGTTGCCGCGGAGGAACTCGGGCATCTCGACAATCCGGCAATGATCGGGCTCGATCAGCTTGAGGATCTTATGGGCCGTGATGAACGTCTTGACCGCCCCGACGGTACCTCGAACGTCGGCGACCAAGCTCTCCGCGGTGCCGTGGTCGCCCGCCACGAAATCGAGCACGTCCTGGATCATGGCCCGTCGACCCGCCGCATCGTCGACCGGCAACGGCCGGTCCGGGAACGCCGCGCCCACTTTTGCCGCGCGATCAAGGCCATCTCCGACTCGACACGAATCGCCTCGCGCTCTGCTTCGGCCAGGACCTCCGCGGGCGACAGATCGGCGTCCAGCTCGAAGTCGAGCTTCTTGGCGAACAATCCCGGCCCAATCCGCCAATCATCGCCCGACCGAGGTAACAGCTCCTTCTCGAGGAAATCCAGATGTCGATTCAAGGCCGCGACGATCCGTTCCGCCTTCAGACTCAGCTCCGTACCGTCCGGCTTTTCTCCCACCAGCTTGAACAGTTCCTCGGAATAAAAGTGGATCGCCCCCTTGGTTTGCTGGACGGCCGTTTCCACCTTGACCCGCGGTGTTTTCTGGATCGTTGACCTGGCAACGGCGAGTACCTGGGGTATCTTGGCCATGCGAGAGAGTGCATTTTCAAGATTGACGGCCCTGGGAAGCGACGACTGCGTCAACAAGAGATAAACGCTTTCGGTGACGTACGATCCGTAGACGCGAGGGTCGTCCTCGAACGGGTGAAATGTTTCGGCCAACCAGACGGTGCGCTCCAAATGACGGCGGAAAATCTCATAATCGATCTGGCCGTCACGAGAGAGTTTATCTTTCTGGACCTTTCGGCACAGATCGGCAAGCGCCTGGCGATGATGGTCCAGGGCGGCTTTTCTCCCCTGGCTGGAGATGCCGTCGAGTTGGCCGTCGAAGCGATGATCTCCCAGGCGAGTCGCCATGAGCGGTTCGAGACGGAACGCCTCGTCAAGATATTCGCGAAATAACGATTCTAGGACAGCGGTCTGGTCGGGGGCAGCTTCTTCGCCGTGAACCGCCGAACCGCCGGTCCACGCCAAGCCGATAACGAGACATACACCGGTCAAACGCATCGATTTCTCATCCCCGTTGTAAGTGGTCCGCTGTTCGTTGTAGATTCTCGCCGTCAGTTGGTAACCGCCGGCGTCCGCGACCCCCATGGTGCGACAAATCTGCCCACAACGGACATACGGATCTTGGGTACACTAGTATCAGAGCAAAACGGCGATCCTCCCGCGTTGACAGATTTCTCAAGATAAAGATATTATGTAGGTTTAGCCTGATTCCGTCTCCTGATCGAAACGGTCGACATGGTTCGCGATCTTCAGGCTGGTTATTTTGTTTGATCTGAAGAATGTGCCAAGTGGTTCTGATTCGCGCCGGCGCGACGATTTACGACGAGCAAAATCGCGTGCAGGGAATCCTCGACATCCCGCTGAGCGAAAGCGGACAGGGTGAAGTGGCACGGATGGCCCAGGCATTGGCTGAGAGTTTGAACGGCTCACCGCTGTCGGCCCTTTATTGTGGTCCCGGCGAGAATGTGATTCGAACCGCGGAAATCGTTGGGAAAACCTTGGCGGTGCGCCCAAGCGAATCGACGACTTCCGCAATCTCGACCAGGGCTTGTGGCAAGGGCTGCAGATCGACGACATTCGGCGTCGCAATACCAAGCTATTTAGGCAGTGGATCGAAGACCCCGCGACGATCTGTCCACCTCAAGGTGAGACGGTCGAGAGCGCGATGGGACGGATCAAGGCGGCATTTCGACCGTTGCTCAAGCGACATCATGATGAGGCGATCGGACTGGTTGTGGGTGAACCGCTGGTCAAGATGGTTTTATGCTATCTTAAAGGCGAGCCGCGCATCCATCTTGATGAACTGTCGTGCCGCGGGGGCTTTGAACGCGTCCAAATTGTGCGAGTGCTACTGGGCAACGGATCGGCGGGCTGACGGCAGCCATTGCCCAGGGAGCGGGCGAGCACGGGAAGAGACTGTTCACTCATGACCGTGGCCGGAATGGAGGCCAGCGAGGGACTTTGCCATGGCATGCAGGACGAAAGCAAATCGAGAAACGCGTGGCATGGGCACTTCGAGCCCAAGCGCGTGCCGGAAGGGGTCTG
>CAWHKI010000023.1:0-11735 GCA_963829765.1 uncultured Isosphaeraceae bacterium | reverse complement strand
AAGCTTAATTACCCACTTGCGACAGTCGCATTGAACCGACCGCACAAGCTGAACACGCTGAACCTTGCGCTCGTGGCGGATCTGGACGCAGTCATGGAGCTCATCGATGCCGATCACGCGGTGCGTGTATGGTTATGTTGTGTAACCTACTGGAACCATCGTATTGCGAAGACCAGATAGTGCCGTTGTAAGCCATCGACCTGGATGGTCTTATTAATGACGGTCTTGAGCGGGGCACCTAGAGTCGGTCCTGCAGCGGCCAATATGAAAGCAAGACTCGCTACTCGCAACTTGAGCCAAGCGCCTCGTCACCCTGCTTCGGTTGGAACCCGATAACCGATCATAAAGCAAAAGCCTTTGCGCGGGTATAGGTGCGGGATACGTGAGAATTGCGGATAGGCAACCGAACATACACATAATTATACGATGCTCGCGGCCACGACATCGTGCGTCAAGCCAAGCGAACATAACTCCGCTTATCGGACGCTACCGCGCTGGGTCTGGGCCGTGTCTTAATGTCTGGCCGCCACAGAATCGTCGCTTAACGACGCGATAGCGGCGTCGACGGGGCGCCCGTCAGCGGCGGCCAACGGGTCATCATCCCGAGGGGCTTCTTGCGTTACCGGGGTGGCGCGTGCCTGGCCGCCCTGCCCATGCTGCTCGATCAGCAGGTTCCCCAGTCCGAAAATGTCTATCTCCGAGTCGTGCCTGGGAAACGCTATGCGCCACCCTCAGCCAACAATGAGAATTCATCGTAAGCTTCGCTGCCTTCCGTTCGAATTCCGAGTTCTCAATGTTTCCGTTCTGACGGCCTAATCCACGAGCTGAACTACGACGTGCTAGAGACATTCGCCCGTTGAGACCGATCGCAACGATTCTAGCCGGCGTACCATTACGCACGATTCTGCGGCCCGTGCCCGCTCCAATACGGCGCACGCAATGATCGCGGAGAAAAATTTTTGAAATAATTTTAAGTCGATCCCAAGCAACGCGTATTGATTAGAAATGATCGAGAAATCGACATAGTTGCATTAGCGAGGCACCTTCGTGCCACCTTCGAAGGGCTCGCTGCCATCTTCGAAGGGCGCGACGCCACCTTCGAAGTGCGCACGGATCGTCTGCCATCTTCGAAGCCGGTCAATCGCCAACCCCCCGTTGGAAACGTAAGCGCAACCGAGATGACTCAGTGGAGGTGTCCGCAACGACTCATCACGCCGGCGGCCAGGAAGACGCCGGATTCGCCGTCGTCAGGACGTGCCGCCACGACCAAAAAACGGCTCCCGGCAGGCCGTGGCACAAACGTGTCTCCATGCCACTCGAGTAGCGAGCCTAGTCCGTGACATAAGTTGCTTGATAATTATCACTTACAACGACAAACAAGCGGTAGCCATGGCACAAAAAAGTTTCAAAAAAACTGCCACATTGTGCCACTTGTGCCACATTGCTGGGCCCCTCCTCGATCAACCGACCAGGGCCTCGACCTGGCTCTGTGTGGTTCGCAGGTGCGATGCCTCAAAGCCGCTCGAAATTGGGGCTCGTACACTTACCGGATCAGAAGACCGCCGATCCCGCGATCGGAAAGCGTTGTCTCCGCCGTACTCGGCCAGAATCAGCCAGGTTGGGGAGCCGCGGAGCCCGGCCTCGTTTCCTTGACAGTCGACGCTCGGTTTTCGTAGAACCATGAGTTAATGACCATGGGTCATTTTTGAGATCCAACGCTTCCGCCGACGGCGAAGCCGTTGGTCGTCTCGAGTAAGAGCTCCACCGACGCCTGGAGCTGAAAAAACGCGGATCGAGTGGTTCAGGTGTTTCTGCCAAGCCGCGAGGAATTAATGAACGCCGAGAATTCGATCGAGTTCGAGAGCATTCCCCAGCCCGCACCCTGGCCGGTACTCGGCAACCTGAACGCGCTTGACCGCCGTGCGCCGGTTCAGAGCCTGATCCGGCTCACCAAGCAGCTCGGTCCGATCTATCGCCTGGAGCTGCCCGGCCGGAAGATCATCATCATCTCGAGCCGCGAATTGGTGGACGACGCGTGCGACGAGAGTCGGTTCGATAAGCTCATCAGCACGCCTCTGAGCAAAGTCCGCTCATTCACCGGCGATGGTCTGTTCACTGCCTGGTCGTTCGAGCCGAATTGGGCGAAGGCGCACGCGATTCTTCTGCCCAATTTCGCCGGCGCGGCGATGCGGGGCTATTTGCCGCAGATGATCGACGTCGCCGACCAGCTCATTGCCAAATGGGCGAGGTTGAATCCCGACGAGGTAATCGACGTCGCCGACGATATGACCCGGCTGACGCTCGACACCATCGGCCTCTGCGGGTTTGACTACCGGTTCAACTCGTTTTACCGCGATGAGGCGCACCCGTTCGTGCAGGCGATGGTTCGCACGCTGGCCGAGTCGCTCTTGCAGGTCAACCGGCTGCCGTTGCAGGAGGCACTCTTGTTCCGCACCCACCGGCGGCAGCAGCAGGATATCGCCCACATGAACGCGGTCGTCGATCGTTTGATCCAGGAGCGCCGATCCGATCCCGAAGCGCTCGCTACCAAGACCGATTTGCTCAACTACATGCTCACCGGCGTGGACAAGAAGACCGGTCAAGGGCTCGACGATGTCAACATCCGTTACCAGATCCTCACCTTTTTGATCGCCGGCCATGAGACGACGAGCGGCTTGCTCTCGTTCGCGCTCTATTTCTTGCTGAAAAATCCCGATTCGCTCGCCAAGGCGTACGAAGAAGTCGACCGCGTGCTCGGCCCGCGTGGAGAGGCCGCTCCGACGCATACACAAGTCCATCAGCTTGTTTATGTGCAACAAGTGCTCAAAGAATCGCTCCGCCTGTGGCCGACAGCTCCCGCGATCGCCCTCTACCCGCGCGAGGACACCACCCTGGGGGGCCGGTTCGCCTTGAGCAAGGGGGAATACATCATCGTCTTCCTGCCGATGCTGCACCGTGACCAAACAGTCTGGGGGCAGGAGGTTGAAGATTTTCGGCCGGACCGCTTCGCCCCGGAGCTCGAGCGGCTGCGCCCGCCCAACGCGTACAAGCCGTTTGGAAACGGCCAGAGGGCTTGCATCGGTCAGCAGTTCGCGATGCAAGAGGCGACGCTCGTGCTTGGTATGATCCTCCGACGTTTCGAGCTGATCGATCATGCCAACTACCAGCTTCGCGTCAAGGAAACGCTCACACTCAAACCCGAGGGCTTCACGATGAAAGTCCGGCTGCGGGGGCGCCGCGGCCGTACTCTAGGGCCCGGGTCGCCGGTGGCTGTGAGCATTGCCCAGGAAACCGCCGAGGCGGCCGCTCCGCCTCCCTCGGGCCGAGGGACGCCGCTTTTGATCCTCTTTGGCTCGAACATGGGAACAGCGGAGGGGATCGCTCAGCGCATCGCCGAGCACGGCCGCGCCCTCGGCTTTTCGATCGCGGTCGCCGCGCTCGACGAGTACGTCGGCAACCTGCCCCGCGAGGGCGTTGTCATCATCGTGACCGCGTCGTACAACGGCGCTCCTCCCGACAACGCGGTCCGGTTCTGCGATTGGCTTCAGAAGGGAATTCATGGTCCAGCGTCGCTCCAAGGCGTCCGGTACGCCGTCTTCGGCTGCGGCGACCACAACTGGACGGAAACTTTTCAGGCGATCCCCAAGCTCATCGACGAGACACTCGCCGCCCGTGGAGCGACCCGTATCCACAGGCGCGGGGCGGGCGATGCGGCCGACGATTTCGCCGGCCAGTTCCGGGCCTGGCACGGTCCGCTCTGGGGCCGGATCGCCTCGGCCCTGGGACTCGAGATTAAAGCCGCCCAGGGACCAATATCAAAGGCCGCATACCGGATCGAAGCCGTCAAAACCCAGGTTGAGATCCCCATCAGCGCCGCATACTCGGTTTGCCGTATGACCGTGGTCGCCAACCGCGAACTCCAGGCCGGCCGCGGCGACGTCGGCCCCGAGCGTTCCACCCGCCATATCGAGCTCGCGCTGCCCGAAACGGTCGCCTACCACGCCGGCGACCATCTCGGTGTTCTCCCGCGAAATCGCGCGAGCGCGGTTCGACGCGTGCTCGATCGTTTTGGTCTCGATGGTGAATCGCAAGTGATCATCCGCCGTGACGACGGCGGTGCCTCGAGCCTGCCGCTCGACAGCCCAATCCGGATCACCGAACTGATCGCCGGCTACATTGAACTTCAGGAACCGGCCACTCGCGAGCACGTTCGCGCTCTCGCCGAGAAGGCGCTCTGCCCGCCCGATAAGGCGAGACTGGAGCCGCTGGCGGGTGACGATTCGGCGAGCGCCGCGCGGTACCGGGAACAGGTGTTTCTGCCCCGTGTTTCCGTGCTCGATTTGCTCGATCAATACCCCTCATGCGCGCTGTCTTTCGAAGAACTGCTGGGCACGATGCCGCCGCTGCGCCCGCGCTACTATTCGATTTCGTCGTCCCCCCTGGCAAGCTGCGCGTCGCCAGCATTACGGTCGCCGTCGTGAATGAAGCCGCCCGGTCGGGTCGGGGCCAATATGAGGGAGTTGCCTCGAGTCTACCTGGCAGAGCTACCTGTGGGAAGCGAGGTTCTGGGCTTCGTCCGCGGCCCTGGCACGCCGTTTCAGCCCCCTTCGGACCCGCGGACCCCGATCATCTTGGTTGCCGCGGGGACGGGCCTGGCACCGTTCCGCGGGTTCCTGCAGGAACGCGCAGGTACTCAAAGACGCGGTCGCGATGTCGGCGCGTCGCTCCTCTTTTTCGGCTGCCGCGACCCGGACCACGACTTCCTTTATGAGCCGGAACTCCGTCAGTACGAGGCGATCGGGGTCACCAGGCTCATCCCAGCCTTCTCCCGCCTCCCGGGCCAGCCGAAGTGCTATGTGCAGCACAATATATTGCGTCACCCGACCGAGATCCTCGACTTGTTGGAACGCGGCGCCGTCGTTTATGTGTGCGGCGACGCCGCTCGCATGGCCCCCGACGTCCGGGCCGCTTTTTCCAAAATCATGAGCTCGCACCCGAGAGAGCCGGGCGACTCGCCTGACACCTGGTTCGCGGAACTGCGGGCGAACAACCGCTATGTGGAAGACGCCTGGGCGTGAGGCTGCGGTGCCAATGCGGAAATCGTCGGAGTCACCCGAGCAACCGCCGCTCCGCGGGCGCCTGCGTTGACCCCCGCGTCGCTGAGAGCGCAATTGAGCGCCCGTCTCGGCGGCCTAGTCGATTCGCACTCCCATTGATGGCCCTCGCCTCGGCTTGCTGTCACACAGAGCGTGCTTCTACGTTTACGAAACAGCAGCCTGGCGAGGAATTGACCGGTTATAACGGTGCCGTGGCACTTTGATTATAAAAAGCTTCGGGCTTGGATCTGCGTCCGGAACCGGCATAATTACAGCGGATTGTTTGGAGAGTATACTTTCGCGTGCGATATCGTCGGACAGCATTGATTAAGGAAACTTAGCGATTATTGTCGCGCCGTGCGGCCGATTTCGATAGGGCGGATCAAGAGGAATGGGGCATCAGTATCGAGCTCGAAAATTGAGCCACCGTTAAGCGGAGACGGAACTTGTCGTTGTTCAGACGGGGTCAATTTAGTGGAGGCGGCGCCCATTGCACACCTCGCTCATCGGAACGTGCGCGGATGCACGCCGGGGGTTCGATTTGTTTTAGGGTTGAGGAACTCGAGTCTCGGGTGTTGCTTAGCGCCAGTCCGAGCTCATCGGAGGTCCCGTTGTTGACGACGGCTTTACCCTTGGCGCCAGCGGCGGTCGCCACGTCAACCCAACCTCCTGTGGAAACCGGCGGCACATGGTTCGCCCGCGTTGGCTCTAGGTCTGCGACAGCCAATGCGAGCGGTGCGGCGAATTCGCTCGCGAGGGCGACTGGCCCTCCGGCATCACGTGATCTCAATGCGCGACGGCAGGAAGCGGATGAGCAAACGAGCTCCGTAGAGCCGTCGATGAGGTCCACCGATGGCGGCGCTTTCGCCTCGCCGGCGGAGCCGGATCAGGTTTCACCCCTTCTGACCACTGGCGGGGCCAATTCATCCAGCGAAGGCGACTCGTCAAACACTGGCGGCGATTCGGAGGTGCCGACGGAGCCGGATCAGATTTCGCCCCTTCCCACCACTGCCGGGTCCACTTCATCCAGCGAAGGCGACTCGCCAACCATCGGCGGCTATCATGGCTTCATGCGCGAGTGGGCGGTATCACTGGATGCACCGGGGTGGGAAACCTTTGCTTCCCGCGAAGCGACGCAGTCCTCGTCGTCTTCCGGGTCACCGGAGGACCCGACCCAGACCGTTCCAGCCGATTTTAGGCGACTCGAGATAACCAGGACATTCGGCCCTGACCAATCCACGACGTCATCCCAGATTCCGGGGTCGCCCACGACCGAGTCGCTGGATCAAGGTCTCCAAGAGGGGGCCGACACCAACGGCTCGATGCCCCCGTCCGACCAGTCGGCGCTCGTCAATTCGAGCGATACCGCACTGGAGCAAGACGCCCCGCAATCGGACCCCGGGGACGGCTTTCCCCAGGCGTCGACAGTGTTGTTGAATAGCCCATCAGCCGACTCCCATCTCTTCGTTCAGGCAATAGGAACGATTGAGGCTTTGCCGGGCGTCGTCGGCTCGTCGCCTACGATCGAATCGGGATTCTCAGGGGCCGCGAGCCAGGCACAGGCGCGCAACGTTTCGTTTGGCCTTGCCATTCAGCGCCAGGAAGCGCTTGCCGCGGGTCAAGACATAGGCTCATCCATGCAGTCATTCCTATCGGTCGGGACGCTGCTGGTGGCGCCGACGCCTCAAGGCGGGTCGTCGGTCGCTTACTCAGCAGGGACGGTCGATGGCGGTGCTGAAACACCGACGACACCGGGCGACGACGAGCAGGCGGCCGCGACGGCCCTGCCTCCAGCCATGGCGGAAACTGCCGATCTGCCCAGCGAATCGTTTGATAGCTTTGGACTCCGGATTTCGACTGGTCCTCTCGCATCTCGTGATGCCAGCCCACTGGGGCCCATTTTGGCGAGCGTTGACGCCGAGGCGACCCAGCAAGTTGACCGCCACGAGCGGGCCATGGCTCAGGAAATTCTCGGGCTCGACGCCTCCGATGGCGACCTTTCCTTGGCCTCGCGTCGCGACGACGCCAATCGCGAGTGGTCCGCGAACCGGCGGGAGCGATCCGGCCTTCCTGGCGTAGAGGATGGACCGGTGGTCGACGCTCCAGGGAGTGGTGGGTTTCCGATGAAAGTGACTTCCCAGAGACGCGGCCAGCTCGGCAAGGTCGACGGGCTGTGGGCGACTCTGCCGGTCTTTGCCGATTCGGAAAGCCCGGCTTCAAGTCCCGAACACCGGGAGCCCAGGATCCGTGATTCCGCGGGCACGAGTGCCGCGGCCGATCGCTCGGTTTCCGACTCCGTCGAGTCGCCGAACTACGTGAAAGCGGCCATTGGGCTGGCCTTCGGTGTCATGATGCTCTCGGGCCCATTGTTTCTCGACCTGGCGGCCAAGCTTCCCCGACGTGTTCGCGCTTCGAGACGGCCGACGCCCAGGGCGAGCACGCGGGCTCCAGGCGATCAATGAACCAGAAGGGGCCGAGGACGGGCCACGGCCAAGATTGCCCAAAAATCGACCGCTGCCCGTCGTGCCAAAGCGAAAAACCGGGGTATCCGGGCGGGACGCTCGGCCAGGCACTGAAAGTAAGCCGATAAGATTGCCAGCTCGATGCGCGGTGCGGACCGGGCCCACGAGGCGGCCTGCTCGAGGTCGGCGACGGCCATGTCCCATTGGCGAAGCCTGATGTAGGCCCGCGCGCGGCCGAGATAAGCCTCGGGGAGCTCTGGGTCACGCCGCAGGGCCAGCGACCATTCGCTGACCGCCGCCTCGAGGCGGCCCAGCGCGTCGAATGCGGACGCCTTGTGCACGTGGATTCGGTCGTGTACTCCCCACACGCTGGCGTTGTCGAGCTCTTCGATCGCGCCGCGATAGTCGCCGGCTTTCGCACGTAGTATCGCCTTGAGCTCGAGCAGGCCCGGCTCGTTGAACTGGATGGAGAGCCCCTTGGCGATATCGGCCTGGGCTTTCTGGTCCGCTCCCACAAAGGCGTAGACGCGTGCTCGAATCAAATAGCCTCTGGGCGAATATGGTGACGCCTGGAGCGCTCGCGTCGCCGCGGCGACGGCGGCCCCATTTCGGCCCTGCGCCGCCAGGATCACCGCCAAAGTGAGGGACGCCCGGAAGTTCTCGTCAGGGTGAGACAGCGCGAGCTGTTCGAGGCCAATGGCGGCGGCCTGCAGTTCCGTGGCGAGCTGCCGGCCCCCCATGGGCAGAAGGGCCACTTGATCGGGCTGGTCGAGCTGCAAAAGGTCAAGTCGGCGCGCCGCCAGAATGGCTCGCTGACGAAGGCGCTCGAGCCCGGGCCCGGGGCGGAGCTGCTGGGCCCGTGTCACATCGACGATCGCCTCGGCGGGGCGTTTCAGGAGCAATAGCGCCATGGCTCGAGCCGCGAGCGCGTCGGCGGCGGTCATCGGCTTCACGGTCCGTTCCAGGAGCGTGCTCAGGTCGATATAGGCCCGCTCGGCCTGGCTCAGTCTCAGCTCGAGCAGGGCGCGGCTTAGCCGAGCTGACGCGTCGCCAAAATCTTCCGCGAGTAGGGCGTCGTATTCGCGGCGAGCTTGCTCGACGGAACCCGACTCGGCGTCCATGTTGGCCAGATTGAGCCGCGCGGCCGGACCGAATGGCCCCGAGGCGTCGAGGCGGAGGATACTCGTGTACTCGCGGCGTGCCGCCTGAAAATCCCCCAATTCGTAATACACGTATCCCATCTCGAGATGAACTCGCGCCGCCTCCGGACGGTCTGACAGCACTTGGAGAGCGATCTTCATATCGTCGAGCGCGATGTCCCACCGGCCCTTCATACGATAGATCTTTGCTCGGCTGAAGCGCACCCACGGAGATTTGGGCCGCAGCGCCAGAGCAGCCGTATAATGGCTGAGAGCTTGGTCGGCGGCGTCGGCCCGATCCTCCAGATACGCCAGAAAGAACTGATACCAGTAATTGTCTGACTCGAGCTGAACCGCCCTGCGCAACCACTCGATCGCCCGGTCAAGCCGGCGCCGCGCATCGCCAACACGCCCCACTGGAAGCACGCCGGGGCCGACTTCTCTTGATTGACGTTGAAGGATGTCGCTTCACCGCGGACCGCTGGCGGCAGAGGGGCCGTGGAACGCACCTCGTTCGGTCTCATCTGATGTCGCTTGATCCGCTCCATCATGGCCAACCAAGGGTCTTTGGGCTCGACCCATAAGAGCGCCTTCTCGCAAATCAATAGTGCCGTTTCGACCGCGTCGCGATCGTGGGGCCCTCGAGATTTCTCCGCGGCGGGCGCCGAGTCCATTGACTCATCAATCTCGGCGATCCACAGGAACAACAATTCGTTCACCTCGTTCAGCAGCCGTTCACGGCGATCCCGGTCGAGCAAGCTCAGATTATGATCGCGCTTCGTCCAGTCTTCGTTTTTGAGCACGGAGAACGGTGCGAGGGCTTGCTGCAGGTCCTCGAATAGCTGAACCAGCTCGGTTCCTTCACCGAGCAACAGCCGGAACCGCAGACTGCCGGCCGCCTCGAACAAAGTGTCGGCTTTCCTTCTCGTCCGTTCGTGGCGTTCTGCTAAATGGGATTTCTCCCGGGCAACGAATTTCATTTCCTCGAGATTCCTGGGCCGCTCGACGGATTTCCGGTTCTCGATGAAAATGCTCCCGAGCTCGGTCAAGGGGGTCAGTCTGGTGAGATGGCCCCATGCGGTTTGTGAGTATCCGTCGGCGAATTGGGCGGCGTCATCAAAGTGGATTTTCGCCGTGGCGAAGTCGCCGCTCCTCTCGGCGTCCAGTCCCTTATCGAGCGCAGCCTGGCAACGATTATAGATTTTGGTGTTTTCGTTCCAGAAGCTAAGGACCGAGCCGGCGACCGCGGCGACCGCCACAAGAACGACGGCAGCCACGCCCAGCTTGCGGCGGCGGCGGCGGAGCCAGCCGGCCGCGCGGGCGGGCCACGGCTCGCGCGTACCGCGCAGAGGAAGGTCGTCGGCGACGGCCTGAAGGTCCGTGGCCAGCTCGCCAGCCGTTTGATAGCGGTCGAGCGGGAGTGGCTGAAGGCAGCGCCGAATCACGGCCTCGAGCGCGGGCGGAATCTCGGGATGACGACGCCGAAGGGGGGAAGCGGCCGCCGGCGATCGTCGATCGCTCGCATCAGGGCTTCAACGACCGACGATCCGCGCGGCGGCGGCGGGAAGGGACGCCGCCCGGTGACGGCCTCGTACATTAATACGCCCAGGCCATAGATGTCCGCCCTCCCATCGACGGCATGCGCCGATGGGTCGCCCAGGGCCTCGAGATGCTCAGGCGACATGTAATTGATTGTGCCCCCCAGGGTGGCCGTATCGGTGGCCGTCCCATCCTTGGGTACGGGCTCACGAGCCAGATTGAAGTCAAGAAGCATGGGCATGCCGTCGGAGGTAACCAGCACGTTCGACGGCTTGATATCACGGTGGAGCACTCCTCGGTCGTGGGCGTGGGCCAGGGCCTCGGCTAACCGGGCGCACCACCAGGCGATCGCCCGCGAGTAAGTTCGGCGCGAAAGTTCCATCCGGGCGGTCGTGCTCCCCCCCGGCAGGTCACCGCCTGCATCCAACCGATCGAGCACTTCGGCCAGGACAGCTCCTGTACTCGCGTTTTTAACCTTGGGGTCCGCCAGCACGCGAGACAAAGTGATTCGACCGAAATAAGGCATACACAGCAGATGCAGTCCGCTCGCCGCGTCGACGCGGTGCGAATGAACCGGTACGATGTGGGTGTGCTGAAGCCTGGCCAGCGTCTGCGGCTCGCGAGAGCCACGCCGGGATACCTTGAGCGCCACCGGGCGATCGGCCAGCTCGCGTTCCTTGGCCAGAAACACCCGCGCGAACGCCCCGCGACCCAGCTCTTCGACGAGCAGAAAGTCGGCGATCGTCTCTCCGGCTTCGGGAAACGCGGGCCGGGCCGCCGCTCCCACCCCGTTGCGCGATGACGAACCAGAAAGCGCGGCCAGGCCGCTCCCCGCCCCTAAGAGCTCATGGATCTCGAGCACTCGACCAAGGGAACCGGCAACCTGGGGAAAACGCGCGACAAAGTCCGCGGGGTTGGGGGGCTCTTGGTCCTCTTCTCTGAGGCAAAACTCCTCGTAGATCAAGGCGACGATGGTGTCTTGGCCGAGGTCGGTGTACCGCTCCAAATACCACTGCGCACCGATTTTTTCACCGCTCTCCCAGCGCAGGGTCATGTCTGTGCGAAGGATCGCCAACCGGGCCCCGGTCCCATCGACTGCCATGCGGGCGTCGTTCAAGAATTCGCCAAGATCGGGCCTCTTGACGCCGGTTTCCGAGTCATGCCACTCTTGCTCGTATTTTCGGGCCAGTTGGACGGCGGCGGGCGACGTCGCCTCTTCCCACGTCCGCCGGCTGGCGGACAGGTTCATCACGGGCTCTCCCACTCGGTCTCCATGCGTTTCCGCAAGTCTTCCAGAACTCGCTGCACCGTTCGCTCGCTAATGCCGAGCCGCTTGCCGATGTCCTTGCTGGATAAACCTTCGGCCTTCATTTCCAGAATCGATCTCCGTTCCTGCGGAACCAGTTCGCGCAGTCGACCAAAAACCTCGCGAGCTTGGGCGATTTCACTCGGTGAGTCAATCGGATCGGGCACGTCCTTGCCACCACGACCGTCGATCC
>CAWHKI010000022.1:0-101943 GCA_963829765.1 uncultured Isosphaeraceae bacterium | reverse complement strand
CGGATTGTCCGGCGTCGTGGATGGCATCAGAGTGTATCCATCTCCCAACACGATAAGGCCAATTGAATCGATTTTCGGAGCGACAGGCTCGAAGTATTCAGGATGTTCTTGGTAGAATGGTGGGCCATCGCCAAGGCATACCCATCGCAAACCGGGTCTTTGAAGGGCCAGTTGCGCTTCTCGCAAGAGACAATACCTTTGGCCGTATGAGCGTCAAACGTCTGCCCATGCGCCAGAACTCCGGCCATAATCAACATCGCCAAAACTGCTATTTGCTTCATAATTCTTTCTCCTTTGTGACTTCGTGCGTCTGGGGCCTCTGCATCACGACGCTCACGAAAGAGGTCCGAAGCGCGGCGGTGCAGGCCCTGGGCCATCACGGCTCGGAACCGGCGATCCTGTTGCTTCGCCTTAAGGCCCGCATCGGGGATCCAGACCCCGATGTCGTTTCTGAGTGCTTAAGCGGCCTCTTGGCGTCTTCTCCCAAGGACAGCTTACCGTTCGTCGCGGAGTTTCTTGATTCGCCAAACACGGCCCTTGCCGAGGCGGCCATCCTTGCACTGGGAAAGTCCCGTCTACCGCAAGCATTTGACCTGCTCAAAAACGCACTGATTCGGCGTCCGATCGGCATGAACGAGGAGGTGTACTTGGCGATGGCCATGTTGCGCCTGCCCGCGGCGACTGACTACTTGCTGGAGGTCGTCACGCACGAAAACGACAAAGCCTCATTAGCCGCGTTGTCGGCCCTGTTAATCTATCGCTATGATCCGAGTCTGCGAGAACGACTCGCTCATGCCGTCGCCAAGAACGGCAGTCATGCACTTCAGGCGAAGCTGGAACGAGCGTCCGGAAATGATCCGTAGGGCGAATTCCATCATCTCCAACAGGCGCGTGGTCGCCAGCATGAAAAGCCGGTCGCTATCGAGTTCCACGCGGGATCGCCCGTCGGCAAGGCGGTGAGCCTCCACCGCGTAATCGAGCATGTGATTGAGGTAAATGGCCTTATCATGGTCGGACATACAGCGGAACCGCTTCGGCCTCCACTTTATCCCGGTAATAGACACTCAATGACTCGGGCGTGTTCAGATCGACGCGGCGACCGAGCAACTGCGACAGGTCGTCTTGGATTGTGAAAAACCGCAGTCCGGGGGTTTTCCCCGGCTGAAACTCAACGAGGACGTCCACGTCGCTGTCGGGGCTGAAGTCGTCCCGAGTGATTGACCCGAACAAAGAGAGCCGGTCAATGTGGTATTTCTCACACAGCGCCGCGATCCGATCCGTCGGCAGCGTCATCTTCGCTCGAAAGGATGAGGTCTTGTTATTCAACGTGACGCCCCAGCGATGGAAAAGGTAGAACCGCGGCGCACCGTCAACGTCGTTAACAGCATGATACACAGTCATCCCGTAGCAATCCACGACGGATACTCGCCATTGGCCATGGTTCATCGAGCTTTCCGGTTTCACGCGAGCGTGGAGCTCGCTGTCGGCCACATCGAAGCTGCGGCAGCGGGCATCGGCTGTCCAGATGGTGCCGCGAATGTCGTCGTTCGCCCCCTGGAGCATCTCCGACCGGGTTGGCATAAGGCTCGAAATCCCAGAGAGACCGATGACGACCTCGGCCGGCGCACCAAGATTCCATGCCCTGTTCACGCTCGTCGACGCGCCGTGTTCTAGCAACCTCGCCATGGTGGCGCGATTCCGGTCGCCATTCGGAAACGCCCGCTCTCGCGAAACTTCAAGGTGCCTTCGTTGGCTCATCCAGGCGTCCTGAGCGCCGATGGGCTAGGAACCACTCGTAGAGCTTCGGATCGCGGTACGTCCTCGTCCATGAGTCGTGCCCGACCCCCGGATAAATTGTGAGCTTGGCCTCTGCTCCTATTCGTTTGAGCGCGTTGACCATCCTCCGAGATTGCTCCGCCGGTACGCTCTGATCGTCACTCCCGTGAAATGCCCAAATCGGCAACGCCTTCATGCGACCGGCGGTCGATGGGTTCCCGCCGCCGCAAATCGGCGCAACCGCCGCGAACCGTTCAGGATGAGCCGCCGCCATTTCCCACGCGCCGTAGCCGCCCATACTTAGCCCGGTCAGATACACTCGATCCCGGTCGATCCGATATCGCTGCAACACATCGTCCAGCACGTCGTTGAGCGCCCCAACTTCCCAGCCGTCGACGGGGCTTTGCGGTGCTACCACGATGAAGGGACTTGAACCTGCCTGCTCAACGCGCCGACATAGCCCATCCCATCTCACGAAGTCAATGGCATGGCCGACCAGTCCGGACCCATGAAGAAAGAGAATCAAGGGCCAACGGCTCGCGGAGCGAGTGTAACCGCTTGGCGTATACACCAAGTAATGCGTGCCCTCGTCAAGTTGTCTTCCGGCCCGCCGGGCGGTCGCGATCGAAGGGAAGCATCCGATCTGGGACCAGTCAATGGCGACGCCCAAGCCCGCGGCGATTAGCACTGTCGCGGCGACCCGACCTGGGTGCAGGTCGAGTCGCGGCTTTGCAGTACTCGCTGGTCGCCAGAGGTGCAACATAAGGATCGCCGAGACGTCAATGACCAGGACCCACCACGACCCGACCCAAATGCGGCCCAAAGGGTGGCGTGGCGGAAATCCTGTAAGCATTCGCATCAAGTCGCAGATCAGCACCACGACACAGGCACTCAAGGACACTGCCCGAGCGCGTCGCGGGAAGAACCCACTCAGAAGCCACAGGCCGCCCCAGAGCTGGAGCTCGGCGCGAACCAGCAAGACCCAGTCCTCGCCATTCGGAGGGGCCAGCAATTCGTGGCCGGCCGCCGCGGCGTCCGTGAGCAATAGGAAGCCGAGAGCGAAGGGGACCGACGACCACTGGCGACTCCCCATGGATCGCATCCTTTACTTCTCGGGGCCGGAGTAGCTTCGGCTGATCTACCATCAGTGGGACTTGCGACCGACTCGCCACCAGGCGACACCGATCACGATCAGGAAGAGGAGGACGTTCGCGAGGATCAAGTTTCTCCGGAACGACACGATGCTCGGCACGTAATTCTTTCCCGCCGCCGCTGCCCTGATGACCTTGTCGAGGCGACTGCGATCGGCTGGCACCTCGTACGTGACCCGACCCAACGAATCCTTCTTGCCCTCGATGGTACCGTCCGCGACGGTAGTACCGGGATCATTGTATTTCAAGACGAACTGTGCGGGCGGGATCGGCTCGCTCTTGAGCCCCGACACCCGGTAGGTCTCGCGGACCACCGCCTCCTTCACGGGCCTGGGCAGAACCCGGTACCACGTGTGCCACTCGACCTCGACTTTCCTGGGCATCCAGAGCCCCGAGCTGGGGAGCTGGGTGAAGTCCGAGCAGTCGGCCCGCACCGCCACCTCCCCCGACGGCGTCTTCTCGACACGGCGCCGGACGGCGTAACCCATCGCCGGGTCGAGGACAAATCGGTACTCCGCAGTCCCGGACCGCAGGACCAGGGCCGTGCCGCTCACCCCGTCGACCTCTTCGCGACCGACCTCGATGAGGCTGCGCCCTGCTCGACCAGGTACAACGGCAAGGATATCGCCGGTCGCTTCGCCACGTAATCCTCGGCCTGTTCGGGCAGGTGGAATCCGGCCTGGTAGAAGAAGTCGCCGTCGAGAAACCGAACGTACGGCTCGTGGGTCGAGAGGTTCGCGGGCGTGTCGATGAGGACCATGGGCGGCGACTGGTACCCGCCGAACCTGCTGAGGCAGGAACGCTTATGGCCGTCGAACGTGACCTCGACTTCCGTCTTGTCCGGTGGCGCGTCGGTCGGCTCGGTGATCTGCCCGCCGGGCTCTACGTTGGCTTCCACCGACTGGTTCACGACCTGGGTGTAGAACCGCCCGTTATCCCACATGAATCGCGATGTCTGGGGCAGGAACATCGAGTTCGTCGTTTGCGACAGGAGAGACAAGGCCCTGGGACGTGGCAGGTCGCTGGTCCGCGTCCGTTCCCAGGCGACGGTGATCGGACTAAGCGACCTGGCATTCAACTCGAGCGCCTGCCGGATCGGTTCGGGAATTTCCGCCGCACCGGACTGCGGCAGGCCGACGACGATCAGCCAGAGCGAGGCCGCGCACAGACATGACGCGGACACGATCGTGGCTCGGCGGTCGGCCATGGTCTCCTCCATCCTCCGGTCCGGCACGCATCCGGCCGGCGACTCACCGCGGTCGCTCATCTCCGGCGCCCTCTCGGACGTTTCATCACGCGGGGGACCAGTTCGATCATCTTACCAGCCGCATTAGTCGGATAAAAGCCGATCCGGATCACCTCTGGGGGCCGCTTCGGGAGGCCCCGCAAGGATCGCGCCGCCCGAGATGACTTTCCCCGCGACGAACTTGAGAAGGCAAGAGGCACATGAGGAAAACTCGGCATGGTTCAAGGGGAGGTTGTAGTTCGACGGGCGAAGATTGCACGCGTGCGGAGGATGCAATCTTCGAAGGCCCCGTGCAATCTTCGAAGGCTGATACCGACTGGTCCGGGCGGGCGTAGTTCCCATAGGCGGCACGGAAAGCCCAGAGATGGCACGCGCGCAGACGCTGCCATCTATTGCCATCTATGGGCCATCGTTGAAGGGGATCGACCAAGATCATGCTGGGCCGGCGCGAGCGGTGCACCGCTCGCTCCGCGGCCTGGGCTGTCACTCCCGCAGACGACCCGCTTTTGCCGCCCGCGGCCGGGAGTGTACCCGCTGCTTCGTCGAATTGTCATAACTCGTGCCTCAGACGCGCTTTCCGAAACGGCACCTCGGCGAAACCGCGCCCCGTTTAGTGCTAAAAAGTGCCACTCGCGCGACGAGTCAGCCGAGAATTGCGGCCGAAATCGGGCGAGGCAAAGAGACTTCGGTCGGAGGGGCAGCACCGCCCACCTTCCTGCTCGAGCGATGTCATGCGTCCCGGCATCTCTTACACCCCAGGCCACCCCTCGGGCTTGACCGCAAACGCCTTGCGGCGTATCTTATGCGGCCGCGAGGAGGTGTCAACGCCCGCCTCGCGCCCGGCAACGGTGCTTCCTTGATCGGCTAAGCGCAGGACGCACAACGCAACGCGAGGGATGGAACCCTTGACGATCGATCGCACGCATATACTCGTTCTGAATTACAACGGCCGCGGCTTGCTCGCCGAATGCTTGCCGAGCATCGCCCTTGCCGCTCGGCGATCGCCCGTCCCATGCCGAGTTTCCGTCGTCGATAACGGTTCGGTCGACGGTTCCGACGAGTTGGTCGCCAGTCGTTGGCCCGACATCGGCTACCTGCGCGAGCCCAATCGTGGGCTCGCTTCGTTCAACCGCGTCCTCGAGCGGCTCGACGAGCCCGTGGTCTTGCTATTAAACAACGACGTCAAGCTCGCGCCGGAGGCGGTCGGGCCGCTGCTCGGTGTGTTTGACGCGCATGACGATGCCCTCTTCTCTGCGCCGCTGTGCTGGACGTTCGACGGCCAGACTTACGAAGGGATGAGGACGAGGGTACGAATGCGATTTGGTCTCGTGCAGGGAATGTGCCGCGTACCGGGCTTTGAGAAAGTCGTCGATCGGAGCGACTTGACGGCCGCGGCCGGGCCTGTGCTGGCGGTCGATCGCCGCAAGTTTCTCGGCCTCGGAGGCTACGACTCGATCTTCTTCCCGGGACGGATCGAAGACCTCGACCTGGGCTTCCGGGGCTGGATGGCCGGATATCGAGGTTATTACGTGCCCCAGTCGATTGCATTTCACCAGGGCCTCGGCACGTTCGAGCCTCTATTAGGAAAACGCCGGTGCGACGAGCTGGCCAGCCGCAATTCGCTGATCTTCATGTGGAAGAACACAAGCGGGCCCCGGCTCCTGGCGCACTTTCTCTGGCTGCCGATCCGGCTCGCGTACGCGGTTTCCCGGGGACGGCTCAGCTTTGCCACGGGGCTCGTGGGGGCGCTCGGCCAAATGCCTCGCGTGATCGAGCGCAGGCGTTCGCTCGCTGTAGGGCAGGGGAGTTGGGTCGAGACTCAAGAAGCGTTTTTTCGGCGGTTTCAATGGTGAGACTCGGGCCAACCAGGGAGGCGTTTGATGTCCGGTCGGACAGTCCATCTTGTGATCGACGCCCGACCACGTGGTCCGCGCGGACTTCTGGCCGCCGAGGTGGTCCTGGGTAAGAGCGTGCTCAACCATCTGCTCGACCTGGCCGGCGAGCACGTGCCACCGGGAAAGGCCGTTGTCGTCCACGCGCGAGCGGACGAGCACGACCGGCTTCGCGCGCTGGCGGTCGGCTCGAGCACAAGGGCCGTCGCGTTCGTCAGCGGGCCGCCGCGGGCGGATGCCGCAATCTTGCGGACCGATCGCCTCTACGACCCGGCCCGTCTCAGCCGCGGGCTACGGCGAGGGCGATCGCCGGAATCGGCCGTGGTATGGCGGCTCGACCGGCCCGAATCGCTGTTGACCGCCGATCAAGAACTGACGCGGCGGTTGACATACCAGCCCCTGGGTAAGTATTGGGCTTTTCCGGTGGCGAGCAGCCTGGCGGAGCGTCTTTGCCCGACCGCGATTACGCCCAACGCGCTCACCATGAGCGCCGGGACTTTGATGCTCTCGGCGGCCGCGCTCGTCGCCGTCGGGCCCGCCGGCTGGATCGGCCGGGTGGCCGTTGCCGCGTCCCTCGCGCTGGCCTTGGTGCTGGACACCGCGGACGGCCGTCTCGCCCGATTGCAGGGCACCAGCTCCGCATTCGGCCAATGGCTTGATCAAGTCCTCGACGAGCTGGCCGACGTGGCCCTCCACGCCGCGATCGCCTGGCGGGCGTTCAACGGCGACGGTCGACCAATCTGGCTCTTGCTGGGAATCACCTATGCCTCCGGAAAATATCTCTTCTTGATTCAATCTCTCTTGGGTGAGGAGCTGGAAGGGGCGAACCAAGCCCCCACGCCATTACGCTCCCGGTCCGCTTCGCAGAGCGAAACCAACAAGGGACTCGACCGGCTGACCAGGCTCGTCCGCCTGGTGGGCCACGCCGACATTCGCTGGCATCTCTGGATCGTTTTGGCGCTTGCGGGCCGGCTTGAATCGCGCTGGCCGCTTACGCCGTCTATTTCCCCGCGCGGGCATTCGCGAGTGCGGTCCGGAAGGGGATGCGTTATGCCTGAGCCCCGCGTATCGATTCTGATTGTCGCGAAGAACGAGGCGCACAACCTCGCCGACTGCCTGGCCGCGGCAAGCTGGGCGTTCGAACGCATCGTGGTCGTCGATGCGGGCAGTCGCGACGCAACCTTGGAAGTGGCCCGGCAAAAAGCCGACGTTGTCGCCGTCCGGAACTTCGACAACTTCGCCAGCCAGCGGAACTTCGCACTCGCGTTGGCCTCGGGCGATTGGGTTCTCTCGGTCGATGCCGACGAGAGGGTAACGCCCGCCTTGGCGGATGAGGTCAGGCGTGTGTTGGCCGTTCCGGCCAACCCCTATCACGGGTTCCGCGTGCCGATACGGAGCGTCATCCTGGGCCGAGCGTTCGGCTTTTCCGGGACACAGCACGACCATCCCCTGCGCCTCTTCCGCCGTGACTCAGGCCACTGGATCGGCCTGGTTCACGAGACCGTCGAGCTGACCGGGCCCGTGGGCTCGCTTCAAAGCGCATTACGGCATCATTCATTACCAAATCTAGAAGTCTTTCTGCATAAGCTCGACCATTATACCACACTGGAAGCGCGGGGACTGGCCGGCTCGGAGCGTCGTTTCCGAATGAGCGATCTCACGCTTAAGCCGATCTGGACATTCTTCAAGCTGTATGTGTTCAAACAAGGATTTCGCGACGGCTTGGAAGGCCTCATGTTTTGGCTCTTTCCGGTGTTTCGGTGGCGGTGCGCCATGGAAGCACCGCGAGATCACCCTCGCGGGGAGAACACCATGATCGCGGAGCATGAAGCAGTCGTTGCCTCCCGGTTCGATGCGCTCCACGGGCGGTTCAAGCGGGCGTTGGACGCGAATGATCCGCGGCTACGCGGCTGTGGTTGACCGTCTGCGGCCACTCGCCGGCAAGCGGGTCCTTGATCTCGGCTGTGGCAAGGGCCGGTTTGCGAGGGCGCTCGCTGAGCGGGGCGCATCCGTCGTCGGGCTCGACCTGTCAGCGGCGATGCTCGATCAAGCGACAGGAATTGGACGCGTCCGCGGATCGGCCCGGCGGCTTCCCTTCGGTCCGGCGAGCTTTGACGCGGTGATGGCGGTCGAGGTCTTTGAACACCTGGCGCGACGATCGCTCGACCTGGTGTGCGGTGAAATCCACCGAGTGCTCAGGCCCGGAGGGAGGCTGGTCATCGTCGACAAAAACGCTTGCTCGTGGAATGCGCGGCGCCCTGGCTGCCGAGCGTTGCCGTCAAGTGGATCGACGAACGGCGGGGCCTGTGGATGTATCCCCATCGTGGCCAGGTACGCGAGCACTGGTTCAGGCCAGGGAAACTGCGAAAGCGGCTGAGGCGTTGGTTTTTGGAAGTTCATGTCGAACATCTCCTTTCACCGTCTGAGCGGGGCCGGTTTCCGTTTGAGCAGCTTCCGGGCACCCGACTGTTCGTGTTATGGACCGCTTTGGCGCCGGGGAGCAATGCGTGATGGAACTCGATTCGTCGGTACTCGCATGGCTTCCGCTTCTTTTGTGGCAGACGCCGCCCGGTCTGGAACTGATCCTCGCCCAGGAAGGCGTGGCGTTCGAGACGGTCCGAAATGCGACCGGTTCGCGTTCCGCGGCGGGCGATTCGTCTTGTACGACGGCCGCATCGTCGCTCCGGCTCCCTGCGCGGCCTGGTAGGCCCGGATCACGTCGCGATCGACATCGACCGATTGAGGCATGGGGAGCTGATCGACCCGTTTGAGGCCATGATCGACAACAAGGCCGCGGTCGGCTCGTGGGCGGTCGGCCCGTGGACGCTCTCGCGAGCGGGTGGCGCGATCGCCCAAGGCGTGGGTTCGCCGGCGGTTGATCGCCAGATTGCGCGAGGAAGTCACGGCCGCCGGAGGGGCCTGGATCAGGCTGGCCCCGTTTCCGTACCCCTATCGGTCGGCCTTCAGCTTCCGAGCCGACCTCGACGAGCCCGTGTCCCGACGACTACCACCGCTTCGCCGCGGCCCGGTGCCCTCTCAATGATTGTTGTACTCATTTTCTCAGCACAAGTGCTTATCAGATCATCCGTCGGTCCTCGCCGACCTGCGGCAGCACGACACGCAGTCGCACGGGCATTTTCATCATGTCTATCGCAATGCGGAGGCCAACCAGGCCAATCTGGAACGCGCCCACCGCATCCTCTGGGGTTCGGGCTTCGAGCCGGTAGCCTTCGCGGCCCCGCACGGCCTCTGGCGCCGCGGGCTGGACGACCAGCTCGAAGACCTCGGCTATCTTTATTCGTCGGAGTTTCAGCTCGGCCACGATGACTTTCCCTTTTATCCCGTGGAAAGGAAAACGGTTCTCGCGGATCCTTCAGATACCCGTTCACCCGGTCTGCGAAGGCTTGTTTCGCGAGGCCGGGCTAGTGGATCCCGGGATCATCGCCGACTATTTCCAGCAGGTCGTCGGCGCGAAGCTCGATGCGGGCGAGCTCGCCGTGATCTACGGCCATCCCGAGCGCAGACTGGCGCGAATGCCCGGGGTCATGACAGCTCTGGCGCAGTCGATCGACGGCCGAGCCTTGGTATGGCGCGTCACGTTCTCTGATCTGGCGCGGTGGTGGCGCTGGCGGTGGTGAACGTCGGTGGATGGCTTTGCCTCGCGAGGACAACCGCCTGGAGATCCAATTCGACGACTGGGACACGAGGTACCCGTTAGCGCTCGAGGTTCAGCCGTGGCCGCTTCCATTGCTCGATCCCAGTCACGGGCCCGCGGATGTCGCTGGGGCTCGCCGGATTAGCCTACGAGAGGAGCGAGCCGACGACGAACGGGCTGGAACCTCCGACCATCGACCGCGAGACCGTGAGTCTGAAACAGGCGATGCGGACCGCGCTCGATTGGGAAACGGTGACGCCGCTGAATGACATTCCGCCGTCCTCCGTCTCCAACCGGGTCAAACGCGGTCTGAGATGGTGGAAGCACAAGCGAGCAGGAGCCACGACATGATGGGCCACTCTCGTCGCGTTATTTGGCATGCCCCCCAAACGCCCTTCGGACACCATCTTCCCGCGGAGGAGAGGGAGAAACCAGGGCTGGGCCTCGCCCAAAACCATGGTGACGGAAGTGAGTGCTCGCCCTCGCCCCAACGGCGAGAGAGATGGGGTGAGGGGGTTACTCAGTCCTGGCTCGCGACGCGCGGCCGGGGACAAAGTGCGCCGGGCAGTGTTTTGTTCCATTCGCCCTCATTTGCCTTCCAGGCCCCGGGAGGGGGCGAGAATCAGTTGATCCAGACCGGCATTTATTTGGAGAAGCTCGGCATCCCAGTCCGCCTTTTTTCGCCGTGGACGGATCGGCTTGAAACGGCCCGGTTGCTCCATCTTTTCGGGATGTCGCGCGAGGGTCTCGAGCTAGCGCGGGTGGCCCATAGGAGAGGAGTTCCCGTAGTGCTCTCGCCGATCTGCTGGTATGAACCACGGGCTTTGGCCGCGCTCGAACTTGGTTGCTTCAAAAAGTTCGCGAGTCTGGCGGGCTGGGGCGTGCGATCCCTCGCCCCAGCGGTGCCAAGCTGGCGCCGCGAGCTACTGCGGCTGGCCAATATCGTCTTGCCCAATTCGCGCGCGGAAGCAAATCAGCTTATGCGTCTCTTCGGTGTACCCCCCGAGCGAATCCGTGTCGTTCCCAATGGGGTCGTACCGTCGATCGCATCCGCTTCGCCGGAGTTGTTCCATTCCCATTGGGGAGCAGAGCCGTTCGTGCTTTTTGTGGGACGGATCGAACCGCGCAAGAATCCCCTTGGGCTGATCCGGGCCCTCCGGGGCCTCGGCCCACCGCTTGTCGTTATCGGTGAGGCCCCACCTGGCTGCGAGGAGTACGAACAGGAATGCCGGCGAGCAGGCGGAAGCGACGTCTCGTGGCTGGGGCGGCTCGATCATCGCGATCCGGTATTGGCGTCGGCCTATGCGGCGGCGCGGGTGTTTGCCCTGCCGAGTTGGTTCGAGACGCCGGGCCTGGCCGCGCTCGAGGCTGGGCTCGCCGGTTGCTCGATCACGATCACGCCCTACGGGTCCACCCGAGACTACTTCGGCGACATGGTGGAATATGCCCGGCCCGATCGGGTGATGGAAATTCGGCGAGCCGTCATGAAATGCTGGGAAGACGGTCCCGACCCGCGGTTGTCGCAATCCATCGCGACCCATTATCTCTGGCCGAACGTGGCCCAGATCACGGCGGAGGTCTATGACCAAGTCGCCCGCTGAGCCCAAGCCTGTTCGCGTCGGCCGATATCGCTACAGCAAGCTGCGCTGGCGACTCTTGGTCCACGCGCTCGATTTCTGCGGCATGATCGTAATGGCGATCGTCCGGATGGTTCGACCCGCGCGGACGGTTCCCCGTCCGCGTAAGATCCTCGTCGTGCAGCTCGACCATCTGGGCGACGCGGTGCTGAGCACGCCTTTGATCGCCGAGCTGAGAGCAGCCTACCCGGAGGCGGCGATCGACGTGCTGGCCTCACCCAGCAACCACGAAGTCTTCGAGGCTGATCCCCATATCAATTTCGTCACGGTGGCCGCGCGGACCTGGTTCGAGCGCCGGCCTGATCGGTGGGGACTGTTCACGGTGGTCTGGGACCTCGGCTGGTCACTGCGGCAACGGAATTATGATCTGGGCATCGACGTGCGTGGAGACGTCTTGACCGTACTCGTCCTTTCCCTGGCGGGAATTCCGCGCCGGGTCGGCTGGGCCATGGGGGGAGGGGCATTCCTGCTGACCGATGTGGCCGCCTGGATTCCCGGGCGACATGAGGTCAAGTCGCGGCTGGCGCTGCTCAATCCGCTCGGGATCACACCCGACGAGTCAACCCGGGTCGACGTCCACGTCAGCGACGCCGATCGGATTGCCATCGCCCGGCGGCTGTCGGAGGAGTGGCCGCGCCGAACCACGTCGCCGGGCCGAAGTTTATGCAACCACGGCGGCTCGCGGCGCGCTCAGGCGAGCCGCGCCGAAGTAGGTCGGCCTCGGCGACGAACGAGTCGATTAGCGACGTACCGGACTGGCTGCACGCCAATCGATTTTCCTCGCTGCCTCCGCTCTTGGCCGTCCATCTCGGGGCCGGTAACGCAGCCAAGCGCTGGCCCGCAACCGCCTGGAAGGCCTTGATCGCGCGGTTTCTGGAAAGTGACTGGCGGGTCGTGGTGGTGGGCGGAATCGAAGACGGCCCGCTGTCCCGCGTTCTCGGGCCGCACGCCAGGCTGCGCGACTGGACTGGCAGTCTAACCGTCACGCAAACGACCGCCTTGCTCGAGCGCGCCGACCTCTTTATCGGCGCGGATTCCGGCCCGGCCCACCTGGCGGCCTCTGCCGGAACCCTTTCCGTGATCCTGTTCAGCGGCACCAACCAGCCCAGGCAGTGGCGCCCTTGGTCGCGACATTCCCTCGTGCTGCGTCACCGTGTTCCGTGCCAACCTTGCCATCAAAAGGTCTGCCCGCTTGCCGATCATCCCTGTATGTCGGGCCTGAGCCCCGATCGGGTTTACCGAGGCGCGATGCTGCTTTGGTCTCGGACTCACCAGGCTGAGTCGCCTCATTCGCCGCTTTGAATGATTCGAAGCAGGCGACAGGTCTCTTCGTAACTGGCTTCGAGGTCCAAAGGGATAGAGAGTGGCCGAAAATGATCGCGAAATGGCATCGAGTCGGCCTCTGCTTTTAACATGCCTCCAGCCCCCTTTCTCTTGAGACGCGATGATTTGATTCTACACTCGGGCCGCTGGACCGCCAGGGTAAAGGTTCGCCCCACCCCGCTTCGAATCGTCACCGTTTCTCCCGCCTCGGCCGCCGAGAGAAGCTCGGACAATCGCCGCTGCACTTCGGCGATGGTGACCTGAGTCATGTCTGTCACGAAGGTCGTTGGTGCCGTCTAGGCGGCCATAACCAACCGATTACCTTTCACCGCCAGGCTGGGCCGAAGCAGACAAGCGTGGTGTCGTCGGCCTGCACGTGGCCGCGCGAGAACTCATAAATCTCCCGAAGAATCGCCTCGCCGACCGCTTCGGGTCCTCCGGCGGCGCCTCGATGCATTTTATGAGCCGACGGTTCTCCTGAGTGTCGTACAGATCTTCCGTCGGGTTCCGCGAGTCTGTCACGCCATCAGAGTAAACGACGGCGACATCGCCCGGCCTTAACTCGACATTGACCTGCTGGTATGCGGTGTCGCGTACGATGCCGAGCGGGAGACCCCCGACATTCCTGCCCAGCTCTTCGACCGTCCCATCGGCCCGGCGCAGCAACACCGGGGGGTGCCCGGCCGAGCAGAGCTGAAGCCGGCCGGTGCTTGCCTCGAGCACCAGCAAGCTGAGGGTGATGAATCGATCGTCGATGCCAGTTTCGCAGAGCGCGGAGTTGAGTACGCGTGCGGCGGCTGCCGTCGAGCCCTCGGTCTGAAGATTGAGCCGCGCGTCACCCGAGAACTTCGCCATAATCAGCGCCGCCGCGACTCCCTTGCCGGAGACATCTCCAAGCGCGATGCCAAGGCGGTTGTTGGACAGTGGGACGAAATCGTAGTAGTCGCCGCCGACTTCGTGCGCCGCGCGGTAGTAGGCGAAGAACGCGTAGCCGGAAAGTTTCGGCAACGACTGCGGCAGTAGCTGGTGCTGAACCCGCTCGGCGCTCTTCAGGTCGCGGGCGAGCCGTTCGTATTCGAGCAAGGTCTCGTGCGACCAGCCGTTCCGGAGCGAGACCGCCATTTTTTATACATCCTCGGACTCTATCCCGTCTTCGGCCGGAGGAAGGCGGTTACATCATAACCCTGAAACTCCCATCGGCTGACTCTTTGATCTAGGTAATGCAGCCTGCGTACCAATCGAACAAGAGGGCTGTTTTTCCAGTTGTTTCGGTGTGTTCGCCAAGATTCCGGTCCAATTCCCGCGTGTTCCTGTAAAAGCATAAATTGCATTTCGGAGTTGGGCAGTATTCCCCCGACGTTGGGGGGACTCCGCCCACGCGATTGAACGATCCAGCCCCTCACGTCGGTCGCGCAGGCGATCGTCTAACGCCTTCAGCGCGGCCCAACTGGCACACCCAGAACAAGTTAGAAAGAACGCTTTGCCGTGGTCGCTCTTCGGAACCGTTCTTGGTACGGGGCTCGCTTTAGACAGATGCGGAAGGGGAGTACCGTGCCTGGGAGAAGAGGCTTCCGCTGTTCCGGGTCAGGGTGGGTTCGCGGGAGCGGTCCCCGCGTTGAAGCCACAAAAGCCCGGCGATTGCAACTTCTCAAATCCGCGTTTGAGGTCATGCCATGAACCCGATCAATCTTTCGTTACGCCGTCCTTACACAGTCATCGTGGTCATCCTCGGCATCGTGCTCGGAAGCATCTTGGCCGTATTGCGAATGCCGATCGACGTTTTCCCCAATTTGAATCTGCCGGTTATTTACGTGATCCAAGCCTATGGCGGAATGGACCCGGCGCAGATGGAGGGACTGATCACCAATTATTACGAGTACCACTTCCTTTATGTCGGCGGCATCCATCACGTTGAGTCGCGGAACATTCAGAGCTCGGCCCTGATGAAGCTTTACTTTCACCCCGGCACGGACATGGCCCAGGCCATGGCCGAAACCATCGCCTATGTCAACCGGTCGCGATCCTTCATGCCGCCGGGCACGGTACCACCGGACGTGGTCCGCTTCGATACGGGGAGCGTGCCTGTCGGTTATCTGGTGCTGTCCAGTGAGGCCCGGAGCATCGGCGAGATCCAGGACCTCGCCCTGTTCCGCGTGCGGCCGGTTTTCGCCAGCCTGCCGGGCGTGTCCGCGCCGCCACCGTTCGGCGGTAATCAGCGGACCCTGGTGGTGCAGGTGGACCCCGACCGCCTGCGATCGTACAACCTCTCTCCCGACGACGTGGTGGCCTCTCTGAAGGCCGGCAACTCGATCAGCCCCTCCGGCAACGCCCGAATTAATGACCAGATGCCGATCGTACCGGTCAATTCCATGATCCGGGCCGTGCAAGAACTGGGGAACATCCCGCTCCGATTGGGTGAGAACGTCTACCTACGCGATATCGCCAAGATCGAGGATGGGACCGACATCCCGAGCGGGCACACCTTGGTGAATGGCAGGCGCGCCATATTCATGTTGGTCACCAAGCGGGCCGACGCCTCAACCCTGTCCGTGGTCAATGAGGTAAAGGCTTCCTTGCCCGCGATGAAGGCCGTATTGCCCCAGGATATCGACCTGCGCTTCGAGTTCGATCAGTCTCCTTACGTGACCCGCTCCATCGCGGACGTGGGCCGAGAAGGTCTGCTGGGGGCCGTCCTCACCGGGTTCATGGTGTTCGTGTTCTTGCGCGATTGGCGCACCGTGATCGTGGTGGTCCTGAACATTCCTGTCGCTTTGCTGGCGGCGCTCTTCGCCGCTATGGGTGACGGGCCAGACGATCAACTTGATGACCCTGGGCGGCCTGGCCCTGTCCATTGGCATCCTCGTGGATATGTCCACAGTGGAGGTGGAGAACATTCACACGCATCTGGGCCAGGCCCCTTTGGTGGCACGTGCCGCCCTGCGCAGCAACCTGGAGACCGCGGTCCCAAGATTGTTGGCGATGCTCTGCGTCCTGGCCGTCTTTCTCCCTTCGTTCTTCATGGAAGTGCCGCCCGGGAGCTGTTCGTACCGCTCTCGCTGGCGGTCGGCTTCGCCATGGTCGCCGCCTATTTCCTATCGAGTAGCTTCGTCCCGGTCATGTCGGCCTGGATACTGCGTCCCCAGCACGTCGAGACTTCGGCGGAAGGGCGGTTCTCATTCGGCCGGTTCCGCGCGGGATATGCCCATGTCTTGGGCGCCCTGATGCCCTGGCGGTGGGTTCTGTCCGGAGGGTATTTCCTTGCGACCGGCCTGGTGATCGTGCTGGTGGGGAGCCAGTTGGGTATGGAGATCTTCCCCAAGGTGAACGCCGGCGAGTTCCAGCTTCGCCTCCGCGCCCGGACGGCACCCGTATAGAAGTCACCGCGGAGCTCGCCAGCGAGGCGATGCGGATGATCCAGGAAGAGACCCGGGAGGAGACCGGCGCGGACCAGGTGGCGATCTCCGTGGGGTACTGCGGATTGCACCCCACCAGTTACACCATCAACAACATGTACTTGTGGATGCGCGGGCCGGAAGAGGCGGTGCTGCGCGTGGGCCTGAAAAAAGGCAGCGGCCTGGACATCGACCAGCTCAAGGAGCGGTTGCGGAATATCCTGCCGCGACGCTTGGGCACCTGGTATGGGCAACGGCTCCGCCAGGATGGGCTCGCCGAGGAGACGGTGGCCCGGCGACTGCGGGGGTTGCGGTTCTCATTCGAACCGGCCGACATCGTCAACCAGATCATGAGCTTCGGGTCACCAACACCGGTCGAGATCTCCGTCAGCGGCCCTAACTTCGCCGACGACCAGGCTCACGCGCAAAGGGTGTTCGCGGAGCTCTCCAAAATCCCTTCGTTGCGCGACCTGCAATACGGGCAGTCGCTGGATTACCCTGCGGTGGCCGTGAAGATCGACCGAGAGAAGGCCGGCCTCAGCGGGGTATCAGCGGCAGACGTGGCCCGGTCCCTGGTCTCGGCGACGTCTTCCAGCCGCTTCGTGGAACCCATCTTCTGGGCCGATCCCAGCACGGGCATCGGCTACTACACCCAAGTGGAAGTCGCACCCTACCGGATGAACTCGCCCGCGGCGATCGGCATGGTGCCCATCCAAGGCAAGGCTCGAGGCGAGCTTCTGGTCCGCGACGTGGCCGAAGTTCGTGAAGGGACGATGCCCGGCGAATATGATCGGTACAACATGCGACGGCTGGTGACGATCACGGCGAACATCGAGGGCGAGGATCTCGGGCGGGTGATTCGCCACTTGAAACAGGCGCTGCGAATGGCCGGCGAGCCGCCTCGCGGGGTGCAAGTCGATGTCCGCGGCCAAGCGGTGCCGATGGAGCAGATGTTCCGCGGCCTGACCATGGGCCTGGCCCTGGCGATGGTCGTCGTCGTCCTGCTGCTGACGGCTTATTTCCAATCGTTGGGGCTGGCGTTGATCTCGGCATCGGGAATCCCGGCGGTCATCGCCGGGGTCGTCGGCGTCCTGGCGATGACCAGGACCACCCTAAACCTTCAATCGTTCATGGGAACGATCATGGCCGTCGGCGTCGCGACCGCCAATGCCATCTTGCTCCTGACGTTCGCCGAGCGGAACCGCCGGGACGGAATGACCGCGCAGGCGGCAGCGGTCGAGGGGCGCAGAGCCGGCTGCGCCGATCCTCATGACCAGTTGCGCCATGCTCGCCGGTATGGTGCCTATGGCCCTCGCCTTGGGAGAGGGGGGCGAGCAGACAGCTCCTCTGGGACGTGCGGTCATCGGTGGCCTGGGCGCCGCCACCTTGGCGACGCTCGTCGTCCTCCCCAGTGTCTTCGCCCTGGTTCAGGGCCGCGCCGGCACCCTTTCACCCTCGTTGAACCCCGACGATCCGGAGAGCCCCCTCTTCGATCACGCCAAAGAGCATGAGCATAAGGATCAGGAACCATGATACGGCACAAAAAGGATCGACGGCTGTTATCGATCTCATCACTGATGATTCGGGGTTGTCTGCCCGCCTGCGCGTCCTGCTGTCCGGTGTCGCGGGATGCGCGAAACCGTCCCCGCCATCCGTCGAGGCGGAAAAAGTCCCCGAAGTTGCCGTGGTCAGCCCGGCGCACACCTCGCTCCACTGGACCGTTGAGCAACCCGGGGACATCGAGACCTTCGAGGAGACCCCGATCGTCCCCAAGATCGCCGGGTACGTCCGGAAGTGGAACGTCGACATCGGCGACCACGTGCGGAAAGGCGAGGTCCTGGCCGTGCTCTGGGTCCCGGACATGGTGGCGGAGCTCAACCAGAAGAAGATCGAGGTCGAGCAGGCGCGCAAGATGTACGAAGTCGCCGAGGCCCACGTGGCCTCGGCGGCGGCCCAGGTTGAGGAAGCCTGGGCCGGCCTGCGTCGGGCCGGGGCGAATTCCAAGTACTGCCGGCTGCAGCACGATCGCATCACCCAGTTGACCGAGCAAGCCGTGATCAATAAGCAGGTCAAGGACGAAAGCTGGAACGGTCTGGAGTCGGCCGAAGCGGGCGTGAAAGAAGCCGAAGCGAAGGCAGCCCGTGCGGAGGCGGACCGCAAAGAGAGCGAAGCCGCGCGAAACAAGAGCCGTGTGGACATCGCCGTGGCCCAGGCGGCGCAAGATAGAATGCAGTCCATGGTGGATTATGCCACCCTGACCGCCCCCTTCGACGGCGTCGTCTCCCGACGGAACATCAACACGGGGGACTTCGTAAAGCCCCCGACTGCTGTCGAAGAAACCCCTCTTTATGTGGTCCAGCGCCGCGACCTGATGCGCGTTTTCGTGGAAGTGCCCGAAGCCGATGCCGTGTGGGTCAAGGCGGGGAGCCCCGCCCAGATCAGAATCCCGATCCTGAAGGATCGGCGATATTGCGGTAACGTGGCGCGAATGTCTTACTCTCTGAAACGACAAACGCGCACCCTCCTTGCGGAAATCGACCTCCCTAACCCAGAAGACATCCTGCGGCCCGGTATGTACGCCTATGCGGGTATCCAGGTCGAGCGAACAAATGTCCTGACCTTGCCGGCCTCGGCCGTAGCCACCCAAGGAAATGTCAACGAAGGCTATCAGGACTTCTGTTTCCTCCTCGAGAACGGCAAGGTCCGGCGCACGTTCATTGAGGTGGGCTCTCGCGGCGATGAGCGGGTGCAAGTCTTGAAGAAGCAGGTAAAAGGGGCCTGGCAGGATTTCGACGGCAACGAACTGGTCGTGCAGGGCCAGCTCGCCACCCTGACCGACGGCCAGAAAGTCGCCGTTGCGACGAACGAGGAAGTGTCGATGAGCAATTCGCATGCCGGTCCAGCCTCTCGATCGTCTGGACCGCCGGCCGCTTGAGACCCGAACAGACCCTGGTGGGAGCGCCCTCGGACAACTTTGTCGGACGCACTCAGCCAGAGTGGCCGAAACGTCGGTTGACAAACAAGTGGATGTGTGATGTTTGGAATGAAAAATGCCCTCGTCATCCGGGATTCGCTCCCGGGGACGGTGAAGTGCTCTCCGGGCGAACGGTGTTCGCGGCCGTTCTTCTCCCTCTCGTCTAGGTGGATGACTCGCGGGCGGCAGGGTCGAATACGCCAACGAATGCCAGGTGAGGCGCTTCAGGAGTTGAGCCCGTGGAGGTCCCGAATGCCGTTACGTGAAATTCCCGGCGGTTCGACATCAATCCCGCAAGGAGAGGAGCCGACCGCCAGCATGCAGGCATCAGCTCTGACGGGGACCGCTGAAGCCCGATGTATGACCGATGCTGAGCGGGCAGCCCCGTCGGCACTCCAAGTCAGGGGCATCGGACGACGCGACCCGAAATCCGGGGGATGGCTTATCCGAGATGTCAGCTTTGCGATCGACCGCGGCGAACGGCTGGCGATCCTCGGGTCCACGGGCGCGGGGAAGACCGTGTTGCTCAGGAGCCTGGCCCGCCTCGACCCGCTCGACGCCGGGTCCATTTGCTGGCGGGGCCGCGAGGTTCGGGGGGAATCCGTTCCCGTCTACCGAACGCAGGTCGTCTACCTCCACCAGCGACCCGCTCTATTAGACGGGAGCGTCGAGGAGAACCTGCGCTATCCCTTTACGCTCATGGTCCACCAGGGCAGGCGGTTCAATCGGGAGCGTGTCCTGGAACTCCTCGAGAGCTTGGGGCGGGGTTCGACGTTCCTCGATAAGTCGAACCGCGACCTCTCAGGCGGCGAAGTCCAGATCGTCGCGTTGTTGCGTGCCGTCCAGCTCGACCCAGCGGTCCTACTGCTCGACGAGCCGACTGCGTCTCTCGACACCGTCACGGCGCTAGCCGCGGAAAGCCTGATCGATCGCTGGTTCGGCGCGGGGGCTGGCGATCGTGCCCTCGTCTGGGTCAGCCACGACCTCGAACAAGCTCGCCGAGTCTCCAACCGAACGCTACAGATGCTGTCCGGGCATCTGGAAACGGAATAATCGCATGACCCATCACTATCTCGAACTCTCGTATTTCCAGGTCGGCCTCGCGGCGCTTCTCATTCTGATCAACGGGGCGCTCTCAGTTCTCCTCAAGCTCGGCTTGGAGCGGCGACTTCTCCTCGCCGCGGTTTGCACCGTGGTCCAGTTGCTGCTCATCGGACTCGTCCTCGAGTGGGTGTTCCGGGTGGACCGGTGGTACGTCGTGCTCGCGTTGATGAGCGTGATGACGTTCGTTGCCGGCGCGGCCGCCATCCAACGCACCCAGGTCCGATACCCCGGAATCTGGGTCCGGAGCATTGCCTCGGTTTGCGCGAGCTCCTGGCTGATGGCCGCGCTGGCGCTCGCCGTCATCGTGCGGGTCAGGCCGTGGTACGCGCCTCAGTATGCCATTCCGTTGCTCGGGATGATTCTCGGCAATACGCTCAACGGAGTCTCGCTCGGGCTCGACCGCCTGGGCGGTGAACTCACCTTGCGTCGTTACGAAGTCGAGGCTCTCCTCGCCCTCGGCGCGACACGCTGGGAGGCGGCCCGACCGCTAGTCAGGCAAGCGGTCCGGACCGGCCTCATCCCGACCATCAATGCAATGATGGTCGTCGGGATCGTCAGTTTACCCGGAATGATGACCGGTCAGATCCTCGCGGGGGCGAGCCCGGTCGAAGCGGTGAAATACCAGATCGTGATCATGTTCCTGATCGCCTCGGCAACGGCCTTGGGGACCGTGTCTGTCGTTCTGCTCAGCTATCGGCGTCTCTTCAACGATGATCACCAGTTCCTCGAAGCGCTAATCGCCGAGAGCCGGAGCACCCCGAAGAACCGACGACGATTTGTTGCAGTCACTGCAATACGGCGCTGACTTTCCGGATTTATGGGACGTTCTTCGTCCTCGGGCGGGCCGGGCTGGGCGAATTCTCATCGGCTCTTTCGGGGGGGCGAATCGTGAGAGAAGACGAAGGCCAGAGTGTCAGATTCTCGTCAGGCACCCTCAACATACGGCGTTGGCCACCGGGGCCGGAGCGATGTCCCCGGACTCGGCTAGGGCCGGGCAGTCGGGTTGCATCGTCTCGGGCATGGCCAGGGCGTAGAAGATCGCGGCGAAAGCGGCAATCGCCGCAAGCATGATGAAGCCGGCGTCGAACCCAGCCGCCTTGACCACGAAGCCCGCCAGGAGGTTGCTCAGGCCGGCACCGATCCCGGTCGCCGTGGCAAGCGCCCCTTGCGTCAGGTTGAACCGGCCGGTCCCCTTCGTCAGGTCGGCCACGACCAGCACCGAGACGACCCCGAAGATGCCCGCGCCGATGCCGTCGAGGAGCTGGACGCCGACGAGGTAATACGGGTTGACGCTGAGGCAGTAGAGCAGGCCGCGAACGGGCAGGACCGCGAAGCCGATCAGGAAGACCGGCTTGCGGCCCCAACTCACTGCCAGGCGGCTGGCGGCGAGGGCCACCGGCACCATCACGACCTGGGCCGCGATGATGCAGGCCGACATCAAGACCGCCGCCCCCTCCTTCAGGCCGTCGCTCGATTTCTGGCCGACCAAGGGCAGCATCGCCGCGTTGGCGAAATGGAACAATACGACCGAAGTGGCGAAGATCGCAATTCGCCGGTCTTTGAACAGCTCGGCGATCCCAATGGCGTCATGACTCCTTCCGCCGCCATCGTCGGCTCCCCGGGCGAGGTCGTGGTCGATGTCCGCCTCGCGGATCAGGAGGACGGCGGCGGCGCTGGTGGCCGCCATGCCGGCGACGAGAAAGAACAACGCCCCGTAGCCGAGCAAATAGGCGGAGGCCCCCAGCGAGCGCCGCCGCGACGACGTTGCCGCCGTGGTTGAACGCCTCGTTCCGCCCCGTGCGCCGCGCCATCGCCGCCCGGCCGACCAGGCCCAGAGTCAAGGCCGCCACGGCCGGGGGGAAGATCGCCGCCGCCGCCCCGATCGCCGTTTGTGCGGCGACCACCACCGCAAGCGTCGGCACCAGATAGATCACGACGCAGCCCGCGGCGACCACCGCCGCCGCGATCGCGACCGCCAGTCGCTTCCACCGAATGCGATCGATCAGGGCACCGGCCGGGGTCTGAGCCAGTACCGTTCCGATCTGCGACGCCGCCAGCGCGATCCCGACTCGGCCCGCGTCCCAGTGATGGTTCTCCCGCAGGAACGTGCCCAGGAATGGCCCCATCCCATCCCGCACGTCCGCGAGGAACACGTTCAGGCCGTCGAGCGCGCGGAGGCTCATCTTCGACGGGTTTGACTCATGGGAATCGCGCTTCGATGCATCGGCGTCGGCCATGGTTCGGCTCTCCCGTGTCAATAGTGGACCAGCGCGAGCCAGGCGACGCCAACAAGTGTCGTAAGCATCGTCAGCGGGACACCGACCTTGAGATATTCCAGAAAACTCAGCTCGGTGCCCGCGCGGCGGGCGTTCTCGACCACGATCAGGTTCGCCACCGAGCCGAGCACGGTCAGATTTCCGGCGAGGGTGCTCGACATCGCGAGGGCCAGCCAGGCCAGCTCCTTCTGAGGCATGACTTCCATGAGCGGCTTGAAAAGCAGCACGGCCGGGACGTTCGACACGAGGTTCGACAGAAGCACCGACAGCCCGCTAACCAGCACCACCGGCGACTCCAGCAGGGCGTGGCACTGTTCCAGGCCCCAAGTTTGGACCACGTTTGCCTCGAAGGCGTGCACCACGACGAACAGCCCCGCGAACATGACCAAGAGCGGCCAGTCGATCGAGCGGAACACCTTCTCGGGGCGAACCCGGCCGAGCAGCAAGACACCCGCCGCGATCAGCGCCACCAGGGCGATCGGCTGTCCTGCGAAGAACAAACCGACCGTGGCCAATGTCACCGTAACGCTCTTGATCAGGAGAGCTCGATGGACTCGGGGCCGCAACGATTCGTCGGCGTGCAGGGGAACTCGCTCCGCATCGCGCAACACCTTGCGATAGACGATCGCCACGACGGCGAAATTGAGGGCCAGGCCGATCAGGGCGATGGGTGCCAGTCGAGCGGCAAATCGCAAGTAGGGAATCTGCGACAGCGAACCGATGATGATGTTCTGCGGATTCCCGGTGATCGTGGCGACCGAGCCGATGTTCGACGCCGCCGCCAGGCCGACCAGGTACGGGATCGGCGGCCGCCTGAGTCGTTGGCAGAGGTGGAGCACAAGCGGCGTCAAGGCCACACAGACCACGTCGTTGACCAGAAACGCGGAGAGGACCCCCGAGAGGGAGATCGTGACGGCCAGGAGGGCCAGCGGTCCCGAGAACCGGGCGGCGATCCGTTCCGTCGCCAGCTCGAAGAACCCTGCCATGCGAAGGAAGGAGACGACCACCATCATGCCGAAGAGGAGTACGATCGTCTCGTAGTCAATCGCTTTGGCCGCATCGTGCATCGAGAGCACGCCGCAGGCGAGCATGGCGGCCGCTCCAACGAGAGCGATTCCCGACCGATCGATCCGCAGGCCAGGAACCTTCCCCAGTGCCAAGGCGAGGTAGGTCAGACCGAAGATCGCCGAAACTATGGGGACCGATGCCGAGGGAGTCGTCACGGGGAGCATTCCAGTAAATTTGTTCGTGATGCGAGTCAACTCTAGCAGCAATCATTCCTCGATCAAGACGTCGGCGAGAGGTCGGACGTCAGGGTGATTGGTATGGCGAGCCCGCTGTCGGCGAGTTTGTTCTGCTTCGACAAGGACTCCGGAACGAATAGCACGACGATCGCCGTGGCCACCGCTCCGACAATCGCGAGGGCGCCGAAGAGTCCCCGGTAACCGAGCGGTTCTACCACGAATGCTGACACCGCCGGCCCCAGGGCTGAGCCGAGCACCAAGCAGGATCCGACGATTACCTGCGCCTCTCCCGATCGCCGTGGGTCCGCCATGCGGTCGGTCACCCACGCAGCGGCTAGCACCGCGAAAAGTCCGTTGCCCAGGCCGTCCAACGCTTGATTCGCCACGGCCCACTCCGGGCTTTGGATCACGGACACCAGCGCCAGCCGCACCGACATGATGGTCCAGCCGGCGACCAGGAGAGGCTTCCGCCCCCAACGATCGGCGAGCCAACCAGCGGGCAAGACGACGAGCATCCAGGCAACCATACTGACTGCGAATGCGTAGGCGAGAATCCTGTGCGGAGCGTGCAAATCCCGCTGGAGGAACAACCCCAAGTAGACACCGCCCGGGGCATTCGCGGCGTGGTAAAAAATCATCGCCGCGATGAAAACCAAGAGCGTTGGGTCCTTGGGAAACGCGGTAGGTACGGCAGTGTGAAGCCGATTGCCGCCATGCCGAAGAAGTACGACCCATAGAGCCCGATGCGGTTGCGCCAGTCCATACCAATCCTCTGCGACAGGGGGGGGTTTCGGCAATGAAGGGGCCAGGGCGATTGGCTTGACCCCGGCCCGACGTTGATGTCAGTCCGAATCGTCCTCAACCAGGCGGCAAGGGCGGAGGAAGGTCCGACTCGCGGCGCTCGGCTTGTTTTGCTTTGTGATCAGGGCGATCAGGAGGAGGAGGCTCGCGACGCACACCGGATTGAAGGCCGAGCCGTCCGCGGCCACCGGGCGGTCCGTCAGCGGCGTGGCCGAGATGCTCAATCACGTGAGTCATCGCCTCGGCCGCACGGGCGAGTTCACCGCCGCGTTCATCACGCCCGGCCTCCAGGTCGCGCCTCGCGGCCGTGTAAAGGTCACGGGCCGCCTTCAGATAGAATCCGGCCCCGGCCGCGGGATTGGCCCCGCTCGCCTCGGTGATCCGGTCGTAGGATCGGTTCAGATCACGCCGGACCTGCTCGCTCACGTCCTCCGGGCCAAATCCCTCGGGGGGCCCGGGCAGGTCAGGGTCGCGGCGGTCGCGAAGCGCGGCGTTGTGGGCGTGATCGGCGGCTCGGGCCAGGTCATGAGCGATGGCCCCGTACTCGTGGGCAAGGAACTCGTCGCCGCTCTCAAAGGCCTTTAGCCCCTCGCGGTAATACTTGACCGCCCGCTCGGTCCAGTCGCTGATCCGCTCCTCGGGGCGGCTCCCGGGACCCTCGGCTGCGCGGAGTCGAGCGGAGCAGTTCATATGCCTTCTTGAGATCGCCCTTCGGTCCCTCTTCGCCCTTCTTTTTTGCCTCGCCCTTCCCTTTGGCCTTGGGACGAGGGCCGTCACGACCCGGCGGCTGCGCCGGAACAAAGGCGGCCACCCCGAGGATGACCAAGACTAACGATGCCACGGCTGTGAGCTTTATCATGATCGTTCTCCTTGATTGAGGTCTGCTTCCCGGACCTTGTTAGTTCCCTGGCAACCTCCGTCAGGCCGCCGACTCCAGGAATAAAGCACGACTTATGCCAAGTTGAAAACTGGCGAGTTTCAGGGGATTCTCGCGGTGTCGCACAACAATCAAACCGGAATTGGGCGGAATCGCCCCAGCATGGTGGGGGTTTTCTGCCCAACGGACCTTCACTCAGCCGGATTGCGGCCTGAAACGCGCCGAGATACAGTCGAGGAACTTTGGCGTGAGTTTTGCGAACCAATGTCGAACCAAAGAGACTATGGACCAGTCGAACGCGTAAAGGTCGACTAATGTCACTCCCCCCGTTTCAATTCCGGGTGCCGCTCGGTATTCAGATCGGCATGGTCGCGGCCCTGTTTGTCGCTGCATTGGTAGCGCTTTGGACCACTGGTGCGTCGGTTGTGGCGAGGGAAAGGCGCCGATCGGAGGCAAAGAGCATGCTCGACCTTGCGGGCGACGAACTCGCAGTTCAAGGTCGTGACATCATTGGCCGCGCCGGAGAGTTTCCCGACTTCCCTGAAGAGCTATCCCGCGCAGAACTCGATCGCGAACTCTCGGCCGTGGCGACTGCGAGACTTGCGAGCCACAAGGGCATCGAAGGGGGCTACCTCGTTCTTAGGTACAAGAGTTTCCTCGGTACGGCACCCTTGAAAAAGAGACCCAATCGGAATGCCGTCGAAAAACCAAGAGAGAAGACCAAGAACGAGGCGCAGGGACGGGGTGAGTCGAGACTTCCTCCCCTCGAAGCAGACCTGATCGACATTCAAGTCGACGCCGCGATCCGCAAGAAGCAGGTCCTGTTTTCCGTCGAGGAGTTGGAGGGGGATCGCCCGGTCACAGTGGCCATCCGCACCGCACCACTCGTAGTGGCCGACCGTGTGGTCGGGGCGAACTGGGTGATCACACGGCTCGTTGATCCGCTGTTCGTCGACCGATCGCTCCAGGGCTACCGCTTGGCCACGTGGTTGGCCCTCGGGGGGATAGTCCTGTCGTTCGCACTCACGGCAGGGCTTGCACAGACCGTCCGCCGACAGGGGGTCGAGCGTGAACAGCTCCAGACCGAATTGCGGAGGAGCGAGCGCCTCGCGGCCTTGGGGAGGCTGCTGGCCGGTGTCGCGCACGAGGTCCGAAATCCGCTGGCCGGCATCCGGTCGACGGCCCAGCTCTGGCAGCGCGGCGTCCTCGGGCTTGACGATGAGTCGCTCGGTGGGCTCGTCCACGAGGTGGATCGGCTGGAGGAGATTATCTCCCGACTCCTCCAGTTCTCTCGCGCCGACGCCCAGGCACTGCGCCTGGAGACCTGAACGCTGTCGTCGCCGAGGCCGCCCGGCTGGCATCGGGCTCCACTGAATGGAACGGTGTCAGGATCGAGGTGGACCTCGAAGCCGATCTGCCGCCGGTCGCAATGGCTTCTCCGGCCCTTTTACAGGTGTTTAGGAACCTCACAACCAATGCCATCCACGCGATGCAGACCGGGGGCACTCTCCGCCTGACCACACGGCGCGATCCGACACGCAATGCGGTCCAGGCGGTTGTCGCGGATAGCGGTTCGGGACTGGCACCGGATGTGATCGGTCACCTGTTCGAGCCGTTCTTCACGACCAAGTCCGAGGGAACCGGATTGGGCCTGGCCATTGCCCGCGAGATCGCCTTGGCCCACCGCGGGGAACTTGGCGCCAGCAACCGGACTGAGGGTACGGGTGCCGTTTTCACGCTCACGCTCCCGGTCACACCCGCCGGGAGCAACGGAGTATCCCCATGAAAGAATCCCCAGCCACTGTCCTTGTGGTCGACGACGACCGAACCATCCGCCGCAACCTCGTCCAGCTCCTCCAGTCTGAGGGCTATCAGGCACTTGAGGCGGCGAACGGGGACGAGGCCCTGGCCTCGATCCGCACCTCAGGCCCAGACGCCGTGCTCCTCGACCTCAAAATGCCCGGTCGCGATGGCTTGGAAGTGCTAAGTGAATTGGGGTCCGTGCTGGCCGACCTTCCGGTGATCGTCGTCACTGCATTCGGTGGCTCTGCCGCGGCGATCGAGGCGATGAGGCGCGGAGCCTACGATTACTTGAGCAAGCCCTTCGACCTCGACGACGTTCTTCTCACGCTGAGGCGGGCATTGCGGCAGCGTGCCCTTGCATTTGAGGTCAGGGCACTCCGGGCAAAGGCAGCCGCGCAGTCGATCGAGGCGTCCGACGAGCCCGACGCTGGCGAACATGAGCTGATCGGGGTGAGCGTTTCGATGCGCGAGGTCTTTAAGGCGATTGGCCGCGCCGCGGCAACCGACGCCCCCGTTCTGGTTGTCGGTGAGAGCGGCACCGGCAAAGAGCTGGTAGCGGCCGCGTTACACCGACACTCGGGTCGCGTCTCCGGCCCCTTCATACGGGTCAATTGCGGGGCTCTTCCCGAGGGCCTCATCGAGAGCGAGCTCTTCGGCCACGAGCGCGGCGCCTTCACCGGAGCCGACCGCCAGAAGCCCGGCCGGTTCGAGCGCGCGGCTGGTGGCACCATCTTCCTCGACGAGGTCGGCGAGTTGCCCCCATCGGCCCAAGCCAAGATCCTCCGCGTCCTCCAACAGCGGGAGTTCGAGCGCGTCGGTGGGACCGAGACTCTTCGGACTGATGCCCGCATCATTTCGGCCACGCACCGCGACCTGTCAAAAGAGGTCACGGCCGGTCGGTTCCGCGAGGACCTGTTCTACCGCCTCAACGTCGCCCGGATCGTCATCCCGCCGCTTCGCGACCGCCGCGAGGACATCCCGCCCCTGGCCGAGCACATCCTCAAGCGCGTGGAGCGGAGGCACGGCTGGGGCGAGCTTTCGTTGTCTCCCGAGGCCCTCGCGGCCCTTCAAGAGCGACCCTGGCCGGGAAACGTCCGGCAACTGGAGAACGCCCTGGTGCGGGCGGTGATCGCCGCGCGGGGCCGGACCATTCTGCCAGAGCACCTCGACGCCGAGCAGCCGCTCGACCCGGCTATCCCCGCGGCCGGCGACCCCGTTGAGTCCCTGCCGCTCCGCGCCCTGCTGGCCGAGGTAGAACGACGAGCGATCCAGCGAGCCTTGTTGGCCTGCGGCGGCAACCGCACCAAGACCGCCGAAAAACTCGGCATCAGCCGCCGCCAGCTCTTCGACAAGATCCGCGAGTATGACCTTCATTCGTGAACACGCCGGCTAAGGCCGCGGCGGACAGCACGCCGGTGAGTTCGCCGCGGAATGACACAGGTAGCCCGGTGCACACCCTCGATCGACCGAGCCCTACGGCCCAACCGGTCGACCAGGGCCTCGACCGCGTTCATCACCGCGAGGGTCGCCATGCCAGCACGATCCCGAGGAACGTCCCCCAGAGCACCGGTACCAAGATGATCTCAAATGCAGACGAGCCCATCGGTATTCCTCCCCGGGATCTAGTTCGGTCCTGGTCGTCGGCCACCGGACTGAAGGCATCCGGTGTACCGATCGGCCGAGTGCGGCTTAGAAATAACCCCGATTTTCTGGCGGTCGCCTTCCTTGGACGCTCACGGCACGCCGCATAGACCGGCCTCCTTGACGCTCTCAACGCTGTTACCCCATGAAGGGAGCACTATTCGTTCGAAGGGTGCACACCGGTTTCGCGTGCTCCCTTCCGAAGAATGGTGCTCCCTTCGAACGCGACGACGCTGGGTCAACCGGTGGGTAGTTGCCAGATCCATTGAGCTCCGTGCTGGTGACCGAGCGAGCGGGAGCCCCGGCGCTTTGCCGATCTGTGGCGTTTTTCCTGCGCGACGGCCCGATCCCCATGTCGCCTCACCTCAAATTGGCCTGGGGAGCGACGGCCCCCATCGCTACGCCCGCCCAGACCTGCCTCGCCGCGCCAGCCCGTAGCCGGCCAATACCATCGCACCGGAGCCCAAGAGCACCCATCCCGAGGGCTCGGGGACCGTTGAGACATGGATCAAGGCCGCCCCCGCATCGTCGGCATAGGTCACCGCCCCCCCCGAGGTTGGCGCAAAGTACATCAAATTCGACGGGAAGAGCTCGTAATTCGACAGGGAGGCGTCCCCGCCCGTCACCGTGAGCGCCCCCAGCACGCTCGCATCGATCGCCGACTGGAACGCCGGTACGTCGATCAACTGCGGCCCGGCCGGTGTCTGCAGATACAGCGAACCGGCGGCCGCGGCGCTTGAGTTCAGGGTGAAGGTCACCGTGATGTTCGACTTGCTTGAAAGCGCCGTCCCGCTCAGACGAATAGGGGGCGGCGAGCAGGTTCTTGGCTTCTCCGCCAGACACGGAAGGGCCGTACAGATTCTCGCCGAAGTAGAGGTTCACATTCCTGCCGTCAGGAGTCTTCGCCAGGGGCAAGGGGCTCTGCAAGGTCACACTGGGGACGCTGCCGTGGCCGTACTTATACCAAGAGGTAGACTCGTTGGCCGGCGCCGGATCGGCCACACCATCCAGTGTGGTGCGCATACTGTAGGCAAAGCCCGTCCAAGTGCCTGTTCCCGCACCCTGTCTGCTTAATCCATCACCGAGCTGGGAGCCAACCGAGATCGGAGCGGCTTCGCCCCGGACGGAAGCGAACAGAAAAGCCGCCAGTAAGGCCCCGAGCCGGCAGGTCCCATGGGTACTCATACCTATCTCTCCTGAAAACGTCGTCTGACGTTTAAAGTGGCTCCAGAAGCACGAGTCAATCCTCGCTTACACTAAACGACGACGCTTGCCGCAGCAACACAAATAAACCGCGAGGATGCGGAAAATCAGCGGTCCGAAACAAGTCTTCGATCCTTGTGGAGCCGGCACCGCCTTGCTCTGGTGGCCGGAATGAAGCCGCTTGGTCGCCCCGGTATACTGTCCGGCCCTGGCCCACTGGCGATGCGCACGTCGACGGCGACACCAGGCGAAGAGAGGTGCAAAGCACTGGCCTTATGCTCATGCTGAGGATGATCAGGAGGCCGCATCGCAACGCGACGGTGCCGGCGCGTTTTTTACCTTCAAGCTCAAGCTCGGATCATTGAATCGTTGGCACGACAGCATTGCGAATACGTCTCTGAGAAAAATTTCGGCATCCGCATGCGTCAAATTGTCAGCCGCTGCATCCTGGCGACAAGTGACCACGCAGAAACCGCCGCCCGTCTGGCCATCAAAGCCTGGCCCTCGTTTGTCCAGCATTCCAGCGACCCTGAACCTACCCTTATGGGCAGGCATCGCAAGCCGATCAAGGGTGGCGCAGCGCGAAGAACGCCATCTTTGCCGATTGCGACGACTGTTAGATGTGCTCGCTTCCTTGTGGCTCTACCATCGAAGCGAACCGACTTTTCCAGTACGCCGGATCGGATCCGATAAGGCCGAGGAGTCGCCGGGCCATTGGGCTCGGCACCTTCTGGCCCTATTCCATGGAACGAACTGTCGATGGGTTCATGGCGGTTGGCGCGGTCGTGCGGGATTGGGACGATACAGCAGCAGGCAGCAGAGCGCTAAGATTGCACTAAGATTGCTAAGGTTGCACGCGCGGCCAGGCTGCAATCTTAGCTATCTTAGAGCAATCTTTGAGGGAGTCTGGACATGAACCTTGGCCAGGTCGGCACCGGCAGCGGTGAGCCGGGGCGTGATCGTCCGCGCAGGGTCGTCCTCGGCGCTCACGAGAATCACACTCCCCGGTCGGTTCGAGAGATCGCCCATCGGCAGCGGAAGACCGCGGGAAACGGCCCGTCTTTGCCCGCCGCGGCCGCGAGTGTGCCTGGCCCTTCGCCGAATTGTACTAACTTTCCTCTCGGATTTGGTTTCTGAGACAGAGGCCCGCTCAAACCGTGGCATTTTGCGCCAAAAAGTGCCATTTCCATGAAAAAGCATGAAAGAATTCGGGACCAAGCGAGGTAACAAGGGTCCGCGAGACTCACCCGCCTCGATTGCTACCGAGTTTTGTCATGACGGCTTCGCGTAAACCGCGACGATCGCCCGCGCCGTCCGCACCCCATCGACGGCCGCGCTGACAATCCCGCCGGCGTAACCGGCCCCTTCGCCGCACGGGTAAAGCCCAGAAACGGCGGGGCTTTGCCTGGTCCTTGGGTCGCGGATAATGCGGACGGGCGAGCTGCCTCGGGACTCGGGCCCGGTGAGGGTGGCATCGCGGAGAAACCGCCCGCCCAATCGTCGGTCCAGGAGCGGAAGACCAGCGTGCAGGGCCGCGGCGACCGGCTCGGGAATCAGGAGGCCGAGGTCGGTCGGTTCGTTGCCGCGGCGATAGCTAGTCGGGATCGCGCCCCGGCTCGCCCGGCCCGAGAGGAAATCGCGGGCCCATTGGATCGGGGCCTTGTATGACGGCCCCCCAGCGAGATAGGCGAGTCGCTCGAACTGCTGCTGGTAGTGAACTCCGGCCAGCGGATGCGTGCTGCCGGTCTCGTGGGGTTCGATGGTGACGACCAGGCCGCTGTTGGCGAACGGCGAGTCGTGGCGGCTCTCACTCATGCCGTTGGTGCAGAAATAGCCGGACTCGCTCACGCTGCCTATCACATAGCCGCCGGCGCACATACAAAACGTGAATAAATTGCGCCCGGCCGTGCGAACGCACGCGCTGTAGTCGGCCGCGCCTAACGCCGGGTGACCGGCGAGCTTTCCGTACCGCGCGCGGTCCATCGCCGCCTGCGGCTGTTCGATCCGCACGCCGAGCTGGAACGGCTTGGCCTCGATCGGCACGCCGCGGCGGAACAACATGCCGTAGGTGTCGCGCGCGCTGTGGCCGGTGGCCAGAATCGCGACATCGGCGGCGATATACCCTGACGAGGTGGCCAGACCGCAGAGCCGGCCGTCAGCGATATCGAGGTCCTCCACCCGGCAGGAAAACCGCGTTTCTCCCCCAATTCTTCGAACTTGCGCCTGAGGGTCCTTACGACCAGCGGCAGCCGGTTGGACCCGAGATGAGGCCGGTGCTCGTAGACGATCGATGGCTTGCCGTGGCAATCGGCGAGGACCTCGAGCACATGAGTGACGTCGGGGCCGGTGCCGCGCGAGGTGAGTTTGCCATCGCTGAAAGTGCCGGCGCCTCCCTCACCGAACAGGTAATTGCTTTCGGAGTCGAGCTCGCCCGCGAGATCGAAGCGGCGGACGTCGGCGACCCGGTCCTTGACGGCCCGGCCGCGTTCGAGGATGAGCGGCCGATAGCCCGCTCGCGCCAGCAGATAACCGGCGAAGAGCCCGGCCGGGCCCGCGCCCACGATAACCGGCCGGTGCTCGAGCGGGCTCGAGCCTGGCTCGGGCCATTCGAACTGCTCGGGAACATAAGTCTCGAATCCGGTCGGTGCGCTGAACCGTGCCAGCTCGGGCTCGTGAAGGTCGGCGAGGGCGGCGTAGTTGAAGTGGATATCATCGTGGGCCCGCGCGTCGATGCTTTTGCGAAGGATTCGCCAGTTCCGTATCGCCGCGCGAGGAATTCCCAGCCGCGCGGCGATCTTGTCCGGCAGGCCTTCCTCGGGTTCTTCAAGCTCAAGGCGGATGTTCGTGAGTTTGATCGGCATCGGGTTTTTCAGCGAGGGAGCGGTCCGAAACAGACGAGCGTGATGTCATCGACCTGATCGTGTCCGGCCGAAAACTCGCGGATGTCTTGTAGAAGCCCGCCCCACCGCTTCAGGGCCGCCGGAAGTTTCGGCGAGCTTTTTCACCAAGCGGCGCTTGTTGCACGAGTCGTACAGTTCTTCGCGAAGGTTCCGAGCGTCGGTGACGCCGTCGGAGAAGATGGCGACCACGTCTCCGAGATTGAGGCTTACCTCGGTTTGTTTGTAATCGCTGTCGGGGATAATACCCAGAGGGAACCCGACGATTTCCTCACCGATCTCGTCGACCGTGCCGTCGCCGCGGCGAATCATGACGGGGAGGTGGCCCGCCGAAGCGATCGTCAGGGTCCGGTTCTCGGTGTCGAGGACGGAAAGGGAGAGGGTGATGAACTTCTCTTCGATCCCCGCCGAAAAGAGCAGCGCGTTGAGCTCGACGGCGGCGGCGGCCGGGGAGTCTTCGGTGAGGATGCAGTAACGCGTGTCTCCCGAAAACTTGGCCATCATGAGCGCGGCGGCCATTCCTTTGCCGGAAACGTCTCCCAGCGCGATGGCGACCCGGTCGCCCGGCAGCGGCACGAAGTCGTAGTAGTCGCCGCCAACTTCGTAGGCCGGATCGTAATGCGCGAAAAACTCGAATCCAGAGATTACGGGCACCGACTGCGGCAAGAAGCGTTTTTGAACTTGCTCGGCCAGTTTCAGGTCGCGGTTGACCCGGTCGCGTTCGAGGAGAGACTCGTGCATCTTCGCGTTCTGGATGGCGATGGCGGCCTGCGAGGCCACCGCGGCCAGCACGTCCAGGTCTTCCTGTACGAACTGCTTACGATCGCTCGTATCGAGCTGAATAATCCCTAGGGCCTCTCGGTCGGGAGTGAGCAGGGGCACGCACATCACCGACCGGATCTTGAGATCGGCGATCAACGCGCTGGCCGGCAGGTTCTTGTCGGCGCCGGCGTCCTGCGACAGGACTGCCTTTTTCTCTCCGATCACGTGGTTGACGATCGACCGGCTGATGCTCATGGGGACCTCGTCGGCCGGGATGGAGCTCGAGAAGGTCGACTTCTTGGCGGGGCGGTACTTGAAGGCCTTGCGGACGAGCCGCTTGGTTTCGGGATCGACGAGCACCAGGAAGAGGCGTTCGGCCTGCGGGAAGAGTTCCATCAGCGAATCGAGGACCTTGGGCGCACCGTGTCGATCTTGAGCTCGGTCGAAAGGGCCCGGCTGATCTCGAGGATGGCCTTGAGCTTCAACTCCGGCTTGACCATGCTCGCCAGCGCACTGGAACGCGAGGCATCGAGCGTGTGGAGATGGGCGTTGTCGTGGGTGTCCCCCTCGGTGACGGTCATGATGTTGCCGGGTTCCTGGTCCTTGGCGGGATTGTCGGCCGGCCACTGCGCGTAAAACAGGAACTCAACATCGCAGATATTGATCCGGTCTCCCGGGGACAATTTATGATCGATACCCGGAATTACTTTTGTGTTGTTGACCTTGGTCAGGTTTCGGGAGTTGAGATCAGCCAGGAAATAATCGTCGGCCTTGCGATAAATCTCGGCATGCCGGCGGCTGACGCCGTTGGGGTCGAGGACAAGATGGCAATGCTCGGGCGACCGGCCGATGATGAGCCGATCTGGCTTCAGCTCGATGACTTGCCCGGCCGTCTCGCCGTTGGCTCGTTTCAAGAATGCCATGCCGATTAACTCTTACTCGCTTTTTTCAATGCCTGCGCCGGCCGGCCGGCGTTCGGCAATTCGATCTTGTAAAGTCTTTTCACCAACTGCATTTGGTAGGAATGGAGCGTTTGCCGCATCAGAACGAGCCCGGCGCGAGCCCCCGCGTTGACAGCGTCCGCGCAGATTTCCGTGCTCAACATCAAGAGGGAGGTGTCGAACGACTCGGGGATGTTGTGGTCAATCAGGCTTTTCATTCCCTGCACGACCGCACTCAAGTCGTTTCTCTTGAGGTTGATGGCGATCCGCACGGCATCGACGAGGTCGTGATCGCGCTTTTGGGCCTCTTTCCACTGCGACAGCTCGGCTTCCAGTGTTTCCAACGCTCCCACATCGCCGCATCGATACCAGATCCGCGCAAGCTGGCTATACGCCTTTGAGCTCAATTCGTGCGAATGGGGAAAATAGCCGATGACGGCAAGAAACGCCGGGGCCCACTGTCGGCAGTCGCCTCGAGGAGCGCGTAGCGAAACTGTTCTTCGGGACTATTTTGTTTGGGGATGGCCGTCCAGCGCGGATCGAGCCAGAGGGCGGGGAGCAGCGCGGTGGGGCTCATCGGGACGGCCTGGACGTCCGGGTTACGCGCGAGGTAACCGGGAATCGCGCCCACCAGCAACGATATCGCGCACGTCGCGATCACCACCGCTGGCTTCAGGCGAGACAATCCGCTCCACACAGACGCGAAACCACTGCTGGACACCAAGGGACGAGGCACGGCGTCGCGCGGCGTCGCGCCAATTTTCGCGGTGTCCGCACCGGCGGGTCGCGCGGGGCGCGAATCGATAGCCGTGGTCTGCAAGCTGACCGAGGAGGCGTCGGGGATCACCGTTGAGGTCGCCCCGATCTGGATCGAATCGCGTATTCTCGCCAGGTCCGCCAGCATGAGAGCGGCCGACTGGTAGCGATCCGCCGGGTCCTTCTCCATCAGCTTGAGAACCAATTGATCGAGCTCAGGAGGCAGGTCTGGGCGATGAATGAGCATGCTGCGTGGCGCCTCCCGGACCTGCTTAAGCGCCAGGGCCAGGGCGGTCTCCGCGTGAAACGGAGGCACTCCCGTCAGCATTTGGTAATAAGTCACCCCCAACGAATAAAGATCACTGCGATGATCGATCGCGTGCCCTTGGGCCTGCTCTGGACTCATATAGAGTGGCGTTCCCATCGTCACACCCGACTGCGTGAGATGAACCCGGTCACTGTCCGAGTCGCGGACCAAGCCGAAATCGGCGACCTTCACCCGTCCCTTCTTGGTGATCAAGATGTTTTCGGGTTTCACGTCGCGGTGCACCAGCCCGACCTCGCCGGCCGCGCCGATGGCCTGACCGGTCTGCCTCATGATCGAAAAGGCGAGGGAGATTTCGAGCGACCCCTTCTTGTAGATGTAATCCTTCAGGTTGGTTCCCTGAACGTACTCCATGGCGATGAAATTGATGTTATCTACGCAACCGAATGTGTACACGTGAACAATATTTGGATGATTGAGCTTGGCCACCGCCGTTGCCTCGCTCCTCAAACGAGTGAGGTATGTCGGGTTCGAAGCGAAGCTGGGCCGGAGTACTTTGAGGGCGACTGGGCGGCTAAGGCTCAATTGCGTCGCCAAATAGACTTCACCCATTCCACCGCGACCCAAGAGCTTGTCGATCTTGAAATCACCGAGGGTTTTGCCGGTGAGATCGCGCAGTGAGCCCTCAGCGGCATCGTCAGGCCAGACAGTGTCCTCATGAGATCGCCGATCTACTGAGCTCATCGTCGCGATTGACTTTCGTTCAGACGGCCGCCCGGCGCGCCAAGCAGAGCGGGGGGGCCACTCGTTTCGTCAACTTCCTAGTCTACGGAAATCACGATTTCGCGGCAAAGGGCAAGTGGCTCGCCGCCCGGGAACACGCGCACTGCAGATCAGACGTAAGCCGGTTGGGCATCCTGGGGCGGGGGTTGCGCGAGGCCAGGGTCGCCATCACGGGGCGGAGCGTCCTGCATTGGCCTCCGTGTTTTGGCCTTTCAGCCGGCGGATTTCACGGCCGTAGATGAAGCCGCGGTCCACCAGAACTTGGTTGCTGCTCATCGGAATAGACAGGGAAAAAATGGCGGAGAATGGCGCTTTTTCGAAGGCCAAAAGCGCCATTTTTCAGTCGCTTGGGCCAAGGCCGTTAAACACAAGCCGTTGATTTATCCGCCCTTATGCCAGCCGACGTTTTTGGCGCCAGAGGGCGAGAAAAGTGGCGGGCGCCATTTTTGGGCAAGGAGCTTGCCGACGCGACCCAGAGGCCGTGTATGCCAGCGCCACGGGTCTGACGAGCCGCGTCCCAAATGGAGATGTCGCTCGCTAAGAGATTTTGAACGGAAGATAATACGCAGTTTGTGTTGGAGGTGCTCCGGGGGGGCGAACGACGAGGTTCGCGGCACGATCTGGATCCCATCCTAAAACCTGCGCAATCCTAAAATTCGTCGCGCGAACGGCCAGTGGCGCGCGCACGCCAGCGCGCAGACCCCAAAAGTGCGTCACGTGCGTCACGGCCTTACAGGGATTGGACTTACGTGTGACGCAGTTTTTTTAGCGCGCACGCTTTTGGCGTATCCCTAACCATCGCATGGTTTTAAGTGTGACGCACCGCCTGTGCGCAAATTGCGTCCTTCAAGGCAAAAAGACGTTTTCCGCAGCTTCGCTCGTATGTATTGGATAAGCCGTTCATGCGGAGCTTGCGGGCAACGCGTGCACTTTCGCCGGTGAGGGACCGGGGCGATTTCGGCCGGCGGAACGACGAGGTCATTCGCCCGCTCGCTGCGTCGTTGGGCGTGTCGCCAGACGGTAGCTGGCGGTTCCGGTCCAACTGCCAAACTCGGGGGCGATTCTGAGCAGGACGTTCGCGGCGAGTCTTTGAGAGGTGCTTCAAGGGCCGTGACTCTCCGAAATAGCTTGTTCTGACTCCTACGAATCAGGTCGAACAGGGGTGGCCCGATCCCTTCCACGCCGGTAGACCAACCACTTGCTCCGAGCCCCGCAAATGGTACAGTAAGGCGAGATCGTAGTCGAAGCGGGTCGGCGCGTACGCTTCGTAAACAGCAAGGTTCTCCGCGATCCCGCACTTCAGATCAAGGCACCTCCGCGGGAAGGCCATGAACGTCTTTGATCTTCGGCACAACCTGGTCGACTCTTACGCCAATTACATCCGAAGCTTCATCCGAATCAGGGACCCTCGCATCGACGCGAAGGTCAAGGATGAGCTCAACTCGGGCCTCCTGTGGCCTGAACCGCTGATTCGGCTCAATCCGTCGTTCGAGCCAGGCCGCGACATCGACCAACTCGTCGACAGTGGCCTATTGCACGAAACGTGCCGCGATATCTTCCGCATCAAGAAGACGGAAACCGACCCCGATGGCCAACGGCTGCATTTGCATCGCCACCAGGAAGAAGCCATTCGCGTGGCGCAGTACCGGGGCCAATTACGTGCTGACAACCGGCACCGGCTCGGGGAAGAGCCTGGCGTACATTGTGCCGATTGTCGACCACGTCGTGCGTAAGGGATCAGGAAAGGGCATATCGGCGATCGTGGTCTACCCGATGAACGCTTTAGCCAACAGCCAATTCGGAGAGCTGGAAAAGTTCATCCGCCGGGGTTTCGCCAAGGGACAAGAGCCGGTGCGATTCGAGACGTACACGGGCCAAGAAAGCAACGAAAAGAAGGAGGCCATCGTCGCTGATCCGCCCGACATCTTGCTGACGAATTACGTGATGCTCGAGTTGATCATGACGCGGCCGAGGGAATCCAACCTCATTCAATCGGCGCTCGGGCTGCGGTTTCTCGTGCTCGATGAACTTCACACGTACCGCGGCCGCCAGGGTAGCGATGTGGCCATGCTGGTGCGCCGGGTGCGCGACCGGCTTGAGGCGGAGAATCTCCAGTGTGTCGGAACTTCCGCGACATTGGCCAGCGGCGGCACATTCGATGAACAGCGTGTTGAAATTGCGCGCGTCGCGTCCAATCTCTTCGGCGCCGAGGTCGCGCCCGCCAATGTGATCGGCGAAACACTACGGCGGGCTACACCGGATCCCGGCCTCAATGACCCCGCGTTTCAGCGCGAGCTACACGATCGCCTCACGGATGCCGAACGGCAACCTCCCACCAGTTACAAGGAGTTCGTCGCAGACCCCTTTCGATCTGGATCGAATCGACTTTTGGACTTCGAAGCGAAGAGGGAACCAACCGCCTCGTCCGCGCACGACCGAAGAGCATCACCGGTCCCGCGGGGGCGGCCGCCGAGCTGGCGGGGCTTTCGGGTGCGAGCGAGGCACAATCAGCTCTGGCGATCCAAAGCGGGCTCCTAGGCGGCTACCGCTGCGTGAATCCAGACACCGGCTTTCCCGCCTTTGCTTTCCGAATCCACCAGTTTGTCAGCCGCGGCGATACGATTTACGCGACGGTCGAACCGGAGAACGCACGCTACGTCACCGTTCAGGGGCAGCAGTTCGTCCCCGGCGACCGGGGCCGCGTACTGCTGCCGCTGGTGTTCTGCCGCGAGTGCGGTCAGGAATACTATTCCGTCGTCAAAACGACGGACGCGAGCCTCGGGCGGCGAATTTTCACCCCCAGGCCGGCCAACGAGCTACAAGCGGCGGATGGCGAGGAAGCCGGCTATTTGTACGTGAGCGCCGCCGAACCGTGGCCCGCCGATCCCAGTGCCGTCTTGAGGAAACTCCCCGATGACTGGATCGAGGAACACAAGGGCGGCCTGAGGGTTCGGCCCGCCCGCCGTAAGGATTTGCCTGTTCCCATTCGCATCGGGCCGGATGCGATCGAATCGGACGAAGGATTGGAGTGCCAGTTCCTGCCCGCTCCATTTCGATTCTGTTTGCACTGCGGCGTGTCGTACGGCTTCCGGCTCAATTCCGATTTCGGCAAGCTGGCCACACTCAGTTCCGAAGGACGGAGCACGGCCACGACAATCCTGTCGCTGACAACAATCCGCGAGCTGCGCCGGGAGAGCGCACTGCCGGAGCGGGGGCGAAGCTGCTGAGCTTTACCGACAATCGCCAAGACGCCGGCCTTCAGGCCGGCCATTTCAACGACTTCGTCGAGATCGGCCTCTTGCGATCGGCCCTTTTCAAAGCCGCCAAAAACGCCGGGCCCTCCGGCATTACCCATGAGGTGCTTCCGCAAAAGGTCTTCGATGCACTCGACCTACCCATCGAGCTTTACGCCAGCGATCCCGAGGTACGATTCGCCGCCGCCGCCGAGACGCACCGAGCGATGAGAGATGTATTGGCGTACCGGCTTTATCGCGACCTACGTCGGGGTTGGCGTGTGACCGCGCCTAACCTCGAGCAATGCGGCCTGCTCGAGATCCGTTATCAATCGATCGACGAAGTTTGCGGCGCCGAAGACGTCTGGTCCAACAAGCACGTGGCGCTCGCCAGCGCAAGCCCGGAGACGCGGCGCAGCGTCGCCAAGGTCTTGCTCGACTTCATGCGCCGGTCGCTCGCAATCAAGGTTGATTACCTCGAACGAACCGCGCAAGAACGCATCCAGCAACTCAGCAGCCAAAAGCTCAAGCCCCCTTGGGGCCTGGATGAGAACGAGTCGCTCGACTACGCCTTTGTTCTCTACCCGCGCTCTTCGACCGCCAATCAAGACGACAGCGGAAACATCTACCTCTCCCGCGCGGCGGGTTCGGCCAGTACCTAGGCAGGCGCACGACTTTCCCGAGCCTTTTCGCCTCGCTCGGTCTGGACCATCGCCTGCTGGTCATTCGCAACTTGCTGGAAGCACTTCGCATCGCAGGGCTCGTCGAGATCGTCGATCAGCCAACGGGCCCGGACGCCGTCGCCGGCTACCAAGTGCCCGCCTCGGCGATGATCTGGGTCGCGGGCGATGGAACCAAGGCGTTTCACGACCCGATCGCCGTTCCCAGCCTCCCGGACCACGGGGGACGAACCAACCCTTATTTTGTCGACTTCTATTGCACCGCCGCCAGTGAGCTGCTCCGGCTCGAAGCCCGCGAGCACACCGCTCAAGTTCCCTACCTCCACCGGCTCGACCGCGAAGAAAAATTCCGGTCGGGCGAGCTCCCCGTCCTCTTCTGCTCGCCAACCATGGAGCTGGGCGTGGACATCGCCGAACTCAATGTTGTAAAGATGCGAAACATTCCTCCCACCCCGGCCAACTACGCCCAGCGCAGCGGACGTGCCGGCCGGAGCGGCCAGCCTGCTTTGGTCTTCTCGTATTGCGCGACCGGCAGTCCGCACGACCAGTATTTCTTCAAACGTCCCGACCGGATGGTCGCCGGCGGCGTCGCACCACCGCGCATGGACTTAGCAAACGAAGACCTTGTCCGTGCCCACATCCACGCGATCTGGCTGGCCGAGACCCGACAGGACCTCGGCACGTCGCTCAAAGACATCCTCGACCTCACCAAATACCCCGAGCTCCCGCTGTTCGAGCGTGTTCGCGACTACTTGGCCGCACCCGGACCGCGGCGGGCGGCCGAGCACCGAGCCCGTAGGGTGCTCGCTTCCGTCGAAACAGAGCTGCGAAGCTCGGACTGGTTTACCGACCGCTGGCTCGAAGATGCGCTCGATCAGGCCCTCAGCCGCTTCGTATCGGCCTGTGATCGTTGGCGAGGCATTTACCGCTCGGCGATGGCCCAGCGCGATCTGCAAAACCGCATCATCGGCGACGCTTCGCGTAAAGCCTCTGACAAAGACCGGGCCAAGATGCTCCGTCACGAAGCCGAGTCGCAGCTCGAGCTGCTTACGGAAGCCGCCAACATCGCTCAGGCCGATTTCTACAGCTATCGCTACTTCGCCAGCGAAGGCTTTTTGCCGGGCTATAACTTCCCCAGGCTCCCGCTCTCGGCCTACATCCCCGCCAGGCGTACCCGGCAGACCCGCGATGAGTTTGTCTCAAGGCCCCGGTTCCTGGCCATCTCCGAGTTTGGTCCGCGCTCGATCCTTTACCACGAAGGCTCTCGCTATCAGATCAACCGCGTCATCCTGCCCATCGAAGAAAGCGAGAGCCTATCCACGGAGCAGATCAAGCTCTGCCCCGCATGCGGCTATCTCCACCCGGTTCTCGATCAAGTCGGTCCCGAGCGCTGCGAGCGATGCATGGCCCAGCTCGATCTGCCCGTCCCATCGTTATTTCGGCTCCAAAACGTCTCTACCAAGCGCCGCGAGAAGATCAACTGCGACGAAGAAGAACGGCGCCGGCTCGGATACCAGATTCAAACAGCCGTGCGCTTCGCCGAACAGGACGGCCGCCCGTCGTACCGAACGGCTGTTGTCGTGCACGAAGGGACCGAAATCGCGACAATGGCCTATGGTCAGGCCGCCACGCTCTGGAGGATCAACCTCGGGGAAAACCGGCGGAAGGACAAGGGCCGGCTCGGCTTTGTGCTTGACATCGAGCGCGGTTATTGGGCAAACACTTCGTTCAGCGCCGCCGGGGCGACATCCGGCATTACCTCGAATCCGATACCGTGTTCCCCGAGCGAAAGGAATCCGAGGCGACGTACAAGCTCTCCACCGAGTACAAACGCCTCTTCGACCGCGTGCTGGCGTTCGCCCGCGAAACCGTTCAGAGCGAGGAAGTGGGTGCCCCGTCGCGTCAGCGTGTACGCTGGTGGTCGGCCCTGGCGCTATTACGCTCGATGGCCTCAAGCCCCGCCGCGGCCGCGGCGACCCTGCGCAGCCGGGCGGCTGTCGCCAATGCCGAGACCCCCGAAGACGCCGATGAGATCGGCAGGCGCACTGTCCTTGATCTCGAAGAGGACGAAACGGTCGAGCGACTTGACGTCACCCCCGGCGCCGACCCGACTGAGCCCGATGCCCAGGGCGACGACCAAGCCTTGCACCGGCGATTGCTCGCGCTCGCGCGCGACGCCGACGCACTGTGCGGTGATCACGACGAAAAGCTCAAAAAATGCGCAAGTTGACCACAGAGCTCGTGAGTGACGGCTGTCGCCCGATCATTTTCTGCCGATTCATCCCCACGGCGGAATACCTTGCCTCCGAGCTGCGGGGCAAGCTGCCCAGAGGCGTCGAGGTCGCCGCCGTCACCGGCACCCTGCCGCCGGCTGAGCGAAAAGAACGCGTGCTGCAACTGGCGCAAGCGCCGAAACGCGTTCTCGTTTGTACCGACTGCCTGAGCGAGGGCATCAACCTCCAAGAGCACTTCGACGCCGTCATTCATTACGACCTCTCGTGGAACCCCACGCGCCACGAACAGCGAGAGGGACGCGTCGATTGTTACGGCCAACCCACCAAGACCGTCCGCGTGGTCACGTATTACGGCGTCGACAACCAGATCGATCGCCTGGTGCTCGACGTCTTGATCCGCCGCCACAAGGCCATTCGCCACTCGCTCGGCGTCTCCGTGCCCGTCCCCGCCAACACCAATCAAGTGATCGAGGCGGTCGTCGAGGGCCTGCTCTTGCGCAGTCGCAAAACCACCACCGAACATCAGGAGTTTTTACCGTTTGGCGACTGAGAAGCCCAAAAAGAAACGCTCTTCAGCGAGTGGGAGGCCGCGGCCGACCGCGAGAAACGCTCGCGCACGATGTTTGCCCAAGAGACGATCAAGCCCAGCGAAGTATTGCCCGAGCTCGAATCAATTCGCGCAGCCATCGGCTCGGGGACGGACGTCGCGCGGTTCACCCGGCAAGCGCTTCGTCTGCACGGGGCGGTCGTCACCGAATGCAACGATGGCCAAATCAAGGTCGACCTGGGCGAAGCTCCGCGTGCCCTCCGCGAGCGCATCGACGCGCCAGGCGACGTGCTGACCGCACGCTTTGAGCTGCCCGTCGCGGAGGGAGTCGCCTACCTGACACGCACTCATCCGGTCGTCGAAGCGCTGGCAACCCACGTGATGGACACAGCCCTCGATTCCAGGGCCCCTGGAATCGCCCGCCGCGCCGGCGTGATCCGCACAAACAAGGTCCAGCGGCGGACAACGCTGCTTCTCGTGCGTTTTCGCTTCCACATCGTCGCTGGCAAGGGCGATGACCAAACCGCTCTGTTAGCCGAGGATTGCCAGATCGTCGGCTTCGCCGGCGCACCGCAAAGCGCCGAATGGCTTAGCGACGAACAGGCGATGGCGCTCCTCGATGCTGAGCCCGAAGCCAACGTCCCCGCCGAGCAGGCGTTCGATTTCGTGCGCAAAGTGGTCGAAGGTTATGACGTAATCGCCCCCCACTTGAACGAAGTGGCCAAGACGCGCGGCGACGATTTGTTGATGGCGCACCGCCGCGTCCGCCAGGCCGCCCGGCATCAGACGGTCAGTCAACGCGTCGAGCCGAAGTTGCCGCCGGATGTTTTGGGGATCTATGTTTTTTTACCCAAAATCGAAACGCCGGGGTTTACACCCCGGCCTTTATGATTCCGCCCCTCTGGGGCTCGTTGTGAGGGCTGCCGATGGTGACCGTACCGCCCGTTGCCGGGGTTTACACCCCGGCCTTTCTGATTCCGCCCCTCTGGGGCTCGTTCTGAGGATTGCGGATGGTGGCCGCACCACCCAATTGCCGGGGTTTACACCCCAGCCTCTACGATGCCGCCCCTGTGGGGCTTGTTCTGGACCTCGCGTACGGTTGTCCTACCGCGACGGAGCCGCGGAGCGGCGAAATCATATAGGCCGGGGTGTAAACCCCGGTGCCCGCGTAAACCCCGGTCCTCATCCGATCCGAGCCGCACAGCGGCGACATCATATCGGCCGGCGCCGAACCCCGGTTAACATTCAATGTTTAGAAGCCAACACGATCACGCGGTATTGAACGTCCCCAGCGCGGAGATAATCGCCATGGCCGACACCCTGACCAACCTGCTCTTCCATATCGTCTTTAGCACCAAGGACCGAGAACCGCTCATTCGTCCGGCGTTCCGGGACGAGTTGGAGAAGTACATCGCCGGAATCATCCGCAACGAAGGGGGCGTTCTGCTCGGCATCGGCGGCATGCCGGACCACCTTCATCTCGTCACGAAATTCAAGCCTGACCGATCGATCGCCGATCAAGTGCGAGTGATCAAGGCCAATTCATCGAAATGGGTCAATGAAAACCACGGCGCAGCCGGCCGGTTCGGCTGGCAGGCCGGATATGGGGCGTTCTCGGTGAGCCAATCCCAACTCGAACCGCTGCTGGCCTACGTCGCCAACCAGGAAGCCCACCACCGAGTTCGCTCATTCCAAGACGAGTACCGGGAGTTCTTGGTGAAACACGTTGTGGAGTTCGATGAAAAATATCTGTGGGGATAAATAATTCGTCGACGCCAAAAAGGATGCCGGGGTTTACACCCCGGCCTTTCTGATTCCGCCCCCCTGGGGCTTGTTGGGGTGTGCGCGAATGTCGAGGGTGCCGGGGTTAACACCCCGGCCTTTACGATTCCGCCCCCGCCGGGGCTCGTTGGGGTGTGCGCGAATGTCGAGGCTTCGGACTCCGGGTTGTTAGCCTTGGCAACGGCGTGGTCCCCGCCATCCGTTTAAACACCCTGCGTTCGAGCCGCGGAGCTGGCGATATCATACAGGCCGGGGTGTGAACCCCGGCATGGGCGTTACAGCGACGTATTGGTTTGATCTCAACCCCTGCCTGAGCCGCAGAGCGGCGATATCATACAGGCCGGGGTGCGAACCCCGGCATGGGCGTTACACCGACACATTGGTTTGATCCCCCCCGTGCCTGAGCCGCGGAGCGGCGACATCATAAAGACCGGGGTGCGAACCCCGGTCATGATGCTCGCTACTGCTGCAATCCGCGTTCGAGCCGCAGAGCGGCGACATCATACAGGCAGGGGTGTGAACCCCGGCATCGGCGTTACGCCGACGCATTGGTTTGATCTCAACCCACGCCTAAGCAGCGGAGCGGCGAAATCATACAGGCCGGGGTGTGAACCCCGGTCATGATGCGCGCTATTGGTCCAATCCGCGTTCGAGCCGCGGAGCGGCGGCATCTTACAGGCCGGTGTGCGAACCCCGGCATGGGTGTGAACCCCGGCGATGGTGCCGCGCTTCGCGATTTGTCGCCCACAGGGGCTCGATTCGGCTCACCACGACGTTTATCATTTTCCCTGTCGAGCTTGACGACCCAACGAGGCCACTCTCCATGCAAACCCGTCGCCGCGAGCTGTTCACGACTGTGCGCACTGAGGGAGCGATCCTCCCCGCCGATCTGCTTCAGCGCATCGTCGCGCGCGAACCATCCCTCGACGGCCTCACCCCCGCCTCTTATCACCTCGCCGAGGGCGAAAAACTCAACGAGGCCATCAACCGCTCGTGGAACCGCCTCACCGGCGTTTGGTCCGGGTTCCAAACGGTTCTCGCCAAACTTCCGCCGAACAACCCCGCAACATCCGTCACACGCGAAAAATGGCTCCTGCCGCTCTTCCAAGAGTTCGGCTACGGCCGCCTTCTGCCGGCCAAACCGGTCGAAATCGACGGCAAATCGTACGCTGTGTCCCACGGCTGGCACCACACGCTCATTCACCTGCTCGGCTTCCGCGCCGACCTCGATCGTCGCCAAACCGGTCCGGCCGGTGCCACTCGCACTAGCCCGCACAGCCTCGTGCAAGAGCTGCTCAATCGTTCGGATGACCACCTCTGGGGCTTTCTCGCCAACGGCCGCACACTACGCGTGTCTGCGCGACAATGCCAGCCTCACGCGCCAGGCGTTTGTCGAATTCGATCTTGAAGCCATGATGACCGGCGAGGTCTACGCCGACTTCGCCCTGCTCTGGCTGCTGGGCCATCAATCGCGAATCGAGGCGGACCGCCCGGTGGAATGCTGGCTCGAAAAATGGTCGAAGGCCGCCCAGGAACGGGGGACGCGCTGCGCCTCGATCAGCTCCGCCGCGGCGTCGAGGCCGCCATCGCCGCGCTCGGGCGCGGATTCCTCGCCTGCCCGCGAAACACCGATCTCAAAGACAAGCTGCGACCAGGTACGCTCGATGCCCAAGACTACTATCGCCAGCTTTGCGCCTGGTCTATCGCTTGTTGTTTCTCTTTGTGGCCGAAGACCGCGACTTGCTGCTCGACTCCAATGCCGACCCCGCGGCACGCGAGCGCTACGAGAAATACTACGCCACCGACCGCCTGCGGCGTCTGGCCGAGCGCCGGCGCGGGACAGCGCACGTCGATCTCTATCGCGTTTTGTCGCTGATCATGGACAAGCTCGGCGGCGACGCCGGCTGTCCCGAGCTGGGACTGCCCGCACTCGGCAGCTTCCTCTGGTCGCGCGAGGCCATCGCCGACCTGGCCGGCTGCGACCTGACGAATGCCGACCTGCTGGAAGCGATTCGCGCCCTCGCGTTCACCATCGACGGCAAAACCCGGCGCACGATCGACTACAAAAACCTCGGCTCCGAAGAGCTGGGCAGCGTGTATGAATCGCTCCTCGAGCTGCACCCCGAGCTCAACGCGACGGCCGGCACATTCGAGCTCACATCGGCCGCCGGCCACGAACGGAAAACAACCGGCAGCTATTACACGCCTTCGAGCCTCGTCTCCTGCCTGCTCGACTCGGCGCTCGACCCTGTCTTGGCTGAAGCGGCCGCGCAGCCCGACCCCGAAGCGGCAATCCTCAAGTTAAAGGTGTGCGACCCCGCCAGCGGCAGCGGCCACTTCTTGATCGCCGCCGCCCACCGGATCGCCAAAAAACTGGCGGCTGTAAGAACCGGCGACGAAGAGCCGTCGCCAGACGAAATACGCAAGGCGCTGCGCGATGTGATCGGCCACTGCCTCTTCGGCGTCGACATCAATCCCGACGCGGTCGAACTCTGCAAGGTCGCCCTCTGGATGGAAGCGCTCGTTCCGGGCAAGCCGCTATCGTTCCTCGACCATCACATCCAACAAGGCAACAGCCTCCTGGGCACCACACCGGCACTCCTCAAGCGCGGAATTCCCGACGCGGCGTTTGAGCCGATCGAAGGCGACGACAAGGCCACCTGCCGCGACTACCGTAAACAAAACCGCGACGAACGCGGCCGGCAGACCACGATGTTTGACATGTTCGCCCGATCGGAAACGATTCGGCTATCAAACGTCGCCCCAGCGCTGGCCCGAATCGAATCCATGGGCGACGAATCGATCGCCGTCCTGCACGCCAAGGAGCAGGCCTACCGCGAGTTCAAGGAGTCGGTGCCTTATGAATACGCACGGCTTCTCGCGGATGCTTGGTGCGCGGCATTCGTGATCCCCAAAGTGGTCGTGCCGCCGCTCCAGCCGCGGGTCACGTTAACCGAATCCACATTCCGCAAATTGGAAAACAACCCCAACGTCGTTTCCAAGGAGGTCAAAGACGCCATTGCCAAGCTGTCCTCACAATACCACTTCTTCCACTGGCATCTGGCATTTCTGAATGTGTTCTCGCCGAAAGCGGGTGACGAGATTCGCGACGACGAAATCCTGGGTTGGGATGGAGGGTTCGATGTGGTGCTGGGGAATCCACCGTGGGAGACATTTGAGCTCAAGGAAAAAGAGTGGTTCGCTCAAATCCGGCCTGACATTGCCCAGGCGCCCAACGCCTCGGCGCGGCGTACAGCGATCGAGCGGCTTGCGACAATGGATCCGTTTGTATACGCAGCCTTCCTCGCAGACCAAAGGAAAGCCGACGGCGAGTCTCATTTGATCCGAAGCATGAGCGATTCCCACTCACCGCAGTGGGCAAAATTAATAGTTACGCGCTGTTTGCAGAGCTAAATCGGCAGCTAATTGCAGCGACGGGGCGGGTTGGCTGCATCATACCGTCCGGGATCGCGAGCGATGACACCACTAAGCTCTTCTTCCAGGACCTGTTTCAATCAAGATCGCTGCTTAGCCTCTATAGCTTCGAGAACGAGGAGTTCCTCTTCCCCGCGGTGCATCACTCGACGAAATTCTGCCTTGTCACGTTAACCGGCGCGGAGCGCTGCACACAGCGCCGCGGACTTCGTCTACTTCGCGCACAAACCGAACACCTGAGCGAGCGCGATCGTCATTTCAGCCTCAACGCTGATGAAATCCGACTGATGAACCCCAACACGGGTACCTGCCCGATTCTTCGCTCGAAGCGCGACGCAGAGATCAACAAGGCCATTTATCGCCGAGTGCCTGTGCTCCTTCAGGAAGGGCCCCAAGAACGAAATCCGTGGAACATTTCCTTCCGGCAGGGACTGTTCAACATGGCGACCGATTCCGGCCTCTTCCGCACCCGCGAACAGCTCGAGGCCGATGGCTGGAAACTCGAAGGCAACATCTTCCGTCGCGGCGAACAGACTTATGTCCCGCTGTACGAGGCCAAGATGGTCCACCATTTCGACCATCGGTTCGGCACGTACGAGGGCCAGACTGACTCACAGGCCAACCAGGGAAAGCTCCCCGAGTTTGACGAGGAACAGCACGCCGATCCCGAACGCGTCAGTTTGCCCTGGTATTGGGTGCCCCTTGAAGAGGTCGAAGAGCGGCTGGATGGGCGATGGGAACGGCGCTGGTTGCTCGGGTGGCGGGATATCTGCAGAAACACCGATACACGAACTGTAATCGTCAGCCTGGTCCCTCAAATTGCGATTGGTCATACTTTTCCGCTAGCCCTCTTTCAATCGGCGGTTCCAGCGAAGATCGCATGCCTTTACGCAAACCTTGCAAGCCTCGCCTTAGACTATCTCTCGCGCGAAAAAATTGGCGGAACGCACGTGACCTATGGTCTGCTCAAACAATTTCCCCTCCTCGCTCTCGGAAGCTACGACGAACGCGCCGAGTGGTCTCCCGAGGCTAGCGCCATGGCCTGGCTTCTACCCCGCGTGCTCGAACTGACCTATACCGCCTGGGACCTCGCCCCATTTGCCCGCGACTGTGGCTACGACGGCCCGCCGTTTCGGTGGGACCAGACCCGGCGATTCTTGCTCCGTTGCGAGCTGGACGCGGCGTTTTTCCACCTCTACGGCATCAACCGCGACGACGCGGCCTACATCCTCGACACGTTCCCGATCGTCCGGAAGAAGGACGAGGCGGCGTACGGCGAATATCGAACGCAGCGCGTCATCTTGGAGATCTATGATCGCATGGCCGAGGCGATCAAAACGGGCGATGCGTATGACACGCTGCTCGATCCCCCGCCAGCGGCACCGGGCGTGGCCCATCCGCCTCGTGAAAGCCCGTACAAGTCATAGAAGCGACAGCCGGCCAGACGGCGAGCGTCCCAACGCATCAGTCGGCCTTGTGCTTGATTCCATCTAAAAAGTTCTGCGCCCTTTGGCAAGTTACGGAACTGAGAGCCTGACTCTTCAGTTGACTGTGATATTTTTCCAGTGGATCGAACGAATAAGGCTCGCATGCCAGCGACCAAGTCACGTCGTCGAAATGACGGCCTAATTCCACCAATCGAATCACCGTATCCATTTCCTCCAACGATAGCACGATGAAGGGGACGCCGCTCAGCTTCCTCCCTGCAAGCTGTTCGCGGATACGCTTGCGCACTATGGGACCGTTGACGGACTGAATCCGCCCGTAGGTCACGATGACACCGACCGGAGGCTGAGGGCGGCGTTAAATGCGCGTTAGGCGCGTTAAATAGTGTCAGTTCATTTTAGCCTCCCGTCGCCCGCTTTCGGCGGCACCGCTGGCGCGGTGCCGCCCGACGGGGCCAACCCTTGTTTTTTGTCTTTCGGTCTGCCTAAGGCGGACCCTCAGCGCATGTGGACCTCCCCGGCAGCGGAATCGACGCCGGAAGGCCCCGCCCGCCGGCGCCCAGGGGGCAAGGAGAAGTCTACGCGCATGTCACCCCGGACGTTGTTTACGTGGGAGCGGGGTTCCAACGGCCTAGCGCCAGGGATTGATCAAGCCGGACAGCCCCGTCCACCTTTTTTGCCGAACTGATCGTCTCCCGGCTTGTGGTCCGACGGAGACTTCTCCCCTGGCCGGATTCCGGCTGCAAGCCACCGACGAAAGTTTCGGTGCCGGCCCGAAAAAGCTGAAAAAAGTCAGCCCGGGTGAAATCGCGATCGTGTCGGGGGGATTGGTCGCCGCGAATGCCCCGGAAGATCCGGAGTGAGAAAACGGGGCGAATACGAGGGACCGGCCCGCTTTGCCAGCGGCCGCGTCCCGCGCCCTCCGGCTGGCCGCGGCTTGCGTCTGAGTTGCAGACGCGCGTAAGGAGACATTGTCGGCAACAAGTCAAATCGGGTATTAATAAGGACATGAGGAAAATGAGCCACTTCTTGTTCGCATTGGTTGTGCTGCCGCTCGTGTGCCGCGCTGCCGTCACGAGCACAAGATCTCGACGTGGCCTTTGAACAGGTCGCCGGCCACCCGCGAGGTCTACCTCAGCTCCCTCCTCAAGGGGCCTGGGGAGACGTGATCAACGTGACCTCGCGCTGGATCGTCATTCAGAACCATTCCGGGCAGCAGTATCCGATCGCGGCCGAGGATATCGGCGAATTCCTGGCCCGCTGGCCAAGTAGTCCCGATGCCCTGGGACCGCAAAGTGTCGTCGAGGCGGTCGGCCGCGACGTCGGCTCCAATATCGCCGAGGTCAGTCACGTCGACGTTTACGAGGGGGCGGATCGCAGCCTGGTGCAACCCACTTACAACAGTCTCCTCCCCAATAATGCGGTCGTGACAGCCATTGACCCTAGCTTCAATCGCTTCATGAACGGGTGGGACTACGTCGGTCAAAGCCGGCTTTATTCCTGGACTTATCCGACCGGGCTCTCGACCGCGACGGCTCCCGTCCGACTTCACGTGGTTGGCACAGTCATTCAGCGCTATCCTCTGCAACTGAGCTTGCCCGGGAACAACTTCGCCACCGTGGTGGCTGGCGCCAATGGGCAATACACAATGAGCCAGGTCACGCGCGGCTCGTTAGACATCGCTCGCAAAGGCGACTACGTCTTTCTGATGCCGCGGCAGATCAATCCCAAGGGGCTCGTTGTCTCTCAGCTTGTTCTTTACAAGTCGATGCCGCACCGCACATTTCGGGCGGCTCCGCGGTAGAAGCCCATTACCTTGGCTTGGGAACGTTTTGGGACACCTCGCCGCTCGCGGCTTTGGCGTCATCCTCGACCTTCATGGCCGTCTGCGGTCGCACTTGATCCTGGTCGAACGAGCGATAAAGCGGCAGGTAGCGGTAGTAGACCTCGAGCGTCAAAATGGAAAGCGAAGTCAGATAAAGGCGGCCCGCGTGTCCGGCCCAAACATCGGGAGCGGGCTCGAAGGGGTCCCAGCTCCCGTGCGCAGGTGTTGTCTTTTACCTGCATGCTGATGAGCCCTTCACGGATCTTGAGGTTCCAGCGCTCCCATTTGGCGCCTTTCATGTTGTGGAGGAGCTGGGTTGCGTAGTACCAGTAATAAATGTTGCGCACGCCCGATTCCTGAAGGTGGGCCGAGATCATCCCGACTCCCTTGTTCAGAGGCGGGAAATCCCGCGGCCAACCCAGAAGCTGGCGGCTCAAGAGAGCTTCTGTCGTCATGACGGGATCGAGAAAACTACCGCCACGGGGACGCCCCGGCTGATAAAGATAGGTCACGCGAGACTTGTCGGCGGCGGCCTGATCGAGATAGCGGGAGCACGCCTTCAAGATTTTTTGAGGGATGGCAATCCCCGCGAGATGGGCACTTCTGAGGGCGAAGATGTTCCACCCGAAAACCGACGTGTCGCCCGGCTGACCGGGAAAATAACGCCAGCCGCCGCCGACGGGATCTTGAGAGTTGCAAATGAACTCGACGGCGCGCTGGGCGGCTGGCTTGAGGCTGGCATCTCCGGACAGACCGTACGCTTCGCAAATGGCCATCGTGGCGATCGCGTGGCTGTAAAGGTAGGCCATTCCGGGCGGCCCCACGAAGAGGTCGCCGTCGGGTGACTGATGCGCGGTCAGCCATTCCAACCCTCGTCGCACGGGCAACTGGTAGCGGTCTTTGACTGTGTGAATATGCCCCGCGCCCAGAAGGGGCAAAAGAGCCAACCCGGTGGCGGCGGTGTCCGACTGGGTTCGCGCCGGTCGATAAGGGCATGGCTGCGCCTGACATTGATCGTGGAAATCCAGGCCCCACGAGCCGTCGGCTCGCTGATGTCGCACGATCCAGTCCAAGCCGTCTTCGACAGACTTCTCCGAGCGGGCCGTACCTCCTTCACGGAGCAATAGTTTGGCGCGAGTCAAGCCTTGTCTGCCGATAAATGGCGCCGAGATGCTCTCGGCGAATTGCCCCAGCCCGATCGCCCCCTGAAGCGAAGGGCCTTTACCCTTCGCATTCGAGATCGAAAGGACGGCACTGTTGGCGTTCGGCGGCATGAGCGGGCTCGCCATCACCGGCGCGAACTGTGCCAGCGAAGCGATCCGCGGCTCCGCGGCGAGTTTGATCGTTGAGTCGAGCGGCTCCAGCCCCAGCGACGGCGGGTCGGGACTGTCGTCCTTGGTGAAAGGATCGCCCGCACGGTTGGCTTCGACAAGCGAAGTCACGTTGCCGAGCTGGGTATCGACAACCACCGCCTGGAACACACGATCCAGGCCCTCAGCCTGGCGGTGCATTTGAATGGCCAAACCCAGGACCAGCAGAAGGAATGAATGGAGGAGAACACTCATCCCCCACGACGGGACAGCTCGGAGAGTATCCCTGTCGTACTCACCGTGGCGGAACCGGGACCATCGCTCGAAGAGGCTCCGAAGCGACGCATGGGGCGGCCAGCTCCTCGCCATCTGAGAATCCTGTCTTCCAAGAAAGAACGAGAATCATGAATCGTCGAGAACGGATCATCTACGATTATAGGAGCCGTAACCGTCGCGGTCAGCACCGAGTTGGAAACGATCGCGATTCGTCGGACTCATCAGCGGATCGAGGTCGGGCGCCGACGGTCGCTCGCCAGCCTCGATTTCCGACCCGGTCTTCAGCCTTCGATCCGCTCGACCGACGCCCACTCGAGCCGCTTGAGGTTGTCCACGACCAGGTCGGCGTCGGCGACGACGATCACGACCAGCGAATCAGGATGGATTCGCTCGGCGCAGCCCTGGCAGCCAACGAATCGAGGTCGATGGCAGCCAGGCGGTCAGCGAACCCCTCCTCGTGATCGACCGGCAGCCCGTGGACCGCCAGGCCGGCGTACCGGCTCACCAATGCCGACGGCGTTTCGTAGTGGCGAGCTTGGCCCTCGACAAGAGCGCGGCGGGCATCATCGAGCTCACTTTGGCTGGGAGGTTTCCCGCCGGTCAGGCCTTCCAACTCGTGATGAATGTCATCAAGGGCCTCGGCCAGCCGATCGGCCTGCAGCGACGCGGTGATGGAAAATGGGCCCGGCTGGCGGCGGCAATCGAAGTGACTGCGCACGCCATACGTGAACCCCCGCTCCTCGCGCAGCTTCGTATTGAGCCGGGAGCTGAATTGCCCGCCCAGGACCTGGTTCAAGACGACCGTCGCATCGAAGTCGGGGGCCGACCGGGCAATTCCCAAGTGGCCGGCACGCACCACAGCCTGCGGAGCACCTGGTCGGTCGAGCAGGAGCAGGCGCCGGCCAGGGCGGTGCACGGGAGGATTCGGGGAGTAAATCGCGGGAGCCAAAGGCTCCCTCGCCGGCAGCCGCTTGTTGAGCTCGGCGGCCAGTTTTTCCGGATCGACGTCGCCGGCGACCACGATTGTCGCCTCGCTCGCGAGCAAGAAACGGGCGTGAAACGTCGCGAGATCATCTCGGGTAAAGGCGGTCACCGTGGCGTGATGCCCAACTAACGGAAATCGATACGGGTGGTCATCGGCGTAAAGAGCCGACAAAAACCCGCGGTACGCCAGCGACTCCGCATTGTCGCGTTCCGCCAAGAGCGCCGCCAGCGTTTGACCACGCACTCGGTCCCACTCCGCCTGCGGAAAAGTCGGGTTCAACAGGATGTCGACGGTCAAATCAAGTATCGAGCCGAGGTTCGCGGCGAGGCACTTAAACGAAACATAAGCACCATCCCAGCCGCAGCTTGCGTCGACGGCTGCGCCCATCGATTCGACTTCGAGCGCGAGCTGTTCGGCCGTGCGGGTTATCGTTCCCTCGTCGAGCATCCCGGTGGTCAACTGGGCAAGACCGGCGTGCGACGGCGGTTGCGAGGACGCCCCCGCCTTGATGACGATCGAGCCCGCCACGGTCGGTAAGTCGCGCCGCGGGAAGACCCAGAGCGGGATCCCGGACGACAGGGTGACGATCTCGGGCAATGGAGGGCGATATCGCGACAGGACGACGCCGGCTATGGGCGCCGCCCGGTCAAGCGGAGAGTGGACACTAGGCTTCTTCCGGCTCAACACCGACAAACTGACGCGGGGCCGTCCGTGTAGATAACGCGTCGCGACAACATTAAAGTCTGGTGGAGTCACGCTTTGGAACCTTCGCACGTCCGAGGTGATGAGCGAGGGATCACCGCGAAAGACATTGTACGCGTTGAGGCGGTCGGCGACGCCTCCGAAGCCTCCCATATGTTCCAACGCGAAAAAGAAGCTGGCGATTCTCGCATTCTGCACCCTGAGCAACTCGTCGTCGGTGACGCCCGCGCTGACAATCGCGATGAGCTCGGATTCGACCAGGTGCACGACTTGGCTAATCGACTGGGATGGCCGGAGTGTGACGATGATCCCGAATGACCCGTCGAGCTCCCGGCCTGATTGATAAGCGGTCACGTCCTGCGCGATCTGCTTGTCAATGACGAGTTTGCGATACAGGCGGCTCGATCGGCCGCGAGCCAGCACGTCTCCCAAGAGCGAGAGCGACGCGTCGTCAGGGTGAAAATGCGGGACAGTCGGCCAGATCAGGTAGACGCGATCGAGCTCGACCCGATCACGGAGCACGATTTCGGCGTGACTCTCGAGGCCAGCCGGGGGGACCCAGGGGCGCGGGGCGTGGGAACCGCCAGGGATTGGTTCGAAATACCGCTCCGCCAGCGCCAGCGCTTCGTCCTCGTGCAGGTCGCCGACAATCGCCAGGCTGGCATTGGCCGGGACATAGAATCGGCGGAAGAACGCGGAGACGTCCTCCATGCTCGCACGGTCAAGGTCTTCCATCACACCGATGGTCATCCAACTGTAGGGATGCTGAGGAGGATAAAGCGCCTGGGCGATCAGGGGCATGACCATTCCGTACGGCCGATTCGCGTAGTTCTGGCGGTACTCGTTCTTGACCACGTCCTTCTGGATCGCCAGCTTCGCGCTGTCTAAGGCCCCGAGCAAATGGGCCATTCGGTCTGACTCCATGGCGATCGCCCGTTCGGCGTGCGCGGTCGGCAGGTCGACAAAATAGTTGGTTCTATCAGAAGATGTAGACCCATTGATGTTTGCTCCCAAGGGCTGAAGATGTTTGAAAAAATCACCTGGATAATGGGCGGATCCTTCAAACATGAGGTGTTCGAACAGATGAGTGAACCCGCGCTGGTGGCGTTCCTCGTTCTTGGAACCGACGTGGTACCAGAGATTGATCGCTACGATGGGGAGTTGCGGCGCTCGCCGGCAGATGACATCGAGACCATTGGTTAGCGTTGTTTTGGAGAACGAAAGATCTGAGAATGGCGTCATCGCGGTTATCACGTATGATGGTCCTGGAGTGTGTGCGTCGAATGGTTTTTTGTCACAATGAGATCGCGGCTTGGGTATCAGTTATGTCGCCGGACCCCCTCGCGAAGCCAACCCGAGTTTTCCGACTGGGCCGGGACTCTCTTGTTGTAACATCGAACAAGGTCAGGCTGTGAACTGGAACGACACCATTATCGATGCGGCCGCGACCGACACGGGCATGCGTCGTTCTAACAATCAGGACTCTTACGCGGCCGTCCGCGCATCCCACGAGGGTGCCTGGCGTGAACGCGGCCACGTTTTCCTTGTCGCGGACGGAATGGGGGCCCATGCCGTTGGTGAGCTCGCTAGCAAGATGGCGTGTGACTTGATCCCGCATACCTACATGAAAGCCCGGACGGGCACGCCGTCGGAAGCGATCGCCAAGTCGTTTCGCGAGGTAAGCACTCTGATCTACAACCGGGCTCTGGCCAATCGCGACTTTGAGGGCATGGGAACGACCTGCTCGGTGCTTCTGCTCTTGCCGGTGGGAGCACTGGTCGCGCACGTAGGCGATTCTCGGGTTTACCGAATGCGCCACAATCGGATCGATCAACTTTCCTTCGACCACAGCTTGGTCTGGGAGCTCGTTCGCCGTAACCACCTGACTTCCGAGCAAGCCTGCCTCTCGGTTCCAAAGAACGTGATTACCCGAAGCTTGGGCCCGGAGCTGGACATCGAGGTAGACATCGAAGGTCCCCTGGCCGTCGAGCGCGGCGACGTTTACCTCATCTGTTCCGACGGTCTCTCCGGCCCAGTGGACGACCGCGAAATCGGAGCATTCGCGGCCAACTTCCACCCCCGGGACGCCTGCCGCTACCTCGTCAGTCTCGCCAATCTGCGCGGCGGGCCCGACAATATCACGGTCGTCATCGTGCGTATCGGCGAGTGGGTCGATCCCGACTCGATCGAAACGGTCGTCCAGCAAACCCCCGAGAAAATCGAGCGTCACCATCGCCGCGGCGACGGCTGGCGTTCCCGTCTGCTCGCGCTCCTGAATAGGAAACGTCAGAGCGGTGCGTTCGCGCTGGTCGAAGATCATCCTCACCGAACCTATGACTGCGCGATTGACGCAGACATGATCGATCGGCTCGACGAGCTGACGCGCAAAATCGAGAAGCAGGCAATCACGCACGCTTGGTCGCTCGATTGGGCTACACTGGGCAGCCTGAAACGCCAAGCCGCCGACGCGCGTGCCGCCAAGAATCTATGGGGCTCGCTGCATAAATTCGGCGAAGTTATCTCCCTACTTGGCGACGCGGCACGTTTCTTTCGGAAGACCACGGGGATGGCTCCGACCGTTCAGCGTTGATCTCTTGTTGAGATCGTTCCTTTTCGCCTGATATCCGAATGGGCCAATCATGTCCTCGACCGATCGAATCTCGAATGTGTCGCCAACCTGCGCCCGGGCGCCCGTCCGCGCCGGATTGACCAGCCTCCCTTTGGTCGCGCCGCTGGAACTGAGCGCGGTCTATTGTCCAGCCGATCTCGACCATGTCGACGCTCTCTACAGCGGCGAGGCCACTGGATTTATTTACGCACGCGAGGGCCATCCCAATGCGGCTGAGCTTGCCAACAAGCTCGCGCGACTCGAGCGCGGCGAAGCGGGTTTGATTTGCGCTTCGGGCATGGGCGCGATCGCCTCGACCTTCCTGTCGTTACTCAGTCAAAACGATCATGCGTTGATCTCCGATGGAATCTACGGCAAGACGGCTTCTCTGGCGACAAAGCTACTGCCGCGCTGGGGCATCGGGCATCATGTATTCGACCCCGGAACGGACGCGGCTGACCTCGAGGCGCTCTTGCGGCCCACCACCCGTTTGATTTTCACCGAGACGATCTCGAACCCCTTGCTTCGCATCGCCGATCTGTCTGCGATGGCATCGGTCGCGCGCGGAGTAGGAATTCCGCTGGTCGTCGACAACACGTTTTCGCCGCTCGTCTGTTGCCCGATCGACCATGGCGCCAGTCTGGTGGTGCATTCGGTGACCAAGATGATCGGCGGTCACAGCGATCTGACCCTCGGAGCTTTGATCGGGACCGAAACGCTGATCGAGCAAGCGCGGATCATCGCGTCCACTCTCGGGCAAACCGGCAATCCGTTCGAGAGCTGGCTCGCCCAGCGCGGACTGGCGACACTTAGCTTGAGGTTTCGTCGCGCCTGTGAAACGTCGCTCGAATTGGCGGCCCGCTTTGAGTCGCACGAGGCCGTCGAGCGAGTTTATTATCCGGGCCTGCGGTCCCATCCCGACTTCGAGCTGGCATCTCGCCTTCTCAAAGGCGGCTTTGGCGCGATCGTCACGATCGACCTTGGCACCCGGGACCGTGCCCAATCCTTCATCAGGAACCTCTCCGAAATACCGTTCGCTCCCACCTTGGGGGACGTCCGGACGACGCTCAGTCATCCCACCTCGACAAGCCATCGAGGGCAAAGCGCCGAGCAACTCGCCCGCCAGGGCATCTCGCCGGGCATGGTCCGGATCTCCGTCGGAATCGAAGACGCGGATGACCTCTGGCGCGAGTTTCGCCAGGCCCTGGCCGCTCTCGGCATTCGGCTTTGACTCGTCGAAACGCTTCGAGTTCGTGCCACGTCCACGGCAGTCGTTGGTTTTTCAGGTCGTTGACCAGACGTCCCCAGCGCTCACGCCACTGGTCCGGCCAGGCCGCCAGCTCATGCGGTCGGGACGGCCAAGGCGACGAAAAAACTTCCGATCCCTTATGGCGGGTACTGACAGAAACGACAGAAACATCGTCCGAGGGGTTTTCGTCGTTTTTGTCAGTGGATGCCGATACGTTCTCACAGTTTTTCTCGTCGCAGTCTCTTGGGACCCGCGCGTACTTTCGGCGCGCGGTCGACCTTTTCAAACGAGTTGGCACTGCTTAGTCCATCGCTCGCCCGAACCGGTACGTCGGGTGCTTGTCGGAACCACCCAGGTGGGGCTATGATAACCAATGAAGGAGAGGTGCATTTATGGCAGCGCAAGCGGTTGCAGTCGCGAATGTCCAGACTTACCTGCGGCGCGTCAAACAGTTGCACGCTCACGTGCGCGAATGGATGACCGAGCTCGAGCCCGATTCGCAGTTTTCGGAGAGGGAGATCGAGCTGTCCGAGGAGGCGACGGGACGGTACAAGGCGCGAGTGCTCGAGATCGCTACACCTGGCCGGCCTGCAATCCGGTTGGTCCCTCGTGGCGCTACGTGGTTGGAGCGGAAGGGCGGGTCGATGTGCAGAGCCGGCTCGGGAGTGAGATTCTGGTTTGGGTACAGGCCGGAGGTCCGGCTGTTGGGTTCCGATTCTCGCTGGGAAGCGGTGAAGCACCTGAGGAGCTCTCAGGGCGTCCAATGTTTCCAGGCATCGCCGAGGGTTGGGCGTGGAGCGATGAAGATCGTGGCGAACTACTGCATCTCGATTTGGCAGTTTTCCGCGATCAAATTCTGAACAGCGTCGGCAATGCCTAATCCGCTCGATCCAATCTGGGACGCGCACGTGACAACCCGGGCAGCCCTGAAGGTTGTGAGGCGCAGTATGACCGTGGCTGGAATCGACCGTGCAAGAGCATGCTCCAACAGCCGTTTCGATGGTCTCGCGGATCAGCAGTGCATCGAGTTGCTGGACGCAGCGCAGACAGAAGTCGACGACTCGGTAGTCTTGTCCCTGTATGCAACCTTCGAAGCAACGCTGCGCGACCATGTCGTGCAGCAAGCGCACTACCTAAGAGATGTACAACAACCTCCAGTACGTCGTCCAGGATTGGAGAAAGAGACGGCCGCTTGCTTGGCCGTCGTCGGCGCGGATCATGCCACGATTCGCCCGTCCTCGATCTCGACGACATGGTCGTCGGGTCTGAATGAACCGGCGATCGTGGGTGACGACGACCAGGGTGCAACCGCGCTTCTCCTGTTGCTCGCGCAGGAGTGCGAAGATTTCGTCGCCCCCCTTGTGATCGAGGTTGCCCGTCGGCTCGTCGGCGAGCAGCACCTTCGGGTCCTTGATCAAGGCCCGCGCGATGGCCACGCGCTGTTGCTGTCCACCGGAAAGCTTCGAGGGCTTGTGCTTGAGCCTGTGGCCCAGCCCGACCTGGCGGAGAACCTCTTCGGCCTTGGCGTGACAGTCGGCGTCAGGCCCTGCGGGATGAATGGAAGCAGCACGTTATCGACGGCCGACAGATTATGAATCAAGTTGAACTGCTGAAACACGAAGCCGATTTTCTGGCGACGGAAGACGTCTTGCTCGACCTCGTTCATGGCGGTGATGGTCTGCGCCGTCGATTGCGATGGTTCCCGAGGTGGGCCGGTCGAGGGCACCCAGCAGGTAGAGCAACGTGCTCTTGCCCGATCCGGATGGTCCGACGAAGAACGAACACGCCCCGGGTGGGACCTCGAACGAAACGCCGCGAAGCGCCTCGATTTGCCTCTCGCCGCTGCGAAACGACTTGTGCACGTCGGAAACGCGGATACACGCGGGTTGCCGCCGCGGCCGCCGCGGCCGACGATGCCGGCGAGCTGATCTCAGGAGGCTTCATTGCGGATGGCGTCCATCGGGGTCATGCGGGAAGCGCGCCAGGCCGGGTACAAACCGGCCAACGTCGCGATCACGATGGCCGTGAAAATGCTTTCGGCCACCAGCGCAGGGGTCAAATCCAGCTTAAGCTCAAATCGGGTGAGCAGATAATTAAGAAGCGCGATTCCACCGAAAGCGAGGATGCTGGCCACCAAGCCGGATAAGCAGGCCCAGAAGAGCACTCTCGGCGGTGACCAGGCCGAGGATGTTCCGCCGGGTCCATCCGTTGGCGCGCATCACCCCGAAATCGACGATCCGCTCCATTGCGCTCATCAGCATCGTGTTGGCGATGCCCACACCCCCAACCAGCAGTGCCAATCCCACGGTCAAAAGCAAAAACAGGTCGAGCTTCCCCATGATGTTGCCCACCTGAAGGTTGAACTGCGACATGCTCCGCACCTGGACCCCAGGCACGGTGGCCGTGATCCGATCACCCAGCTCATCGAGGTCCACCAGTGGCTCGGGCTCGACATACATCACCGAAACGTAATCCTTCTCCAGCTTGAGCAATTCGCGGGCCGTGGTGATCTCCATCACGATGGTCGTGTCGATCAAGAGAGAGCCGGTCTCATAAATCCCCACGATCTGAAACGGTCTTGCCGCCGATCAAGCAGACTGTCGCCCACCTTCTTGGCGCTGCCGTCGCTGTTGGGATAATCGTGGGCGATCTTGGTGCTGATCAAGATATTGGGTTTACCGACGTCATCCATCTCGAGATACCGCCCACCCCCCTCCTGGGGTTTGAGTAGCCCTTGCTCAAAGACCGCGCTCTTCAACTGAAGATGTTCGGGAAGCTGCATCCCCTCGATCATGATTGTGTCGACGAACGAGCTGAATCTTTCGTCTCCGCGGCGGGTCAACATCTGCGTGGCGACGCGGGCGAGCAGATTGCGCCCCTCGATGGCGGGAGAGATCTTCCAGACCTCGGGCCCGACGATCCGCGTTCCGGCTATCTTCCGGAGCTCGTCGGCCATGCTTGCGGGTACCTCGCTAAACACCGGCGCCGGCGAGTTGGCACGCATGACCATGAGGCCGTTCATCTTGGCGAGGGTGTTGCCCATCAAGGTTCGTATGCCCCCCGTCAGACTAAAGAGGCCCAGGATCGCGATGATCGGAATCGTGAGCCCAATCACCGCCAGCAAGCTGCTGGCCGGCCGCGTGATCAGGTTTTGCCAGGCAAATCGCCACATGAAGCACCCCTTGTTGGGCATCGTTGCCGCCAGCCCGGTTCGAAAACGTCAGTTTTATGGCAACACGCTCGGAGCATAACGTCAATGCTTCCTTGAAAATCCCTTGCCGTCTTACGTCGTCCGACGCCGTTGACGCACGTTGACGTTGCAAACCTAGGCTCGCCCGCGCTAAACTATCATTCGTTTTTCTTCATCCCGAAACTGGAAACCACTTTGAGTTTTATGCAACGAACTTTGATCATCTTTAAGCCTGACTGTGTTCAGCGCCGGTTAGTCGGCGCGATTCTCACGCGATTTGAAGCCAAGGGCCTACGGATCGCGGCCCTCAAACTGATGCGAGTCGACCGCGCGATCGCCGAAAAGCACTATGCGGAACATCAGGGCAAGCCCTTTTTCGAGGGCCTGATCAGCTTTATTACCAGCTCGCCCGTGATTGTGGGAGTGCTCGCGGGAAACGAGGCTATTAGCGTCGTGCGAGGCATGCTGGGCGCGACCAACGGAGCTGTGGCGGCGCCGGGACCGTTCGTGGTGATTTTTCGATCAGCAAGCAGAACAACCTGATTCACGGGAGTGATAGCCCCGAGTCAGCCCAGCGTGAGATGGCGCTTTGGTTCCGGCCTGAAGAGTTGATCGACTATGGGCTAGCGGGCGACGAATGGGTCTTAGGTGGCTCGTGAAATGACCGCAACTTCGCGGAAACGAGAGGTCTTCGCCAATCCGTTTTTTGTGACGCTGATGTTGGCCAGCGTCGTGTTCGTCGTGATGATACTGGCTTATCTCATCAGCGCCGCGGTACTCGAGCCGAGCCCCGCGGCGCCGCTCGCCAATGCCGAATCGGTACCCCAGCCGCCGCGAAACGCGGCCTCCCTCGCCTTCGCTATGTGGCTCGATCGTTACGCGCCATGGGTTCTGGCGATTGACTTTGGCATCATGCTCGTCACCGGCGTGTTGGCCATGGTCACAGACCCCTGGTTCAGTCCGAAGAATGGAAGGCGTGGGAACGACTGGAGGACGGGAGGACGGAGGACTTGGGACGGGAGTCGTGTCCCAACCGAAACCACCAGCGTGAGGCGGACGACGACCATGGCCACCAGGGACATTGAAAGGGAAGTGGAACGTCTCCGCTCGGAGCTGAACCGGCACAACTACCTCTATTATGTCGAGGCCCAGCCGGAGATCAGCGACCGCGAATATGACCGGATGATGGCCCGGCTGACCGAAATCGAGGCCGAGCACCCCGAGTTGGTGACGCCTGATAGCCCCACCCAGCGCGTCGGCGGCGAGCCACTGGAAGGTTTCGCGACGGTATGGCACGCGATCCCCATGTTGTCGATCGACAACACTTATTCTCATGACGAGCTGCGCGAGTGGGATGCCCGGGTTCGCAAGGGGCTCAATCCCAACGAGGGCGTGCGGTATGTCGTCGAGCTGAAGGTCGACGGCGTCGCTGTCTCGCTGCGGTACGAGCATGGTAAGCTCGTGCAGGGGTCGACGCGCGGCGACGGCGAGCGGGGCGACGACATCACGGCGAATTTGAAGACCGTCCGAGAGGTGCCGCTGGTGCTGCGCGGCAACCCGCCCGACCTGCTCGAGGTCCGCGGTGAGGTCTATATGAACAATTCCGAACTGGTCCGGCTCAACGAGTTGCGGCGGGCCGCGGGCGAACCACTGTTCGCCAATCCCAGGAACTCGACGGCCGGCTCGCTCAAGATGCTTGACTCGCGAATCGTCGCCCAGCGCCGGCTGCGATTCATTTCCCACGGATTGGGCGAGTCCAAGGGGCTGCGTGAGACGTCGTATCTGGCGATCACTCATTTGATGAAGAGCTGGGGTATCCCGGTGAGCCCCTACACGGCCCGCTACGACTCGATCGAGCAAGTAATCGATCATGCCAAGCGCTGGAACGACGAACGCAACAAGCTCGATTTTCAGACCGACGGGCTGGTGGTTAAGGTCGACGATCTCAATCAGCGCGAGCGGCTTGGCTCGCGAAGCAAAAGCCCGCGCTGGACGATCGCTTTTAAGTACGAGGCCGAGCAGGCGATCACGCGGTTACTAGGCATACACGTTCAGGTCGGCAAGACCGGCAAGATCACCCCGGTGGCCGAGCTTGAGCCCGTGCAGCTTGCCGGCACGACCGTCAAGCGTGCCACCCTGCATAACGCCGACGAGCTCGAGCGCAAGGACATCATGGTCGGCGACGCGGTCGTGATCCAAAAGGCGGGCGAGATCATCCCGCAGGTCGTGCGCGTCGAAACCGAAGCGCGAAAAGGGACCGAGACGCGGTTCCACTTCCCCAAGACCTGTCCCAGTTGCGGGGCCCGGGTCGAACGGTCGGGCGACGAGGTGGCGTATTACTGCACGAACCCGCCTTCCCGCTGCCCGGACCAGCTCAAGGAATGGCTGCGCTGGTACGCTCATCGCGATGCAATGGATATCGACGGCCTGGGAGAAAAACTGATCGACCAGCTCGTCGACAAGAAGCTGGTGGCGAGCCTCGCCGATGTGTACCGGCTCGACGCCCAGACGCTCGCGGGGCTGGAGCGGATGGGGAAGAAATCCGCCGACAACCTTGTGCAGGCGCTCGAAGCCAGCAAGCACCGCACGCTCGACCGGTTCATTACGGGCCTGACCATCCACCACGTCGGCACCCGAATGGCCGAGATCATCGCGGGCCGGGTCAAGACTCTGGCCCAATTACGGACGATGTCGCTCGCCGAGCTCGAGTCAATACCCGAGGTCGGCCCGATCGTGGCGGCGAGCATCCACGACTATTTTCAGGACCCCGAAAACCAGGCGCTTTTGGATGACCTGGCGGCCGCGGGAGTGAGGCCCGAGCCGTTGCAAACGCCAGAGGCCCAAGGGGGCACGCTCGCCTTCGCCGGCAAGACGTTTGTCTTGACCGGTACGCTCCCCAAGCGATCTCGGGCGGAAGCCGAAGCCTTGATCAAGGAACGCGGGGGAAAAGTATCCGGCTCGGTCTCGAAATTGACGAACTACGTTCTGGCGGGCGACGAGCCTGGAAGCAAACGAGAGAAAGCCAAGCAGTTGGGCATTCCGATCATCGATGAAGCCGAGTTTGAGCGGCTGGCCGAGATCGACGTCTAGGGATTCAAGCTGGATAAGCAGGAGGAACCATGAGCCCGGCCGCTGTGATCCTATGCGGTGGCGAGAGCAGGCGCATGGGGCGTCCCAAAGCCTGGCTTCCCTTCGGTGACGAAGGGATGCTAGAGCGAGTCGTCCGGCTAGCGAGCACGGTTGCGCGGCCGATCGTCGTGGTCGGGGCCCCCGGCCAGGAACTTCCCAACCTACCCGCCGATGTCGCCGTCGTGCGCGATCTGGTCGCTGGCCGCGGGCCGTTGCAAGGGCTGGCCGCCGGGCTGGGAGCGCTGCCGGATACGGTCGAGCTCGCCTACGCAACGGCGACCGACGTCCCGTTTCTCGAGCCGCGCTGGATTGGCCGGCTGGTGGAGCTGAGCGAGGGTTACGACCTCGTCATCCCATTCATCGGTGGACATCACCATCCGCTGGCGGCCCTTTATCGCCGAAGCGTGGTCTTGCCGGCGACCGCGCGGCTGCTGGGCGAGGATCGCCTGCGGCCGTTTTATCTGATTGAGGCCGTCAACACGCGGGTCGTGGACGAAAGCGAGATGAGGGCCGTCGACCCCGAGCTCCAAACGCTGAGGAACCTCAACCGACCTGAAGATTATCAGAGTGCGCTCCGCGATGCAGGGCTGGGTGACTTCCGGCGCCCTTGAATGGCCCGCAAATGTTGCTCGCATTGCCCAAGTTGGTTCTCGTCGTGTGCATTGATAGCCGTGAAGAGGGCATCAACGGTCTGATAACCTTCATTATCCGGGGTCATCTGTGGTGGCCTTCCGAACCAGCCCAGCCAATAGACGAGGAGAACCGCCAGGCCGACGACGCCCGCCGCGATGGCCACGCGCGTCGTGGTAGGACGTCGACAACGCTTCTCATCGGCCACCTCGCCTCAAACTCACAAGGACGTCAAGTCACGAGAGAACCTCCCGCACCACGTGGCCGGCGACGTCGGTGAGGCGGAAGTGCCGGCCACTGTAGCGGTAGGTCAATTTCTCGTGGTCGAGGCCGAGGAGATGGAGGATCGTGGCGTGGAGGTCGTGCATGTGCACTTTGTCTTGGACGGCCAGGTGGCCGAGGTCGTCGGTCGAGCCGAACGCGAAGCCGGGCTTCACGCCGGCACCCGCTAGCCAGACGGTGAAGCCGCCGGGGTTGTGGTCGCGGCCGGTGCCGTTTTTCTCGGCGTAGGGTGTGCGCCCGAACTCGCTCCCCCACCAGACCAGCGTGTCGTCGAGCAGCCCCCTCCGCTTGAGGTCGGCGAGCAAGCCGGCGATCGGACGATCGACCGCGCGGGCGTGCGCGGCGTGTTTGGGAAGGTTCGAATGTTGGTCCCAGGCGGGGTTGGCCGTGCTGTCGCCGTAAGTCACCTGAACGAACCGCACGCCCGCCTCGCAGAGCCGCCGGGCCATCAGGCATTGCCGCCCGAAGTTGTCGGTGTGCGGGTCGCCGATGCCATAAAGCGCGTGGGTTTCCGCGGGCTCGCGTGCAAGGTCGAGCACGTCCGGCGCGATGGCTTTGCATCCGCCAGGCGAGCTCGAACGACGACACGACCGCCTCGAGCTCGGTATCGCCGGGCGTCGTTTTGAGCTGTTCGGCACTCAAGGCGCGAAGCAGGTCGAACTGCCGGCGCTGGGCTTCGGGCGAGCGAAGCGGACTGGCGAGATTGCGGATCGCCGCGGTCGAGACCGGGGCGCCGGCCTTGCCGATCGCCGTCCCTTGGTAGGCCGCGGGGAGGAACGCGCTGCCATAATTGCGCGGACCGCCGTTGCCGGCCGTTGCCCCGATTGAGACGAAGCCCGGCAGGTTGGCGTTTTCGGTTCCGAGCCCGTACGTGACCCACGAACCCATCGACGGCCGGATGGCGTTGGTCGATCCGCAGTGGAGGAACAACGTCGCGGGCCCGTGCGCCACTCCCTCGGTGTGCATCGAGTGAATGAAGCAGAGATCATCCACGTGGGTGTTGATCTCTGGGAACAGGGTCTGACACCCAACGGCCCGATTGCCCGCGCTGCGAGAAATTCCAGAGCGGCTTCATGACGCGTTGCGTCGACCCGCGGATGCCGGTGTTGGCGATGACGCGAGCATCGTCGAAGCTCAGGCTCTTGCCATCGTCGCGAGCCAGCCGAGGCTTGTAGTCGAACGAATCGACCTGGCTCACTCCCCCCTGCATGAACAAGAAGATCACCCGCTTCGCTTTCGCGGGGAAGTGAGGCGATCGCGGGACCAGCGGGTTGAGAGCGCCGGCGCCAGCGGCGGCCTGTTCGGCGGCAAGGCTCGCCAGTGCGAGATAGCCGAAGCCACAGCCCGCGCTTTTCAACAAGTCTCGACGTCGGATCGGCACGGGCATGTTCGCAGTCCTCTCTACCAAACCCTAACGATACCGGAAATCGACCGATCCGAACAACGCCTGAACCAGCATCGCCCAAGTTTCCTCAGCGGTTGCCGACCGTGTGTCGCCGGCGGCGACGAACGCCAAAGCGACCGTTTGCTCGCGTTCGCTCGGCGGGCGTCCCAGCGCCAGGCGATAGAGACGTGCCAGCCGAGCCGGGCCGTCGAGGTTAGGGTCGGCCAACAATCGTCGGGCCGTCGCTTGCGATTGCGCGATCACGAACGGATGGTTCATGAGAAAGAGCACTTGGGCGCAGACGGTGCTCACGTTCCGCCGGCCCGTCACCGTGCTGGGATCGGCGAAGTCGAACACCTCAAAGATCTCGGGAAGTGCATTGCGGAAGACGGGTAAATAGACGCTTCGGCGGCGGTCGGTCGAGAGATACCCGTAGTCAGACTTGAGCGAGGCCGGAAACGTCGGGCCTCGCATTTCGAGCCGGAGCTCGCCGGCGACGGCGAGCATCGCGTCGCGCAGGCATTCGGCGTCGAGTCGCACGCGGTGCGCTCGCCAGAGCAGGCGGTTGTCGGGGTCGGCCGCGACCGATTGCGGTAGATCGGTGGTCGCGAGCCGGTAGGCCCGCGAGAGCACGATCGACCGCACCAGGCGCTTGATCGACCAGCCCTCATCTATGAATCGGTTTGCCAGGTAGTCGAGTAGTTCGGGGTGGCTGGGTGGCTCTCCGGTGCTGCCGAAGTTGTCCGGCGTGCGAACGATCCCCACGCCAAACAGCCACTGCCAGACGCGGTTGACGAGCACGCGGGCGGTCAGCGGATTTTTATCGCTGGCGAGCCATTGGGCGAGTTCGCGACGGCCGCTTTCCGTGGTTGACATCTCAGGCGGCTCGCCAGTCGTGGCGACCTGAAGGAACCCGCGGGGCACGGGTTCGCCGAGGTTGTGCACGCTGCCCCGGATGTTCACCCGCGTTTCGACGAGCGCGGCGAGTTCCTCGACGCCCAGCGTCGTCTCACGCTCCGGTCCGCATGTCTTCAGTCGCTTTAGCTCGGCCGCGAGCGCGGCGACGCGCGGGCCTTTGTGGGCACGCTCGGCCTTGAGCCGCGCCTCGAGCCCGGCGACCTCGCTCTCGTGAGCCTGAAGCGCCGTCTCTTGCTGGGGCGAGACGGCCAGGGGCTTTTCCAGCCACTTGGATACGTTAGCATGTTCGAGCGTTTTCACATTGCGGAGAATTGCCGCCAGCGCGTAGTAGTCGCGGGTCGGGATTGGGTCAAATTTGTGGTCGTGGCAGCGAGCGCAGCCGAATGGTTTGCGCGAGGAACGCCCTGCCGATCGTGTCGAGCTGTTCGTCGACGACGTCCATGACGAGCTGGTTCTTGTCCTGGTCTTCGAGGTTCGTATTGCCCAGCACGAGAAAACTGGCCGCGACCTGCTGCCTGCGGCGGTCGTCGAGGTCCCGCGCGGGCAGCAGGTCGCCGGCAACGTGTTCGCGGACGAACTGGTCGAACGGCATGTCGGCGTTGAAGGCGTCGATCACGTAGTCGCGGAATCGCCAGGCGGGCGGGAGAATGAAGCCGCGGAACGTCAGCGACTCGGCGAAACGTGCGACATCGAGCCAGTGCCGCCCCCAGCGCTCGCCGAAATGCGGCGAGGCGAGCAGACGGTCGACCAGGGATTCATAAGCGACCGGCGACGGATCGTTGACGAACGCATCGACTTCTTCGGGCGCGGGCGGCAGTCCGATCAGGTCGAACGCCAGCCGGCGGGCCAAGGTCGCGCGGTCGGCGTCGTGCGTGGGGCCAACGCTCCGGGTTTCAAGGGCCGCCAGGAGGAAGCGATCGATGGCGGTGGCGGGCCAGGCACGATCGCGCACCGCGGGCGGCTGATACCGTCGCGGCGGTCGGTAGGCCCAAAACTTGCGGCCGGCGTCGATGTCGATCGTCGGCCGACCGGATCCCGGTACGGGCGAAGCGGTCCCGCGGCGCGGGTCGGGTGCACCCATCTTGACCCAGCGCTCGAAGTCGCCGATCACCGCGTCGGGCAGCTTCCCCTTGGGCGGCATCTCGATCCCGTCGTGCCGTAGCGCATCGAGCAGCAGGCTCTCCTGCGGATTTCCGCCGACAATCGCCGGCCCCGAGTCGCCCCCCTTCGTCAATCCCTCGCGAGTGTCAACCCGAAGCCCCCCCTTGAGGGCCTTTGACGCCATCGAATGGCAGGGGTAGCACTCTTTCACCAGCACTGGGCGGATCTTGCGTTCGGAAGAACCCAGCCCCAGCTTGATCATCGCCGGCAGCTTGTGGGGCGGTCATGGTGCACAGGCCGACGAGTAGCCCGATCGTGCGCCGGTAGCGAAATTTGCATCCGCACATGACTGGCAGGATCCCGCGGGAGGTTCGGTTTCGAGATTTCTCCATGCTAATAGAACCGCGAAAGAAGTTCAGCAGAATCCGGTTGGAGGAGAAACTCCATCCCCTCGTTGAACCTCATTCTATCGCACGGAGGCGATCATGGCGGCGTGGAGATGCCGGCCGGCTCGGCCGGGATCGCGGCCTTTCCTTCGCGAAAGAGCCGCCCGGTGTAATCCACCAATTGGTGGTAGTTCCCCAGCGAAAGCCCGTCGAACATCCCTTCGCGTGACGAATCAAAAGAGCGAGCTCGCGCCGTAGAGCCGCCGGCCGTCGAGGCTGAGCTGGAGCATCTGCGGGCCGCCGCCGGCACGTCGATGATCTTCTCCACCTTCCAGTCGTCACCGACCCTGAACCAGTGCCAGGTCGCGCTCGACAGGGCCGCGCCGACGAAGCCGCGCGAGCTTTCCGGGTTCTGGTGGAAGCGCACCTCGAGGGGAAGGTGGCCTTCCTCGCCAAGATCGGCGCTCTTCCGAATTCATTTTTTTTCCCAGTCCCAGAAGTGGATGTGCCGGCCTACAGACCCGAATTCACGTCATCGGTACTGAACCACGCCGAACCGTGTAGGGGATGCGAGGTAGTGGGGTTTCTGGATGCCAGTCCCGCTTCATGGTCGTTCTGCTCGCGGAGTTGGTCGTCAACTGCCCGCCATGGCCTTGACATCGCCAGTCGTTAGGGCCTTTCCTCCTATGCCCCAGCTCCCGCTCTTGACCTCTTCGATGATTACCGAGGTTACCTCGCGCAGCGGTTCGCCCTCGATGGAAACCATCGCGTCGGTGACCTTGCGAATCATCTCCTGCTTCTGGGCGTCCGAGAAAACGCCTTCGATCACCTTGACTTGAACAAGTGGCATGGAAATCTCTCCGTACTAGACTGGGAGTCTGCTGATGAGTCTCGACCGAACCGTTCCGTCGCTTCCTCCGGTCCCTTTCCTCGGCAATCACCGTCGTACTGCCATCATCAGTCGAATTCGGCCGAGGCCGTAAGCATTGGCGACTCGGTGGTCCGTTGCTGATACAAAAAAAGCCCCGACCTTGCTGTAATACACGGTCGACGCCTCGCGGCCCAATCGACCCACCGGGCGTGAACGGGTCGCATTCAGTGTCGTGAATACCGGCGCGTTGTGGTTTCGTCAAGGCCGTAACAGAAGAATTCTCTGATCCGAGGGACATGCCCTTCCCGTCACCATATCAAGATTGATCGGCGACCGTTCCGAGAGCCGCCGATGGGGGTTCGATGAAAGTGACCCGCATTCCGCTCGCCCGCCATGCCGTCGCCACGCGGTCGGCGTCTTGACCTTCAGAACAGCCAGATTTGCCTGGAGTTGCTCACCCGCCAGCTCGGGGACTGGCCCGAGGCGCTCGAGCTGTTGACTGGTATCCAGCAGGCCCAGGACGACCTGCATCGCCTCTACGAGGAGGTGCGCGACTATGCCGCCGATCGTTCCGGACTGTCGATCCTGCCGGATCAGCGACCTCATGCGCGAAGGGCCGCAGGACATGCATTTCAGTGCATTCCCTTCAACGGGGGAGGTGGCGGCGAATGCCGCCGGTGGGGGTCGGCGCGACTCACGGCGGCGGGGATCGCGGGCCCTGGTGTGCGCGTGGCGTGAGCCTTGGCCTCCGTGCGGCGATCCCCTTAGCGTCCGCGTGGTCCCCGCGAAGAAAAGCTTGATCCTGGTCTGACCCCGCGCCCCCCGCGAGGAAACAAAAAACCATGGCTGGCCACATAGAGGCCCCCTGGAATGGCTGGCCCCGTGGACGGAAAAACAAAAAACCATGGCTGACCCCGTCTGGGCGGCACCGCGCCGACCCCGTCTGGGCGGCACCGCGCCAGCGGAGCCGCCCATGGCTGACCCCGTCTGGGCGGCACCGCGCCAGCGGAGCCGCCCACGGAGCGGGGCGGTAAGGCTTATGGCGCAATTGGGGTCAAGTGGGACCAGCTTCATGGAAGCATTCTGGTGGAGATAATCCGTTCTTGGTTCCAACGGCTCGAGGCATGGGCGAAGACAGCGCCGCGTAAATACAAAGTCCGATCAGAACCACGGCCGCAAGTAAACTGCGTTCGTAATACAACGTCTCCAGCCATGTCCGGTCCTTCACGTTGGGCAAACGATTTAGACGGTCAAGCGTGACTGCGGCTATGAATGTTTGAGGCGTGCGCCTGATGAACAGCGGCCGCAAGAACGAGCGAACCCAATTGGGATCAAGCTCGGCAGGGATCCCGTAAAACTCCATCAGCTTGACGGCGAATGAGGTCGCTTCGAGTGACCCGACCGGAACATTCTCCGAGTTGTAATCCTTGAAACCGCCAGCAACTTGAAATCCTCCGCCTTTCTTGCTGTGAAACGTCCGCAGCAGGTTGTGGATCTTGTCACGATATCGATCGGGATTGACCGGGCGTTCGATGAACTCTAACAGTTGCGTCGCGCGAAGCGGCGTCTTGAGGACAACGTTCGGACCTGTCGAAACGGCCTCCAAAGTGGCGTGCAACCGCTTCTCCAGATGGTCTCGCTGTTTGGCCGTTAAGTCGTGACGCATAATCGCCGCACGGATGACCCATTCGTCCGTGTCCAGACTCGTGAGCGGTCGCGTTTCCAGGATGCGAATCGGGCGATCAAAAAGAATGTGGCGCCCTGCTCATAATCTTTGAGCCGGCTAAGTTGATCGGTTCGCACCAACCCAACTCGAAAGGCGCTGCCCAAAATGACCGGGTTCTGTTCGCCCGCTATTTCCGCATCCAGCAGTTGGCGCGGGTGGGAGAGATCGGGATCCAACTTCGATTCAACGGCCCAACTCGCCACGATTTCCCATTGATGCCAACTGGCGGTGGAGAACGGGGCTCTGTCGAAGGATTCTACGTAGGCCTTGATGCGTGCCGGCGTGGCCGGCCAAAGAATCGGATTCATATACCACACTGTCAGAGGCACCAGGAAGGCGGCGAACGCCACAACGGGAGCGATCGGACGTATTTTCTTGCCCCACCCGCCGGCGCGTCGATGGCTGCCAATCGTTGAGCCAACCATGATCAGCGTCACAACGAAGGCGCAGAAAAAAACAGGGGAGCAATCAGGACCTGATCGACAACGTGAATGTCCTGGTCGCCAATCCCTGGAAACCCCGCAAGCTGCCCGAGAACGCTCAGACTTACCACACAGGATTGGCAGACCATCAGTCGGTTCCCTAGGCCGATTCTGGCGAGGCTGGTCAAGGCGAAAATCAAGAGCCCCAGAGAAACGATGTAGCATAGGAAAAGCAGCCAGGTCGCACCAAACCACGCCATGGCGACGCTCGCTGCAAAGACCGACCAGACGCCCCACTTATTGTCGTGCCACCATTGTTTCGTGCTGTCGCGCAGCACGTTTTCGTCAACGGGTGCCGAGCTATTCTCATCCCGGATGCGGCGAATCTTCAAGATACTGAAAACGGTTGCGCCGAGCAGCACGAACAAGCTGATTGCTGGGAAGGCCACGTAGCTGAGAAGTTTATGGGCTCCCATCCCCGGAACTAGCTTGAAGGCAGCGGCGGGCACCTGGCCGGCGGCAATGACTTCCAACGGCAAAAATGCCGCGGCGCTGCGCTGGGCGGGCGACAAGCTGGCGAGGGGGTCATGAGTACGACTTAAGCCGTCCCTCAACCGGGCACGTACGGCCGATTCAAACGTGCCTGGATCGACACGATACGGCCGCAGGGCGGCCCGCAGATCATCTTCGGGAACCAGGGTCACAGACATAGCAGCATCTTTCCAATTTGTGACGCCGAAGGATTGTCGAGCAGTCGGCGCAATGTCCGACGTGCCTGATAGAGCCGCCCTTCGACCGTCTTGACAGTGACCGACAGTAAGCCCGCAACGTTGCTCACACTTGTCTCTTCGAGATAGTGCATCAGTACGACTTGTCGCTGCTCGGCGGGCAACCGCTCGATGGCGCGTCGCAACGCTTGCACCTGTTCAGACGGTTCGGGATCGGATGGGGCGGCGGCAGACTCCAGTGCGGCCGGTGCGAGCGTTACCATCCATGACCGACGGCGACGACGGCTGCGTGACCAATTCCGATACCGATTGGCGCCACGCCCCGTAACCAACGTCCAAAAACTTCAGGTTCGTTCCAATCATCACGGCACAAATCGCGCTTCAACCAAGCATCGGAAAAACTGTCCTGGGCGATTTCTATTGCGTCTGCCCAGGGGGCACCCCAAGAGGCGATGAGCCCAATGAGGGGTCCGCGATAGGTGTTTAGGAGCGCCGTTAGGTCCATGTTGATCCTCCATTGCCCTGTAGTGTCCGGGACAACGCCCGATCACACAAGATTCTGGAAAGAACGTCCGGAATTCGGTTCGGCAAGAGGCGACACCCTGTTCGGGCAGCCAATCCTGAGGCGCCGGGGGAAACATGTAGGACTGGTTGGGAGACCAGTCGCGATGGGCCTTACTCACAGCACAATCCCGCCACATCCGATGACCAGAAACCACAGGCGAGCGGATTATTCGAATCCAGGGGAAAGGGGGAAAAGGGACAGGAAAGCCAGCCATGTGTGAAGTTGGCCGGACGCGGAATTTGGTTAAGGGTACGGACGTTCCCTGGCCCCGCCGGTGCGGGCTTGTTTTACAAATGTCGTTTTGAGCGCCATCACCAACAAGTGGCCACCTCTGTCTCCTTCGCGATCACGTCTCGCCATACTGGTATATCAGGGGCGTGACCCCACATAGCCGTATCCGACGTTGGTGATCCGAGACAGAGCGCCACGCTTTTCCACGGCTTTTCGCCTTGGGGACATATACGACGTTGTTCGGCCCTCGTCGGGGCGAATAGGACGCGCACAGCACGCCGTCAGTCCGGGACGTAACTGCCTTGCATGGTTGCCGTTCTATTCAGGACGCGGTGCCCGCGAGACGCCTCGTCTGAACCATCCCAGAGCCCTCGCTCACACCAGGGGCGCCGAGGCCGCGGAGCGGCTCTGCAGCCGCATTCCCACGGTGGACCGTGGGAACGAGGCGAACGGTCCAAGGATCTTCATTTGTCCGATTGCCGACGAGCTTGCCGGCGGCCCGCCTGTCATATTGTCCAGTGTGTCCGATCACACCGCGGGGATCGCCTAGGCATTATCCGAACACCTTACCGAAAAAGACTTTGGAACTGAATACCCGTCGTCGAATCGAGCACGGCGCTCGGCGGCGCTTGCCGGGGTCTGTATAATTTAAGTAGAATAGGGAAGATGGGAGCCGGGTGCAGCGACCCAAGCATCTAGTTGTCGGTGGGCGATCCTAGAACGCTGAGAGTTTGTCGAACCCGCCGTGCCGGCGACCATTTGGGGCGGAAGCTGGGCGAATAACCGGCATGATTCGGGGCGAAAGTAATAGTGTGGTCTTTCGCTCCGCGAAAGGCGACGTGACGCTCGCCCCCACTTGCGTTCCCGCGAGACGCCTCGTCCGAACGATCCCGAATAACCGGTCCAATCTTCACGTTCCTCACGTCCCATTTCCACGCCCTTCGAGGGTATGCCGGCCAGCCTGGGCCCTGTGGCAATGTCCTTCGGCCCCTCCTATCACATTCGCGTCGTCGATGATTGGCGTTTGGCTCTGGACGCCGTCGGTCCAGCTCTTGACCATCGGGTCGCCCGTGTTGTCGGGGCGGTCCCTCTCAGAGCTGGCCGTTTAGCTGGAGCCGTCCGGCGTTCGTCACCGGCGGCGTAACAGCAGCAATGGTCTCATTGCCCGAGCGGGGCGGCTCTACTCTTTAAGGAATGTCAGGAGCGAATCGCGCATGTAGATGCGAGGTTTGTGAAGGGTTCTTGCTCTGGTTAAAGCAAGATCGTAAATCCTTCTTGCTTGAAATGGTTGTCGTGCGTCAGGATCTCCGTGATGCCGTCCTGGCGCATTGCTTCCATCGAAATGCAGTCCGTCAGGCTGTAACTCTTGTCCGGGCGGGCCTGATAGAGGGCCAAGCCGTCGAGAAACGATTGATGGGATTGAGGCCGGACGATCACAAGGGGGTTAGACAGGGCTTTGGCGACGGTGCTGGCGGCAACCTGCCGCAGGGTCGGACCGTGGCCGCTGTAATGGGTAAGAAACTCGTCCAAGACTTCTTCGGAAGTGACGAGCGTCGCTTGGCCGAGCAAGTGCATCACGGACCTGACTTTTCCATGCCACTGGTCCATGCGGTTAGCCACGGCGATCCAATACATCGCGTCGGCGAATATCCGCCTCATTGTGCTTGGGGCCGCTTCGGAGTGCCGTAGATGTAATGGTCGTGCTGCTCGGCACCGTCGATGGGCAGCTTGAGAAACTCAGCATCTGGCACGTCGGCGGTGATTTCCTCGATTTCCTCCCATATCGGTTTGTGGGCTGGAATCGCAGCTTGTTCCGGTGCCCTGGTCTGTTCCTGCTTCACATGTTCGAGGAGCAGCGAGGCAGCGGCGGCCATGGCGTCGTCAACCGAGGCGTAGCGGCCGCTGCTTACGATGGCGACAACGTTGGATTCCAACTCTTTAGATAAGTGTATTGTCATAATAACTCATTCTAGCTTAAAAGGCGGCTTTTGGCAACCAGCAGTAACGCTTGGTATGGAAAGGATTATGACGAATAGGACACGCACCGCGCACCGTCAGTCCGGGACGTAACTACCTTGCATGGTTGCCGTTCTATTCAGGACGGGGTGCCCGCTAGACGCCTCGTCTGAACCATCTCATAGCCCTCGCTCGCACCAGGGGCGCCGAGGCCGCGGAGCGGCTGCAGCGGCATTCCCACGGGGGACCGTGGGAACGAGGCGAACGGCCCAAGGGTCTTCATTTGTCCGATTACCGAGGGAACTTGCTGGCGGCCCGCCTGTCATATTGTCCAGTGTGTCCGATCACACTGCGGGGATCGCCTAAGCATTATCCGAACACCTTACTGAAAAAGACTTTGGAACTGAATACCCGCCGTCGAATCGAGCACGGCGCTCGGCGGCGCTTGCCGGGCTCTGTATAATTTAAGTAAGAGTAGGAAAGATTGGAAGCCGGATGCATCGACCGAAGCACCTAGTTGTCGGTGCGTCCCCCTAGAACGCTGAGAGTTTGTCGAACCCCCCGTGCCGGCGACCATTTGGGGCGGAAGCTGGTCGAATAACCGGCATGCTTGGGGGCGAAGGTAGAGTGGTCTTTCGCTCCGCGAAAGGCGACGTGATGCTCACCCCCACTCGCGTTCCCGCGAGACGCCTCGTCTGAACGATCCCGAATAACCGGTCCAATCTTCACTTTCCGCACGTCCCACTTCCGCGCCCTTCGAGGGCATGCCGGCCAGCCTGGGCCCCGGGCTGAGAACCGCGTGGGGGGCCAAACGGAGGCGCGATGGAAACCTTCGTCATCTTCTGTTCAAAATCATTAGCGAGCGATATCTCCATGTCGGCCACGGTTCGTCAGATCCGTAGCGCTGGCACACACGGCCTCTGGGTCGCGTCGAAAATCTCCTCGCCCGAAAATGGCGCCCGCCATTTTTCTCGCCCTCGGGCGCCAAGAACGTCGGCTGACATAAGAGCTGCTAAATCAATGGCTTCTGTTTAGGGGCCTTGGCTCCAGTGACCGAAAAATGGCGCTTTTGGCCTTCGAAAAAGCGCCATTCTCCGCCATTTTTTTCCCTGTCGATTCAGGGTGCCGGCCAGCCTGGGCCCCGGGCTGAGAACCGCGAGTAGGGCCAAAGCGAGGCGAGGTGGCGAGCGCATCGCCAACTCGAGGATCAGGACCGTGTACGGCACGAAGAAAACGCGGCTGCGGCGAATTGAGGCCCGCCGGCGTCCGGCCGCGGCCACCGTGGATGACCGCCCGCGCTGGGACTGGTACGCCGAGTCGGATCGTCTAATGATTGTGATGGCAAGAGATTGCGATCCGCTGGCATCGCCCATGGGCGCGCTCCCAAAACCTGCTGGTTTGGATCCGCTTCGAGCATCGCGAGTTGGCACAAAACGTTGGGAAAAGCTGCCACTTTGTGCCACTTTTTGGCAGTCGTTTGGACTGTTAAACCCTTGCAACCGGCCGAGATGGGGAGGATCATCATGATGAGGCACAACGAACAACGGAAGAGGGGGACCGATGTCGATCGACAGGTGCAATTTTCCCTACATGTTTTTCCTGCCGGAGACCCGGCATCAGGGCGATGCCTGGCGGCCGCGGGCGGATGTGTATCGCACCCAGGATGGCTGGCTGGTGAAGGTCGAGCTGGCCGGCGTGAGGCTCGACGAGATTCGCCTCGTGACCGATGGGCCTCATCTGCTCGTTGAGGGAACCCGGCGCGACGAGCACTGCTGCCAGGCGACGGGCTGTCACTGCATGGAGATTGCCTACAGCAGCTTTCAGCGGGCCGTGGAATTGCCCGGGCTCGTCGCAGGCAGATGAGATCATGACGTCTTATGTCGACGGAATGTTACTGGTGCGGATCAAGACGGGGGCCAGATCGTGATGAGCGACGAGCAGTTGGTGATCGAAGCGAAACCGGAATCTTCTGTGTCCTTGCCGGTGCTGCCGCTGAAAAACTCCGTCCTCTTATCCTCACCTGTTCATGCCCCTTTCGGCGGGCCGGCCGGTCTCGATGGCCGCGGTTGAGGCGGTTCTCGCCACCGAGGAGAAAACATTCCTGGCGGTCGCCCTCCGCCACGCGGATATCGAGAATCCAACGGCCGACGATCTTTACGCTATCGGCACCAAGGCCGTCATCAAGAAGATGGCCAGGTCCCCGGCGGGGATCGAGCTATTGGTTCAGGGTGTTGAGCGAGTCGCCCTCTGTCGGTCTGGAACAGACCGAACCGTATCTCAAGGCGAAATTCCACCCTCTGCCACTGCCGGAAGACGAGGGACCGAGGTCGAGGCGCTCCACCGCGCCTCCTCGAGCTGACGGCCCGCGCTCTGGAGCTGGCGCACCCTGAAGGTGGGGTCAACATCGACCAGCTCGCGGCCCAGGCACCCGATCCGCTGATCCTCGCCTTTCTCGTCGGGTCGATGATGAGTCTGGACGTGGCGAGAGAGCAGGCCCTGCTCGAGGCAGCCACCCGCGCCGAAGCTCTCAGGCTGATTCATGGCTATCTGAGCCAGGAGCTCCAGGTGATGGAGCTGCGGCAGAAGATCACAAGCCAGGCTCAAACCGAAATGGGCAAGGAGCAGAGGGAATATCTTGCTCCGTCAGCAACTTCGGGCCATTCAGGGAGAGCTGGGAGAGAGCGATCCCGAACGGGCCGAGGTGCAGGAGCTGCGCGATCGCCTGATCGCCGCCGATTTGCCGGAGGATGTCCACAAGGAATTCGAGCGCGAGCTGGGCCGGATGGAGCGCATGCCGCCGGCCGCTCCCGACTACCAGATCACCCGGGCCTACCTCGAATTGGTCCTCGAGCTTCCCTGGCGCAAGTCCACCGAAGACGACCTTGATCTCGAAAAGGCGCAGCGCGTGCTCGATGAAGATCACTTCGACCTCGACAAGATCAAGGAGCGGATCCTCGAGCATCTGGCCGTCTTGAAGCTCAACCCGAAGGCGAAGGCGCCGATCTTGTGCTTCGTCGGGCCGCCGGGCGTGGGCAAGACGTCGCTGGGTCAATCGATCGCTCGCTCACTGGAGCGTAAGTTTGAGCGCATGAGCTTGGGCGGCCTCATGACGAGTCGGAGCTGCGAGGTCACCGGCGTACCTACATCGGCGCCATGCCCGGACGAATTATCCAGTCGATCCGCCGCGCCGGCGTCAACAATCCTGTCCTGATGCTCGACGAGATTGACAAGCTTGGTCGCGACTACCGCGGCGACCCGACGGCGGCGCTCTTGGAGGTCCTCGATCCGGCTCAGAATTCGACCTTTCGCGACAACTATCTCGACATGCCGTTCGATCTGTCGAAAGTGTTTTTCATCGCCACCGCCAATGCGCTCGACGTCATCCCGGCCGCGCTTTTGGATCGCATGGAAGTGCTGCGGCTTTCGGGGTACAGCGAGGAAGAGAAGCTCGCAGATCGCCAACCGCTACCTTGTGCCGCGGCAACTGACCCAGGCTGGCTTGTCGACCGCTGCAGCTCACGATCACTCCGGAGGCCGTCCGGCGGATCATCACCGGCTATACACGCGAGGCCGGAGTGCGAGATCTGGAGCGGATGCTCGCCCGCGTGGCGAGGAAGGTCGCCAGAAAGGTTGCGCAGGGCCAGAACCAACCGATCGTGGTCGAACCGGGGAACCTGGCCGACATGCTCGGTCCGGAGCGATTCTTCCTCGACCAGGCTCGCGTTATCCTCGAGCCCGGAGTGGCGACCGGGCTTGCCTGGACCGAGGCCGGCGGAGACGTGCTCTATATCGAGGCCAGCCTGCTGCCCGGCGCGGGGCTTACGCCTGACCGGGCAGCTTGGTGACGTGATGCGCGAGTCGGCGCGGGCCGCCCAGACCTACGTCTGGTCGCACGCTCAAAGCCTGGGCGTTAAGCCGGAGAAGTTCCGTCACGCCGGGCTGCATATCCACGTCCCCGCGGGCGCGTCCCCAAGGACGGCCCGTCGGCCGGCGTGACCATGGCGACCGCCCTGGCATCGCTCTACACGGGCCTTCCCGTCCGCGGCCACACCGCCATGACCGGCGAGATTACGCTCACCGGGTTAGTCTTGCCCGTCGGCGGGATCAAGGAAAAAGTGCTGGCAGCTCACCGCGCCGGCATCCGCCGCGTCATTATTCCCAAGGCGAACGAGAAGGACCTGCGCGAGCTGCCGGAATCGGTGCGCCAGGCGTTGGAATTCATCCTGGCCGAGCGAATCGAAGACGTCCTCGCCGCGGCCATCCCCGAGCTGGCGTCCCGGCTGGCCGAGAGACCCGCTGCGCAGGGAATCGGGTCCCTCAAACTCGGTAGCGTCTGAAGCCCGCGATCCCGAACATCAAGGACCGATGGGCTTCAAGAAAAGCTGGCCGGTCACGGGCTTTAAGGGGAATAGGAATTCGCGACGGGGACTTCTAACCGCAGACACCAGCGAACGGCATTGCCCATAAGCCTTTGGTACATCGGGTGGAGAAGCGCCTCAAGCGTATGCCCATTGGCCAAGTGGCAAAGCCGGCCGCGGCCCGGCTCGCGAACCCAACCGGCGGCGGCGGTCTGACCAGTATCCGACCGGTTACGCAATAAGAGGTGGACGCGGCCCTCGTCATAAGGCGGCGTGTGTTGTTCGTCGGCGACAAAGAACGATTCGACGCCGCGGGTGATCGGATGGGATGCGTCGACGACTTCGACCTGGAACCGTTCCAGCGGGCCATGGCCGATGTACCGGCCTCCCACCAAGTTGAGATAGGGACCATTGGCAGGGTAAAGTCCCATCGCATTGTGCAGGTTGAGGAACCCTCCTCCTCCTTCCACAAAGGCTACCACGGCACGTTCTTGCTCGGGCTTCATCCAGATGAAATGCGTATTCTCGTCTCGCTCGGGGCGCATGAGGCCATCGCGGAGGATGACCAAGAGTTGGACCTTGGACAAGTTCTCCGCCGACAGCGCGTTCACATCGACCGTGAAGTGGGGGATCACCCCGGTGGCCTCAAAGACAGGCCGAAGGCCGTCCTCGAGATGACCGGGCTCGTGGGGCTGGTCACCGATCAAGACGAGCGCATGGGGCCGTGAATCCGCGAGCGCTGGCGTGCGGCCGTGAAACGGAGCGATCGGGACGGTCAGCTCCCGGTAGACGTGCTCGATATCTTCGGCGAGCGGGTAGCCATAGGGAGTCCAGGCGAAGCCGTCGTCCGGCAGCCGAACGTCGTCGCGCAGGCCCTGATGCGGCCGGCCCTGGCAGATGTGGTAGCCGACCTGGCGGCGCAGCTCGGACAAGAATCGGCGCTGGCGCGCGAGCAGCTCGGGACCGCCCCACGAACCAAACCCGGGGACGACCCGCGCCGGCGCCAGGCCGTCCAGCCGGCGCAAAGTGGCGATCCACTCCGCCGTGTCGCTCCCGGCCAGCGCCGCTCGCGGGCCATTCACGACCAACGGACCGGCAAAGAGCACCGCCTGCCCTGGAACCCAAACGGCCGCGCCGGCCGAGGCGGCGATCTGATCCAACGGCAGGAAGTCGACAGAGACCGCGGCATCGCCGATCGGGGTGCGGTCGGCCAAGGCATGCAGATTCGCGGGACCAACCGAACGAGAAGCCGCGAGCAACCCTGTTCGCATCGCCGGTGAGATCAAGACGCGGGTCACCCCTTTTTCAATCAAGGACTGAATCACCGTGATATCCCCGTCCTGGATGTTGGTCAGCGCCACCGTCCGGACGGGCTTACCGGTGGTCGCGGTAACCAACTCCAAGAACTCGGCCACGGGCATTCCGCGGGGCAGGTCGATGAGCAGAGTCTCGGATCCGAGTGCGACCCAGCCACAGTTGGCCGAACGATAGCGGTCGGCAAAGCCGGCGGCGTGAATTCCGGGAGCGATCCGCTGCCGATGAGGCAAGAGCGCCGACGTCGACGGTTTGACGGCGCCGTCTGGGGCGGGAGGTTTGGCGGAGAATGGCGCCGGGATCAGCAGGCGAGTCGTGATCTCCTCCACGAACTCGCTCACTTTCGTGCCGAATGTTCGGGCTTCGGCGTTTGTCGAGAACTTGGCCATGAGGTGCTGCGCTCGGCCAGGCTGTCGAATCGGAAGAGATAGGTGATTTCAGCCCAGCGGCCCACATCAACGATCCAGGGGCCCGCCGGGCGGAAGCCGTTGGTCTCGAGGACGCCGAGACCATGTTTGCGCATATACTCCAAATAAGCTTCCTTGCGTGCAAGCGGGACACGGTGAATTTCATGAACGACAAATGGGGCCGGTTCGGGCAAAGCAGGGCCCGCGGCCCCTGGTGCCAATCGCAAGAATCGGCTCTCCTCGCCGGCCAATAACGGGTCGTGCGCGGCCACAAATCGGGCGAAGGCCGGGTTCTTTGACAGGAACCCAATGGCGCGCTCAAAGGCCGCCATGTCGTCGTATTCCCAGATCGTTAGCTGTTCGTATAAATTTCCGATCAACGTGCTCCACCACCCGACTAGCCGGCCGCCGGCCTGGCGAAAAAGGGGGAGCCCCGACTGCTCGATCAGCCGGTTGTATTCGGGCCCTTTGTCGGGCTTGACCTGAATCCGCCACTCGCCGTAAACCCGAGTTGTGCCCACCGCGGGCACAGGGCTGGACGGGACCGGGCGATCGTCGCCGCGCGACGTCGCGACGAGCGCGGCCAGCGCGAGAAGAGGCCACGGCGATGAACGGAGTCGAAACATGATGGGACACCCCACGAGTGAATCTCGATGCTCTGCTGTGCGCAATTCGTCTGTGAACCGCTGTATGCGGTCACGACCGCTCCACCTGCGCCAGCATTGCCATGGTAATCGCTTGCCGGGCCTCGAAAAAGCCCCGCCAGATTTGCTCCATTGATCGGCCGGTCGCGACGCTCGTGGTCATCCGCGCGACAATGGCAGCGTCGCCGCCCGATCGGGCCTCATCGTCGTCGATCTTCTTTTGGGGTGTGCAAGTGAAATCATGGTCGATTACAAAAGAGGGCATGACGAGAAGAATCAGAGGAGCTTGTCAAACGACGAGCAGCGCCGAGCCTGAGGAAACGCAATGAAACATGGTCTATTGATCGGGACACTCGCATTGATGATGAGCACAGCCGGTCAGGCTCCCGGGGGGGAACCCGACGATCCGTACCAGTGGCTCGAAGAGATCTTGGGCGACAAGCCGCTTTCATGGGTCAAAGAGCGGAACGCCGAGAGCGTCGGCGAGCTGGCTCAATCCGACAAGTTCCGCGCGCTCGAGCATCGCATCCTCGAAATCCTCGATTCCGACGCTCGCATCCCGGCCGTCGAGAAAATTGGCCCCTATTACTACAACTTCTGGCGTGATGCTAAAAACCCGCGAGGGCTCTGGCGGCGCACCACGCTCGACGAATATCGCAAGGCCAAGCCCAACTGGGAAATCGTGCTGGATCTCGACACACTCGGGAAGGAAGAGAAGGTGAACTGGGTATGGCACGGAGCCGAGGCGCTCAAGCCTGAATACAGGCTGGCTCTCGTATCGCTGTCGCGAGGGGGAGCCGACGCGAGCGTCGTGCGCGAATTCGATCTGACCACCAAGTCGTTCGTGAAAGACGGATACACGCTTCCGGAAGCCAAGAGTCAGATCTCCTGGCGCGGACCAGACAGCGTGTTTGTGGGAACTGACTTTGGCCCGGGCTCGTTGACCAAATCGGGATACCCGCGAATTGTCAAAGAGTGGAAACGGGGTACTCCCCTCGCCCTTGCGGCGGTCGTTTTCGAGGCCAAGCCCGACGATATGAGCGCCGGCGCTTTTCGCGACCTCACGCCGGGCTTCGAGCGCGACATCGTGGTTCGCCGACCGACTTTTTGGACAACCGAAACCTTCTTGCGGCGCGATGGTACCCTGATCAAAATCGACAAGCCCTCTGACGCCAGAGTGTCGTTCCACCGCGAATGGCTACTCGTGCAACTGCGGTCTGACTGGACCGTGGGCGGCGTCACTTACCTCGCCGGGGCACTCATCGCGACTCACCTCGAATCGTTCCTTAAGGGCGAACGGTCCTTTAGGCTCCTGTTCGAGCCGAACGAGCGAAAGTCGCTGGTCGGTTTCAGCCCGACGCGCCACCATATCCTTGTCACCGAGCTCGACAACTTGCGGAGTCGCGTCGTTGTGTTGACCTATCGCGAGGGCCACTGGCAGCGCGCAGCCGCTCGCGGGCGTGCCTGAGTTCGGCGAGGTCAGCGCCAACGGTGTCGACGCGGACGATTCTGACGATTACTTTTTGAACGCCACGGGCTTCTTGACGCCTAATACGCTGGCTCTCGGAACCGCCGGCCCGGGCCCCGCCACAACGCTCAAGCGGCTTCCCTCGCTATTCGACGCGAGCGGCCTCACGGTCTCGCAACACGAAGCCACCTCGGCGGACGGCACCCGCGTCCCTTACTTTCAGGTCGCCCGCAAAGACCTCGTCCTTGCCGGCAAAAACCCGACTTTGCTTTACGGTTATGGCGGCTTCGAGATCGCGATGCTTCCGTCCTATCGGCCGGCCGTCGGGGCGGCGTGGCTCGAAAAGGGAGGCGTTTATGTCGTCGCCAACATCCGCGGCGGCGGCGAGTTCGGCCCCAAATGGCACCAATCCGCCCTCAAGGCCAACCGGCACAAGGCCTATGATGACTTCATCGCGGTCGCTCTCGACCTGATCCATCGCCAGGTGACTTCGCCGCCGTATCTGGGGACCCAAGGCGGAAGCAACGGTGGCCTTTTGATGGGCAACATGCTCGTGCGCCGGCCCGACCTTTTCGGTGCGATTGTCTGCCAGGTTCCGCTGCTCGACATGAAACGCTATCACCACCTGCTCGCGGGTGCGAGCTGGATGGGAGAATACGGTAACCCCGATCTGCCCGAGGAGTGGGCGTTCATCCAAGGCTTCTCCCCCTATCACAACGTCGAAAAATCGGCGAAATACCCGCGCGTCCTCTTTACCACCTCGACCCGCGACGACCGCGTGCATCCGGGCCACGCGCGAAAAATGGTGGCTAAGATGAAAGACCAGGGGCACGATGTCATCTATTACGAGAACATCGAAGGCGGGCACGCCGGGGCGGCCGACAATAAGCAAGCGGCGTTCATGCAAGCGATGGCTTATACGTTCCTTTGGAATGAGCTGAAGAAGTAGCGGGCATTCTATGAACCGTGCGGCGATCGTCGGGACGTCGTCTTCATACAATAGGTGTTCCAGCAGCTTCGCCCCCGTGCTAAGACGGTTCCGATCGCTGTCAATTCGCCCGTTTTACCAGACCCGGTTAACACCGTAGGCGTCGAACTGGCTATCAGCACTGACAACGGAGATGCCCTCGACCAGGGCTTGAGCAATCACGAGCCGGTCGAATGGGTCACGATGATGAAAGGGGAGGTTGGCCTGTATATCGGCGTAGTCGACTGACACTGGCAGCAGGCTCGCGCGGAGGTCGGCAATGGCCTTTTTCATCCATAGCCGATAAGGCTGAGAGAGGCTCAGCTTTCCGATTGACGTCTTGATAGCGATTTCCCAGACGGTGGCCGCGCTGACAAGCAGATCGTTGGCTGGATCGGTGATAGCGCTATGAGCGGTAACGCTCAGCATTTGATCTTGATCGACATACCAGAGGACGGCGTGGCTATCGACGAGCATCCTCACTCCATGTACTCCCTGAAGTCGTCAAGCGGTGCGTCGAAGTCTGGAGCCATGTAGAGAACAGTACCTTTAAGCGTTCCGGGACGACGAGGTCGCTGTTCAGGTTCCGTCTCGGCAACTAGCCGCGCCACTGGTCTTTGGTCGCGCGTGATAAGAATGTCCTGACCGGGTTGCATTTGTTCGATCAATTGAGCCAGGTTTGCCTGAGCCTCTTCCAAAGTTATCGTGGGCATGATTACCTTCCCGGAAGAAATATTCGCCTGCCACTCGACGACCTTTAGTGTATTCCAAGACAGGATCGCTATTCAATCGGCGGACCAAACGACCGTTGGTGAAGGCGAATGAACGAAGTCTATCGTAACGATCTGGCGTACATCCACGACGCGGGCTTCGGCGGCTTCGCCCGTGCCGCGGCGCCTGTCCTCGTCGAAACGCTACGGCAAAACAAGATCATGGATGGGCTCGTGATCGACCTTGGCTGTCGTAGCGGTATTTTGTCGCAAGCGATGGTTGAGGCAGGCTATGAGGTTTTGGGTATCGATATTTCCGAGGCCATGGTCGCCATGGCGCGCGGCGTGTGCCCGGCGGGCGATTTCGACAGGAATCGCTCCTGAACCGCCGAGCTTCCTCCCTGCGTCGCGGTCGCGGCTGTCGGGGAATGCATCAATTATCTGTTCGATCGAGGAAATACCGAGTCCACGCTCGCCAAGCTGTTCCATCGGATCTACAGATCACTACAACGTGGCGGTGTCTTCCTGATTGACGTGGCCGAGCCGGGCGCGTGCCTGGTCATGGCGTTGCGCACACGCATATCGAAGGAGAAGACTGGGCCGTCCTGGTAACCAACGATGAGGACCGAGATCACCGGCTTTTGACCAAGAGAATCACCAGCTTCCGCCGTGTCGGCGACCCCTACCGGCGCGATCGGGAAATTCACCGGCAACGGCTCCTGGACCGGGCAGACCTAGCGGCTCAGCTTCGGGGTATTGGCTTTCGAGTGCGCATCCTCCGCGGCTATGGGACGTTACGGTTCAGAAGGGGCCACGTCGGATTGGCAGTTCGCAAGCCTAAAAGGTCGCGGATACCGATGAGAGCCGTGATCGTCGCGACCTGGGTCCCGCAATCGGCGGGAAAGAGCGGCTTCCGGGCTTGCGGGAACCTCGCATCTTGGGTACAAGGTCCGGCCTAGTCACGTCACAGAACCGCGACGCATGGGCTTTTTCGGCGCATGAGCCAGGGATGGCGATGGCGGCGAATGGTCAGCGATAAGGCCCATGACATCTGGTCGCTGCTCACGGATTTCCAAAGGCGCATGCCGATGCGCTCTGCCGCCCCAGGGGATGATCGGCGAGACCCGAGACGTCGCCTTTTCAGCCCGCCAGCGTAGGGGCGCGAGACGGGCGACCGGCTGTCGTCCCGGTGTTCTTGGCTTTGTCTGATCGCTCGATGTCACTTTTCGTCCGGGCGGCCCTCGTCGGTTCGGTTCAGGAACGATCGCTCATGAGATTTGACGAACGCCCGACCCCGCCGGCACCAGGGATGGTTGCGGCGGCCCGGGTTCAAAATGAGGCGGTTGAATCGCGCCGACGGCCGTCGGTGCGTCGGTGCGTGCGTCCCGAGGACGCGCCTGCCGGCCTTGCCGCCGCTGGCGCGTATTTCGCCGCGGCGGGGTTCGGCTCCGCGCTCAAGGCGATCGGTCTGGCATGGGCTGCCGCTTTTCCTCGCGTTCGTCGTCGAGCCGCGACCGGCGCGGGCGCAGGCGGACAGGTTTCCCGAGGGAACGATCTCCAAGATCGAGTTCGAGGGAAACGCCACGATCACCGCCGACAAGATCAAGCCCAAGCTCTTGAGCCGCGTCGGCCAACCGCTCGATCAGGACCGGGTCGAGGCTGACCTGAAGACCTTGATGGGCACCAAGTGGTTCTCCGACGTCAGGTACTACCTCGACGAGTCGCCTCCCAAGAGCGGCAAGTGGGCCTTGATCTTCGTGGTGCGCGAGATGCCACTGCTGACAAAGGTCGAGTTCCGAGGGCGGAAGGCCATTCGCTTGAAGGAGATCGAGGATACGACCGAGTTGAAGGCCGGCAACCGCGCCGACCCCACGCGAACCCGGCTGGCGGTCTCGCAGATTCAGCGGCTGTATGACGAGAAAGGCTATGACCTGGCCTCGGTCACCCTGATCGAAGGCGGCAACCCCGGCGACACCAAGATCGTGATCGAGATTTTCGAGGGGCCCAAGGTCAAGGTCAACAGCATCGGCTTCGTGGGAAACCATTTCGCCACCGGCCGCTATGCTGCGGATCAAGATCGGCACGCGGAAGCCGATCCTGGGGCTCTTCGGCAAGTATCACAGCGACATGCTCGATGAAGACAGGCAAAAGCTCATCGAGTACTACCAGTCGCAGGGCTTTTTCGAGGCGAAGGTCACGCCGGTCACCCGGCCGGGCGCCGAGCCGGGCAAAATCGACCTGACTTTCGTCGTCTCCGAGGGAACGCAGTACAAGGTCCGCAACGTGATCATCGAGGGTAACACCAAGCTCAAGACCGAGAAATTGCGAGATGACCTGGAGCTGCACTCGGGCAAGCCATTCATGATGGCGGTGAAAGAAGCCGACAAGAACCGGATGTTGATCAAGTACGGCGAGATCGGCTGCATCGACGCTCAGATCGTCTGCGAGCCCCGGTTTACCAACCAGCTCGGCGTCGTCGATCTCGTCTACAAGATCGAGGAGCACGAGCCGTTCATGCTGGGCGAGCTCAAGATCCAGGGAAATGGGCGAACCAAAGACAAGGTGATCCGCCGCGAGGCGGTGATGGCCGGGCTCTTGCCCGGTGAGGTACTGGACAAGAATCGGATCGAGATCTTTCGGCGCCGGCTCATGGGGCTCGGCTATTTCATGAACGACCCGAACCAGGGCAAGCAGATCAAGATCGACATCGCCAATCGGCGGCCCAAGGACAAGCCCTATGGCGACTTGATGATGCCTCTGATGGGCGAAGTGTCGCAAGCCCGGCTGCAAGACCCGGGCTCGGGTGCGGATCTTGTGCCCGCGCCGAATCACCGCCTCCGGGTGCCGCGCCGGGGACGACGGCCGAGCCCAACGTCCCCGGTCTGACGCCGTTCGGCAACGACCCGTTCAGCCCGCCGGTCAATGCGATGCCGTCGGTCGATGTACCCGGGCCTCCTCCCTTGACGCCGGTCCCCGGCCGCGGTGCCGTTCACCAATCCCGGCCCGCCCCCCGTCGGCACCGGCGAGCCCCCCGGCTCGTTTCCAAGTATTCCCGGCATGAATATGACCGACGTCGGGCCCGACCATAACGATCCGTTTCCCAACCGCTCGTTCGCCGACGTGATTACCTCGGTCGATGAAGCCCCAACCGGCCGATTCATGATCGGCGTCGGGGCCAACAGCTTTCAAGGGTTGACGGGCAACATCCAGATTTTTGAGAAAAACTTCGACATCTTCAACATTCCGCGCTCGCTCAGCGACATCACCAACGGCCAGGCGTTTCGCGGAGGCGGCCAATCGCTTCAGATCAATCTCACCGCGGGAAACTTGATCAACATGATGTCGATCAGCCTCCGCGAGCCGTACCTGTTTGACCTGCCGATCGGGGCCAGTGCCTCGGGTTATCTCTATCAGCGTGTCTATCCCAACTGGGATGAACGTCGCGGCGGCGGCTCGTTTTCGTTGGGCCGCCAGTTTGGAACCAGCATCTACGCCGACGTGGCGGTCCGCGCGAAGAGGTTGATTTCTTCGGCTATCGAACTCCGGCGCCCGCCGACTACCTGGCCGCCAGCGGCTACACGGCGTTGGTCTCGATCAAGCCAAGTCTGCGATGGGACAACCGCAACAGCCCTTTCATGCCGACCAAGGGGCAATATGTGCAGATCTCCGCCGAACAGGGGTTCGGCGAGCTTCACCTGGAGCAAATTCGACGCCGAAGGTCGAATGTATATCCCGACCTTCAAACGCCCGGACGGCACCGGCCAACAGTTTTTTACCTTGCGCGGCCATTGGGGAATCGCGACCGACACCACACCGATCTACGAGCGATACTTCGCGGGCAACTTCGCCAGTCTCCGCGGGTTTTATTATCGAACGGTCAGTCCGCACGCCTTCGGCGTTCCCACGGGCGGTATCATGATGGCCGTCGGCTCGCTCGAGTACCAGTTCCCCTGGAACGCTCGCGATACCTTTCACCAGATCTTTTTCACCGACTTCGGCACGGTGACCGGCAACTACCAGCTCAGCGCACAAGAGTCTCGGTGGGAACGGGGCTAAAGGTCGTCTCTCCCCATGTTCGGTCCCATGCCGTTTGAATTCGACCTGGCCTTCCCGCTCGTTTATGCCCAGGGCGACAGGATCCAGGTCTTTAACTTCTCGGTGAGTGGCAACTGGTAAGACCGGCATGGAAGCGGCTATCCTTGTAATGTAGTCTAGTCGCTGAACTCAAGTAGGACCGCCGAGCGGACGGATGAGTGATCCCATCCTTCCCGTCAATTTCGAGTACCGCTAGAGTACGTTCAGGAGGACGACCATGGTTAGGAATGAGAACGCGGCGGCGACGCAAACTGACCTGGAATACGCGATACACCTGATCATGACCGGCAAGAGAGACCCCGGGTTCGCGGCGCGGGTCCAAGCGGAAACGAAGGCCATTACCGAGGAAATCGAAACAAAGCATGGCGTGCTCGACATCGCCGTCGACTTGATTCGCGAAGCGCGCGATGAGGCATGAAGTACGTTCTGGACAGCAACGTCGCGCTGAAGTGGGTGCTGACCGAGGCCGACTCGGACAAGGCAAGGTTGTTGCGCGTCGAGTTCCAAAACCAGATCCACGATTTGCTCGCTCCCGACGTGTTCCCCGTCGAAGTCGCTCATGGTCTGACGAAGGCAGAGCGACGGGGGATCATCCAGACGGGAGGTGCGGACAGGCTACTCACCAATGTTCTCGCGACGCCTCCGCAATTCTATCCCTATCTGCTCTTGCTCAAGCGAGCGATAGAGATTGCCTCCCGAGCCCGGGTCGGGGTTTATGATTGCCTCTATGTCGCTCTTGCTGAGCGAGAGGGTTGCGAATTGGTGACAGCGGATGATCGGCTTGTGCGCGCTCTCCAACCAAACTTTGCGTTCATCACCGCGCTCGCGGACCCGCCATAGTCCGGTCGGAGGCGACCAGTTATTGGCCACTGTAGACGTCGCGGAGTGCGACGCCGTCTGACTGGTCCACAAGCTAAGCCTCTGATGCCACGAGCTGGTTCAGAGGAAACAACCATGAAAGTCACTCGCACGTTGCCAGAATGCGTCGACCTTGCTTACTTTAGAGTGCAGGCGAAACCCCGCGAGCTGGCAGCGGGTTGCCACCGACCTGGTCAATTATTCGCGACGAAAGGTCGCATCGGCTTTGGGTGATTTGATGATTCGCTACTTCCTGGTCATGGCCGTCACGGGGACCTCGCTCCTCGTCGCCGATTTCGTGCTCGGGTTCTTCGCCGCCGGTGCACCACACGGGCCAGGCTCGATCGCGCGGGCCATGCACGTCTTGTTCTCGCTCGTGACGGTGGTGGCTCTCCTGGGCATTCACTCGATTGTCTACACCTACTTTGTCGCGACGGGAAAGTGGGCCAAGGAAGTTGTGGCCGCTTACCAAATGCCTGACTGGATCAGCACCCAGGCGACCAAGAACAAGCGGCGCGCCTTTCGGTTCATCATGGGAAGCATGACCACCATCGCCATCGCTGCCTGGCTGGGAGCGGCCGCCGATACCCGAGGATCGAGCTACACCCTCTGGCACCTCGGCTTGGCGGCGTTCGCACTGGCTTACAATCTCGGGTCGTTCTTCGTGGAATACGCTGTCATCGTCGCGCACGTCCGGCTTCTGAACGAGCTTAAGGACCGCGCCGATCGACTGCGGGAGGAGCGTTATGGAACTAAGATGGCGCATGCCGGCGAGCTGGAATCATAAATGAGGCCGCTTGGGGTTATTGTGCTGATCGTCTTAGTGGACCTGCTCGGGTTCACCCTGGTGATGCCGCTCTTGGGGCCTTTCGCCTCGCATTATCAGTTCAGTGCGTGGCAGATCGGCTGGTTATTCTCGGCGTACCCGCTCTGCCAGCTCGTCGCCGGCCCCATCCTGGGCCGGCTGAGCGATCGCTACGGCCGCCGTCCCCTGCTGATCTTCAGCCAGGCGGGGACCGCGCTGTCGTTCTTGATACTGGGCTGCTCGAGCGACTTTACGGTGATGCTCCTGGCTCGCCTGCTCGACGGCGCGTCGGGAGGCAACATCCTGGTCGCGCAAGCGTATATCGCCGACGTGACAGCCCCCGAGGACCGCGCCGCGGCATGGGTTTAATCGGGATGGCCTTCGGTCTGGGATTCGTGGCCGGGCCGCTTTTAGGTGCCGTGCTCCTCAGCATGCCCCTTGCCGATCCATGGCGGCTCCGCTTGCCGTTTCTGGTGGCCGCGGGTTTTTCGACACTGGCGTGGGTCTTGGTTCTGACCCGACTGCCCGAGTCGCTGCCGCCGGCTAATCTCAAGCGAGAGTCAGCGCGTGCGGCCAGTTGGCGGGGGATTATCGACACGATCTCGCTCCCCGGCATCGGCCGGCTCATGCTGATCGGTTTTCTGGCGGTTTTCGCCTTCGCGGCATTCGAAGCGACATTCGCTCTTTTCTTGCTGCGGCGGCTGCAATGGGACTGCGCGGGACGCGTCGTTCGCGTTTGCCGGCATTGGGTTTTTGAGCGCGGTCGTACAAGGCGGCCTGATCCGCAGGCTGGTACCGCGGTTCGGCGAGCCCAAGCTCATTGCGGTGGGCCTGGTCGTGGCGGCGTGCGGGTTCGCCGGGATGGCGCTGGCCAAGACCGCCCCCGAGCTGGCGGGCTCGATGCTGGTGCTCGCGATCGGCCAGGGCCTACTAAGCCCGTCCGTCTCGGGGTTAATCTCGCGGATGACGCCAATGAGCAAACAGGGGGCGGTTTTCGGCACGCTCACCTCGGCACAGACGCTTGCTCGTATGCTCAGTTACTCGACTTCGAATGTCTTGCTCGGCAAGGTGGCATTGGCCGCGCCCTACTGGGGAGCGTTCGGCATCGACGTGCTCGCCTTCGCCGTGGCGAGCCACTCGGCGATACGCTTCGTCCCAGAGAAACCTAACGGAGCCGATGCCGCGGACATTCGAGCCACCGAAGAGGTCGGCGTCGACCTTGATCCTTAGCACCGATGTCTGCGTCTGTTGCCAGGAGGAAGCTCGAATGCAGGGCAGGATCACGACATGGCTGCGGATTGGGCTCTTTTTCGTGGCATGGCCGGTGGCAATCACGGGCGCAGCCGACGACAAACCGGCGGCCAAGCACCAGCCCTCCAATCGGCTGGCCAAGGAAACGAGCCCTTATTTGCTCCTGCACGCGCACAACCCCGTGGACTGGTATCCGTGGGGCCCCGAGGCGTTGGCGAGGGCCAAGGCGGAAAATAAACCGATCTTTCTATCGGTTGGCTATAGCTCGTGTTATTGGTGCCACGTCATGGAGCGCGAGAGCTTTGTCGATCCGGAGATCGCCAAGGCATTGAACGCCAGCTTCGTGTGCATCAAGGTCGACCGCGAGGAGCGGCCCGACGTTGACCAGGTGTACATGGCCGCGCTTCAAGCCTTCGGCCCGGGAGGCTGGCCGATGTCGCTGTTTCTGACGCCGGACGGCCGCCCGTTTTTCGGCGGAACGTATTTTCCGCCTCGCGAGCGTCAGGGGTCTCCGGGGTTCTTGACGGTCGTGACGGCCGTGGCCAAGGCATGGACCAGCCAACAGGCCGAGATCAATAAGACGGCCGACCAGGCGACTGAGGCCGTGCGCAGCCGGCTCAAGGCGAGCAGCCAGCGCAAGTTGCCGCTGTCACGATCCGCCGGAGCCGAGGGCGTCAGGCAGCTCGCCGAGCAATTTGACCCCGAGCACGGTGGGTTCGGCTATAACCCCGCCAATCCGCGCCGACCCAAGTTCCCCCAGCCAGTCGACTTGTTGTTTCTTTTGTCCCAACAAAACCGCGGCGGCGTCAGAACCAATGACGCCCTTGATCCGCTGAAGATGGTCGTGATGACTCTCGATCGCATGGCCCGCGGCGGCATCCGCGACCATCTAGACGGCGGCTATCACCGTTACTCGACCGACCGCTTCTGGCTGGTCCCGCACTTCGAGAAGATGCTCTATGACAACGCCCAACTCGCCTCGGTTCACCTCGCCGCGTTCGAGATCACCCACGACCCGCGCTGCGCGGAGGCCGAGGCCACGTTTTCGTTCATCGAGCGCCGACTGACCGCGCCGGAAGGGGGCTTTTACTCGGCACTCGACGCCGAAACCAAGGGAGAGGAGGGGGCCTATTACGTATGGACGGTCGACGAAGTGAAGAGAACGCTCGAGGACGAAGGGACGTTGAGCTCTTTGCCGAGGTCTACGGTCTCAAGGGTGAGCCAAACTTTGAAGCGGGCCGGTACGTTCTGCACGAGCCCCGGACCATGGTCGAGCAGGCCAAGACGTTGGAGCTCACGCCGGAAGAACTGGAGGCTCGGCTGCGACCGCTGCGCGTCGTGCTGCTGGCGGCGCGCGACAAGCGGCCGGCCCCGCTGTGCGACGATAAAGTCCTCACGAGCTGGAACGGCCTGATGATCGCGGCTTACGCCGACGGCTACCGGGTGCTGGGAGTGGAGAAGTATCGTCATGCCGCCGAAAAGGCCGCCGGGTTTTTGCTCGGCAAGTTGCGGCTGCCCGATGGCCGTTTGCTGCGGAGTTACCGTCGCGGCCAGGCCAAGCTGCCTGCTTACCTCGAAGATTACGCCTTTCTGGCGCACGGTTTGATACGGCTGCACGCGGCGACCGGCGACGCTCGGTGGCTGCGTGAAGCCCGAGCCCTCGTCGAGCGGATGATCGCCGACTTCGAGGACCGCGAACAAGGGGGCTTCTTTTTCACGGCCGTCGGCCACGAGAGCCTGCTGGCCCGGGCCAAGGACCCGTTCGACAATGCCTTGCCCAGCGGCAACGGCATGGCGATCCTCGACTTGATGGCCCTGTACCGGGCAACCGGTGAGGCATCGTATCGCGACCATGCGGGCAAAGCCGCTCGACGCGTTCAGCACCTCCCTATCACAGGTTCCCGCGGCGATGCCGGCGGCCGTGACCGGGCTGGAACAATACCTCGACTCCATGCCCGATCGAGTGGCCGTCAAGGCATCGATCCCCGACACGCACGACGAGAACTCCTCGCAGGTCGTCACGGCGACCGCGCGCCTGGCCAATAAGACACCGGCCAGGATCGCGCCCGGCGGTGAGGTGGACGCGATCGTCGCCGTGAGGATTCAGAATGGCTGGCACATCTATGCAAACCCAGCTTCACCTGCCGGGATGAAGCCCACGATCCTGGGCTCTCGAGCCAGGGCCCGAGCGAGCCATTCGCTTGCTCCGGGTTTCCTATCCGGCCGGCGAGCTCAAGGTACTCGGATCGCTCGGCACCGAGAAGGTCGGTCTCTATGAAGGGAAAGTCGAGTTCACCGCCCGCCTCAAGCTGGCTGACGACGCGGGGGCTGGGCCGGTCGAGGTCAGATTGATGCTGACCTATCAGGCCTGCAACGACCAACTTTGCCAGGCCCCGGCCAAGCTGTCGATCCCTTTGACCGTGATAATCGGAAAGTAACAGCCCAAGCCCGCGAGATGAAGGCGATCCGGAAGTACGAAGGCGATCAAGATTGACATTCTGGGCGGAGTGCGGACCTAGCCCTCATCGGCGCTTACGTTCGATGCTGTCAACGAAGACGGCCCAGTGGTATTAAGTTCCCCCAGCGGCGTCGGAATATAAGGATGCCCCGTTGGTATCCGGCGCACTATCTGTCTCTTCTCGACTGATCACTCTTGAGTGGCTTGTTGGGCGTTCGAGGTTCGCATGCGTTGCCGCAGGCCGAGGTATCCGGCCGTCGTGGCGAAGCCGATGCCGAGGAGGAAAAGGCCGGATGGTTCAGGGACAATCTGGTACTCGAAGGCGTAGTCCCCTCCGCTACCCTCGTACCACCCGACCACGTTGCCGCCGGAGATGGCCTCGGCGTACGTGTCCGTAGCCCCTGGCGGGGCGAGCGTGGTGTAGGTGTCGGTCGTCAAGTTGTACAGGAAGCCGTAATCGCGACCGGCGCTAGTTTCGTAGTACCCGACCACGTTGCCGCCGGAGATGGCCTCTGCGTACGTGTCTGTAGCCCCTGGCGGGGCGAGCGTGGTATAAGTCGTCCCATTGTACAGAAAGCCGTAAGAGGGCGTGCCGGACAGGGGTCCGCCGGTTTCGTAGTAGTACCCGACCACGTTGCCGCCGGAGACGCCCGTTGCATATACCCCGCCGGATGTGGCCCCTGGCGGGGCGAACGTGGTGTAGGCGCCAGTCGCCACGTTATACGTCCAGCCTCCCAAAGAATTGTACCCGACCACTTCATCGCCGGAGATGGCCGTTGGGAACTGGTCGAGCGTGGTATAAGTCGTGCCGTTGTACAGGAAGCCAACCGCTGGCCCCCGGCTAGGCTCGTAGTACCCGACCACGTCGCTGCCAGAGATGGCCGTTACGACGGTGAATGTTTCCCCGGGCACACCTATATTGGTGTAAGTCGTCCCATTGTACAGGAAGCCGTAGTCCCCGCTGTTTTCAACATAGTACCCGACCACATTGTTGCCGGAGACGCCCGTTATGTTGGTGGGTGCGGTCCCGGCCGGAGCAAGCATGGTATAGCTCGTCCCGTTATAGAGGAAGCCGTAGTGCGTGTCGCCGCTAACGTAGTTACCGACCACGTTGTTACCTGAGACCCCGAATGCCTCGGTGTCTGGTGCCCCGGGCACGGCGAGCGTGGTGTACCCCGCTTTCGCTTGGCCGCCACCAATCATCAAAGCCACGGCCGCCGGCGCCAACAACCAGGTTATTCGTCTCATCTGTCTTCCTCCCTTGGTCAACGATGCACCCCCGAACGATGGTCGGCCCAACGGGACGGACTGGTAATATCACGGGATGGGCTAGTTCATTTCGAGTACAAACGTGAACGTACCCGTGGAATTGGGCGTGGTCAATAGGACGGAAAAGAATTGATTCGACTGACCGCGCGGGTTGCGGGAATTGCTTGGGCGAAGCGGACTCGTGATGTTTTTTGCCACACCCGCCATTCATCGTCGCCACCCGTCCTTGAGTCTGCGAACGAACGAACTCTGGTCCCGGTTTTTCTTCGAGATAGTTCGTTCGCAAGGCATCGCCCCGCCTTTCCAATGCTCCGCCGCAGATCATCCAGTTTGTTCGGCGGGCAAACGCCGAAAAACACGTGATCCCAGCCATGCCGTCGTTTGCCTCATTAGCGGGCGATGGTATCGCCCGACGATCGGCGTCGCTATCGTTGGATCTGGGAGATCATCGTTGCTCAGGAGCACCACGTGGCACACATTGCAACGGAAATGAACAAGCAGTTCCAGAAGCCGGATCTCGATGTCAACGAGTTCATTCGCCGGTTCGAGACGGATTCTCGTGAGATCTATGCCCAGCGGCACAAGATCGTGGAGGCTATCGGGCTCCGTCTTGGAATGTCCGTGGCTGACATCGGCTCGGGCACCGGATTGTTTGTCTGGCCGTTTGCAGAGAAAGTCGGGGCAAACGGTAAGGTCTACGCCGTCGATCTCTCCCCGGTGTTTCTCAAGTACATTTATGATCACGCCAAACAGTGGGAGCTGGATAAGGTCGTGCAACCCCTCCAAAGCACCCAAGACACGACAGACCTTGCCCCCGCCTCGATCGATATGGCTTTTGTCTGTGCGACGTACCACCACTTCGAGCACCCGAAGAGGGTCTTGTCATCGATCCAGCAGGCACTCCGGCGGCGTGGGCGGCTTGTGGTGATCGACTTCGATCTCCGCAATGATAGCAGCGATTTTGTCCGGGAACGAGCACGTGCCCCAAGAGAGGTCTACTTCGGGGAAATCGAAGCAGTGGGATTCGGGCGGATCGAGGCGGAGAACTCGCTCGAATTGAAAGATAACTTCTTTGCGATCTTCCAACGTAAGACTTGAATACCAGGTCGCATCGACCAGCCAGTCGAGCAGATCCGACTTCTGATCACACCCAGGAAGCCCGTATGCTCGATTTCGGCACGTGCGTCGAGGCTTCGGCACGAACGAAACTGTGGCCGGAACTTAATAGGTTACAGTGCGTCTTCTCACCCTGAAAACAGTCAAACGCTCAATCCAATCGTCTGCGGAGAGTCGGGCTGTTAGAATGGACGAAGTTCCGATGCGAAAACCAATCTCATCACTCGGTTCGGACGGCCTCACCGGGGCGGCGTTCGCCGTCATCGGCGGCCGCGACGTCCAGAAACAATTGGCCTGACGGACGCCTACGATGCCGGCGGAATTGGGCGGGTTGACGAAACGCGCCCATTGGACTAGCGTCATTGTCAACGACAGAGTGATCATCGATGAAGTTCCGCCATACGAACAAGAACTTGTCGCGGGTGGACGAGCAGCCTGACCGTCGCGATAAGGTCTAACCAACTGATTTGAGCCATGAGCAGCGAATCGACCTCCTGTCTCGGACGTGGTTTCGCGAAGGAACGATTCGAGATCGCCTGGGAAGGCTCCCAGCTCGGTCTCCATTCGTACTCGCAGGTCAACCGCGAACTGTGCCGGGGGCTAGTCGAGCGTGGCCACAAGGTGGCCCTCGTTCCTCCGGCAATCCGTCCCCCCGATTCGCGCAATCCGCCGGGGCAAGAGGGCATTGGGGCGGACTCGCGCCAGGCCCGCGCGCGGCCCGATCGCTGCCCATGTGCGTCATCAGTGGCCGCCGTGTTTCACGCCCCCTCCGGCCGGACATTGGGTGATAATGCAGCCTTGGGAGTTCGGCAGCCTGCCGCGCTCGTGGGTCGGCCCCTCGAGCCACGGGGTCGATGAATTCTGGGCGTACAGCCGTTTCGTGCGGGATTGCTACATTCATAGTGGAGTATCGCCGGATCGGGTGCACGTCATACCACTGGGGGTCGATCCGTTCCGGTTCCATCCCCGGACCGAGCCCTTGGCACTCAAGACGACGAAGCCTTTCAAATTCCTGTTCGTCGGGGGCACGATTCGCCGGAAAGGGATCGACGTGCTCTTGAAGGCGTACCAGCAAACGTTTACCGCCTCTGACCCAGTCTGCCTGGTGATCAAAGACATGGGGAGCGGGTCGTTTTATTGCGGCCAGACGGCCGCAGATGAGATCGCGCGGCTACAGGCGCTCGCTGGCGCTCCCGAGATCGAGTATCTCGACCACGACCTCTCTGACGCCGAGCTGGCCGGCCTGTACACCGCCTGCGACTGCCTCGTTCACCCGTACCGCGGCGAGGGATTCGGCCTGCCGATCGCGGAAGGCATGGCCAGCGGCTTGCCCGTCATCGTCACCGGGTACGGTGCGGCTCTGGATTATTGCGGCGAGGAAAACGCATGGCTGATTCCGGCACGCATCATGCGCTTTCGTCAGAAGCGGATCGACGATACCGAGACCGTTGACTACCCCTGGCTGGCCGAGCCCGATCCGGCTGCGTTGCGGAACCGCATGCGGCTTGTCGTTGATCATCGGGCTGAAGCCCGGACAAAAGGCACGGCCGCCGCAACGCGGATTCGCAGCCATTTCACCTGGGATCATGCCGTGCGCGCGATCGAGGAGCGCCTGGGCCAGCTCCGGCAACAGCCCATCCGGCGATTCACCGCCCCCCACCCAGTGAGGGCGGCGACAGCCGAACTCGGATCAAGGCCGGCTTCGGCCAGCTCTGAACCAGAAGGCGCCACGCCGATCTACCGGCCGCGGGTCTCTTTATGCATGATCGTCAAGAATGAGGAAGCGCACCTCGCCACCTGCCTGGGATCGGTCGCCGACCTGGTGGACGAGATCGTGTTGGTCGACACCGGGTCGACCGACGCCACCGCCGCCGTGGCCGCTCGCTGGGGTGCCAAAGTGCACGTCTTTACATGGGTGGACAGTTTCGCCGCGGCACGCAACGAGTCGTTGCGCCATGCGCGGGGAGACTGGATCTTCTGGCTCGACGCCGACGAACATCTCGACCCGGAGAACCGCGTCAAATTGCGGGCCTTGTTCGACGTGCTACCGAACGGGAACGTCGCGTACGTGATGAAACAGCGCTCGGTCGCGGGGCCGGGGTCGGCGGCCGTCGTCGTGGAGCAGTTGCGGCTCTTCCGCCGCCTTCCCGATGTCCGGTGGAGTTACCGAGTCCACGAGCAGATCCTGCCGGCGCTGCGCAAAAGGGAGTGGACTTGCGGCGGTCCGAGGTGGTCATCGAGCACGCGGGGTACCAGGATTCCGCCTGTCGCCAACAGAAGGTAGACCGCGACTTGCGACTGCTGCTCCTGGACAACGACGAACGGCCCGACGACCCTTTCACGCTGTTCAACCTGGGCTCGCTCTACCAGGAGACGGACCGGGCGGCCGAGGCGCTGCCGCTTTTGCAGCGGAGCCTGGAGCGGTCAGGCCATCGCGATTCCATCGTGCCCAAATTGCACGTCCTGATAGCGCGGTGTCGGCGCCAGCTCGGGCAGCCCTCCGAGGCCCTCGAAGCTTGCCGGCAAGGGCGGCGGCACGATCCCGACAACGTCGAGATCCTTTTCCTCGAAGCTCTGCCTCGAGCGCGAGCTGGGCGATCTGGTGGCGGCGGAAGCGACCCTCCTGCACTGCTGGCGGCCCCGGCTGGCTCGGGCTTCGCCAACGAGGATGAGGGGCTGCGCGGCTACAAGGCGCGGCACAATCTGGCCGTGATCTACGAGGAGACAGGCCGGGCTGCCCAGGCGGAAGCGCAGTGGCGAAGCGCGGTCACGGAGAACCCTTCGTTCACCGCCGGCTGGCTCCGACTCGGGGAACTTTGCCTGAACCAGGGTCGCTGGGCCGATCTGGAGGCGGCCCTAGAGGGCCTGGCGGCCTGCCCTGGCGGCGATGCCAAGTCTCGTGCCCTGCGGGAACGGGGCTTGATGGCCCGGCGCGAGCGCCGCCGCCGCGGCGAACGCCGTGCCGCCGGCCACGAGACCTCGCGTCTCGCTCTGCATGATCGTCAAGGACGCCGAGCCGACGCTCGCGGCCTGCCTCTCGTCGGTCGCCGACCTCGTCGATGAGATGATCGTGGTCGATTCGGGGTCGACCGACCGCAGTCGCGCAGGTGGCGCTCGAGCATGGGGCGCGCGTGGTGGACTTTGCCTGGGTGGACGACTTCTCCGCGGCCCGCAACGAAAGCATCGCACATGCCACCGGCGATTGGATCTTCTGGCTCGACTCCGACGAGCGGCTCGACGAGCCCAATCGAGCGAGGCTGCGCACCCTCTTCGCCGGATTGAAGCTGGAAAACGCGGCGTACTTGATGCGGCAGCTCTCGACAACGGACGACCCCTATGGCTCTCAGGTGGCCGTCGATCAGGTGCGGCTTTTCCGCCGCGATCCGGCTCTGCGCTGGGAGTATCGCGTGCACGAGCAGATCCTGATTTCCATTCGGCGGGCCGGCCACGACTTGCGCCGCACGGATGTGGTCATTAGCCACAGTGGCTTCCAGACACCGGACGATTCGAAGCTGAACCGGAACCTGTCGCTGCTACTGCGTCAGCATGCCGAACGTCCGGACGACCCGATCGCGTTGTACCAGCTCGGCCTCGCGCAGCAGCGTTTGGGCCGCGCTGCCGAAGCCCTGCCGATCTTGCGCCGCAGCCTGGAGCTCGTGCCTCCGGATTATTCGATCCGCCCGCGGCTGTATGCCGCGATCGCCCGGGCTCACGAATTGCTGAGCCAGAAGGCCGAGGCGCTCGCGGTTTGCCGCGCGGGACGAGAACAGTACCCCGATGTCGAGGAGCTCCTCTTCCTGGAGGCCTCGCTCCTGCACGCCCAGGGTGACGAGGCCGGCGCCGAAAAAAGGTTGCTTGGGCTTTTGAACGCGCCCTCCGGCCAACAGCTCGCCGCCGGCGATGCGGGACGGCGCGGATATAAGGCCCGGCACCTCCTGGCGGAGGTTTACCGGTGCCAGGATCGCCGAGCGGAAGCCGAGGCGCAGTGGCGTTT